>JBDKJD010000013.1:0-5117 GCA_039796775.1 Candidatus Parcubacteria bacterium | reverse complement strand
CTCTGCCCTTCTTGTCTATGTTGCTTACCCTTCTACTACATTTAGACTTCGAGATGGTACTACCTCTCTTGATGCTGACAGGGTGGCTACTGCGAGTTGCCAGGCGGGAAGCTCGTGGAACGGGAGTATGTGTGTGGCTATGGTTGCAAGCGGCAACCTTACAGTCTCTTCTAACGAATGTCTCATATCGACAGGTGCTGACACATGTCAGGTACAAGCAACGTGGACATCTTCTGGCGCAACTGAACCAAAAATAAGGAACGAAACGTCTGGTGTAACTGCGTATACCAATATGGCAACCGGAGTCAATCAACCTATTACTATCAGTTATCCTCAATCTACTTATGCGTTACGATCAGGATCAGGACTAGGATTTGTTCTCGATGAAGAAACAGTGCGTGCACGTTGTGCGGTTGGGGGCTATAACACAACATCTCTTTTATGTGTGAACCCTAACGTGACTTCATTTAATGTTACTGGGCAATATTATGAAGCTTTTGGAACATTTACACTCACTTGTTCTGGGGCAACCTCGTATGAAGTAACAAGAACAGAAGGTGGTGGGGTTGTTGCAAGTGGGGCTTATGGTTCTCCAAGGACTTTCACCAACAGTCAGACAGGTAATTACTCTGCTGTATGTATTAACGGTAACGTAAGAAGCTCTCCTATTGTTATTTACTATAGATCAAGCCCTCCGCCATCCCCTACTATATTACTCCAAGCGTCACCTCGCACTATCTCAAAAGACTCAACGTCTGTACTCTCATGGTCATTGCAGCATCCAAAACCTGATTGTGAACTGAAAGCTCAAGTAGTGTGCAAACAAGGAGAATGTGATCAAAACCAAGAAGCAGAAAGAGTGCGCTTAAACGGAATATTCAATACAGGGAATACAGACGAAGATAATGATGGAAATGACCTATTGAGAAGAAGTATACGTGACTCTCTTAGAACATTTCCAGCAAGTAGAGGCGATGTCGACTGGACATCAGCTGCCAAGAAAGCACTCACACTTAAATATACAACCGACTTCGAAATCTCCTGCCCTTCTACCAACACAATGCAATCAGTGAGAGTACAAGTAACAACAACGGGAGAAAGGTAGCAGCAACTTTTAGCTTTTAGCTGTTAGTCTTTAGCTATTAGCCTAGACACTTAATTTTTCTCTTTCTAAATATAATTAAGAAATGGGCCACACATCTTTGTGTCTAATTTAGCTCAACGCTAATGGCTAAAAGCTAATGGCTATTATATACTTATCTCATGTTTAATATCTGGCCATATCTTCTTCGTCTTGCTGTAGCGCTCTACTTCATCTACCCTCACGCTACGGCACTCACACAAGGGGTGAACAAAGCAAAGTTCGCACTTTTTGCTTGTCTTAATCAATCAATCAAAATACCTGAAACTATTACCTTCACTATTTGGCACTCCTTCTTTGTGCTTCTCGGCATCCTCATTCTCATCTGGCCACGCCCTGTGCTCCCTCTTATCTTCGTGCTCCTCATTCTCTCATCTGAACTGTATATCAACTTCTCAATGAATAATTACACAGGGACAAATATGCTCATCTTCGTACTCATCCTTGTCACCTTAGCACTTATTATTTATAACAGCAGACCACAGTTTCGTTAAACAGCTCTTAGTTGTTCGCCTTTAGCTATTAGTCTATGAAAGATTATAAAAAATTACAGGTCTGGCAAAAATCATATAGCCTTGGTATGTCTATATATACTTTAAGTAAGGAATTTCCTAAGGAGGAAATCTACGGCTTAACTTCACAAATAAGAAGATCTTGCTTATCTATTCCATGTAACCTTGCTGAAGGTTCTAGAAAATCTACAGATGAAGACTTTAGGTCTTTTGTTCATATTGCTTATGGGTCTTGTGCTGAGGTTGAAGTACAATTAATGTATGCTAAAGAATTTGGTTATATTAAAGTAGCCGGCTTTATAAAACCATCTGAAGAAATTAGTCAAATCTCTAGAATGCTAAACGGTTTAATTACAACACTGTCATGATTGAATTAAAGCCAAAAGCTGACGGCCAAAAGCTAACGGCTAGCATCTCCTCCCTTTCCCGTCTTTCCGCTTCCCACAAAGAAGCGCTTGTTCGCCTTACATTAGAAACTGTAGAAGACCTCTTGTATTACTTCCCTACTCGTTACGCAGATCTTACAGAAGTAGGAGATAGTACAACACTAGCCAAAGGGCAAGCGGTAACACTTTATGGTGAGATGGACAAAGTAGAAGTGAAGAGAAGCTTCAAAGGACATGTGCCGATGACGACAGCATATATAAAAGATATAAGCGGACGTGTTAGATGCATTTGGTTTAATCAGGCATATATCGGTAAAATGTATCCAGACTACACTCTCGTACGCATATCAGGCATAGTTCAAGAAGATTCTCGAGGTCTCTTCCTCTCTAATCCTCAGATAGAAAAAATATCTGTAATCCCAGAAAGAGGTAGCACTCTTTTTGAAAAACATATAGCCATAGAGGATGAGACTAGTGACAAAAATAATAATGAGCCGTCATTCCTCACCCCTGTATACAGAGAAACAAAAGGTCTTACTTCACTCTATCTCTACACTCTTATAAAAAAAGCAATACAAGCAAATGTTCTACAAGAAGTACTAGACCCAATCCCAGAAACTATTATAAAAAAACTCAATCTACCCTCTTTGCGTGACGCGCTTCTCTATATTCATTTCCCAAAAAACGAAGAGTTAACTATCGCAGCACGCAAACGTTTCGCCTTTCAAGAAATATTCTTGATGCAAATCAAACAACAAAGAGAACGCGCTCTTGCCAACAACGCTCTTGCGTATGGAATACAAAGAGACGAGAAAGCGTTATCTCACTTCATGTCCCAATTTAATTTTAGCCCAACACAAGCCCAGGTGGACGCTATAAACGGAATACTCTTGGACATGGAGCGCGTTCATCCAATGGGTCGCCTTTTAGAAGGAGATGTAGGGAGCGGTAAAACATTTGTCGCAGCGTGTGTGAGTCATCAAGTGGTAGGCAAATGCGGAGATAATGGTCAACGTCTTCAAGTAGCTTACATGGCCCCTACTGAGATTCTCGCACGACAACACTTTGAAAGTTTCTGTGATTATTTTAAAAATTCAAATATAGAGATAGGACTCTTGACTGGGAGCGCGTGTTATAAATACCCAAGCAAGACAGATGGCGGTATCACCACAATATCAAAATCTCAATTATCCAAATGGGCACATGATGGGACTATATCAATAGTGATAGGTACTCATGCCCTCATTCAAAAAAAAGTAGAGTTCGCTAATCTTGCTCTCATTATTATCGATGAACAGCACAGATTCGGAGTTAAACAACGCAAACTCCTAGCCAAAAAGAAGAACGCATCCACGAGCAAACTCCCTCACCTCTTATCTATGACTGCGACTCCCATTCCTCGTACCCTCGCGCTCACCATGTTCGGAGATCTTGATCTTACTGTACTTGACGCTATGCCACTTGAACGCAAAAAAATAGAGACGAGAATCATCTCCTCACTGAAACGTCCTGCTATCTATGAACATATACGGGGTGAGTTAAGAAATGGGAGGCAAGTGTATGTGATTTGTCCGAGAATAGATGAACAAGATGAGGAAGAAAAACAAAAAAGAACATTAAAGAGTGTGAACGAAGAAGCGAAACGATTAAGCGAAGAAATCTTCCCTGAATTCATTGTTGATATTATTCATAGCAAAATGAAGAAGGAAGACAAAGAAGAAGTGATGAGGGATTTTTTGGAAAAGAGATCTGATATCTTGGTGGCAACCTCAGTCGTCGAAGTCGGGGTGAATGTGCCAAACGCAACCGTGATTATCATAGAGCATGCTGAACGGTTCGGTCTCGCGCAATTACATCAATTACGAGGAAGAGTAGGAAGAGGTAAAGATCAATCATATTGTTATCTCTTCACCGAAAGTGAAAGTGAAATGACTATGAGACGACTCAAGGCTCTCGTTGAGGCCAAGAATGGATTCGAGCTCGCAGAACTCGATATGAAGGAGCGTGGTATAGGTATGCTCACAGATGGGAAACAGTGGGGAATAAGTGATATGGCGATGGAAGCAATAAAAAATCCAAAACTTGTAGAAATAGCAAGGAGGGAGGCGAAGGCCCTCGTAGAGGCAGATAGTGAGTTAATATCGCATCCTCTCCTTAAACAATTAACCGAAGAAAAAGAATCTGTGCATATGGAGTAGGAACAGTGACTAGTCGTTAGGGAGTTAAAAGGTAATACGTCAAGGAATACAAAATACTTGTGTTGTTTTGGGAGTGATTTTTTGATATAGTGATAAGCACTTAGTTTTTATTTTAACTCTTGTCAATAAAGTGCATCCATAGCTCAGTTGGTAGAGCCGTCGTCTTATACACGACTGGTCCCTGGTTCGAGTCCAGGTGGATGCACTTTGAGGACAAGAGTATCTAGAGAGAATTCATAACAACTCTTTACAAAATTAATAGTAAGGAGCATAATGATTAATACCCTCAAATTTTAGAGGGTAAAAGTTCTTCATACATAATCCATGTCATAATTAGGAGCAAAAAATGACGGATACATCACATACAGTACCTCAAGTAGGTCTTGGCAATACTTCAAAGGCTGTTACTCGGTCTCTTGGTGACTGGACTGCTGGAATTCATCCAAATGCAGTACCACAAATGAAAAACCCTTGTGCTCGACACGTACCGGGAGGAGATAACTGTCGAGATGAGATCTTCAAAAAAGGGCGATGTCCTTTGATTAAAGACCCTTGTGCGAAATGTACTGGGAGAGTTGGTGCAGCTGGTAGCGATCTAGTAATGGCAAAAAGCTTGGCGGCACTCGCTCGAAATGAAACAGCGCAAAGCACAGGAACAGGGCAAGGCCATTTGTCAAACATTCACGCCAAAAGAGGTGACGTCGTCTCTCCAAAAGACCGCGCGCTCGTGATGAATTAATTACGAAAAGTAATTTTCTCGAACCCACCTTTATAGGTGGGTTTGTTTTGGGGTGCAGAGGGGCTTGGCATACATAGATGAGGGACGCCTACGGCGGCCCTCATGTATGTATGCCAAGCCCCGCTATTATTTATGCTGGTC
>JBDKJD010000012.1:0-9770 GCA_039796775.1 Candidatus Parcubacteria bacterium | reverse complement strand
CTCCTCATCAAACCACACCAATTTCTTTAGCTTCTCATACACCTTCTCTCCACTTGTCGCCTTAGCATACGGAGCGAGCCCCATCACCTTGAACTCATGTTCATTTCTGGACATGCCGAGGATGTCAACAATACCACAATAAAGCATACCAATAGAAGCATCAACTGACACTGAAGACATTCTCTCAATCTTCTTCCCGTCAAAAACATTAACCGATCCAGAAATTCCATCTCCAACACCATCAAGAGTGAGAACTATTCGCTTCTTGGTAAGATCATCAACGAAAAGCGGCGCACACCAAGCATGCGCATGATGATGTTCTATACGCTCGATTTTGGATACCTGATCTTTGCCAAAAATTTCTTCAATATATTTATCCACTTTCTTTTTGACACCAAATCGATCTCTTTTAATCAAATAAAGATCTCTTAGAAAAAGAATCAACCCAAAAGGAGGGAATCTCACCCCTAAAGCTCTCAAGAAATAGTCTCCCTGTTTGACACTTTTTCTTCCCTCCAAGTTCTGTTCTTTGGTTGTAAAGACGACACCATCATGTGCCGCATTCTCCCCAACTAGAACAATTTTATCGAATGGAATATTGCCATACTTGTTCTTAATATACGTAAGCGCCTCATGTGGGAACCCTGAGTGTTTCTTGGCTCTTGATAAACGCTCTTCGCTCATCGCTTCTATCACTTCACCGTTTTTCATAAGGGCAACAGTTGCATCATGAGCATAATGAATACCGAGAATGTAGCCGCTATTGTTCATAGAATAAAGTCATATTATATAAGAAAGAGATTAACATATTTTAACAATATGTTACACTCTTGACTAACTATGAAATCTACACCGATGATGACAGCAAAAGTTTTTTTGAGAAAACCTTTGAGTAAAATCTTAAGGAAGACCCCACTTGTCAAAGATATATTCAGTTACTACCATTTTCATACCCAGGTGAGAAAAAGTCTCTCCGACTGCAAAACAGTACTTGATATAGGTTGTGGTGTTTATAGTTACAGAGATCCTGATACGGGAGAGAAAAATTTTCATTCTACAGGTATTGACCTTTACCAAGAAAGTATAAATGAATCACAAGAGAGAGGTATACACGATGTCTACAAAAAAATGAATGCCCTCGACATAGATACAACCTTTGGAGAGAATGCATTTGACGCAGTGATCGCTCTTGATCTCTTGGAACATCTCGAAAAAGAAGATGGTCACAAACTCTTAGAGAAAATGGAGTACGTTGCCAAGAAAAAAGTTATTATCTTCACACCTAATGGATTCCTCCCTCAAGGGGAACGTTACGGCAATCCGCACCAAGAACATCTCTCTGGTTGGACTGCTGATGAAATGAAGGGGCTTGGTTACAAAGTAATAGGATTCGGAGGGTGGAAATGGCTGCGACCTATTAATTTTAATATACGCTTCAAACCTGAATGGTTTTGGTGGATAATCTCTGACGTCAGTCAATTCTTCGTGAGAGACATCCCTGCTAAATCTTTCTGCATTCTCTGTATAAAAAATAAATAGTTTCGCCTCTTTTTTGTTGTGTTCCTACAAAATTCCATCTATTCTTTTATCTTGATAGAGAATCTCTATACCTGTTCCTATATCTAAAACCTGAACACCTTTCATGCCATATTCATATGCAAAGACTTTTGTTCCAGCTCCGAACGCTGCAATCACAAGAGGTTTTCGATTATTCTCCTTTAACTGACTGATAACATCCCCTACTTGCTTACATATGACTTCATAATCATCAAATGCATCCCTCTCTTTAGTTTCAATAAAATGTGTAAAAGGGAGATATGGATACTTTGGATTTTGTTTAATGCTTTCTATCGTTTCTTTTCTTGTAACAAAAATAATTTCTCTACCTTCTAACGCAGGCAGAAGATATGCGTTAACATTTTCATTTCGATAAAAAAAACTAGCATCCATGTATTTTTTATTTTTCTGAAAATACATATCAACATAGACTTTTTGTGGAAGAAGTAACTGTAGCGTTTTATTATTTCTCATTATTTCGTTAGACACGAAAGCTCTTTCATTGATACCGACAATATATGCATCAGAAGCGGAACCTTTCATGCTTCTAAATAATCCTTCACGAAGAGTTGGATCAAACCGCTGAAAAGCGAGACTTCTAAAATTCATAAGCGCCACCTCTCCATCTCCATATCTCACTATCGACTTACCTGCTTGTATTAACGCTAATATTTCTTGACCAGAATAAAAAGAAACCGGGATGTGATAGTCTTTTTGAAAATAAGCTAAACCATAAGCAATCATATATCTTCTATTTTTAAACACATGTTTTAAAACAAAACGACCCGCTCGAATCAAAAAAGAATCATTAACTGTTTTTAGAATAGACATACTTAAAAAAATAATTAAAATATCTGACTCCTGGAAAGGTATTTATTACAGTATACCATCATACTAAAAAGCTTTAAATCTAGCCGTATTCTGATAGAATAAACGTATATACTTAATGTCTCTCGAAATCTCAAAATTAAAAACAATATTCACAACGAAAACATTCAAGGCTTTTTCTTGGTACTCACTAGCTCAAATAGTGGTACAAGGACTCGCTCTCCTTAGTGTTATCATAGTGTCTCGATATTTAGGCCCTCAAAATCTTGGCCTGCTTAGCTTCGTACAAAATTACCTCGCCACTTTTTTGACAATTGTTGCAGGGATGGATTTTTATTTTGTTTGGAAATTAGCAAGAACAGAATATAAAGAAAAAGAAGTGGTACATTATATTGGCCACAAAATAAATATATTCCTCGTAATTACGATCACAGGTCTTGTTGCCGCATTTTTGACACTGCCACACAGTATCGCGATCATGGTCGCAATCATGATACTCCCTTCGTTCCTTCAGTCTCTTACCGCTTTTAACCTCTATTCAACTGTCGTTAATAAAGCAAGAGAGGTGGCACTCTTTCAGATAATCAGTTCTATTATTCTATTTTTAATTAAAGCACTCTTAGTACATCAAGAAGCGTCACTGTATTCTTTTATAATAGTCGCAACTATTGATATGTTTTTGACTAGTATTCTTTTCTCATTCTACTATCTAAAACAAAAACATTGGAGAGAGTTGTTCAAACAAGAAAAATCTCCTTCATTCTTGGAGTCGTTTCATTTTGTTTACGCAATTAAGACAAGTATTGTAGCTCTCGCCTTATGGCAACTCATGCTGCGAGCTGATCAACTTATTTTGGCTACATTCTCTGAACCGTATCTTCTTGGTATTTATACAGCAGCGGTCAAAATCGCTGAGATGCCTAACTTTTTGGCAGGAATTCTCTCCACTGCACTTATTTCAAAAATAAGTAGCACCTCCTTAGGTGAAACCAATGCTATTAAAAAATCTAATTCTCAGAAAATGATTGTTGTCTTCCTCTCAATAGGGATAATTATTTCTTTAGGTATCGCTGCTTTGGCAATATTTATTGTCCCTTTATTATACGGAAAAGAATTTATTGATTCTGTTTCGGTGTTAAGAATATACGCATTCTCTATACCAGCAATTTTCCTGAATTATCTTTTCTTAGGGATGTACAGTACACAGGAGCGTTATTTTTCACAAATAATAATTTTTGGTGGAGCGATTCTACTTAACGCACTTCTCATGTATACACTTTTCCCTCTCTACGGACTTGTAGGTGCAGCATTTTCAACCGTGATCGCTTACTCTTTATCTGCTTTTCTTTTTTATTATTATCTATTACCCAAAAAAGTGAGTGAGTAGGGCTTAATTTTTCCTTTTTTCAAACCAAGCAATTGTTCTTTTGAGTCCTGTATCAAATGAAACTTTCGGAACATATCCGAGCAATTCTTTTGCTTTTAAAATAGACGCTTTTGATTCTTTTGTCTCATTCTGTCTCTTCGGCCTTCTCTCTAAGATTAATTTTTTACCAGAATATAATTCTATCTTCGCTATCACATCCTTTAAGCTAATACTTTCCCCGCCTGCTATGTTAATACTCTCTCCATTAAATGCTTTCTTTGTGTGAAGTGCTTTTATCATCGCATCTACTGTATTATCAATATAACAAAAATCTCTCGCCTGACTACCATCCCCCTCCAAAAAAGGAATCCTTTCTTTTGGGAAGTAAATTGCCTCTAGCCAGGTAGAAATAGCGGAGGAATATCCATATTGAAATGGGCCAAATGTTTGGAATAAACGAAGAGATACAGTATCAAGTCCATACTCTTTGCTAAAAAGTTTACAGAACTTCTCTGTAGTTATTTTTTGTAATCCATAAAAGGTATCCTGCTCCTGTGGTGCCATGGTTTCTTTTAATGGAGTTTTTTTGACTGAATCGTAGACGGCGACAGAAGAAGCGTAGACAAACCTTTTAACCAAAAACATTCTAGAGAGTTCGAGCAAGTTAATAGTCGCCACAACATGCAATTCTGTCGTTTCTGTAGGATGATCCTTGGCTTTTGAAACTTTTGAATCCCCTGCTAAATGCACAACATATTCTGGTGTGTGTTTTTCAAAAACACCCCTGACAAAGCTTTTATCGGTGAGTGAGCCTTTATACAAAACGACTGGAATATCTGTATTAGCTCTCTTAGAAAGAGCAGAACTGATTCCGATGATTGTAGTGTTTGGATATTTTTTCTTGTAAGCCATCACAAAATTAGCTCCAATAAAGCCAGTACATCCGGTAACTAGGATTGTTTTTGTTATAGGCTTTTTTGGAGTAGGTTTGGTTAGATTATTTTTCATAGAATTTCTTCAATGCTTCTAATTGATCTCGTATTAATGGTAACGGTATATCCGAAGACAAACACTTGTTCTCTGTTAATGAATGTTCTTTTTTTGTAATAGTGATATCTTTTTGATATACATCTTTAGCTAAACATAAGAGCTCATACTTACTCACACAGTCTGTTGCGTATTGATTAAGGGTCGGATATACATCCCATTTCTCAATCAAAGAATGCGCAAGCTTAGCCCACTCTAAGGTGGTTATACCACTCCAATATTTATTACTAAAGCCAGAGACCTCCCCCTCACTATGAAGAAACCAATCGAGTAATGCAACATGATTCTTGAGTTCGTGTCCGATAATTGAAGTTCTGATAATTTTTGTATGGTGAAAATTATTTTCTATCTGTTCTGATATATAAGCTTTACTTTTCCCGTATAGATCTTCTGCGTTTCTCATATCTTGTTTTGAGTATGTTTCTCCGAGAGCAATATTCCCAATAAATTCACAATCAGTCGATGGATGAATTATCTTTACACCTAATGTCTCAAGGAAAATTGGAAGGTTAACATTAATCTCCTCATACAGAGACTCTTCTTGTTTCCTTTGAGGAATAATTCCTATACAGTTAATAATATACTCTGGGTTAAGAGTGCGTATCTCTGTTTCGAAATTACTATCTCCGTAGCGTGCAGAAATAGTGACCACTTCATACTCTGTGCGTGAAGAGAAATATCTATACACAGCATTTCCTAACATTCCGTTATGTCCTAGTATGAGTATTTTTTTCATAAGTTAAGTGCGTAGGAGTGGTGAACAATTAAGGCTTAAAGAAATCGTATCGCTCTAATATTTTTTCTAACTCTTCTTTGCTAACAGTATGATACTCAGAGCTAAAACCGTTCTCTGGAAATGTTACAGCGTTGTGCACATTTTTGTAATGCATTAAATACATATCATTCTCTTTGTCATAAAATACTCTCGATACTTCTTGGCTTCCTATCATTTGTTCATGAGCCTTTTCTGAAATACGAGGCTCACCCAATTCCCATTTGAGCCCAAAACGTTTTTCATAAATTTCAAACAAATCTTTTATCGATAACGCTTTTAGGTTCGGGATAATATTATGGCCTGTTGTGTTTAATGCATATTCAATAGTATCAACCGCATGTTCAGCATCTATCATGAAACGACTCATATCATTACCATACATCTTGAGATAATATCCTTTCTTAATAGAATCCCAGATAAGCGGAATGATTGAGCCCGTTGAATTAAGAACATTACCATAGATCACTGATGATAACTTCGTCTTCTCATGTTCAGCGTGCAATATAAATGCCTCCCCTGCTACGAACTTCATCGCGCCATACAAAGTGGTCGGAGCACGGCTCTTGTCTGTAGAAATAAACGCTGCAGCTTTCAAATTATTCAGAAGTGCTGCATGACGAGAATTCATAGCGCCGTGTACAATAATCTGCATCGCTTCGTGCACGTTCTCATCCACTGCTTCGATTTGTTTGAGTGATGCAGCGAATATTCCTATAGTATGACCTTTCATTACTCTGTTTAAAAGCTCAGCATTTCGAACATCCCCTATCACACATTTCACTTTAGGGAATTTCTTTTTGAGATAATAATGCTTAGCTTCATCACGACTAAATACCGTGATTTCATTATCTTCATAATATCGCTTCACAAGGGCGGTTCCCAAATATCCAGCCCCTCCTGTTATGAATATTTTTTCACCTTTTATCATAATAATAATCCTATCATACTATTTGAAATAGTAATACAAAAAACCGCAACGGGAGCTATTACATAGCTACACGTTGCGGTTAAACACACATAGAGAATGTCAAACTTGAGTACTTACTCGTGAGTCTTAAACGTCAACCAAGGAAAGACCTCAAGTCCAAACACCTTTTGTACATACTCGACGAGGCGTGGCGTAGTAAGGCAATCACCTTGGCTACCATCTGGTTTTACTTGTTGATAACCGCCAATGCGATTACATTCACCTGGGACCGCCATCACTTGATTGACTGTGCGATACTCATGAGAATCGTCGCTTTCACCATGCTCAGCTTCAGCAGCAACATCGAGCAATTCAGGTGCTTCTGGATTACCTCCATAAGCGATAGGAATGAGTTTGAATTTCAAATATCCTTCATCACCTAACACTCGGCGTAGTGCCTCAAGAAATGTCACATAAACACGCGGAAGATGAAATGCTGGCGCAATCACGATGAGTGACTCGAGACCGAGCTCTTTCACGTGTTGAGTAATCCAAGCTGCTTGATGGCCTGTGTGATTAGCCTTCCCTTGAGAGATGAGGCCGTCTGTTCGCTTTGAGCCAAAGTAATCAGCCACCTTATTTTGAATGAACATTTCATCCACTCGTTTCTGGCCATGATACCCCGTGATCAGACAATGCCGAATACTAGATTGCTGGTCGAACATACTAATTGCCTGTAGCACTGAGCCATCCAATTGAATGCCTGCGATGGCAGAGACCGCATCTACATTTCCGATGTGCTGGTCCTTGGGCAGCAGGCGCAACTGTTGAACGATTTGCGCAACAGCTACAGCAGGATCATCAGAAGAAGAGTTGCCTAAAACATTAGAAAAACAAGCGCAGGCAAACTCGATATGAGCAAGCTTGTTAAAAGGTACGACGTGAGAAGCCCTCTGGGGAGACTGTTGGTTAGTTGTCATTACTGAAACTCCTTATTTGAAAAGATCTACCCAGTCACTTGACTGTGGCTAAACACTAACACTAAAAAAGCAATAGGTCAACAACAATCCTTGATAAATATTATAAATGTGTTATAATACTACCGGACTCATTACCATCTCAATCTGAAAGGATTATCATGAAATTATTTCCTGTTTTGGGAGCACTTGGCATGTTGGGAATCTATCTCACCATGGCAACTATTCCTCTAGCTGAAAAGTTAGGGCTAATCGCAACAGAAAGCATGTTCCTTCGCGGAGCATCTGGCGTTCTTGCAGGCGTGCTTATTGTCGCCTTCTTGGCGTTTAAGAAAGTGAGAGTGGTTCCAAGCAAAGAACTCATTTTCATCTCTGTATTCTTTTCTTTAGCGACTTTTTTCCTCTTCAAAGGAGCGGTCGCCTGGGGGAGTAATGCTACTGTTTTGTTCCTTGATCTGGCTGTACTTGTGCCTATAGTGTTCAGCATACGAAGTGGTCAACGTTTTGGTGTTTCTTTTTATGTGATGTTGCTTATCGCATTTTTTGGAACAGCACTTGCGTTAAATGTCTTTGAGACCATGACCTGGAACTTTGACGGATTCTTGTTTAGCTTGTGCGCTATGCTGTTTAATGGATTGTTTATTCAATATGCCAACAGGTCTACTGAGTCAAATTGGGTAAAAGCTTTCTGGATGAGTGCAACACTCGTCCTAGTATCCCTAATTTTGTCTAATAATCCATCTGAACCGTTGGCTATCAAACAATATGACTGGACATACATCTCACTTCTTGTGGGGTTCTCTGTTCTAACTGGTGTGCTTAATTTTTATAGCGCATTCACAGCATTTACTCACTTAACCTCGGTACAAGTAGGTACGTTTGTCCTTGGAGTAACCCCTTCTGTGATGCTAGGGAGTTACTTCATACTTGGCAAAACTCAAAATATTGAACAAATCATTGGAGTGGTCATCACTATCGTTTCTATTTATTTCATCGAAAAACAAAGAAAGCAGTCACTGACCTAAATCAGCACCTTTAACGCCTCCCCTCTTACTAGGTGGAGGCGATTTTTATAAAGATGAGTACTCTATGGTACAATTAAAAAAATAAATACGATTCTATGTACGATAAAAAAATACATCAAAATACTAATGTTACTGTTGTTGTCGTAGTGTACGGAGATAGATGGAATTTTCTCAAACAAACTCTTGAGCCATTAGTTTCTGAACAAAAAATTAAGACAATAGTTATCGTTGATAATAATTCAAAGAATCCTGATGCAATGGATGTATACGCTAGACAATATGCTCACAAAATTGTCGTACTTAGACAAAGTGAGAATCTTGGCTTCTCAGGAGCGATAGCAAAAGGTGCAGACTATGCAAAAGGTACAGATGCTGGGTACGTATTAATCATGGATGATGATTGTGTACTTGAGGAGGGAGGTATCGACATGTTCCTAGATAATTATAAATACTTCCCGAATAATCGTGTGGTAATGATAGCTAATAGAGTTGATGTACCAGGAGTCACAGGGTCATTTAATCGATCGTCAATTCAATCACAAATGCCTGACGGTACAATCTATGAAGTATTCAGTATAAAAAAAGTAATTAATCTCCTAAAACTCATACTAGGTAAGAAAGAAAACCCGCATGGTCCGATGCTTCCAATCTTCCCTACTCAAGCATTCGTAACAGGAGGATCATTTTATCCAATAGAAGTGTTAAAGGAAGTTGATGTATATGATTCTTCTTTCTTTATTTATGGGGAAGATCTTGACTTCGCGTGGAGAGTTAAAAAAGCCGGATTCTTGTCCTATCAATGCGCACGTCCTATCATACATGATATCGATCTCACCTTCCCTGAAGAAGGTGGGCATATATGGGGGTTATTCAGAGAAAGCACAGCTGACTACAAAGTATATTACCGCGTCAGAAATGGTGTCATTATTTCTCGTCGTCACACTTATCAAAATAAACTTTCTCTCCTTATTAATATTATTATCTGGCATATTGGATTATTTGTACTTGGGTTCTTCAAACATTCTTCCTGGAAAACATATTGGTATCGAATGAAATTAATCACACGAGCTGTAGTTGATGGGTACAAACATCCACACACAACTAGACCTGAGTATGTTCAGGTACCAAAATAATATCTTTGCAGCTTATTGTTTTTATCACTGCGCAGAGAAATCTCTAACCCCTCTTCCCTACCAAATAATCTCCAACCGCTACATAAGGAAGTCCTGAGTTAAGGAAGGTACGTAGAGCATCACGTGGTGTTTCTACATTTGGTTCTCCGTGGAGA
>JBDKJD010000011.1:0-17535 GCA_039796775.1 Candidatus Parcubacteria bacterium | reverse complement strand
TTCTTCGTTTACCATCGAATTAAACCACATAATCCACTGCTTGTGCGTCTCCCCGTCTATTCCTTTGAGTTTTAATCTTGCGATCGTACTTCCCAGGCGGTTCTCTTACCGCGTTAGCTAAGCCACTGTGAGGGTCGATACTCACAATAGCGAGAGAACATCGTTTAGGGCGTGGACTACTGGGGTATCTAATCCCATTCGCTACCCACGCTTTCGTATTTCAGTGTCAGTAATGTTCCAGTAAGCTGCCTTCGCTTTTGGTGTTCCCCATGATATCAGCGGATTTCACCCCTACACCATGAGTTCCGCTTACCCCTAACATACTCTAGCCGTACCGTTTCGAATGCTGTTCCCTGGTTAAGCCAAGGGGGTTAGACATCCGACTAATACAACCACCTACATACCCTTTACGCCCAATAATTCCGGATAACGCTTGGGCCACTCGTATTACCGCTGCTGCTGGCACGAGTTTTGCAGGCCCTTATTCATGAGGTACCGTCAATAAACTTCTTCCCTCATAAAAGATCTTTACATACCGAAGCACTTCATCGATCACGCGGTGTCGCTCCGTCAGACTTGCGTCCATTGCGGAAGATTCTCGACTGCAGCCACCCGTAGGTGTATGGGCCGTGTCTCAGTCCCATCGGTGGAGGTCAGGCTCTCACCTCTCCTAAGCGTCATAGCCTTGGTAAGCCATTACCTTACCAACTAGCTGATACTGTTTAAGCCGCTCCCAAAGCGATAAATCTTTACTCTTGCGAGACCATCGCATATTACTCTTCCTTTCGAAAGGCTATTTGCGACTTTGGGGTACGTTCCTAAATATTACTACCTCGTTTGCTACTAAACTGTCACGCTTCCATGTATTGCTTGCACTTGTATTGCTACTCACGCTTGCTTTACATTTCCATGTGATTAGTTCCGTTCAACTTGCATGCCTTATCCACACCGCCAGCGTTCATCCTGAGCTAGGATCAAACTCTATTTAATAGAGAGTGACAAAAGAAAAACAATTAAGCACAAAATGTGTAATGTATTGTCTGGTCACTTACTACCTCGTTACGGTGAGGTAGTAATACAGACTATTTGATTTTCAAAGTAACTTCTATAACCGCTTACTTTATAATCAGTAAGAAGTGCTCCCTATTCTATACGAAAAGAAAAGTAAAGTCAAGGAAAATCAACCAGTTCTTAGTTATGACTAAATAGTTACAACTAAAACAATGCCTTATGACAAAGAATCTTTTATGAATCTTCTATTTTTTATCAAAGAATGTTTTTTATAGGAGCTTTTTTCGTAAGCTTTTTTGAGCTTTTCCAATAAAAAATCGAAGGGTACCCCCTTCGATTCGGCTCTTATCTTACCTCACACGATCTGCGATATTTTGATGTAGAAATACATTCGAAATATTCAACATCTACGTCAGCAGTTCAGGTCCTGTTACAGCAATACATGATGGCATCAATGTTGTCTGGCCTCATGATTAGGAAGATACTTGGTGTCGAATGATCCCCCGTTCAGATAGTTACAGCCTCCTTGTTGTTACACAAGTTATCTAACTCTACACCTCTAGAAAAATAGTTGCAACCAGGCTATACTAGTTCATTAAGTATGCAAGAAAAAAATCCCATTCCAATAATCGCTATTGATGGGACAGCTTCCTCTGGAAAAGGCACAATCGCTAATCTTCTCGCACAAAAAATCGGCTTCCACTATCTCAACTCAGGGGCACTCTACCGACTTGCTGCACATCTTGCCATTGTTAACAATATCGATATCAATGACCATACAGAAGACAATCTTGATAAGATTGTCTCTCTTATTATTAGCGAAAGTGTTAATGTTTCTTTCATAGGCAAGCAAGTTATCTATAAAGGACACGACATTTGGCCTATTATTTCTTCACAAGAAGCTGGCAACAACGCAGCACTCATTAGCTTCTATCCGCCGCTACGTTATGCTATACGCGACTTCCAGAGAAGCCGAATTCAAAACCCTGGATTAGTAGCCGAAGGAAGAGATATGGCAACTACTGTGTTCATAGATTCACACGCGAAGATATATCTTGACGCTTCTGTTGAAGCACGCGCAAAAAGACGCCTCAAAGATGAAGAGAGGCGAAGTTCTGGGAAAACATATGAAATGATATGTGAGGAATTAAGAAAACGAGATGAAACTGATAAGGCACATGAGGTTGGAGCTCTCAAACTAGCGTCAGATGCTTTCTATATAGATACAAGTAACATGACGATAGAAGAAGTCTTGGAGGAATGTCTAGAATGGTGTAGAACAAAAGGAGTTCTCGCAGCCTCAATATCAACTAACGCATCATAAAAGGATTACTCATCCCGCGATTACTCTTGACCACACCTTCTCTTATTTCGTGATCTGTCTCATTGTTCTGTAGGGGGGCTTCTCTTACTACAGGAAGCATGTCTTTACCGCGCAGCAGTACATCAAGTTCCCTGTACTCTTGTCGCAATAGTTTTTCAAAAATAGCCTTATCGGCTGACATCATCTCGTGATACGGCAACGCATTTTGGTCAAAGACTTCTGGAGCGCCCATTTCTCTAGTCTCTTGTTGGTCACCGAAGTATTCTCGTACTGTATAAAAAAACACTTTCATAAAATCAATCTCTGTATTATCCTTTTGTTTTTTTAAATTAACAATAAGAGGCCGCGAAAGAGCCTCTACTGTTGCGACAACATTAGCCTCTTGATGGAGCCCACCTGAGTGCGGTCTGTTCGATGGTGCCATCAGTTTCTTCCATTTTGCCTCCGTATCAGTTATATAACCCAAGACTGTACTCTATAGTATCTTCGCTGGTATGTATTGGTTGCTTTTTTCTTGCGAGAATTACCTTCCCTTCTTTATTGATAAAAAGGATTACTGTCGCTTTGATTATTGTATTAAACTCTTGAGTCATACCACGTTTGATATTCCAAGAACTCAGCGAGTAATCGAGGCGACTCTCTAAAGAATAAAGCAATATGTTCTGCTCTTTGTTCTGTAATTCTGTTTGGATCAAGAGGTAGCTGGTCTATTGGCATAGGCCTTTGATCGCTTTCATCTTTATGCTTATCTTCGTCGTGGGGGAGGGCCTCCTGTGTTTCAAGACTCACAGAAGGACGTGTTGTGCCAGGTCTCTTAAGAAGTGCATATATATCTCTTCTGTCACCAAAAAAATCTACAACCATTTCTTTATTTTTTAAAATAATTTCTGGAGTTATTTGGAATCCTTCTCCTTCAAGTCCTGCTTGGCCTGTCACTTTTTCTTGGTTCATATGATTATTTAGTAAACATCTTAGCTGTTAATGAAAGCATGATTGTATACCCAAACATCACAACCGCCATGAATGGGAAGGTGACGAAACCATATTCCATAAAAGTAGGCTTGTCACAATCAACCGTAGAAGCGATAGCTGGACATGGGATGAGCTCGGAGTAGCCCATCTGAAGGTATTGATGATAGAGTGCGACAATAAGCCCTGGCACAGAAAGTGCGAGGATATAGTCGAAGATCTTACGATCATTCTTGTACCACGCGACACCAAAGACAAAGACCATAGAATAGATAAATACTCTCTGGAACCAACAGAGTCCACACGGTAGCACCCCCAGATAGTCAGAATAGACAAGCGACACAACAGTCGAGAACAGTGTAATCAAAAACCCAAGTGGTAGTACATACCTAGAGACTGGTTCGTAGTAGCTGCGATACCGAGCAAAAGTCTTTGTTCTTAATAACACAATATCAACAATCCAAAGACAGAGAATAATAAACCCAATAAGAGTAGCGAGAGCGAGGTGACTATTAAGAAACTCTAGCAACGCTTGTTTTTCTGGTGTTAGCATCATATACGATAAGTATAGCAGAAGACAGAATATAGATCATAGAATATATGAATACAGCCAGAAGAAAAACTAAAAAGAGGAACTCCTGTTAAAGATCATACGTCGTGTCCGATCTTCTTGATACTGAGATTATAGTAATATCGTTCTTAATCATTTCAAAAATAATCCTATTCCTCCCCACTCTTACTCTGCAAGCTTTCTCTGTTCCCTTTAGTTTTTTAATATCTAGACCAGAAATATTGCCACTAAGAATTTTATCGACGGTAAGATAAATAACCTCTCGCTCTTTCTTTGAAAGCTTCTTGAGAATTTTTCTATCTCTGAGGACATGAAAGTTATTTTTTAAGAGCCTTGAGTAGCTCTCTCCCTGAAATACCTCCTCCAGACAAATGACTAAAATCAGCTATCGTCTCCCATTCTTCTTCTATCTTGGTCAATTTAAAAACAGGCTTAGACCTCTTAACAACAACAAAAGAGGCTCCTTTTTCAATTTCATTAATATATTTTTCTGTGTCGAGCCTAAACTCTTTGAGTCCAATGATTTGATTTTTAACTATTTTGGTTACCTTTGTTGTCATGACATGAAGTTCACCTAAAGGTAAACTTCATGTCAACAAAAGGGCGCCCCTTCGGGGCGCCCTTTTCTCATTTTCAATTACTATCCACTAATAACCATTTCTACTTCTTCCCTTTTAAATATGTAAGAAGCGGGCTTGCTACGAAGATCGAGGAGTATGTTCCTACCACGAGCCCAACCATAAGCGTTAGAGAAAAGAACTTAGTTGTCTCAGGACCCCATACGTAGAGCGCGATGAGTGCGAGCACTGTAGTGAGTGATGTATTAATAGAACGCACTGCAGTCTGACGGAGACTCATACCAATAATATCTTCAAATGACGCTTTTGAAGACTTAAGATTTTCTCGTATTCTATCGAATACCACTATCTTATCAGAAATAGTCACCGCCATAATAGTGAGAAGGGCCACCACAAAGAGTGTATCCACTTCTGCTCCATATGCATAAGAAAGATAAGCATATACTCCGGTTGGAATAACAATATCATGAACGATCGTTATCATAGCAGCAACACCATATTTCCATGACGCTACAGGCACTGACACCTCACGGAATGCAAATGCGATAAATGCGAGAATCGCAAGTACTACAACAATAATCGCGATAGCTGCTTTCTTGGTCATCTCCTTCCCAAGCACAGGCCCTACTGAGTTAATCTGTGTTTCTGTATACGAAATCCCGGCAATACTTTCTTTAACTACTTTATTAACTTCTTCGTAAGGAAGAGGAGAGATAAACTTATAGCTGAAGTCACCTGTCTTATATGCCTTGATATTCTTTTCTTCAAAAGAAGCCAAGTCAATACCGAATACCGTAGAACTAGCAACGCTAATCTCGATAGTAGTACCACCTGAGAAGTCTATCCCCTTCTTGATACCGAAATGATTAATAGAGATAATACTAGCTATCACCATTACTACAGCGAGTGTGATGAATATGATTTTATTTTTTACTATGAACATATATTTGTTTATTAGTTGATAGTTACTGGTTACTTGTTAACAAAGCCAGATCCGAAGAGGAAGCGACCAGTCTTCCCTAAACTCTTAGGCGCTGCAGCACGAAGAAGTGTGCGAGTAACTACCTGCGCTGAGAACAAAGAAATAACAGCTCCTAGGAAGAATGTAAAAGCGAACCCTTTTACAATAGATGTTCCAATAAAGAAGAGTACTACTGATACGATAATGGCTGCCAAATGAGAATCTCTAATTGATGTCCACGCACGAGTGAATCCAATTTCAAGAGCTTCCTTAAGCCCCTTCCCTGATCTCAATTCTTCTTTCATTCTTTCAAAAGTGAGCACGTTCGCATCCACCGCAAGACCGATAGAGATAATGAATCCAGCAAGACCAGAAGCTGTGAGGGTCACTGGGATAAACTTAAAGAGTGCGAGCATAATGGCTACGTATGACACGAGCGCGATACCAGCAAGCACACCAGGGACTCTATACCAAATAATCATGAAGATAACGATAAGGAGGAATCCGTAAACAGCAGATGATTTTCCAGCCTCAACAGCTTTCTCACCAAGTGTTGCTCCGACTACCGCCTTACCAGCTAGTTCAATCGGTACAGGAAGGGCACCTGAATTGAGACGTCCTACGAGCTGACGTGCTTCTTCTGTGGTGAATGTACCTGATATAACAGCCTTACCTCCAGTAATTTCTTCGTTAACAACAGGACTGGAGATTGGCACACCATCTAAGAATATAGACACTTGCTTGCCGATATTTGCTTTAGTGATAGACGCAAAAAGATCTGACCCTTCATCATTGAAAGTGAGCTCCACCATCGGGCGATTGGTAGTTGGGTCAAACATGAGCGCGGCACGCTTCAGATAACTTCCGGTAAGCTTAGTTTGCTCATAGTTTTGAATGAACTCAAACATTGTAGAAGAAGCATTAAGAGGTGCACTTCCTGCCTTCTCTGTTCTAAAGTCAAGCACTGGAGTCTCTCCGATCAGCTTGGCAGCTTCCTCAACATTAGTAACACCTGGAAGTTCTACGATGAGGCGCCATTCATTTTCTAAACGACTAAATTGAGTTACCACAGTAGGCTCACGAACCCCGAAAAGGTTAACACGTCGTTCTACAACGTCACGAAGTGACTCAACAGCTTCTTCGACATTAACATCTTGCGGTAATGTCTCAGTCTTAATAGAGTAAGTAAGTGCTGACCCTCCAGCCAGGTCTAGCCCAAGAGTGAACCCTTCCCCTTTATTAACTACCGAATGCCAAAGCCATCCAGATAGTGCTACTATTCCGATAATCACCCATACACCTTTGATCTTTTCTTTCATAATAAAGGCATTCTAACATATTTTAAAGAAGAATGAATAAGAAGAGCCGCCCTTAGGGCAGCTCTTCTTATTCATTAGAATTTTTATTATAAAAGCTATCTCTTATATGGCTCTCTAAAGTCTCCAGCAGTCCAACCCATACTCTCTAAATAACCCTTGAACTTCTCACTCTTGTTTGCAAGTGTTCTTATATTTTCATAGGAGTAAATACCGCTTAAACCAAGCGTTTTTGCATTAATAATCTTGTAGACAAAAGACTTTTGCTCAACAACTCCAGTTACTGACATAATAGGAGACAGATATTCTGTTATTTTTTCACTCGTCGCTTCCCCTGTTTTAACAAGCATGGTTGCTCTCACAAAGCTGGTAAACATATTGAGTGTAGTCCCCACCGAAAGCTCTCGCGCTTTATCGTAAACAGCATCCGCACTATATGGTGAGACATGTTTTATCCCAAGCAGCTTATAAAACTGAAGGGTTGTAGCGTATTGAGTGAGTGCCACAACTGCGTCATTTTTTGTTGCAAACATGCTTACATCACCTGCCATAACTTTAACCAGATCTCCTTCTGCTTTTGTTGCATAATAAAGAGACTTATCTGTATTAATCTTAATACGAGCCTCTGTACTTGTTCCAACTTTTTGTTTCTTATCTCTTCCGGCTTCAAAATTCGCCACTCCTTCTATATATTTATTAGCAAGCGTACTTAGCCCGGGCAAAGCAAGCAAATTGTTCTTCTCAAGTCCTTCCATATACGCTAACCAAACATTAAATGAATCCCGTCCACCTTTAGCCGAGAGTTTAGCTTCAACATTTTGAAAAGACTCTGGATAGATAGCTCTTGCTTCATCTTGAAGAAAGCTAAGGGATGGATTTTTTTGTATAAAATCATAAATCTCATAAATATCACCATCCGTATCAAAATATCTGTGCGATATCCAATACGCAGCTGACTTTGTTGCGTCATCATTAATACCCTTAGATAAGGAATCAACAAGGAAATTCTGTAGAACAGCTGGAGGCGTATTAACCTTAGTCACTTCGTCGATATATTGAGGAAGCTCCTCTCGTGTAAGAATAGATGGCCCAAAATAAACCCGCACTCCAAAGAAAACAACAGTAACAACGAGAACAATAATAATGAAGAGATAAAGGTACTTTAAATGTTTCATACAAGTATCCTTAGCATATCATGACCATTTTACTTTTTTAGAAATTATCGCGGGGTAATGTGGATAATTTCTTTACCCTTTACCCATGTCGCTTCTTGACTCATCTAATAAAACGGGTGAGGTTCTTCATTAAGAATAAATTCTCCTCTGCCTCTCTTTGAATAAGAAAAGTTAGTAAGTCTCTGGCTCTTTGTGATTGCAAATTTTTCATCAAGATACAGTGGCATTAATTCTGGGACCACGGTTGTTACAACATGAAAACCTAACTCATCAAGCGCTTTATCTTTATGTTCATAATAGTAAGGATGATACTTATCTTCTAGAGTGAGTAGATGCTTACAGAGCTGCTCTAGTTTGTTACTGTCTTGTAATAAGAAATCTTCTTTTTCCTCACCCTTAGCCTGAGATGAAACAAGGTCATTTTTCTTACTTTCTTCAAAAGAAATACAGTCGCCAGAAAAAATCCAATCTACACCCTTCCTAAACTTTTCCCCTCTTGCAATAAAGATTCTATCTTTTGGATTATTGGGAAAAGAGAACTTTTTACCCCTCTCTTTTCTCTTCTCTAATTCATTAAGAGCCTTTCCATCGTCGTCGTCATCGAACAACAGCTCGAGCTTTGCAAGTTCTAAGAGTGAAGAATTAATCGCTTCCTCTATACTAAGCCTTGCGGAAAGCGAAACCACCCAAGCATCTTTTTTATTGTTATAAAGAAGAGCGATGACGCTTGGAACTTGAACGTCTGTAGTGCTATTTAATACAAAAACTTCTTGCTCTTTTTTTTCATAATAAGAAATTTTATTTTTTATATGATCTGGAAACGTTTTTTTATCAAAATGAAGCGGAGGACATTTAGTGAGCCAGTGACAGAGAAAAGCATCTCTTTCTATAACTTCAAGCAAACCTCTTAGAATGGCACCACTTTTTGTAAAGAACCCAGCCATGCCACTTGTATTTGCGTGGAGAAGTATTGGCTCTTTAGAAAAACTTTTTCTCTCCCCCCAATAAACAAGCTGACCTGGGAGAGCAACTCTTTTTTTATCAAGTAAAGAAAATCCTTCCAAAAAAATGAGTTTACTTTGTTTGTATTTTGCCTTATGTTTATCCTCTATACCAAACATAGTATGAAAAAGTGAAGGGAAGTAAACATGGTCATATAATTCTTTTGCTTGATCATAAGTAAGCAATGTTTCACTTTTTTGTGGAGAAAAACCTCTACTGTAGGTAATATACCTCTCAAGTGACTCACCCAAAGAAATGGATAAGGCTTCCTCTTTGCTTTCGCTTACACTACTGCCGTAATGATTCCCTGGAATTGCAATGTTTGCTGAGACAAAAAAAAGATGATCTTGTAATCTCCCAACATTAAGAGAAGTGACGATTTTATGCTTTTTTAAACGAAGATAGACAAAAAGCAGTTCTACTTTACAGACCAAGTTCTTTTTCGTTACCCTATCAAAAAGTATGATAAAAAAAAAGAGAAGCTTTTCTAAGGTTGTTTTTGTGTAAGTAAACAGCATTACTACCAATTATAGCTTGAGTTTACTATACAAACTATAGCTTCACACTATCGCACACCAACTAAAGGACGCTGAGCTGACGCCACATCGGATTAGACGCAATCCTTTGGATTGCTCTAGTCAAAGAGCGTAGCTCTTTGACCTGTGTCGAGTTCTCCTTGGTTTGCAATATAACATTTGATAATGTCTGCTATACAGAGTGGCTCGTTCTTCAGTACTCTTGTTTTGCAGTCATGCTTGTATCGTATCATAACAACCGGAGAACTCTGACACAGAAACTCACTCCATCTCACGGACTGACGCCACGGGAGGATTTGCGTGGGCTAAAAAAGCGAGGCTTTTGAGGCTCGCTTTTTTAGTCGTGGAATAATTAGTAAAAGTAAATATCTTGACTCGCTTCATCTGCACTACCATCTCCATTAACATCACAACCGCACCCACAACAACCATCCCCTCCTCCTCCGGCATCTGCATAAGCAGTCTCAACTCCTACGATACGCCCAAATGCAACAGCATCAGTCAAACGAAGCAACATAATGTTGAGAATAAAAGCAATCACAACAGAAACCAATACAAATGCTGTAACTTTTAGTTTATTGATAAGAGGTTGAAGTAATGATATAGCTTGCATAATATTTCTAAAGAGTAACCTATACTAGAAAACAATGGAAGTACTCTTTATAAAAAATCTGTGTATAACATAAAGACATGACTCTACATCCTTTGTATACTACAAATATCACTTTAATATAGTTATGAAAAAAATAATCACCATCCTGCTATCATTCACAGCACTCTTCTTTATTGTCTCCCCTCCTCTTCTAGCAATAAGCATATGCCCAGGAGAACCTCTCGCCGTTGCCTGGACTGCAACGAACGCTCTTTCCTGCTCTGGTTCATGGTCAGCTTCTAAAGTATCTTTCCCTGTAACAGTAACCTCTGGATCAAAATCTTACGGAGATACTTCTAAGTGGGCTCCTGGGAATTATAGTGTGAGTTATGTTTGCTCTCTTAATCAAACTGGACGACCTGCTTCTGGAGACACTGCAACCATTAAGAACGACTCTAGTTGTGCGTGTGGCAATGGGTCAACAGCCAGTCTATGTACTTGTCCTTCTGATAAAGTTAAAGCCTCATATACTGACACAACATACTTTTGTCCAGTCGGCTACACAATGAACGGATCTCAATGCGTTAGAACAGTGTGGGAGTGTGACAGTGGAGGATTTAACCCAAATCAAATCTCAAAAGAATCAGAGACAAAATTCGCCTCTGTGTTTAAAGGCCTGCTTTCATATTTTCGTTTAGAGGTTGGGGAGAAAGCTTATGCAGCAAAAAACTGTGAAGCTACTACTGAGTACGAAGAACCTATAGCAGAGAACATAGCCATGTATCGCTGTGATAATCAACCTACTCCACCAGTTATAAATATCAACATACAATAGTAACCCTTCGTAACAAACTGGCTACTATTGCTTGACAAATATAATATTTATAGTAAGATTACATTTAGGGTAGTGGGTGGGAAAAGTTGAGTTCTTGTTAATATACTTGCACCATCGCAACAACAGGAGAAGCTTGTCTTTAACCAAATACTTTTAACTTGATGATGATAATCAGTTGAAGTGGTTCAATGGCGAGTAGTTCTGTGCGAGCAATTCTGCTATGAATTGTTGATGTTTTCGTAAAAGTTTTATGTCCCGCTTATTCGTTGATACAATAAGCCTTAATACTGCTACGTTACATATGTGCCTCACAAACAGGTGAAATCGAAAATACATACGGACTCTCCGTCATCTTTCTTGTTTGCTTACTTTTCAAGAAAAAATGTCAGAAAATCTGTGTCCAGGATATTTTACCTAACGGCTAACATCAAGGCCTTGTGTGAGGAACGATCCTCAGTGTGTTGCAAAAATTCCTTTTTCCACCCAACCCTTGACCACCTTCTGCTTAGAAGGTGGTTTTTATTTGCGAATAATATGCAAAAGGCATAACCTGTGGGTATAACAGAACCCTTTCTCGAAGGCTTATCCAAAAACCACCATGGGTGTGGCACATAAGGGAAATCCTTTTGAAACAAAGTTATTTTTTGTCAATACAAGCTATTGACAAAATAGTGTATTTTAGGTATATTTATGTTTGTAAGCTCTTTGTTTTTAACTTTTTTGGAGATCGTGCATGAAAATTTCTGTTCTTCGTCACCTCATGGTGACCTTTCTTGCTGCCCTCAGTTTGTCCCTCATCGCATGCGGTGGTGGCGGTACAACGAACGTGTACGTTCAGTCGCCACCCCCGATCGCCGGGCAGGCAGGCACCACAACCACACAGGTCATCACAACCACTGCCACGGTTACACCAACTGGCGCAATCAATGGTGTTGTATGCCAACCGCTTATTGCGGTTGGTGATCATACTTTTGGCTGCAGTGTGCGTTACTCGTTGAGTAACGCACCGACCGCCACACTCAATGTGAGCGGCGGAAGCAACCTGGTCACACTCCAACAAGGGAGCACAGCGGTGACGGTTACGTTACCTGTTCCGACACCACTCATGTTCCCGCTTGGAACGATGACATTCGAACTCCGTTCGAATGGACAGCTGATTGACTACGTGTCATTTGTGCCACTCGTTGGTATATGTCCAACAGGCAGTGTCGTTTCTGGTACAACGTGCGTTAACCCGCACAATACAGCGACCCAAACGGTCACTCAGACAGTAACCGGAATAACAACTGCTACCACAACCGCGACTGTCACCTCAACTGTTTCAACAGCTCTCGGATCAATTACTTCGATCCAGAGTTGCACGGTTGCCACAAGCGCAGCAACGTGCACAGGCACAGTGAGTTGGAGTATTGCTCGGGCCGCCTCTCCTGAGATTCGCCATAACGGCAATCTTGTGAGCAGCCAAGCATCCGGGACAGCGGTTGTGATCATGTCACTCGGGTCCAACACCTTCGTCCTCCATGATGTGGTGGGTGGAGTGCGAAGTATTGTACCTCCGTCTGAGTCACGGTACAGCACGGTGGTGACTATGCTGGTTGGGTGTTCGTCCGGACGAACCGCCCAAAATGGCGTTTGTTTGTAAATCCGTGCTGATCTGTCAAAACTTATAATTTTGCCAGATCAAAAGCGCGACCTTTTGGTCGCGCTTTTTTATTCGATAATGTTATATCTAATACACCATCTCCTAAATCTATGTTTTTGTATTACTTTTGAGCAAGTTTGAACCTGATTGTGTTATCATTCTGATATGATATCAGTAATCGCATTTGATTATGGTGGAGTGATCGAAGTTTCTAAAACTAATGTAATTAAAGAAATTTTAGATTTTTTAAATATAAGTAAAGATAAATGGTCTCAAACTTATTTCTCTTTAAACCACCTCTGTAATACAGGTAAAAACACTTGGGGAGAAGTTATTTTACTTACAGCAAAAGAGGTTGGTGCTACTGAAGCTCAACTTTCCCATATAAAAGAATTAATTAATAATGACGCACACAACAAAGTAATCAATGAGGAGCTTATTGCCATTATTAGAGAACTAAGGAAAAGTTATAAAATTGCGATTATTAGTAACTATTCAAAAGAACTTAGAGATAGGTTGGCAGACCAAAAATTACTAGAATTGTTTGATGAAGTTATTATTTCTGGCGAAGTTGGTTATCAAAAACCTCAACCTGAAATTTTTGCCATTTTATGCGAAAGAATGAATGTAGTTATCTCTGAGCTAGTTTTCATTGATGATACAAAAAGGTCACTAGAGGGTGCTGATATTATAGGCTATACTCCTATTCTCTATACTAGCAACAAAAATCTTGAAGAAGCTTTGTCAATTACTTTAAAAAACTAATCCTCACTTTCTTCAACAGTTGCTAAACGAATATCATCCCAAGTTCGGGGCCAGAAAAAACACCTAGAACCCATCTCCTAAATCCCATAGCGAATCTTTTTGCAAAAGCGGTATCAAAAACGCCATGAGCATCAACTTGTAAAAGTTTCATTTATCCAAAAGAAAAACAAACAAAAAAGCTGTCCACGCTTTTAACATAGACAGCTTTGAAACAAAACAGTTTTCAATAACAAAGATATACTTCCGAAAAAACAAAATCCTTTCCAGAGATGATTTCGTCTTCTGTTGTAAGGACATACACTGGGAGTGTGTTAATTAGCTCGTTTCCAAAGTTCTTTCCATTTTGAGCAAGAAAAAGAGGTCTTCCATCTTTGTTTATCGCCACACAGGTTGCAAAGTGGAAGTCACCAACATTTTGATAAAAACCACAGTATACCTGATCAAAGGACTTCAGCGGCTGCTTGCACCTACTTCGCAAATCAAGTGGGGTATTCTTAGCCATCTTATGTTTCTCTGTTTCAATTTCCCACATCTCATCAAGTGCCTGATCAACCCAAGGGATAAGCCCCTTATGGGCATTCACTTTTTCTTTTGAGATATAAGGAACAGCGACAACATCTCCTACAAAAATCTGCCGCCCGTCATATCTCAAAAACTTTTTGAACAAAATGTAATCACTTTCTTCGTTTGAAAGAGAGACTTCTCCTGTGTATCCGAATCGCAAGTACTGCGCAAGAGTTGCACAATTTGCCCTCTTTCTCCAAGAGAAGTTAGCGTACTCCAAAAACCTTTTGGTGACACGAGGTTGAGGAAGATAGTTAAAAACAAATTGCCCATCCAAAAAAGCGATAAACTTGAGGGAGGCACGAGCACGTTCTGCTTCTTTGATACTTTCAAAATCAAAATGGGTGTGCCAAATGCTTGACGTCACTTCCATGCATCTACTGTCAATACCGGCAAGCTGGTCATTCTCACCTCCCCCTCTTTCATTTCCATAGTACAACTGGAATACCGTACTCGAGTCATAAAACTTCATGTTTTTTCCTTAATTGAGCGGTTGACTATGCTTTTTTACATAGTCAGATTTTAAAAGAACTACACGCAATACTGCACTTTTTACAGCACACTGTCAAGCATAGCTCCGGGCTAAAAGTTGACGAGTAAGTAATTCTAATGTAGTGTTTTATTTAGTTGAACATTCTTTAAAGAAAGGCTTAGCTATGCTTCAAAAAATAGATGATAGGTGTATCAATATCGCACAGCGGTTCATAACCGCGATGGAGATTCGTACCCCTTTTTCCAGAAACAATGTCATCTCTTTTGGGATTACGTTGCTCAAAGTGCTTTTGGTAATTGGGGTGGTGATTGCTCTGCTGTCAGCCTACTTTGTTCCAAAAGATTTTATTGTTTTGGTGATAGCTGGAATCCTGCTTATGTTCCCCTGGGCCGACCGTCTTGATATGCGCAAGCATATAGAATCATCTGATTACAAAAATCATTCTGGTCTTCCTCGAGCAATCATGGAGAGAGTTAGTCCACGACTCTTTTTCTTCGTTACAATGATTTACAAAGCAACGATCTACCCTGTGATTATCTACCGCTACTACCACCACAGCGAACACGAGGTACAGAGATTTTTGATGATGGGTCTTTTGTTCGACATGGTGGTTGTTTATATCACCACTCTTTGCACTGAATACCTTCTGTGCACAACAGGGCTCCCGCCGAAAGAGAGGGAAGCTAGGGGGAAAGCAGAGGTTAAAAGAAACGGCAACATGCTTCCTCTGGGTGCGTGACACATGAGGTAAGATAAGGGCGAACGTCTTTGACGTTCGCCCTTTTTATATATCGTATCAACCAGATCCACAGAGAGAACTCTTGTGCTTAAGAATTTTGTAGTAAATACTTATAATTCAAGATCCAAAGTTCTCTCTGACTAAGGTCAGAGGGTAGAGAAAAAATATTGACAAATTGAACAATCTTTGGTAAGATATATGGTAGATTGTTGTAGTTTTTTGTATGCTTTTCTCAAAGACCTACATACTAGTGGTATTCTATAACACACTATGAAGTCACTGAGAAGTATATTTAAAAACTGGAGCAAAGTAGTTACCATTCGTCAATCAACTTTTTTGAAGGAGAACGCCATGCGTTTGTTTGAAGTGTTCAGCAACATGAGCGGCCGCTTCGCGGCCGCTCTCGCGACCTTCGTGGCCGCACTCGCCCTCGCCGCCTGCGGTGGAGGAGGTGGCAGCACGACACCGCCTGTGGTACAACCCCCTGTGGTTGTCACGCCATCTGGCACTATCACCTCGGTGGTTACGGGGACGCCAACATTTGGCGGCACAACAACCTTTGGTACGGTAACGTATCAGACGAACGCTGCTTCAACACCCTTTGTGTCAGTAAATGGCGTGAGTGGGCCATCAGGTCTCGCCTCCGGCAGCATCACCGCAACCTTTGCGGTCGGCACCAATTCCATCGTCTTGTACAATGGAACCACCTCGCTCGCAACGCGCAGCATTGTGGTTGAAGCCCTCCAACCGCTGCGGTACAACAATAAAGTGTTTCTGGCTGGCTCCCTTGGGCAACTGTTCCAAGTCGAAAAGGCAAACAACACCTTTACGGTGACACTCACCAAAAACGAGACTCCTTGGAAAGCTGGAGCAATCCCTTTGGCAGAATTCTGGACGTCCAAAGCGCCGCTTGCAAGTGGCTATGTCGCCATGGCAGCGATTGATGCCCCGACACGTGAACGCCATCACCTCGCCCTCAACCCAATCACCAACACAGTGACTGAGTATGACGAAAAGGTGCACGGCAAGTTACCACAAGAGCTCGTCTGCAATGAGCCTGGCACAACGAAGGTGATCTGGATTTGTCCTGTGAATCATGGTTGGACTGACGTGCAAAGGAGTGTGTCAACAGGAGCTCCTGCCGGGGCAACGATGGCAACTAAAGCTGCTGAAGGGTGGTACTTTACCACAACTGGTAGCGTTCTCTTCCTTGCTGGGAACGATGGTGTCATCATCGAGGTAGCCAAAATCCCTGGAGCAGTTAGGTTCCTTATTACATTTGGTAATTAAGCGTTACCAGTAATGAGATTCAACCCTTATAAGCGTGTACACAGTTATCTGTGGACACGCTTATTTTTTTATTATCATATATGTATATACTTCAGTATATATGCAATCTTTTACTCGTATCAAATATTATTATCTCCTCACTATTGTGTTGCTGTCTCTCTTACATAATGCTCAAGCTGCTTATGTATGTAGCACAATGGACACTCACTCAGTCACACGAGGAAATTCTATAACACTATCCTGGCAGGTACAAAATGCGTCTAATTGTACAGGCGGATTTGACGCTGACGGGGGGGTCGCTTACCCAAATACAAGCGGAGATGGGATTTATAGCTCTTGGATAGGTTCATTAAGAAGCGGATCTGGTAGTACCAACTTCGGCGGAGCAAATGTGCTTGCAGCACCAGGCGTGTATACGTTTTCATGTACAGATATTGTATCAACAGTAACAGGATGCTCACAATTAACCGTTAACGACTGTGGGTCTGGCACAGCATGGAACGGGTCTGCGTGTGTAGCCAATCCAACCGGCACCCTCACCTCTTCATCTCCATCTTGTACCATTCCTACAGGTGGTACCGGATGTACTGTTAATCTCACCTGGTCGACAAATAATCCAGTCGGAACATCTGCTGTTACCAATAACAGGAATGCTTCACAGTTAACTGGAAACTCTGGATCCAATCAGTCAGTTACTGTTTCTGGAGGAGCGGTTAATACTACCTACTATCTTTACAACAACGGTCTGGAGCTTGATTCTGTTACTGTTACTCCTTCGTGTGCAAGTGGGACATCCTGGAACGGGTCCAGTTGTCAACCAACTGTAATAAGAGGCTCCATCAGCGGATCCCCTAACCCTTGTACTATTGGTACCAATCAATCTACGTGTACAGCGACACTTAATTGGAATGTGGACAATCCAGTAGCTCCTACGAGCGCTGTGATGATTGACGGTAGTACCTTTGCGGGAGGTAATAGTGGAGCACAAGCAGCACCATGGATAACAGCACGAGGTGGGGTGTTCTCTCTTGTACATAATGGATCAACAGTTAACACTGTGAATGTCTACGGTGTCTGTGCTTCCGGTAACTACTACCACGCAGGATCTACTGAGTGTAAGGCGTGTGATAACGGAGGATGTACTGGAACAGGTGGTAGTTATGCTAACCCTA
>JBDKJD010000010.1:0-28073 GCA_039796775.1 Candidatus Parcubacteria bacterium | reverse complement strand
CTCCTCATCAAACCACACCAATTTCTTTAGCTTCTCATACACCTTCTCTCCACTTGTCGCCTTAGCATACGGAGCGAGCCCCATCACCTTGAACTCATGTTCATTTCTGGACATGCCGAGGATGTCAGTAATAGCAGAATATAGAAGCCCTAATGAGGAGTACACTGGGATAGGAGAATCAATACGAACTTCTTTGCCGTCAAAGAATGAAATAGTTCCAGATAACATATCCCCCGCACCATCTAAGGTAAGAATTATTTTTTTATCTGTAGCATTATCAACAAACAACGGCGCACACCAAGCATGAGCATGATGATGTTCTATATAAGAAACAGCAGCTCCAGGGAAACGACTCTGTATATCTTTTTTTATAAAAGATTCCATGCCGCTATTTCTTATTGTTTCTAATACCACATAACGCGCTTTGATAACGCTTCCGATGAGCGGGAACCGAGCGCCGAGCGCTCGTATAAAGTCATCACTAAAACGTGAGCGAGCTCTTTCTTCAAGATTCTCTTTTTTTGTTTTTTTATAAATCGGAGAAAATGTATGTCCGACTACTGTCACTAACTGCACCTTATCAATACTATATTTTTTGATAATGTATTTGAGTGCCAAATGTGGGAACCCTGAGTGTTTCTTGGCTCTTGATAAACGTTCTTCACTCATCGCTTCGAGTAATACGCCATCTCGTATGAGAGCAACAGTTGCGTCATGACCATAATGAATACCTAAAATATCTTGATGCATAGTAAGTTAATGATTGCAGTATAACATTTTTATTAAGCTTTTTCTTTTGGAAGGATAACATAAGGATGCTCTCTATTAGAGAAAATAAGTTCTATAGCCAAACCAATGTCTATACTCTGAACCCCTTTATGTACCCATTCTAGAGCAAATACTTTCCCTGCTGGACCGCAAGAAAAAAGAAGTACAACATTGTTATTATCAACTCCATTTTTTAATGTTTCTATCTTTTGATAGACAGAATCTTTTTCAACAAAAGACCCTATATCCCTTACTGTTATATATTCTATATCTGCTTCTGGTAAATTCTTATTATTCTTCAGATTAAAAATATTCTTCTCTATGCTGATGATAATAATTTTTTTATGACGAATATATGGGTATACATATATTTCAAAAATATCTTTATAATAAAATGAAGTTGCATCTCCATAACTGCAATTCTTTGGAAAATAAAGATCATACCAGGTCTTCATAGGTAACCACATACGGAGCTGGTTATGCTTTTTTAAAAAAGTATTTGTTTTGTTCATTACATGTTCATTAATACAAAGAACGTATTTTGAGTTAGAAGAATACGTATACACAGCTTCAGTTAGCGCTTCTTTGATATCTGTCTCATATGGCTGATACCAAATACCTGTGCCATTCATAATAGATATCTCACCATCTCCTATACGAATTAATGATCTTCCTTTTTGTATTTCTTCAGATAGTTGTGCTGGGGTATAAAAAGAAATGTTAAAAGAAAAATCTTTTTTGAAAGCATTCAATAATAGATGTAACAAAAAACGAGGATTAGTGAAGAGAAGGATAGCGTAGCGAGAAATCCCACGCTGTAACACTGAGACAGAGATCATATAAAAACTATATCACAGTGGGTTAATTTTATAAAAATTTGTTACATGATAGACTTGAAAAATGCTTTTAATAAAGACTTTTTTGAAAAAATATTGTTTCTTCATCTATCCGTTCATACGAAGTATTCTCTTTGCTTATTATCTCAAAAAACGAGAGACTGTTGTGTCAAAAATGAAAGAAGATGAGATAGGAAACTTTTCTTTTGGGTTTATTACTTTTCCTATAGCATTAAAAAAGAGCAACGGCTTCGTCGATCAAGAAATATTTTGGAAGGGTTGCTATGAGGAAGAAGTCCTACATACTATACAGCAACATTTAACAGAAGATTCTGTATTCGTGGATGTTGGGGCAAATGTTGGAGACCATACATTATTCGCTTCTCATATTGCTCATAAAGGCAAAGTGATCGCCTTTGAACCAATACCCGATCTCTGTGATCAAATACAACATTCCATCTCTCTACAAAATAAGCAGCATGCACCTATTACTGTACATCCCTTTGCATGCGGACAAAAAACATCTTCACTCACCCTTTCCCTCCCTGTTAATAACATAGGCGGTGCTTCTCTTGTGCGAAAAGGAGATAGAACTCTATCGGTGCAGGTAGTAAAAGCTGATGATATTTTGAAGAACGAGGACAAGGTGACAATGATAAAAATAGACGTTGAAGGATTCGAATGCGATGCCTTGCTCGGCCTACAACAAACAATCAGCAAGCATAAACCTTCTCTTGTGATAGAATTTTCTCCTGTTATTTATAAGAATAACCAAGAAAAAGATCATAGTGCAGATATTCTTCTCTTTCTCAAAGAAAATAACTATTACATTGAGGGAATAGATGAGCGTTTTCCAAAGACTAAAGACACTCTTTCGTTACTAGAAAAACACTTTGACCAAATAAATATATTCGCTACTCCTTATTAAAGAGCGATTTAAAGAACGTTGCGACTTTTTTATCTTTAACTAAAAGAGAAGACGAGCTCACCACAAACGATGCTTTTTGTTGTTAAGGCACCACTCTTACCTTGTTCTGTTGTGTGCTAACCGTTGAAGATGAGATAATAGATTTTGATACGACTTTTGTGGCACTTTTTGTGACAGTACGGTCTGTAAGTGTTTTTTGAATGGTGGGTGTTGCTTTTTCTTGAGACATGCTATTTTTAGCATAAAGCAGAACCTGATTGTCAGGGAACAAAAGAGAGATAGTTTCTACAGTAGTAGAAGAGAGGTGGTGGAATCCAAGAGATTTGCCAGAAATTTTAGTAACTCCAGGGAGGAGAATTGTGTTTTGCGGGAAAGAGAACATTGCTCCATCAAACGATAATTTCCATTCCGAAATATCTAATTCATAGGTATTAGGATTACTCATTTCGACATAAGAATCTTTTTCTCCTATCAGGATAGGTGACAAAGACACTTCTGGAGCGACAACTCTTATCTGCATCCTCCCCTTGCCCGCCACAAGTCCATTACTGGCATCAACAAGGAGCGCATATCTCCCTGGGTGGTAATATTTATATACCGTAGTGGATCCTTTGGCTTGTCCTCCGTCACCAAATGACCAGCTGAAAGCAACATTATCTATCACTTTTCCTAAAGAGGTGAGCGCCTGAACATTGAACCTGGTCGGCGCCCCGGCTACTACTGTTTTATCTTGTGGAAGATAGATAATAATATCAGCAGAAGGAGATGATTGTGCGATAGTATTTTGTGCTCCTGTTGTTGTTGTGGCTGTTTGAGAAATAGTATCTATATCTCCATTATTTTCTTTGCCTGGTGTGGGAGACATGACAACATATGAAGAAGCGACTTTTGAAAGACTAGAACCTTCTTTTGCGGCCGTGTATGAAGCAACAGCGTCTCCAACTACACCATTAATACGAACATCTAATGATGTACTTCCTGAGTTAACCAAACTCATAGAAGCTTTGAGTAAGGGCCCATCATAGGAAGGGTAATCTTGTAGGAATCTAGTGACACCGCTCACCGTTGAACCGATAATTGCATATGACCCTGGCTGTAATAATGATGACCCCGAAACTGAAGTGACAGGTATTGGAGTTGCTCCTTTTATAGAGAGACTAAGTGTGGTGAGATCTATTATATCTCTAGTATCATTATAAAGCTCCACCCACTCTCTCCCGTTATCATCACCAACTGGGTTAGAAAATATTTCTGAAATTACAAGCGCATATGCGTTTGTTTGAATAAACAGTAACGTAATAACAAAAAGAAAAATTTTATTCATTGTCTTCCAAAAGATCTTTGAGAACGCTTTCGCTTATCTCTTTTTTTTCTTTGACATCTAACACTCTCTCCTTCTTCTCTTCTTCATATTCGACCATGGCTTTAGCTAGGGCATCTTTGAGTGATGTAGCTTTTTGATTATCAAAGAGTGGTGCGTCTATCTTTTTAACCGGCTCTACAGATGTCTTCTCTTTATTGCTATGTCTTACTTCTTGTTTGACTGGAGGCTGATGAAATGATTCTTCTATAACACGTACTGGATTTTGTTTCTTAGGAGAATAATCTCTTTCTTTTGATTCTCTTGGAGGAATTGGTTGTTGTATCTTCCGTACTGGGACCACTTTTTCTTTTCTTGTGTCTTCTCTTTCTTTATCTGATCGACTCTTATCTTTGTTGTCATAGGTAGAATGCGAGCGAGTTGTAGTAGAAGAATATTTCTCCTGTGTTTCTAGAGAAGGAGATGTCACTTGGGTAGACTTTTCTTTTTTAACTATTTCTTTTGGAGCATAAAAGGCGGCTATCTCCTCTTCGACAACGAAACGAAGCTTCCCGTACGTATTGCGAGAATGAGAGATCACAAGCGGAGCATAAGAATGAGCTGGTTTAGGAATCGGATCAAGAGTGCGCGCAGAAAAAGGCTTAGACCCAACCCCGTCAATCATAAGTCTCAAATAAATCTGATATGCAGAAAGGTTCACAATATCATCCATGGTAAATACTGGTGCAAATTCTTTTTCGAATACTTCTGCGTCAGTTGCCCCCACTCTAAAGGTAATCATCGTACCTACGTTTCCAAATATTGCAGACTTCACTTCATCTTCCATTTGATCAACATATTGATGAGCAACAGTTAAAGCGAGATTATACTTGCGAGCCTCCGAGAGAATTGAGGCGAAGCTCTCATTGGCAAAGTTTTGAAACTCGTCCACATAAAAATAAAATGGTGGCAACTTCTCAAGTTCATATGGACCAGCATCAGCGCGTGACATAGCTGCTAAATAAATCTTAGTAATCATGAGTGAGCCGATAAGATTAGCATTCCCTTCTCCTACTTTTCCTTTTGAGAGATTCACGAGGAGAATTTTTTTGTTGTCCATAATATCTCTCACATCAAAAGAAGTTCTCTGTTGTCCCAAAATATTACGAATGAGTGGATTAGAGACGAATTGACCGACTTTATTTTGTATAGCAGGAGCTGCTTCTTGAGCGAATCTGTCGGTATAATTAGCGTATTCATTAACCCAAAAATCTCTCACTGTAGGATCTTGCACATTTGAAACAATGAACTTTCTATATTCCTTGTCGGTAAGCATTCTATTAACACCAAGAAGCGACTGACCCTCATTCTCAAGAAGAGCAAGAATAATATTATTCAAAATATATTCCATTCTCGCAGAGAATTGATCTTTGAACAATTTCTTAAATGCTGCCATGACACCATTTGCTACCAAGTGTCTCTTATCTGCTGATACCTTTTCGAGTACATTTAAACCAACTGGATGCTCTCCATCAAAAGGAGCAAAATAAATAACGTCTTTCACTCTATGTTCTGGTATAAAATCAAGAAGCTTCTCGACCATAGATCCATGAGGGTCTATCACGCACACTCCTTCACCGTTTTGAATATCTTGAACGGCTAAGTTCTCAATGAGCGTCGACTTACCCATACCAGTTTTACCAATAACATAGGTGTGTCTTGTTCTATCTCGCTCTTTTATACCAAATGTGAGTTCTTTATTACGAAAATCAACCTTTCCTATATAGGTTATTTTTTGAGGGTCTGACATAAGGATAGTATATAGTTACTGGTTACTAGTTACTAGTGGGGACAAGAACTTAGAACTTAGAACTTAGAACTTAGAACTTAGAACTTAGAACTTAGAACTTAGAACTTAGAACTTAGAACTTAGAACTTAGAACTTAGAACTTAGAACTTAGAACTTAGAAAAAAGTGTAGTTGTGTTTTTGTTGTAAGGCAATAAAAATAAATGAATATAACTATATTCTATACTCTATGTTCTATTTTCTGTATCATTATATTCTACGTTCTGTATTATTATATTCTATTGTATCTTATTCACTCTTAAGTGCTTCTCTTGTATATTTATTCGAAGGGTCCCACAGCATCCAGGAATTAATTCCAAGATTCTCTCCGGCAGTAATTTGAGCTCTGACCATATCAGCCGTATAAGTAGCCCCCATATCAAAATCTTGATACCAAGGACGAAACTTTTTATACAATGTAGACGTCGCTTGCCCGGTTGAACTTGCTACACCGTCCGCTATTCTGAGTGCGCCTGACATCGCTTCTTTAATCACAGGACCAGGATGTGCTGCTGGATTTTGATATCCGAATGTTCCCTTTGCGTAATGAGATGGATATACCATAGGCGCAATATAATCAAAATAAAGAAGCGCTTGTGCTATATCCTGCCCTAGAACTGGGATATCAGTTTTTGATGTAGTGATGATACCGAACAAATCTCCTGATACAGGAATCCCTTCTTTTCTTAGGGCGTCTGTTATATAACGATAAAACTCACCCACTACTTCTACTCTATTATTCTGCCCACGTGTTCCACTTATCGGATATACCAACTTTTCATTATATCCTTCCGTAGAAAAGCGTATATAGTCTAGATTGATTTCATCAAATCCCATACCATAAGCTTCTTTTGAAAGAGAAAGTACATAGTCCCACATATTTTTTGATCCAGCATCTACCCAATACTCACCCTTTTTGCTTTTCCAAAGACTACCATCTTGGCGCTGATAACTCTCTTCTTTGTGTTTTTTAGCATAAGCGTCGTCTTGAAACACGGCCACCCTTCCGATGACATAGATATCTTTGGCGTGAAGTTCTTTAATAAAACTTTTAAGGTCTTCTTTTTTCATACGGCCATCCCATGTGACTGTGCCTGTGTTATCTTTGACATCTATCACGATTGCATTTAATTCTGTCTCATCTATAAGTGCGACCAACCTCGCTCTCACAGACGGAGTACTCGCAACCCAGCTAGACATATAAAGCGCTCGAACAGTGTCTGGAGCTTTGATATGAGTCACACCCTTCTCTGTACTTGTAGCTATATTCTGAGCAACCAAGGTGGTTACATTTTCCTCATTGTTCTCCTTAGGTTCTTTACCTTGTTCCTTTGTTTCACCATCTACACTATTCTCTGTCGTCAAAATTTGGTCTCTAGCGTCTTGAGATACAGAGAAACTATGTTCCCCTTCTCCAAAGAGAGCAAAAAGTAAAATAAGGGAAAATATTCCTCCTATAAAATAACTTCTCATGAATTAACGGTACGGAAAACTGGCTTACTCTCTGTCTCTTCACGATGTACATCTTCTTTGTTTTGTTTTTTACGAAGATCAAGTGTGCTAACAAAAAGAAGAATACCTGAAATCAAAAAGACGACATCCTTAAAAGTACTCGGTATAAATATCCAAGGAGAGAGGACAAGGAGGATAGCGACAGTTCTTTTGATTCCTAAAGGTGACATACAAGGTAGTTTATAGTTAATAGTTTCTAGTTTATAGTGTATACATGCAAAATACAACTACCCATCTAATACACTGAAGATATTCAAAGTCCCACTGCCCATGTTCTTCAACAAGCGAAGCGGTCTATCCGTCTACACTCTACCTCTTCCCTTCCACGATTACCACGAATTCACCCCTTACCTTATCTTTGTGAAGTGCAAAATACTCAGCCACGTATGCGGCTGTGCCTCTTACCACCTCTTCGTGCATCTTACTTAGCTCCTTACACACAACTACCGTTCTCCCTTCTTCCAACTTTTCTTTTAATGAATCAAGGGTCTTTTCTATCCTGTGCACTGATTCATAAAAAGCTGATACATGCTCATTAAGAGTAATCTTCCCAAAGACTGTCTCTCTCCCCTTTTTCTGAGGCAAGAATCCAAAGAATGTAAAGGTGGCAGACGAAATACCAGAGACTGCGAGCGCAGTAGTGAGGGCTGTTGCACCAGGAAGCGCTATCACTTGCACCTCATCCACCTCTTCATACACTCGCTTCACAATAGACACACCTGGATCAGAAATCGTCGGCATCCCCGCATCAGACACAAGAGCGATATCCTTCCCTTCTTGTAACACTTCGATAATTCTTCTAAAGTCTCTCTCAGAAGAATTCGCATGAAAAACAGAAGTCTTGGTCTCTATGCCGTATTCTTTAAAGAGCCTCTGAGTAACAGATGTGTCTTCGCAGAAGACTGTGTCTACTTCTTTCAAAATACGCACCGCGCGGTACGTCATATCTTCGAGATTACCAATCGGCGTTGGAACTATATAAAGTGTAGCAGTCATACCTGTATCCTATCACACAACCGCGCTCTTACAGAGTTGCGATTTCGGTCTTTACTCCAAATAATTCTTCCCCTAATTCTTGTGAATATGGTGTACGCTTGGTGAAAAAGAGTGACACTTTAAGCCCTTCGCTGTGTAGTTCGCTTAAAACTTTTTTGATATATATTGCTGGATTAATAAAGGTAACATCGATTCCTAAAAATCTCTTCTCCAGATACTCTTTAATGAGAGGATAGTGGGTACACCCCAAGAACACTTGCTTGATATCATGTTCTAAAACATAATCTACGAGCATATCTACCTCTTCGTCTATTTCAATTTCGTGTTTGTCCTCTATTGCTCTTGCGAGATTTTTTGAAGCAAGCATATATGGAGAGTGTGAAGAGAAGACAGCTTGATACATACCACTTTTAATGGTTGCTTCTGTCGCATAAATAAGAAAAGATTTGTCAGTGACAATATCTGAAAGAGATGCTTCTGCGAACATCGTCATATCAAAATACTGCTCTTTTTTTATTCCAAGTTCTTCTAAAAGTGGAGTAATGTCGAGCGTTGAGAGGCTGTTGCACGCACTCACAAAAATGTCTACCTTTTTCTTCTGCAAAAAAATCAGAAGCTCTTTTGTGTAGGCTAAAAGCTCTTCTTTTGACTTGTTACCGTACGGAGCGCGGAGAGAGTCTCCGATATAGATGTACTCAGCTGGAATAACCTCTACTAATTCTTTAAGAACAGTGAGGCCCCCAACCCCTGAATCAAATACTCCTATTTTTATAGACATCAGAATATCTTATCACACAATAAGAAAAAGGCTTGAATGTTAACTCAAGCCTTTTTGGTGATTTTTAGATCAATAATAATCAAAAACCTCACCTCGTTCACCTTCACAAGGGCAAACCTTGAGACTGATGGGTGGAACCATATTTCCTCCACGTTCCCGAAGGAGCGCTTGGCGTAAAATTCCATTCTGCCGCCTTACTTGTTGTTGTGGTTGAGGAGTGTCCTGGTTGTCGTCTCCTGTCTGTTTGGTTGCCACGAAAGAACTCCTAATGATTATTGCTGAGCGTTATTGCCAGCGAGCTAAAAAACAAAATCGGCAGCACCGAGCTGTCGATTCATATATAATAACACATTTTTAATAATTATGCAAACTGTCTGATGGGTAAATTCCCTACCGAAATGCAATCGCTTTCTTATTGCGTCATAACCTCTAGAAACGCAATCTCTTATAAGAGTTACGGGCACGTCATTCTCTCCCTCTCAATTCTATACTCTGCGTTCTATGCTCTATATTCTTAATCCCCTTCTACCCAATTCTATTCACCTCTTGTTCTAGGGTGATTCCTGTTTTTTCAAATACTTTTTGTTTTATTGTATTTGCGAAAGCATCAACCTCATCAGCCGTCGCATATCCATCATTCACAATAACAAGCGGCTGCTTGCCCCATGTACGCAGATTACCTATCTTTACACCTTTCATCTCTGCAACATGTTCGATAAGCCATGCGGCAGAAATCTTGAACCCGTCTTCGTGAGGAATGAGGGTGAGGGCTGGGTAATTTGCGCGCAAGGCTTCGCCTTGCGCGCCAGTTACCACCGGATTCTTAAAAAATGACCCACAGTTAGCATATTCTTTCCATTCTGGTAACTTTGACTTCCTCACCTCAATAACCCTATCCCTAATCTCTTTTACTGAAAGATTTTCTTTGCTCATCAATTCATCAAGCGGTTTATACCTGAGGATAAATAGCCGCTCTTTTGAAAGAGCGAGTGTGATAGAGAGAACGACATATCTTCCTATTTCATGTTTAAAAATAGAGTCTCTATACCCGAACCTACACTCTTCTTTATGAAGAATCTTTATTGAGAAATCAAGTGTGTCTAAAACCTCACATGACACGAAAGTATCTGCAAGTTCAGCGCCATACGCACCAATATTCTGCATAGGCGCTGCGCCCGCTGTCCCTGGTATATACGAAAGATTTTCTATACCGCGGAGATTGTGCTCAACAGCAAAGGCGACAACATCATCCCAAATCTCAGAGCCGGCAGCTTGTAGGTTGTAGCTTGCAGTGTCTAGATCTTGGTTAAGAGAAATACCTTTTAAGTTAAGTTGTGTAAAAAGAAAATCACTTAGATTATTACCAAAGTACGAATTAGTCCCCTGCCCGAGAATGTGCACACGAAGTCCTTCTGATTTCGCGTATGTGAGCACATCTTTTAATTCACTTACTGCAGTAACCTCAGTCACCCTCCCTTCACCTCCAACACGAAGCGAAGAATAGTCACACATTGAAACAGATTTTATTTCCATATTCTTAGAATAGCAAAAAAAGGCGCTGCGGAGAATAAAACATTAAAAATACTCCGCCTTAAAAGATTTAATTAATTCTTAACATATTAATCTAGTTATTCAATTTTGTTTTGATCATAATATTACATGTCATAATATTAATACCACCAAACTCATCGCATGCTGTTTTAACCACTAGATTGACATCTGTTACAAAAATATTTGTAATGTGTAAATTTAATGTTTATCTCTTTTTATTGTAGAATGACCTTACAGTTAAAATCTGTTGATTAAATAGCCATGAAAATCGGATTTATCGGCCAAGGATGGATAGGCAAAAACTATGCTGATGTTTTTGAAAAAAAAGGACATGCTATTGTTCGGTATGGACTTGAAGAAGAATTCAAGTCTAACAAGGCGGCTGTTTTTGATTGCGAGATTGTTTTTATTGCAGTCCCTACCCCGACAACAGCTGGTCGTTTTGATCCGAGTGCCGTCATCTCAGCATTATCCATATTAAAACCAGGCACAACGGCAGTAATAAAATCTACCCTACTCCCAAATACAACCAAGAATCTTCAAAAAGAATTCCCGTTTTTGTTTATTTTTCATAGCCCAGAATTTTTAAGAGAGAAAACAGCTAAACAGGATGCTGAATTTCCTGAAAGGAATATCATCGGAACTCCTGATGGATCTGAGCTATATTTAACAAAAGCTAAACATTTATTATCTATACTACCGAAAGCAAAATATAATACAATAATCGGGTCAACAGAAGCAGAGCTTGTAAAATACGCCGGTAATTGCTATCTCTATCAAAAAGTAGTTTTTTTTAACCAACTTCACGATTTAGCTGATTCACTTGGCTCAAACTACGAACACATAAGGGAGGCTGTTACTAACGATTCAAGAATTCCAGAAAGCCACACTCATGTTATTCACGCTTCTGGACATACTCCAGATATCAAAAAAAGAGGTGCGGGAGGGCACTGTTTTATTAAAGATTATGAAGCTTACACAAATCTCTACAAAAATAACTTACCGACAGATCGTGAAGGTATAGCCATATTAGAAAACACAAAAAACAAAAACTATTCCTATCTGCGCGAAAGTGGTAAAGACCTAGAACTTCTTGAATCTGTTGAGAAAAAATCTCATAAATTCGTAGAAAGAATCAAGACGATATTTCAAAATAATAAAGAAAGTATTTCAGCTCTGCTTTTATGTAGCGCGATTCTTCTTTTCTCTATTATAAGCCAACAAGGTATATATAATATATTTAATGACACAACAGTATACAAAAATCAGATACTTTTCTACGAAGGAGAACTAGAAGATGTATCGAGTATTCAGTATCATTTCTTTAAACCTCTTTATGGAGTACTTGGGTCCATGCTATACCCATCACTTTCTACATATGGATCAATTTTTTTAATTAATATTATTTTCTATATAGGTTTAGTGTTAGGATTTTACTTTCTTCTAAAAAAGATAGGTTTTAAAGAAGAACTGTCATTTTTGGGAGCGTTGTGGGTTGCTTCTGGATACCCTCTCTTAAAATATGGCCTCGCTCTCCTCACTGATATATCTGGGTGGTTCTTCACCACAATAACTCTTCTTATATTTTTAATTGCTAAGGATAAAAAATATAACCCGACCCTTTTGATTCTTGCCTCTGTTTTTGGTTTTATTGGATCGCTCGCAAAAGAGACAGGTGTTCTCGGCTTAGTAGCTGCTACTTCTTTTGTGGCAATCTCTATTATACTTGAAAGAAAACGAGAGTCCTTAAAAGCCTTGCTAGTCTTGACCATCCCTGCACTACTCCTACAAACAGGTCTTTTATTGTTAACACTTTCACAATCTAACAAAACGATTGTTGACTGGATTTCTTTTAATATAAAAACTAACACCTCTGAAACATTTCATTCTTTCTATTATTTCAGCTTCACCGAAATAGCTACATTCCACATTCTTTGGGTTTACGGACTAGTTGGATTATTCTATTATTTGCGCAAAAAAATATATAAAAATAAAGCGTTACTCTTATTAGGTGTCTCATTATTCATAGGAACACTCCCTGTACTTTTTTGGCCTTTATTTTATATAAGAATCTTCTATATACAATACATTATTGTGATACCTCTTGCTTTATTTGGATTCAAACAAATAACTGACACATATCAAAATAAAATACTATACTACACCCTCGCTTTTATTCCGATCATTATCAGTATGATACTCTTTGTTACAGCAGGAAAATCATCTCTATTTGATATACTGTCTACTATATTATCCGCTATATAACCATAAGCAATGAAAAAACTTTCGATACTCATCCCTGTGTTTAACGAAAAAACAAATATTTTAAAAGTTATAGACTCTGTCATTTCTGCAGACACACTAGACTTTGAAAAAGAAATTATTATAATAGATGACTACTCAACCGATGGGACTCGAGATATTCTCAAGGAAAGAAATGAGCTTGGTGGTTTCGCTCTTATCCTGGCAGAAAAAAACGGAGGGAAGGGAGCTGCTCTAAAACTTGGACTCAAAGAAGCTACTGGGGATTTTATTTTGTTCCAAGACGCAGATCTTGAATACTCAACAGATAATTACAAAGATATACTCGCACATGCAAATGAAAATGTTGTCGTTTTTGGATCTCGTTATCTTCAAAAAAATAAAAGGAATCATTTAAGTATAGGGGCTCGGGCTGTTAATTTAATGTTTAATGTTCTTTTTGGAACAAAAATTACAGATGTTGCCACATGTTACAAAATATTCCCAGCACATGTAAAAGAAAGTCTTATAACACTTCCTGGAAATGATTTTGTTTATGACGTTGTAGAAGCAAGCGTTGTCGCTGTAAAAAAAGTTGGCACAATAAAAGAAGTCCCTATTTCTTACACCCCGAGAACATATGAAGAAGGTAAAAAATTAAGAATAAAGCACGGTTTAAGGATTGTATTCTCTACCTTACAAGGTGGTATTAAGTATCGCTTCTTTGAATAACATGAGTGATAAAGCTGTTAAAAAAACAATACTTGTAACCGGTGGAGCTGGGTTTATTGGTTCAAATCTTATTCAAGAGCTTCAAAAAAGATATCCTGACAGTAAAATACTGTCGCTTGATAACTATTTTGCTGGATCAAAAGATAATCATATAAAAGGTGTTACCTATATAGAAGGAGATACTAAAAATATAAAAATCCTTATCCAGGAAAATATTGATCTCTTGTTTCATCTTGGTGAATATTCTAGAGTAGAGGCAAGTTTTGATGATATAGAAAAAGTTATTGATTTTAACAAAGTAGGTACCGCTAGTGTTGTTAATTTTTGCAAAGAACAGCCATCTTGTAAACTTATCTATGCTGCTTCAAGTACCAAATTTGCTGATAACGGCGAAGGGAGGGATCAGAGTCCTTACGCTTTCACAAAAGCTATTAACGTTGATTTAATAAATAATTACGGCTTATGGTTTAGCCTAAACTATGCAATAGTGTATTTCTATAATGTTTATGGAGAGAGGGAGCGATCAGAAGGTCCTTACGCTACGTTAATAGGTATTTTTAAAAAACACTTTCTTCAAAAAACCCCTCTCCCTGTTGTCGCCCCTGGAACACAAAAAAGGAATTTTACTCATGTGAATGATATAGTTAATGGTATTATTCTTGCAGCTGAAAAAGGTAAAGGGGACGGTTACCAACTCGGCGCAAAAGAATCTTACTCTGTTTTAGAAATAGCCAATATGTTTGGAGGAGATATAACTCTTTTACCAGAGAGGAGAGGAAATCGTATGTTTGGAGTATTAGACACAACAAAAGCAGAACGTGAGCTGGGCTGGAAAGCAACTCAAAAAATAAAGGATTATATAGAGGAAATTAAAAAATGAAAAAAATTCTAGAAACTTTTTTTTTAGAAAAAAGTAAAAATAAATATGTTGAACTTTTTCGTTATGCGATTATGGGAGGGGTGGCTTTCGTGGCAGACTTCTCGACATTTTTCTCTCTTACTTTTTTTTATGAAATACATTACCTTATAGCAAATTTTTGTTCTTTCTTTGTTGGTCTTGTAACAAATTATGCAATCGGAACATTTTGGGTATTTAAAGAGAGGAAGATAACAAATCGAACACATGAATTTCTTTTAGTTTTTAGCATTAGCGTCGGAGCTCTTTGCTTAACACAATTCTTGCTTTGGTTTTTGACGGAAATAGTAAAGTTCCACCACATTGAGTCAAAAATAATAGCCTCTATCCTGGTATTGATCTATAGCTTTGCTGCTAGAAAAATAATTATTTATAAATAGATTATTGTTTGGCGAGTTTAAAAGAAAAATTTAATGTTCTTTTGATAAACTTAACCTTACTCTTCCAATCAGTATTCCAAGAAGAGACCCCTGTAGTTCTAGCATTAAAAGAGACAGGGAAACGTTTAACTTTCATCGCGTATCTACGCGCTAAAACAAAAGCATACAAATCTAAAGAAAAATCCTTTGGTGGCATTTCCCATTTTTTAAAAAAAGAATGATGAAATATGTTCGGTTGAGCATTAATATCATTTAACTTCATCCTAAAAAGAAGACTTTCAAATAGGGACATACCGACGGTAAAAAAAACATCCGGAAGGGCCCTCCCTTGCCTCTTCCCCTTTACATAAAGATGTTGGGAGTCTGCGGAAGATTCTATAATATCAAGAGCTCTTATAACATCCTCTGGTGGAGTCTGCATATCCCCGTGAGTCCATCCAACAAACTCCCCTGTTGCTGTTTTGAGACCTGTGACAATTGCGTTACCGTATCCACCATTAGGGTATATATGCAGCACTTTAAGAAAAGACAACCTTGATGATTCTTCTTCCAAAATCACCTGAGTATCGTCTTTTGAACCATCATTAACCACAATAACTTCAACATCTTCCCTACCTGCTAACACCTGCTCGTATCTAGCAAGAAGTTGATGTACAGCCCCTCCTTCGTTGTAGCACGGGATGACAATAGAAAGCTTCTTCATAATAGTAAGTATACTTGTTTATTTTTTATAAACAAAAAATTTTTGTCCTAGATAGTTAGTAATGACGCTGACCACTGTCGCAATCAGGAAAGCTATTATTTTTTGTTCTGGGAAAATAATAAGGGTGACTGAGTTTACTATAACGTTGAGGAATAAAGAAATTGTATACACAAATAAGAACCCTATCGCATCTTTCGCTAAAGAATTATTACTCTTGAAGGTAATAGCTCGATTACAAAAGAAACCAAAACACATCCCCATAATGTATGAAATCGTCTTCGCGTACACAACAGGAACAAACTGTGACAATACCATGTAAACACAGTAATCTATAATCACCGAACCAATTCCAATAATAATATATATGCTTAATTCTTTTTTCATACTACATTTCTTTTCGAGAGTAAATCTCTATCACTGAACCATACACGGTTTCAGTATATGTTTTTTCTAATTGCCACACATTGGTATCTATTTTTTTTATCAATAACTCATTAGAGAATGTCGCATCTTTTTTTGCTCTATGTATCACTAAATGTCTGATGGTTGGATGAGCGGTTAATCTTACCGCTGTATCTGTATCAAAAATAATCCCTATTTCATTTCTAAACCTTGCATCTTGAGCCAAGTCAGAGACAGAGTAGCCAGCAATGATCTTTGTTATATATGAATAGCCATCTCCTGGCACATAATACGCATTTTTACTAAAACCATGTACACGCAAAAAAGTGAGTGGTTTTTCATAATCAAAAGGCATTTCTGAAATAACGAAATAATCTCCTTTATTTTTTGCTTTATCAAAATATGAAGAGAGACCAACTAAACTTTTATTCATTTGTGGTAAAGAATAAAATAAGACAAGATTATAACCTACTAAGACAGCTGCCATAATAATGGCAAAGATTTTCTGTACCCTGACAAAATAAACAAATAGAGCTACGACCACAAGAGGGAGAGCATACTCTGCTTGATATCTTCCGTTCCCCCAAAGACCTGGACTAATAGAAAAAAACAATGCTAGGCTTAGGCAAAAAAATAAGAGGTACAGTATTATGGTATTTCTTTTAAGTAAGAAAAATAATATAAGTGGTATGAATATGAGTACTTGTAAAGAGTTATAGAGGGCTGCATATACATACCCTCCCTGAAACGCTTGCCATACTCTTTCAAAAAAAGAAGAATCGGCCAAAATACCAAGCACTGGATATGCTTCACCTTGATATGAAGCAGTGGAACCTTGAATAAGAGGAACTATAAAAAAACAAGCTATGAATAAAAGTGGTGGCAACGCTGTTTTGGTATAGACAACTAAACCCTCTATGCTCTTTTTGTAAGAAAATAAAAAATGAATAAAAATTGGTACAAGTAAAACAAAAACAGAAACTCGAACGGAGCTTGTTACTGCGACTACAAGTAGTAGTATTTGATAATCTTTTAGAGAGAGGTTGGATTGTAATAACTTTAATAAAACAAGCGTTGCTCCGACAAAAGCATAGACTGATGATTCAACAAGAGTCGAAACATGCAACAATAAAGGTATACTGAATATAGCCAATACCGTAAACCAGGAAAACAGCGCGTTTCTTTCTTTTTTAATTTCTTCAAAAAGATATACGGATAAGAATGAGGTAACAAGTAGAGACATAAACCTGAAAGAAAATTCCCAAATCCCAAAAAAGGCGCCTCCGAAAAGAAGAGGGAATAATCTAAATGGTGGGAAGGATGCAGTATTACCTCCAAAATACAAAACCATCATTCTTAAAAAAACAAATAAACTTCCATAGATAATCACTCGTACAAGAAGAGACCTTTTTCTTAAAAGATATATCAAACATCCGAAGAAAATGATGATACCCAGCGACACCCCTTGTAACAAGAAAGCAAAAGGAACATTATTAAATACTGGAATAACAGAAGTTAGCTTTTCTGTTATTTTTATCCCATGAATAAAAGCTTGCTGTATATGATAAAAATTATCTCCACTTAAAGGTAAATATATATATGGGCTTGTTATCAAAACAAGAATAATTGTATGTAAAAAAAACAATCGAACATGCGAGTGTGTAACAGAAAAATGTAATCTGTTTTCCCCTTCTTTTAAAATATAAAAAGTTAAAAATAGTAAAAGAAAGAAAATAGTTATCCCTAGCGATGCCACAAAACCAAAAGAAGGGTCAGTGAAATAACCATAGAAACCGAAACAAAAAAATAAAATAAAGCACAGTACAGATAACGGAGAAAAAGATAAAATAAAGACCTCCTCTTTTTTAAAAAAAAACGTATTAATTTTTTCTAAAAGAAACTTCATTGTTGCTGTGGCTCAAAATACCTTCTCCAAAGAGGATTATCTAGAGCCCCGACGGCATGCAAATATTCTTTCCTTTCATACTCATAAAGATCTGAGGGTTTGCCCCATCCAACATAAAGATCGACATCAAAAATAACACTTTTCTTTCCTAATTTTTTGAGAAATATTGGCATCGAATCTACATAGTACTCATTGTTAATTTTATATTCTTCTTCTTTCATAAGCGCAAACGAGTCGATAAAGTCCTGAGCGCGTCTAAAGAAAAACGTAGCAACGACAGCATGATCATAACGAGGGGTATCTGAAACAGGAATTTTAACTGACATTGTATCAATAGTGAGGCCATCATTTTCAAGCTTGATCCACCCCCATGATTTTGGAGATACTTCAAGAAGGTCATCGTCCGTAAATGTCCAAACAACAGCGTCGATATTTTCATCATTAACGAGAGCTTCATACTTCTCTTTATCATATACAAACGCATTGTCACACGCCGCAATAAAGAGTGAATCACTAGGCTCAACATGTGGCATGGCGAGCATACAGGTAGACGCTTGTCCTACAGGGTTCTCATCAATAATCACTTCAGCATTTGGCACAGCTTGAGTAATAAGAGTATCAATAGAATAATCAGTTACATGTTCTTTTCTAACAATAAAAATCCACCTATCAGCTTCAGGCATAGATTCTATAACCTTGAGGATCATCGGCTTACCAGAAACAGGAATGAGTGGCTTTGGAAGTAGGTAGCCAACATCTGCAAAACGTGTCCCCTTGCCTGACATTGGAATAATGTTAATTCTTGCCATAAATAATATAATTAACTGAAACTATAATTTAATAAAATACCCTTACAGAATAATTATATCATGGTTAAAATATAAAAAAGCACCCTAACTTTTTAGAGCTAGGGTGCAACTACCGAGAATTGCGCGGGTCAATAATTTTTCGAGAGCAGGTCGTAACCAAGGCTCTCAAAACGACTTGCGTGTTGTGTCAAAATCTGGAGTTTTTCTGATTTGTCACCAAATCGACACCCACCCCTGTGCAACATATCAGAAAGTTTCTCAGCTGCTGCGTTTGGAACAACGGCGTCAAACTGTTCTTTGATATGTTCATAAAAAACACAATCCCAAGCGGAAGTGATAACTTTTCCAGGATCAGTGTCCCATGTTTTCCAATCTGGCTGACAGTTGAAGATGACATCAATCGGGTCAAGGGACAAAAACGCACCCGCTCCAGAATCTGCTGGCTCAAAGATGTGCCGGAGAAAATGAAGCATTTGCATTCCAGCACCCCCAACAGCAACCTGTTGTATGTCACAACTATGTTCCTTCAAGAATTGAGGGAATTTATTGTCATAAACATCTTGCGGATAAGAAAAACGACGATTGACTCGCAAAGGAAGACCGGTGCTACGGGGTGAGGCCTTTCGAATCGGAACCTCATTCACAACATTCTTACCAGCAACAAAAAGCCCTGTTCTTGTACCATCCCCAACGATTGCGTATTCGTTCAAAATCTCGAAGATCATCCCAGCAACTGGAACAAATGGATCTGTAACACTTTTACGAGAAAGTTTAGTAACTAGCGTCGTAGGGGGCATGACCTGTTGCGTGTTGTATGTTTTTTGGAAATCACCAGTACCGTCAATTGGATCGACTTGATAGATTACAAGCGACGAGACACGTTTTGGGCTGTCTTTTTCTTCCGAAAAAGAGCCCGAGTAACGAGTACGTAAACCTTCGACATTTGGTACACCTCCATCAAGAAGAGCGTTACTCACACCAACGTCAACATGCGTAACAATCTGACCGAAATCTGAACCAGTCGAAAGCATTCGAAGGCCCGTCTTCTTCTCAATCACAGGCCGTGTCACAGCACGGTTCACTGCCACAACTTGTGGCAAAACCCATTCAACCATTTCAGTAAAATGAGTCATGGAACACCTACCTTTCTTTGAAGAACGATTTTATAGAATTGACAAAATCTTATAAAATTATACAACTTATTTTAATAGAGCGCAAGTTTTTCCTAATGTCTCATAATTAATGTTAGCCTAGAAATTCTCATGCTAACCACAAAAATATTTTAGACATATGAGATATATATATGTATATCTAAATTCTACTACAGATTGACGCGTCAGGCTATTTTAGCTTTTTAAATTTAATTCTATAAAATTTTGCCAATATTTTTCTACTGTATCAAACATTATTTGATCATCTGTATAAAAAAGAGAATCTTTTCTTTTTTCTGGTATTGAATTTATTTTGGGACACATTCCAAGCTTTTTATAAATTTTATTTTCAAAAAAAATATACTCTTCAAGATCTTCTGGCGTTCCCCACTGCATAAAAACAGAAGGTTCTGGTACATATATCTTTTTGCCATCACGAAGATAGAGATAATACAACATACTCGTATACTTCTCTCCATTAATATTCATAGCTGAATCCATTAATTCCTTTGTATAATCCTTAAGTTCTTCTCCTCTCTTGAAATAGTACATTCCAGCTGAGTGATGACTGTTCATACTATTCTCTGTAAACGAATGTTTTTCTTTATAATCAAGCATCATTCCGTTTTCGTCTCGTAGCACACCTCCATACACTCCTTTATGTAACAAGTGTGGATGAAACCCAGTGTATGAAGGGACTGCGCCGCTATATCCACCTTGTCTTACTGTTTCGAGCATTCCATTGTAATCAAACACCATACAATAATCACAATAACTCACAATTACTTCTTCATTATCATTAATATAAGGAAAAGCAAAAGAAGTTGCATACACTGGACCGTAGGCATGTTCATCTATTTCGATAATTGTTGCAGATGGTGCAACTTGCAAAAGGGTTTCTCTCATTTTAGTTGTAGTCAAATGCGTCTTGTTACAAATAAAAATGAAATCAGAATCTCTTGGAAACATCCCGACAACATGCTCAATTATCGGTTTACCAGAAACGGTGATGAGTGGCTTTGGGTCAATATACCCTTTTTCTTTGAATCGCTTCCCTTGCCCAGACATCGGAATAATGATTTTCATAGTAAAAATAATAACATGACAAATAGTAGCAGCTTTTTAAATAAAGATAAAATATTGACATTTTTTGCTTTTGTATTTAGTATAAGAATGCTGTAAAAAGCAACGTCACTCGAAAGAGTTTTGAAAACTTAGCAGGAGAACCCATGACCTACGAAGAGTTTATCAAGAACATGCTCGGCAACTATGCGAATTTCACCGCATTCACCGAAGGGGCAGCATTCAACGCTCACAGTCTTGCAACGAAGCAAGATGGGGTCATCACAAACCAGACAGGAGGTTTGTTCCTCTTTCTCAGGCCTCACCAAGACATAACAGAAATTGTCGGGCAAGTCTCGCGAGAGATCTCTGAGATGCTCGGGGTCGACAACATGATGATGTACGGTGAAGGCATCGCACATGCGACCGTATTCGTCGCCAAGCAAGGGCCGAACTACGACGCGAAAAAAGATAAAGAATTTTCCTCCTTGAAGGGGAAGTTGAGTCTGGTCTGCCAAAAGATGGTAACCGGCACGAAAATGAAGAAGTGCCCCGCGGCGGACTGCACGCTCGGATTCGCCTTCAACGAGACGACGACCATCCTCAGAGGAAAACCGAACATCGAGTTCTTCAAGATGACCGAGGCGGCTGTCAACCATGCCACGGAGCTCGGCCTCAAGGTGAGCATGCCTTGGGGCGCCCACATCACGGTGGGACGCTTCGCAAATCATGTGGACACCACCAAGGTGCAAGAAGTGGCTCGCCTTCTGAGAAGTAAAACTTTCTCCGAGGGGCTCATGCCTTACGTCGAGGTATGCACCGGGCACTACCAAACAGAAGGTCTCTCCTTCAAGATCGAGCGGATCGATCGTCACCAGATCTAGCGATCAAGAGGCAACTCACGCTCGATTGAGCACCCTTCACTGGGTGCTCTTTTCATACAACAAGACCACACATATTCTCTACACCGAAGAGACATGTGTTTATTTTTTCTATATACTACAACTACCCGAACATATGCAAATCATAGTTCACCGAGTCAATACAATTGAGAGGATGAAGACCCTAGACCCAAAATATGGGGTAGAAATTGATATTCGTGGATACGGTGACACCCTTCTTCTAAATCATGACCCGATACATGACCCATCTTTACATGACAATCTTGAGTCATACCTTAAAGTGTTCTCAGAACGTGGTATGTCTTTTATCATATTTAACACCAAGGAGGCTGGTTATGAGGCCAGAATTATTGCATTAGCAGAGAAATATAACATTCCAAAAAATAACTACTTTCTCCTTGATGTCGAATATCCCTATATGTATAAAGCAACAAGAAAAGAAGGGATTAGAGAGATTGCTGTCAGATATTCAGAGGGCGAACCGATTGAAGCAGTTGAGGCCCAAGCGCTAAACGGAGCCCCATTAGTTGATTGGGTGTGGATTGACACAAACACGACGCTTCCTCTCAATGAAGGTGTAGTGAGGAGATTATCCCCTTTTAAGACTTGTCTTGTGTGTCCAGAGAGGTGGGGTCGTCCTTACGATATCCCAACATACAAGAAACGTATCAAAGAACTTGGGTTGAAACTAGATGCCGTCATGACAGCAGAAAACTATATCACACTTTGGGAAACTGAGTAACTAACTTTTATTTTCTTAAAAAAGTACTATTGTTTTTTAAGAAGAAGTTTACGATAATGTTCTTGCTCCATGTTTCTAATATGCCCAATCGCATCTTTTAATATATAGCAAGGGTTTAAATGATGTTTCTTTATGCTACTAACAGTGCATACGTATGCTATGAGATTTTCTTCGATACATTCAGCTTCATACAAATTAGCTCTATATCGAATACAGCCAGTAGATTTCTCGATTGTAATTTTATGCTTACAATCATCAAAGACATCAACTACATGTATATCTTCACAAAAAACACTCAGATCAGGGAATAGGATAAATTCTTCGAACGAAGCAAAAATGGATAGATGAGAACATATAAAACGTATGAGAACATCATTACGGCTTTCCCAAAGCCCTTCTTCAACAAGAACAATTGCTGCTTTTGGATATATAAAATCATCTAAAGAAAAGTATGTCTTTATTTTTGAGTTAATACTTTCATGTAATATCAAAGCTTCTTCCATTGTTTCCGCAGAAACAATAACTCCATGATTCTTCATAAAAAAAACTCTTGGTTTTTGTGATAAATATTTAGTTTTTTCTACTATGGAATGAGTCAAATAATATCCCGGTTTCGCATACGGTATGCAGCTATAAGAAATTCGTGATCCAAAAAAGATTGTTTCCACAAGAATTTCAAAATCCTGTGAGCAGGTTAGTATATTAACAAAAAAAGAATGTGAGTGGATCACTGCAGTACCCAAAAGAGCATGGAATCCGGTTTCGATTGAGGGACGACCTGTATGGCTTTTTATAATTGACACATTAATCGTCTCCATACTCGCTCTTTCACCTTCCGCAGAAAGAATATCTGTATAAAAAAAATCTTTGATCGGGTTATAGTTAAGAGCAACACTACCACCTTCATCTTTCATATCAGCAACCCTCTTACCAGAAGCTTTGATGAGCATTATCGAATCATCTATCTTAAGAGAAACATTCCCTCCTGTCCCTGGGAAATAAGCTTGGTCCCCACCGATTCTTTCAACGACTGAAGAAAAAAAATTGTTATGCTTCATAGCGTGAAATTTTCAATGTTTCAAAAATATAAAATACAGTAAACAGTTGCATCACCCCTTCGAAATTATCTTTCCAAATAGGTATCTCATCTGTAATGTCATCAATTTCTTTAAACATTTCTGAAGCAATACTCTCCACATGATTAGCTCTCAAGTCTCCTGTTATTTTTATTGTTTGTTGTTTGTCGGTAATAGCATACTCAACAGAAATATAAGGGGTTAACGATTGCAAAAAATATTCTACATTAACATCATTAGAACATGTGACAAAAAGTGATAACTCTAGCTTATACTCAGGATCACCAAGAGAGTCTCCGAGAGAGGATTTGTTACGTAAAGAAAAAACAATATCTGCATGTTTTTGTTGTACAGAAATATAAGAAAGGCTGTCGTCTTTTCTTTTTTCTAAAATACTGAGCACTTTTTCTTTGGAGTACCCTCTTTTCGCAACATCTCTAATTATTTTCCAATGAAGCCTCAGCTGCTCTTCTGGTGAAACATATATTCTTACATCGAATGATTTTCTAACCTTCTCTAAAAAGAAAACATGGAGTCCTTCAAAAATCACAAGTCTCTTTGGTGTAATCATTTTTGGTAGTGTGAAGGTCCCCGTAGAGTGATCATACTCCCTTCTAGTAAAAGATTCGTCTTGGCTTATCTTTCTTAACGTTTCCATTTCTCCATGAAGATTATTAGCTAGTGGGTCAAGGTGAGTATGTTCTTTCCATTTTTCATGACCCCTTTCCCATTTATGCATATCATCCCCATTAATAATAGCTGTTTGGAAAGGCGAGAAAACTTTGGAAATTAAATCCGTAAGCGTTGTCTTTCCACTTCCTGAATCACCTGCAATTCCCATAATAAATGGCTTATAGTAAAGCTTTTGCCTTGTATATTCAAGAAGCCCATAACGATACACAGTATACCCAACATAAAGGAGTGACCCTTGTAAGAGCGTAAAGGCTATATTAACCAGTGTAGACATACGCACTCCATACTGTTCCAAAAAAAGATAGAGCGAATAATTACTATCCCCTAAATATAACAATCTTAAAAAATCAGACTCCGGAATAATAGCAAAATAAATAAAGTAAGAAATAGATAATAAATGAAGTGATATCCTCTTAGAACTAGGCAGTTGTACATAGAGATAGACAACAAAAGGAATAACCCAAAAATACCATCCTTGTCGTGGTGGTACCAAAAGGAGTAAAGCAATGAAAGAAATAGCAAGCGAAGCTACAATGATGTTTCTGCTAAATCTTTTAAGTCGAGCCACATACAAGACTAGCAAAAACAGGACTAGTGGCGTGACATAAAGATACAACGTATCAGAATAAACAAAAAATAAATCAAAGACTTTTAACTGCTCTTTAGTTTTAAATACTAACTCATAAAAACCATTCGAAAAAATAACGGGTATATTTATGCCAAAAAAGACTAGAAACGGTATCGTCGTATTAAATAAAAAAGTTTTTATTTTTTCTCTTTCTCTGAAAAGATAGAAAAAAAGAAACGGGGTAACAACAAAAATACTCATCTTAGTAGCGCAAGCTATACCAAAAATAATAAGTCCAAAGATGTCTCTTTTTTTAGATATCAAGTAAATAGCAGTAAAAAGTAATGCGATAGGTATCACATCTAGCTGTCCATGCATATACGTAATATAGAACAATATAGGTGACATCCAATACAATAATAAAATATCTTTCTTCTTATCTTTAAACCAAGCCAAAAGCAGCATCAAAATAAGAATATCAGCAAACAAAAGTGGAAGCCTTAACAGAAGGAGACTAATAGGAGAAATTAACTCTACTAAAACATTAGAAAATAATATATACGGTACACTTAAAAATATAAGCATTCCTAAAGGATAAGGAAAGGCGTCAGTCTCTCCTTTTAACAAAAAAGTATTGTAAGGATTACTGAGCGGATTAACACTGAACTCTGTAAGAAAAGGAATAAACAAATCAACCGCAAAAGAAGAAGCGAAGAAGCTACCAGCTATAAGTTTCAAAAAAAGTGGAACATAGAAAAGCGGAGAATATGCAACATCCTCGAGCAAAGAAATAGCCCTATCCGTATATAATTTGATACGCTTTAATATTACACGCTTCTGCTCCTTGTATATCTTTGTTTCTGTCATCTCCTATCATTATTACTTCATCTGCATGTAATTCTAGCTTTTTGAGAGCTGTACAAAAAACGTCTTTGGCTGGTTTTTCTTTTCCAACCTCTTCGCTTGTTACTACATAATCAAACAAAGAAAAGCTTCCCGATGCGACCATCTTACGAAATTGTACCGTTGCGGTCAAGTCAGTGACAAGGCATATTTTTATGGTATAATTTTTAGCTTTTTTTAAAAAATCAATCACTTCTTTGTGATAGATAATTACTTCTGAAAAAACATCCCAATAAAGATCCTCTAGTGTGAGCGCTTCTTGTATCATAGTTCTACCAAAAATAACTTCAAGTATATTTTGAAAATACAAAATACGAGAATGAGAAGCGGCTGTACCACCAAGATTCTCTTTTACTTTTTTTTGCGCATGAGAATAATGTTTCAAAAATTCTTCAAAAGAAAGTGGTTTTAGTTTATTTACTTTTCTGTAAACAGCATCAAGAGCTTGATTATGACACAAAGCATACTCATAAAGGGTGTTATCAAAATCTATCAAAATTCCCTTAATATTTTTAAGCTCTATATCTTCAAAAGATTTCTTCTCATTAGATAACAAGAGGTGCATATTTTAATACTATCAAATTTCATTAAATATGTCTTATGTAATCAGTAGAGCTACTATTAAGTTTTATATGGTGCGCGAACCAAGATTCGAACTTGGGACCGCTCGAGTATCAGTCGAGTGCTCTACCAACTGAGCTATTCGCGCATGCACTTGAAATATACTTACAAGTGAAGATTATACTATCATAAAAAGGTGTTTTTGGAAATAGAAAAAGCCCGTAGTGTAAACCACAGGCTTTTAGTCGCACTCTTGCCTACTTGGTAGGAAGAGTAGTGATGGACAAGACATTGCCCTGCTTTTCAGCTTGGGCGTCATTCTTTTCACGCGTGACCACTTGACCGTAGATAACCACGGAAACAAGGATGAGCAGAATAAGAACTTGAGCAATCCACGATTCGTACCAACGCTTTTGTTTAGCGTTAGTGGATGCAGGCTGAACAGAGTCCTGATCGACAAGCCGAGTTTCTTCAAACCCAGACGCGTCGCCTTGTAAAGTGGACGCAAAACCATTATTGTGTGGCATTGATTTCTCCTAATGAATGGAATGAACAATAGATTTATTGTACAATATAAAAACAGATAGTCAATACTTGCCAATAAAGCAGAATTGCAACGTTGATCATTTTATTGTACAGAAAGAGGTGGCATAATGTCTAAAAAAGTAGCAACTTCCCCTTTTGGGAAACCAACTTTGGTGGCAACGCATTTGAGCAAATCAAAAAGAAACAACTTGCAGAACATTTGTGGTTTATTGAACCATTGAATGAGATCACAAGAAATGCGATTGCACAATCGCTACAACTCGTCGACCATGAAGGAGAGTGTATCTACTATGGCGGCAAACCAAAACATGGATTCAAAGTACCCTTTGAACAAGTGCTTTTCTTGCACGGAAGCAAATCAAGTGGTACTTGGAAATACACAGCCTATCACAAAGAAAACAAGAACAAGCCTTGGGTGATATGGAAAGGTGGAAAGAAAGGACCAAACGAACAACTAAGGGATCTAGGGTGTCTTTTTTTAAAAAAAGGAACTAATCCTCTAAAGCAACAGGGCCACTAAATTTGATCGGCACATACGACTATGTGCCGATTTTTACTATAAAAAAACATCCGTTCGTATAGAGAAAGGATGTTTTTAGTCATACATTACACATTTAAAATAATTATCTTTCTTTTGTCACTCCCTAGCGCGAACATTTAATAGTTCATGAAAGCGACTTTTGTTACATTTCGTAGTAACACGAATGATTTTTGAAGAATCATTAATCTTATAACCAAGTAAAACTTGATATCGACAAAATGCATGAACGGCTATATTAAAATATTTGCCGTGTGCACGATTTCACATTGAATTAATCCACGACCAGCTTCCGCTAGCCGTGCCTTGTTACGACTTACTCCCTGTCACCGAATCTACCTTAGTCCTAGACAAGCTAAGCCTTTGGGTATCCCCGGCTCCCTTGAGTTGACGGGCAGTGAGTACAAGAGACGAGAACGTATTCACCGCGGTTTAGCTGACCCGCGATTACTAGCAATTCCGGCTTCATGAGGTCGAGTTGCAGACCTCAATCTGAACTGGCGCTACGTTTGAAGGATTGGCTCAGGGTTACCCCGTCGCGACCCGTTGTCGTAGCGATTGTATTATGTGTGTAGCCCAGGATGTCAAAGGGACATGCTGACCTGGCGTCATCCTCGCCTTCCTCCCCGTAATCTATCCGCAAACCAGAGCCATTAGCTTTTAGCTATTAGCTATTAGAAATTTCTAAAGCTAACAGCTAAGAGCTAAGAGCTAAAAGCTTGTGTT
>JBDKJD010000009.1:0-40798 GCA_039796775.1 Candidatus Parcubacteria bacterium | reverse complement strand
TACCCCAGGATATGCTATGGCTCAAGTCACCAATGGCTCATCCATCGGTCGTGCTCTCTCCTCGTCTTCTCCTAACGCTACATCATCTCTTGTGATGATGATTGTCGAGAACAAGGAGAGGGAGGTGGCACTCTCAGGGGTGGAGGGGTTAAGCTATCTCTCATCGCTTGCTTCGTCTACACCTACCATTACTGTCACACAGAGACTCACCGATCAGGTATCTCTAGGGTACAAAGTGGTGAAAGAGTATATAGCGACAACAGTATCTGCTGTTAATGGATACTTTGACAGACTCTTCGCAAGAGAGGTGTATACAGATAATCTTTGCGTCAAGAAATCAGATGGTAGTAATGTATGTATCACAGGAGATCAAGTAGAACAGATACTTAATAGTTCTAATATCCCACTCCTTATACCTAATCTCGCACCTGTAGTGTCTGGAACTTCAACAGGAGATGGTTCGACTGATGGATCAAATGGCGCATCTGCTGGTACATCAACTGATCAGGGTACACAAGAAGGTTCGCCTAACTCAGATACTGGTAACGATAATGAATCACAAACTGGAAGCAACGCCTCAAATGGGACCTCTGATAGTTCAAATGACGGAGGAATAAGTGGTGAGGGAATATCATCCACTTCATCTGGAGAAGGAGGTATATCATCTAGTGAATCTTCACCGAGTAACTAGCTTAATATTCAACCTTGAAAGGGGAGAATCCAAAAGTCCACAAAGTCCATAAAGTTTCTCCACAAGGGGACCCCTTGCAACTTGCAATGGGTCCCCTTGTGGAGGCGGAAGTATAGGTATATATATAAAAATATTTCTTATACTTCGTATATAGTATGTCTACAAGAAATATTGTACTTAGTACCGGTGAGTATTATCACATCTATAATCGTGGCAATAGTAAACAGATTATTTTTCTTGATGACAATGATAAAAAATATTTTATGCGCCTGCTTGGGTTGCTTAATCAACCGAACCGTACTCGTGTAGACGGGGTAAGTTTAGAAAAGTCATTTCACAACCGAGAAGATTCTTTGGTTGCAATAGGAGCGTATGTGCTCATGGATAATCATTTTCATATTCTTTTGAAACAGTTAAAAGAAAAATAAATAAAAACATCTCATACAAGGGGACCCCTTGTAGTCCGTGTGGTCCGTTATTGAGGAGTGTCCTTGTTGCCATTTTCTGTTCTTAAATTTTATACAACTTAATTCTATTGCCAAAAAAGACTTTCTTTGATATAATTGACCAGCTTATTGACCACAGATTTAGTTATGAGAGGTACGGCAATAATTGAGTAATTATTAAGTTCGTAACGTTTATTCCATAAAAAGCCAAAAAAGTTTTCTTTCTTTGGCTACTTGTCATTTTATGCCAAAAACATCAAGTTCTCAAAAAGCGGTATTGCCACAAAAGACATTCGGCAAATATCACAAACCTCTTACCAAGCTCCCTAATCTCGTCGAAAACCAAATCCTCTCCTACAAAGACCTTGTAGACAAAGGAATTGTCGAAATCTTTCGAGAGTTCTCTCCTATCAGAGACTATTCAGAAAGAAAATTTGATCTCGAATTCGTTTCTTTTGAACTTTCACCACCAAAGTATGATGAAGTGTATGCAAAAGAAAACAAGCTCACTTACGAAGCCCCACTTCGTGCTCGAGTGAAGCTTTCTAATAAAATTTTAAACACAACAAAAGAACAAGAAATATTCATGGCGGACTTCCCGCTCATGACTGTTCACGGAACCTTCATCATTAACGGTGTAGAGCGTGTTGTTGTGCCTCAGCTTGCTCGATCATTCGGTGTTTTCTTTGATTCAGAAGAAAACAAAGGTAAGCGTTATTTTGGAGCCAAGATTATCCCTTCTCGTGGTGTCTGGATAGAAATCGGTACAGAAGTTGATGGTGGAATGTTCGTTCGCGTAGACAAGAAGCGAAAGTTCTCTATCGTTGCTCTCCTTAGAATCTTCGGCCTCTCAAGTGATGAACAAATTTTAGAAGCGTTCAAAGATAAAGAACAAGCGCTTTCATTTATTCAAGCTCTTGTAGCGAGAGATGAAGTGAAGACACTTCATGATGCATATATAGAAGTCTACAAGCGTCTTCGTGATGGTGATCTCGCAACTCCAGAAAATGCCAAGGAATATATAGATTCTCTTATTTCTCCAGAGCGTTATGATCTCTCTCCTGTAGGGCGTTTCCGTTTCAACAAGCGTTTCGGTAAGAGTATTGATCAGAAGGATAAGGAAGCTGCTCGTCGTACTCTTTCAAAAGAAGACTTGGTTGAAATAATCAATCACATCGTAAGTCTTAACAATAATCCGAACGCACAAGAGGATGATATCGATCACTTGGGGAGCCGTCGTGTTCGTTATGTTGGAGAAATGATGACTGCGAAGATTCGTACGGGTATGATGCAGATGAAGCGTAATATTCAGGACAAGATGTCAGTTATTGATACCGATACTACACTTCCAATTACTATTGTTAATCAGCGTCCTCTGCAAGCTCGTATCAAAGAATTCTTCACCACTAACCAGCTTTCACAGTTCATGAACCAGGAGAACCTATTGGCGGAAGTCGAACACTTGCGTACACTTTCTGCTCTTGGTCCCGGAGGGCTTACTCGTGAACGTGCAGGATTTGAAGTGCGTGACGTGCACACATCACACTATGGTCGCGTATGTCCAATCCACACTCCAGAAGGTCCGAACATCGGTCTCATTCTTCGTCTTTCTAACTATGCACGTATCAATGAATTCGGTATCATCGAAACTCCATATGTCAAAGTAGAGAAAGGTGTTATCACAAAAGAAGTTGTATATATGAACGCTCTTGAAGAAGAACGTCACATCATTGCTCATGCTAACAATGAATATGATAAAGATGGTAAGTTCCTAAGTAAGGAAGTCGAAGTTCGTCGTGCTGGTCAGCCAGGACTCGCTCTCAAAAATGAAGTTGAATTCATCGACGTTGCATCGAATCAAGCATTCTCTGTGGCGACTTCTATGATTCCATTCCTCGAACACGATGACGCTAACCGCGCACTCATGGGAAGTAACATGCAAAAACAAGCAGTTCCTCTTATGATTCCTGAAGCGCCACTTGTAGCAACAGGTATGGAAGGTGAAGCTGCAAAGCATATTGGACGTCTCATAATCGCAGAAGAAGATGGTGAAGTAACTCACGTTGATGCTAAGAAAATAGTAGTAAAAGGAGATACCAAAAAAGAGAAAGAGTATTCTCTTATTACATTTGCGAGAACCAACGCGTTTAACCTATTCCATCAGAGACCTGTTGTTTCTCTCGGAGATACAGTCAAGAAAGGTCAAGTCTTAGCTGATGCTGCAACATCAGACAATGGTCAAATCGCTCTTGGTCACAACATCCGTGTTGCGTTCATGGCATGGAATGGTTCTAACTATGAAGACGCGATTATCTTATCTGAGCGTCTTGTGAGAGAACAAAAATTCTCATCTATTCACATCGAAGAATTCATTTGTAATGTTCGTGATACCAAGCTTGGAGCCGAAATTACTACTCATGATATTCCAAACGTCGGAGAGAGCAAGCTTAAGAATCTCGATGAAGATGGAATTATCCGTGTCGGAGCTGAGATTCGCCCAGGAGATATTCTTGTAGGTAAAATCACTCCAAAAGGCGAGACAGAACTCACCCCAGAAGAGAGGCTTCTCCGTTCAATCTTCGGTGAGAAGGTTCGTGACGTGAAGGACTCATCACTTCGTCTTGATAATGGTAAGCGTGGTCGTGTGATTGGAGTTAAGGTATTCTCTCGTGAACGAGGAGATAATCTTGAAAGCGGTATCATCAAGCGTGTTCATATTGAAGTAGCTCAGATTCGTAACATTTCAGTTGGAGACAAGCTCGCCGGTCGTCACGGTAACAAGGGTGTTATCTCAACTATCCTTCCTGTAGAAGAAATGCCATTTGATGAACATGGTGAACCGATTGATATTATCCTCACTCCTCTTGGTGTACCATCTCGTATGAACTTGGGACAAATTCTCGAGATGCACTTGGGTCTCGCAGCTCACACACTTGGATATCAAGCCATCGTTCCTCCATTCCAAGGTGCTCGTGAAGAAGAGATCAAAGAAGAGCTTGTCAAAGCTGGATATAACGAATCAGGATTACAACAGCTTTATGATGGACGTACAGGTGAAGCATTCGATCAAAAGTCAGCGGTTGGTGTGATGTATATTCTCAAACTTCACCACATGGTTGAAGATAAGATTCACATGCGATCCATCGGTCCGTACTCTCTCATCACTCAACAACCTCTTGGTGGTAAAGCTCAAGGAGGAGGTCAGAGATTTGGAGAAATGGAAGTGTGGGCTCTCGAAGGGTATGGCGCGTCTCATATTCTACGAGAAATGCTCACGGTTAAGTCAGACGATATTGAAGGACGTTCACAAGCATTCGATAGTATTATCAAGGGTGAAGATGTGAAGGAACCTAATACACCAGCTTCATTTACGGTGATGTTGAACACTCTCCGTGGTCTAGGGCTTGATGTTCTCCCTCGTAAGGTCGAAGAGGAAAAGGAAACGCTTATTGGTGAATCATCTCTATAAACCATTACCTTAGATCAATAACAACACAACTATGAAAACAATCGATACAAATAATTTCGACGGACTTATGATCAAGGTTGCATCTCCAGATGCTATCCGTTCTTGGTCATATGGAGAAGTTACTAAGCCTGAGACTATCAATTACCGTACAGGGCGCTCAGAACGTTATGGACTCTTCGACGAGAGAATCTTCGGTCCAGAAAAAGACTATGAATGTTACTGTGGTAAGTATAAGCGTATTCGTTATAAAGGTATTATCTGTGAGAAGTGTGGTGTAGAAATCGCCAAGTCTATTGTTCGTCGTGAACGAATGGGACATATCGAACTCGCGTCCCCAGTAGCTCACATTTGGTTCCTCCGTACTGTACCTTCACGTATTGCTCTTATCTTGGGACAACCAACAGGAGATGTGGAGAAGGTGGTGTACTTTGCTGGTTATATTGTTCGTTCAGTTAATCAAGCTGCAAAAGAAGAACTTCTTAATAACCTCGACAGTGAATTTAAGGCTAAAGTCAAAGCGGCTAATGATGAGAAGACCCGTGAGAAATTGCGAGATCTTATTGTTGCTGCCAAGAAAGAAATCGAAGAAATTACACCAACCAAAATCTTTGATGAGTTAACCTATCATCGTTATGCGATGAAGTATGGAACTTGTTTTGAGGCTGGTATTGGAGCTGAAGCAATTTATGAGACATTCAAAGAAATGGATCTCAAGGAAACAGAAGCTAAAATAGTTCTTCAATTAGAAAAAGCAGGAGCTCTCGAAAGAGAAAAAGCCGAGAAACGTCTCTCTCTTATTCGTGCATTCCAGAATTCAGGTATTCGTCCGGAATGGATGTTCATGACAGTGATTCCAGTTATTCCACCAGGAATACGTCCGATGGTGGCACTCGAAGGAGGTCGTTTCGCTGCGTCTGATGTGAATGATCTTTATCGTCGTGTTATTAACCGTAACAATCGTCTCAAGAAGCTGATTGAGATTCAGGCGCCGGATGTTATCTTGCGTAACGAGAAGCGTATTTTGCAAGAAGCAGTTGACGCTCTCATCGATAACTCAGCTCGTCACGGACAAGATGCTGTTATGAGTCAGTCACAAAAGCGTCAACTCAAGTCACTTTCAGATAATCTAAAAGGTAAGCAAGGGCTTCTCCGAGGTAATCTCCTTGGTAAGCGTGTTGATTATTCAGCGCGTTCTGTAATTGTGGTTGGTCCTAACTTAGGGCTTAATGAATGTGGTCTCCCTAAGCATATGGCTCTTGAGCTCTTCAAGCCGTTTATTATTTCGAAACTTCTCGAGAGAGAGCTCGCGTTTAATATTCGTGGAGCGAACAAGTTAATAGAAGACAGCATCCCAGAAGTATGGGCTATTCTTGAAGAAGTGATACAAGGAAAGTACGTGCTCCTCAACCGCGCTCCTACACTTCACAGACTAGGTATACAAGCGTTCAACCCTCGCCTTATCGAAGGTAATGCTATCTCTCTTCACCCGCTTGTGTGTCAAGCGTTCAACGCTGACTTCGACGGTGACCAGATGGCGGTTCACCTCCCACTTTCAGTTGCAGCTCAAGAAGAAGCTCGTACACTCATGGCTGCTAATCGTAACCTTCTTCGTCCTGGATCTGGAGATTCTATTGTTAATCCGAGAATGGATATGGTACTCGGAGTATATTGGATGACCAAGACTATTGAAGGAGAAAAAGGTGAAGGCAAGTACTTCGCTTCTCCTAATGAGGCTATCACTGCATATGACTTTGATATTGTATCGTTTAGATCAAAGATACTCGTCATGCCATCTGATAAAGAAAAGTACGCCAAGTTCGAAGGTAAGCCTTTTGAAACAACAGTAGGAAGACTTCTCTTTAACTCAGTATTCCCGTCTGACTTCCCATACATGAACGAAGAAGTTACTATCAAGAAAATGAACGCTATTGTTGATCAAGTGATTCTAACCTATGGATATGAACTTGCTCCAACTATTATCGATAAGATTAAGGCGTTCGGATTCAAGTATGCAACAGTATCTGGCACAACGTGGAATATTGACGCTGTGAAAGTTCCTACAAAGAAAAATGATCTCATTAAAGAAGGTTGGGACATGGTAGCTGAAGTAGAAAATGATTATGAAGAAGGTCTCTTAACTCAAGAAGAGCGTTATGAGAGAGCTATTGAAGTATGGCAATCTATTCGTACTCGTATCGAGAAGCTTATTCCGGACACATTAGAGAAGCATGGATCGGTTTATGACTTGATCACATCTGGTGCTCGTGGATCGATGGCTCAAGTGATTCAAATGGCAGGCATGAAAGGTATTATCGTTAACAACTCAGGACGCAATATCGACTTCCCAGTTATTTCATCATATAAGGAAGGTCTCACCCCACTTGAATACTTCATTACTACCTACGGTGCTCGTAAGGGTAACTCAGATACCGCTCTTAAGACAGCTCAAGCGGGATACCTTACACGACGTCTCGTGGATGTAGCACAAGATGCTATTATCACCGAAGAAGATTGTGGCACAAAAGAATACAAGGTTGTTCACAAAGAAAATGCACTCGGTATCGAGGTGCCAATCTCAAAGAATATTCGTGGAAGAGTGTTGGCTGAGAACGTTGTTGCAGGGGATGTTACCTTTAAGAAGAATCATCTTGTTACAAAAGATGACGCTCTTGTTATCGAAGCAGCTGGCGTGCAAGAAGTGAAGGTATTCTCTCCGCTTACCTGTGAGTCACTTCATGGTATTTGTCGAAAGTGTTACGGTCTCGATATGGGACGCAATAAGGCGGTAGATCTCGGTGAAGCGGTTGGTATTGTCGCAGCTCAAGCGATCGGTGAACCAGGAACTCAGCTTACTATGCGTACCTTCCACTCAGGTGGAGTAGCCGGAGTCGACATCACACAAGGTCTTCCTCGTGTAGAAGAAATTTTCGAACGTCGTACTCCTAAGAATCCAGCCATTATTGCTCATGACGGTGGAGAAGTGCTCGGTATTCGTGACGAGGGTCGCGAGAAGGTAATTGTCATCTTAGGTGACGATGATGGAGCTAAGGGGAACAAGAAGGGTAAGCAAGTTGAATATACAGTACCATATCGCCGTAACCCTCTTGTTAAAAAAGGTGACAGAGTAGAACGAGGTCAAATCATGACTGACGGATCTGCTGATATTGAAGAACTATATACCTACGCTGGACGAGAAGTCGCTGAAGAGTATATCGTTTCAGAAATCAACAAGGTATATGAATTACAAGGTGCTTCAATTTCACGTAAGCACGTTGAAGTTATCATCAAACAAATGTTCGGCCGTGTGAAGATTACTAATCCTGGCGATACACACTTTACTCAATCTGATGTTGTTGAACTCTCAACATTCCGTGCAGAGAATGCTCGCACAAAGGAAGAGGGTAAGACAGAAGCCAAAGGCAAGCATCTTATCTTGGGTATCACAGATGTGGCGCTCTCAACAGATTCATGGCTCTCATCTGCGTCATTCCAGAACACGACAAGAGTACTCATCACAGCGTCTACTCGTGGACAAATGGATGAACTACGAGGTCTTAAGGAAAACGTAATTCTTGGTCGTCTTATTCCAGCTGGAACAGGATTGCGAAACAAAGAAGATACTAATGAGTAATTCTTAATTAGAGTAGATGGTTGTGCTAAGTAAATAGCACGAAGCGCAAAAGCCCCCTACGGGGGCTTTTGCTATTACCAATTAATTATTGTAGTATTGGTATAGAAACTAGGAATTGTTCCTAGTATTTGCAAAGAAAGGCTAAGTTAATCATGACCGCTCAATATAAAGGCTCTCTCGGAGCTCATGAAACCTCTACGATTCTTCAAGATGCATACAGGGCTTCAATGTCAAGACTCTTCAGAAGACGCTTGACCGTCTCCGTAAGCTGGGTATCCCTGATTCTTTGTTAGACTCTTGCCAAAAAGCTGTACAGAGTCAGAATCAAAAAGATTTTAATGCTGCGGAACAAGCGATCATTGACTATTATAAGCGTCAAAATCCTCGGCTTTCTGAGGAAGATGTACTGAAAAACCTGAATGGCTAAAGTAAGTAAACCGCTATCTCTAGAAGGGTATTCGTCTAATCGAATACCCTTTTGCTTTTTCAATTATTTTCTAGTAGTATGTTGAAGTCAACAACGAAGGAGTTACTGTGTCAAGTCCGTTCTTTTTAGGATATGTCACCTTAGGTGGCAAGATGGTCCCGGTTCACAATCACGGGTCTGAAGAGGTTGGTGCCATCGTGCTCGACCAAAATCTGAAGCCCGAAACCCTCGACGCTTACGGGCGTACAGGGACCCTGACACAAGGAGGAGGCTTCCTCCGTGTGAAGGTCAACAAAAAGACGAGAAACGGGGAGGCGAGCTTCACTGCTTGTGTTCTTGAGAAAGAGCCTGCGTTTGCCTGATGGCTATTTAGCTCATCAACGACTCTGTTTTGTGTTTGCCGCTGCTCTCTTAAAAGGGCAGCTTTTGTTTTACCTTTCATGCATGGGAGTGTCAACTAGTAACTAGTAACTAAAAACTATAAACTAGCATAATATGCATCTGCTAAAAGCTAACGGCTAATAGCTACAAGCTACTCACATATGAACCCCAAAGATCAAGTCAAAGAAAATCTTTCTATTGTTGATGTTGTATCAACATATATTCGTCTTGAGAAGTCGGGCAATCAATTTAGAGCTAGATGCCCATTCCATAACGAGAGAACTCCTTCATTTTATGTTTCGCCTGAGAGAAAGAGCTTCCATTGTTTCGGGTGTCAGGCAGGGGGTGACATCTTTTCTTTTGTAGAAAAAATAGAAAACATTCCATTTATTGAAGCGCTCAAAATTTTGGCAGATAGAGCTGGAGTATCTCTTAAAGATAGTGAGAGGAATAAAGAAGAGTCGAGATTGATATCACTACTCAAAGATGCTACCGAGCATTTCAAAAAGAATTTAACTATAAGCGCAGAAGGGAGAGAGTATCTTCTCTCTCGAGGATTACATGAAGACACGATACAGAATTTTCATATTGGATATGCTAAGAATGAGTGGCGCGACCTTTTCATTTATCTTTCTAGTAAGGGTTACTCTCCCGAAGAAATGATTCAAGCTGGTGTTGTTATTGAAGCAAAAGATGACACAGGGAGAACAAAAGGATTTTATGATAGATTCAGAGGGCGTATCATGTTCCCAATTCGAAATATATCTGGTGCGACAGTTGGTTATTCTGGGCGTATACTCCCATCTCTTGCAACTGATTCACAAGGGAAATATGTGAATACACCAGAGACGCCACTTTATCATAAATCAAAGATACTTTTTGGATATGATACAGCCAAAAAGATGATGAATGAGAAAAAGGAAGTGATAGTAGTCGAAGGTCAGATGGATCTTTGTATGAGTTATCAAGCAGGGGTTCATAACACCGTAGCGGTATCTGGTACTGCATTCACTGATGATCATATACACATGATTAAGCGATTCTGTGATACAGTGATTCTCTCTTTTGATGCTGACACAGCAGGGCAAGCGGCACTCCTTAAGACTGCGAAATTGTGTCTCTTGGGGGGAATTGATGTTAATGTTGTCGCAGATATTGGCACCAAAGATCCAGCTGATTTGATACAAGAAAACCCTGACGCTTGGTTAAAAGCAGTTGATAACAAAAAACATATTATCACTTTTTTGACACAAAGAATTATAAAAGAAGCATTAGATGAAAGAACAAAATCAAGAAAAATAGTAGAGGTGGTGCTCCCATTTGTGCGAGCGCTCACCTCCCCGCTTGATAGAGAGCATTTCATTCGACTTATTAGCGAAGAGACGGGATTCAAACAAGAGACGTTGTTTGAAGAGTTAAGTCGAGGGACTACTCAAGAAGAAGTTGTCGCACAAGAAGAAACTACAACGATTGTACCCTTATTCGAAAAAGTGACAAAAGAACTCATAGCTTTCGCCTCCCTTCACAAAAAAACAGATAACAAGGAGTATCAAGCTCTCGCTATAGATCATACACTTTATCCAGAAGCGATTATCGAACAAGAAATATTTACACTCCTTCAAAAACAAGATAGTATTCCTAATATAGAGCAATATTTTAATGATCTTATGACTACCTACAAGCGAGAAGAACACAGAGCTGAACTTATGCGCCTTCAGAAAAAATTAAAAGAAGAAGGGGCAGACATAGAGTCCGTAATGAAACAAATTTATGAACATATGAAGAAGTTACTATAACAGTAATTTTTGCCTTTCAAAAAATCAGTTTTCGTGATATAATCCGAGAACCATTTTTATATGGCTAAAAAAGTATCTTCACAAAAGAAAAGTGCCCCAAAAAAACCTACGGCAAAAACCGTAGCCAAAAAAGTAACAAAAAAGCGAGCAGTTGCTCCTTCAACTAAAGGAAGAACCAAAACATTAGCTAAAAAACCAAGCTCCAAAAAGGTAGTATCTAAAAAAAGTGTTACCAAAAAGCCTGTAGCCAAAAAATCAGCTCCAAAGAAAGTTGTACTCAAAAAGAAAGCAGTCAAGACAGTAATCAAAGAAGAGGTTAAACCAAAGTACAAACCAAAAGCTTTCACAATAAGAACAGGTCCTCAAAAACCAAAGAGGTTAGAGATACCTAAAAAAATAACCACAAGAGAACAAAATGAACAAGAGCTTTTATCAAAAGGTAAGGAGCGTGGTTTCATAACGTATGATGAAATCATTAAGTATTTCCCTACAATAGAAACAGACATTCTTTATCTTGAAGAACTGTATGAGAAAATCAATCAAGCAGGAATCGATATTCTAGAAGGGGGTAATCTCCTTGATATGGATGAAGATCTTCTCAAAGCAGAAGGAAAAGACGGTTCTCATGACAGTATACAAATGTATTTGCGTGAGATCGGTCACTATGCTCTTATCTCAGGAGATGAAGAAAGAGAGCTTGCGATGCGTATAGCTAAGGGAGATATGGAAGCTGGTATGCTCTTAGCTAAGGCTAACTTGCGTCTTGTGGTCTCAATTGCCAAGAAATATGTCGGACGTTCATCTGATCTTACACTTCTTGATCTTATACAAGAGGGTAATATCGGTCTTTTCAAAGCGGTAGAGAAATTCGATCACACAAAAGGGTTCAAATTCTCAACCTATGCGACATGGTGGATTAGACAGGCTATCACTCGCGCTCTCGCTGATCAGTCACGTACTATTCGTATCCCTGTGCACATGGTAGAAACAATCGCCAAGTACAAACAAGTTGTGCGTAGATTATCACAAGATCTTGGACGTGACCCGCTTGCTGAAGAGATAGCGGTAGAAATGGGTGTTGATGTTGAGAAGATACATGTGATCGAGAATATCAATCAAGATACCATCTCTCTAGAGAAGCCAATAGGAGATGATGATGACAAGAGCACGCTCGGTGAGTTCATTGCTGATGATAAGATATTGTCACCGGATGCTGAAGCCTCACACAGAATTCTCTCTGATCAAATCAATGAAATTTTAGATGATCTTTCTCCAAAAGAGCGCAAGATCGTAGAGATGCGCAATGGTCTAGGAGAATTTGATGGTGTAATGCACACACTCGAAGAGGTGGGGGCTGAGTTCGGAGTCACCCGTGAACGTATTCGTCAGATTGAAGCCAAAGTTCATGAGAAGATTCGCAATCACGATAAAGCTGAGCGTTTGAGAAATTATTAATACATCTCTCTGCTGAGAATAGATGTGTGAGTAGAGAGATAACAAAAAGAAGAGCGACGCCACAGGCGTCGCTCTTCTTTTGCCTCTCTTCCTCCATAATGCAACTCTCTTCTTTTGCACCCCCCAACTCTCAACTTCTAACTTCTCGACCTCCCACCCCCAACTGTATTTACCTATTGGCAGATATAATATCCGAGATAATTCGTATAGCAGTATCGATTGTAATTAGCGTAATAATTTTGATTATAAGAATATATTGGCCAATAAGTATTGAGATAGGTGTATGGGCGATAGGTTGTGTATGAATTGTATTGTGTCGGATAATAATAATATGAAGACGAAGGATATGAATATTCAGTTTTCACTATATAATGTCCCGGTTGAACATATGACGATACGCCTAATGAATATGATGAATAATATACTTGTGCAAAAGATGTTGAAACAGTACCCAAAAAAAGCAATCCAAGAATTATTTTTTTGACGGTCATATGCTACGTATTGTACTCCTCATCTACCATCCTGCAATCTTGCAAAAAGCCATTAAATATGGTACTATTTTAAGAACTTAGAACACAGAATATAGAACGTAGCAAATATAAGTCAAGCCAGCCAGGGCTATATTCTACGCTCTATATTCTATACTCTGTATTACTATGTTAATCGATACAATTACTCTTACAATTAGCGCAGGAAAAGGTGGTGACGGAGTCGTGAGATGGCGCCGAGAAAAGGGCATACCATTTGGTGGTCCAGCAGGAGGAGATGGTGGTAAAGGAGGCGATGTATACTTCCGGGTTATTCGTGATGTTACTGCTCTTAATCAATATACTCACAAAAAAGAATGGGTAGCAGATCCAGGTGAAGCAGGTCAAAAGCGTGGTATGCACGGAGCAAAGGCTAAAGATCTCTATCTTACTATTCCTGTGGGGTCATCTGTGTATAACAGAGAATATGATAAGCATTATGAATTCACAGAAGAAGGAGAGTATTGTATTTTGCGAGGCGGGCAAGGTGGACTTGGTAATCAAAATTTTAAGTCATCAACCAACAGAACTCCAGAACAATTCACAAAAGGGGAACTCGGAGAATTCGGAACCTTTGACATAGAGCTCAAGCTCATTGCTGATGTCGGTTTCATCGGACTCCCGAACGCTGGCAAGTCGTCACTCTTGAATGCTCTCACACGAGCGGGTGCCAAAGTTGGTGACTATGCATTCACCACGCTTGAGCCTAACCTAGGTGCATATTTCGGATACGTTCTAGCAGACGTGCCTGGACTTATTGAAGGCGCGTCAGATGGTAAGGGGTTGGGTCACAAATTTCTTCGTCATATCACACGTACTAACACTCTTGTACATCTTATTTCTGCAGAAAATGAAGATGTGGCCAAAGAGTATACAACGATACTGACTGAACTAGGTAAGTTCGATGCGTCTTTACTTAAGAAGCAAGAGTTAGTAGTGCTCTCAAAGATAGATATGGCAACTGAAGAAGATATAGACAAGAAAAAGAAAGCTCTAGAAAAAGTTTCCAAAAAAGAAGTCATCACGCTTTCACTATTTGATGATGAGAGTCTCAAATTCTTTAGAGATATTTTGAGTAAAACATTAGGATCTATCTAGCAATCGTTCAATGTGCTCCATCTCTTCTTTTGTAACTAGAAATAATTCTAGATAATTCCTAGTACTTAGATTCTTCTAATAGATTCCTGCCCCATCCTGGTGTGAATAATCCAATATGCTTCCCGTGTAATCCCATACATGAAACAAGAGTATAAGCTACAGAGTTTGAATTCTTGGTATCTTCTCGTAATGAGAATCCAAAAGGAGGGTATGGTAATTCTTTTTTGTTAATCGCATATGAGCATTCTTTTGCATTTGACCATCTTCTTTTGATATCGTCTTCTTCACCTGAGATTAATGCGATACCGTAACTTTTTTCTTTGCTTCTCATGTCATCCTCACGTAGCTCAAACACTTGTAATATGTCTTCTTTGTTCCTGCCGACATATTTCCAAGCGCCTGTAGTTTTGTCTGTAGGAAGTCCATGTAATGTGGTGATAACAGTATTATTCGAGTCTCTCAATAACAAAAAATTATGCCCAGCGAGACCGAACGCGAGAGGTTTCTGATGAAGTTCTATACTCCATCCTCCACGGGTTGTCGTAGGGTGTGGACGAACATGCGAGTTGTGAGTAGCTGCATAAAAAGCAAGAAAGAACACAGCGACAATCAAGACATCTTTAATTATTCCGTACACAGGAGATTTCATGAGAACAGTATACAAGAACAAGTTTTAAGTTGACAGTTGTATGTTTTAAGAAGATGCGTACAGTGAAGTACGTAAGCATTCTCTAATAATCAAAAGCTAAGAGCCAAGGGCTGTGCGTAGAAGTTCTTGGAATAATCCCGGATTACCTGCGCCTTTTGATTTTTTCATACACTGACCCACGAAGTACATGAACATCTGTTCTTTGCCACTCTTATAATCCGCTACTTGCGTCGGGGATTCTGTGAGAACTTCTTCTACGATTTTTTTGAGAGCCTCTGGGTCATTCTTTTGTATGAGACCTTTTTCTTCGGCGAGTGCTCTAGTGTTTAATGTTTTGTCAATTAACAAGAGAGGAAGAAGATCCTTCGCTGCGCGAGAAGAGAGTTCGCCACCTAGTATCATATCAATAAGAGCAATCATCTGATTAACTGTTAAGAAATTATCTTCCATGAGTTCTTTGTTTTCTTTTTTAAGTAATCCGATGATGTCACCTACGATATAATTTGATGCTAAGAGAATGAAGTCTCCATTTTTTCCTTCTGTTACTTTGTCAAAATAAAACGCAAGAGCAGGAGTGTCTACAATAATGCCGGCAGCTTCTTCTTTAAGACCGAGTGACAAGAGACGAGACTTACGCATGCTCGGCATTTCTGGGAGAGCACTCTTTAGTGCTCCTATGTCAAAGAGTTCTGTCAGATAAAGTTTTGGAAGATCTGGGTCAGGGAAGTAGCGATAGTCATGAGCATTTTCTTTTTTGCGCTGTGAGAAAGTTTCAAGCTTCGTCTCATCCCAACCGCGAGTTTCTTGTACTACTTTTCCACCTTCTTCGATTATTTCGATATGACGAAGCACCTCATACTTAATAGCTTCTTCAACTGATCGGAAAGAGTTGAGATTTTTGACTTCACACTTGGTGCCGAACACATTTCTGTCTTTTGATACAGAGATGTTGGCTTCTACTCGCATCTGCCCCATTTCCATATTGGCTTCTGACGCACCTAGATAACGGAGAATTCTTTGTAGTTCACGACCAAAGTTGCCAGACGCTGTAGCTGCCTCTTCTGATGATTCGAACACAAATGGCTCTGTCACAAGTTCCATAAGCGGTACCCCTGCACGATTGTAGTCAACAAGGGTATATCCTTCATTATCATGAGATGACTTGGCTGTATCTTCTTCGAGATGGATACGGGTGAGTGGCCAGTTATTGATAGACCCGTTGGATACAATAGGAAGCTTGTATTGTGATAACTGATAGCCTTTAGGAATATCTGGGTAAAAATAATTCTTGCGATCGAACTCTGTGAAGTTGGCGATGTCGGCGTTTACTGCCAAGCCAACCTGTATTACTTTTTTGATAGCTTCTTTGTTAGGAACAGGGAGAGTGCCTGGGTGAGCCATACAGACTTCACACACATTAGCGTTAGGAGTAGGGGACCAGGGGTCATTTTTACACCCGCACCACATTTTGGAATTGGTGTGTAATTCTGCATGAACTTCGAGTCCGACAGTGACGAAATAGGTAGTAGACATTGAGGAATTATAGCATGCATAGCGTACGAGCTAAAGATGATAAACACATTGACTTATATCCATAATAATCGTATAATAAAGACTGGTATTCTTTCCCAACAACCCACGCACCTAGACAGGGTGTACAGGAGAAGCAGATGCAACAATTCGAACAAAGCGCGCGTGAGCGCCATGGCAACATGATGTACCAGCTGACACGGCGGGCGCGCGAGACCGAGGCCAAATGGATCTGGTTTCTGGTCTTCGGGCTGGCAACTCTTCAGCTCACGTGGGTGGCACTCCTCCTTGCTGGGATGGTGCTGTCCCTCGGGTGGCCTCAGTTCGGTTACGGCGCCGCCGCGCTGGTCGTCGTGGTCATCACCCTCGTGGTGCAGCCTCGGTTCTTCAGGAGCAAGACGGTGATTGCGGTGAGTAGCTACTACTCGGTCGCAGCCGACATCAAGCGCGAAGGGCTCGGTGGTGTCTATCGCCTGCTCTATGCCACGTCCGGAGCGATGTCTGTCGTTCTCGCGTACGCGGTGTACTTCTTCTTCAAGAGGAGGATGTACAAGGTGCGCACTACCGAGCTCGACGTGCTCGGCAGCGTGTTCTCCAAGGCCAAGCTCTGGCGGCAGGCAGGTCATGTGTACAAGAACATTAAGTTCAGGTATACAGAGCGCGACCAGATATATCAGGGCAATCTCCAGAAGCAAATGGAGGTCGCGGTGCCATTTGCACTCGCGTGCAAGTGGATGTTGCCACAAGACCCCGGTTCGAAACAAACCCCGTCTCATCATGATCAGTGAGGTGATGGAAGGGTACGACCTTCCTGGTTGGGTCAATGTGAGCCTCGAAGAGGCTTTCAGGCCCTGATCAGTCTCTCTCTGGCGGAGATGTTCTCCGGACCGGGTTCGCGCAAGCGGACCCGGTTTTTTCATTTCTCTGTAGTAAAGTATCTACTAACAGCGCCTAACCGTTAACTCCTAACTAATTTCTAGGCTCTATAATTTTTGCAAAAGAATAGTACTTCTTATTCCACGTTCTCTGACGCTTGGCGTATTGCCAGGTGGCTATACGAAGCCTCTTTACAAGCTCCTCATACGAGATTTTTTGTTCTAAATACTTCGCCATCCACTTATACTCTATTCCTTTACTTGCGAGTACACTAATCTCGTAGCCTTGTGCGATAAGGGATTCCATTTCTGCTATCATCCCAGCTTCAAAGCGCTTAAGAAGTCTTTTGTGTACTCTTTCCTCTAGAAGCTCTTTACTAGGATTAAGAAGATAGAACTCTACATCATAGCGGAACACAGGTTCTTCCTTTTCTGGCACCTTGCCAATCGCTTTGATGATTTCTAATGCGCGTATAATTCTTACCCTGTTATGAGAATCTATCTCACTTGCTCGACGAGGGTCTTTATCTTTTAGCTGCTTAAATAATTCTTCAGTTGAAACACTGCTCAGCTCTTCTTCAAGGGAAGGGGTGATTGGGACTTCTGGTAAGGTGTTCTCGTAGATAATTGCGTCGATATAATACCCTGTACCTCCGCAGATAATAGGCATCTTTCCACGAGAGAGAATATCATCAATAATAGGGAGCGCTTTATCTCTAAATTGCGCGACAGAAAATGTCTCATTGATGTCACAGATGTCTAGCATGTGATGAGGGACGCCTTTCATCTCTTCTCTTGTAATCTTGCCTGTCCCTATATCTAGTCCTCTATATATCTGGCGACTGTCGGCACTAATTACTTCTCCGTTTACTTTAAGGGCTAGGTCTACAGCAAAGTCACTCTTCCCAGAAGAGGTTGGACCTGCGACAACAATAATCTTTGAAAGGTGGTTCATAGTTGCTGGTTACTAGTTACTAGAGTAAAATTCAAGATAAGGTATACACCTATTGTATCTAACTATAAACTAGTAACTAGTAACTATCAACTACTCATTATGTTAATCCTCTACACCAAAGACAATTGCACGTACTGCGATAAGGTCAAAAAAGTTTTTTTCGAGCGTCAGATTGCTTATGATGAGCGTAATATTAAGGACCCCACTTTCTTGAAAGAAGTGAGAGAGAAAGGGGCTCGCACCATGCCTTTTCTTGTCGACACATCAGCTAATGTCGCTATCGGAGAGTCAGACGACATCATAGAATATATAAGCGAATACAGTTTCTAATTATTTTAAAAATAAAGAGCCTATGAAGGTTCTTTTCTGAAAGCAGATTCTTAACGTCTCTTATTGAATGGTTGCACCTCTGCTTGAATTAGGACTTTTACTTAGTCTCAGCATACTCTCTCGTTGAATGCATACGTTAGCGATCAATTCTTCCCCTTTGGGGAGAAGGCGGTATACAGCTTCACTTGTTTCATCAGCTAAGCGATGCACGTAGCTAAATATTGTAAGTTCATCCAAGAAAGAACGAACATCTCCATCTGGATATTTTTTTTGAAACAGGTCTTCGATGTAGTTTGCTACTACTATCATCGGCGCATACACTGATACACTTTTGTGCCTTTCAGATATAGTCCCAAGAGCTGCTAATATGCGCACATGTTTGGTAGATATTGTCCGAGGCGACAAACTCTGAGCCGTCAGCTCTTCAAGAATTAGTTTGAGTGGTTTTAGGTAAAGAGCTTTTAGTTTTTCTTTGTCTGGGCCCATTACCAGTCTCCTTTTAAAGATAGATTTTTATACTAACATGAGCTTTGTTAGGAGTACAAATAGTAAAGGGCTCGCGTTAGGCGAGCCCCGTAAGTCTGGCACACAGTGTCAGATGTAGACGGTTTTACGCAGTGCTCATTTGTGGTGGAGCGCTTGCCTGGTCAGCAATTTTTTCCACGTGAACGCGCCCCGCTCTGAGTACATAAATCGTATTGTTGCTCACGGTGACCCAACCTTCTTTCAGCCACTCTGCAATCCCTTGTTTGAGTTGGTGCAAGGTCAGAAAAGGTTTTTCAACCAGCTCACGAACACGCACGAGGAGCCTGTTGATACATTGTGGTTGTGTAGGTTTGTCTGTCTCGAGATACAGATGAAGTGCGACTGCTTCCGCAATTGTATGCGAAGTTTTTTTCTTTTGGGCCATTAGGCTTTTCTCCTAAGATAAATTTCTACCATTCGACCATCGAAGGGCAGAAAAGTATACTACTACGTATTATGTTTTTTGTAAATAAAGGTATCTAGTGTATAATCTCTTCACTTGCCGGGGTGGCGGAATGGTAGACGCGTTCGACTCAAAATCGAATATCGCAAGGTGTGGAGGTTCGAGTCCTCTTCCCGGCACAACATAAAAAGCGAGACACTTATTGTGTCCGCTTTTTAGTTGTGCCGGGAAAGTAAACAAATAGTTTTGTTTACGTGAGGAATCGAACGGCCACAGCTATGTTTCTAAAAAGTTGTCTTCCAGACTTTTTAGAAACAAGCGAGGCGGGGTCGCGAGTGCTTATGAGCAACTCACACAAAGTGTGATTAGCGCAATTAGTAACTCGTGACCGAGTCTCTCCCTCGGCACATATAAAAGAAAATGCCACAGCAATATTTTGCGTGGCTATTTTCTTTTATACAGTATCCGATGAGAGGGACTCGAACAAGGAAAGGAGTCGGGCGATTAGTAAATCGAACCGAGAGGAAAAACGTGTTTAGTTTTCCCGTGGCGGAAGAATGGAAATCAGGCGGTTCCCAAACCGAGAATGAGTAATAGCGAATGAAGGTTGTTCAGTCCTCTTCCCGGCACATCGAGAAGCTTGACTTCGAAAATACAGAAACTTAACAAAGTTTCTGTACGAATTAACAGTAAACGTAATCGATCTTTTTAAATTAGCAGTCTAGCGAAACTGTAATCATTCGAGTCAGGTGTGTTTTAGAATATATCGTTTTGATATTTAGCACCCCTTTAACTAATTCGAAGCCATTCGTACAGAGATTACAGTTCCATCCTTCTTCGTAAATTTGCCGAAGAGTACCATGATAATGTCTATCATAGTCCAGATCCCGAATCCACCGAGAGTGATAAGCATGAGAATGCCAGTACCTATCTTGCCATTATAAAAACGATGAATACCAAATGAACCAAGGAAGAAACACAGAAGAAGAGTGATGAGCCACTCGGTATTAATGCTTAGGTCTTTTATCACCGCATCTGTTTTATTAACAGGAGTCTCTTGTCGGGTTGTTTGTGTAGTTGGTTCCATATATAAAGTTTAACTATTTTTTAAATCATTATTACTATGTTCTAAGTATATCAGCATTATTCACAGTCAAAGAGTGACTGATATTTGCTATGCTATACTTTCATTAACTAATTAAAGAGAGCATATGGGACAAATAGAATCAGCAATTTTTTGGATAGAAATCGACAAGGTGGTACCTAATCCGTATCAACCAAGACGTGAATTCGATGAGGATAGATTGAAAGAACTTTCGGACAGTATTCGTCAATACGGAGTACTTCAGCCGCTTGTTGTATCACGTGTAGAGTCTCATCTGGAAGATGGGGGAGTGAAAGTTGAGTATGAATTGATAGCAGGAGAGAGACGCTTGCGTGCGTCTAAGTTAGCTGGGATAAAGCAAGTGCCTGTTGTTGTGCGTACCGGAGATGACAGCAGAGCCAAGCTCGAGCTCGCAATCATCGAGAATCTCCAACGTGAAGACTTAAACGCTGTAGAGCGTGCTCAGTCATTTCAGCGTTTGGCAGACGAGTTTAAGCTCAATTGGACAGAGGTAGGGAAGAAGCTCGGTAAGAGTCGAGAGTATGTCTCTAACACTGTGCGTATACTCATGCTCCCACAAGATATATTAGACGCTCTCTCAAAAGGAAAGATTAGTGAAGGTCATACAAGACCGCTTCTTATGCTTATCGATAGACCACAGGAACAGATGACGCTCTTTAAGGAGATGATGATACGAAAGATGACAGTGCGTGAGGCTGAGTCTATCGCTAGACGTATCGCTTTTGAGAAGGTGCGCAAGAAAGATCTCTTCATGACTCCAGAGGTGGTAGATATGGAACAAGGACTTGCTGAATCTCTTGGTACGCGAGTGCAGATAGAACCGCGTGAGAAGGGAGGGCGAATATCCATTGATTACTTTTCTCATGAAGAGCTACTTGCGATCTCAATAGCTATTAGAAAAGCAGGTGAAGAGAAGACTCACAAGGGAATGTTCGACAGAATAAAAGAAGAAGACATAGCGGTTCTCAACGAGCTCTCACCTTCACCTCGTCATATACCACCAATTACAGAAATCACGCATACTAAAAGTGGCATCGCAGAACATTTGGTGAATGATTTGTCAGAGAATAATGGAGTAGGAGGTGTGATGAGTAATGGTAGTGAAGCAATTGATATAGATTCATATGAAGAGGTTGCGGTTGATGACAGGTCTCTCGATGAAGTCAAAAGTGATGAACAAGAAGAAGATCTCTATAGTATAAAAAACTTTTCAGTATAGAAAGGGTGGAATAAAGAACATAGAATGTAGAGAGAAGAAAGAAGCGCGGCCTATGGCTGTGCTCTTGTGTTTGATTAAAATCTACAAAAGAAAAAGCCCGACCTATTTCGATATAAGCGGGCATCTGATGTTTTGGCGTTGACCCATGTGAACTCAGACTCTTCACATAAGAAGCAGTATACACTGCTAGCCGTTTTTAACTCTTGGTTTTGAGGAAGAGTATTTTGCTTGTCGACAAGCCTGACATGTATGAAGATTTTGATATCTTTACATCAAATCAGGTTCCGTGTGCTTCGTCTCCTTAAGTTGAGGCATTTGCGGCTTCGCTCGTGAGCAAGTGCTCGGTGTGGCCGGTTTTCGATCAGGCCACGCCCAAAGCTTTCATTTTCATCTCACCGAGACGGCCGGTGCTGGCACCAGGTTAGGCGAAGGGTGCTGCAGGGACCACTGTGGTGTCGGTGTGTGCGAACGAACGGGCTGCCGTTTTCGGTTTTTTGAGGCCGAGGATCTTCATGGAAATCTCCTTGAAAGGTTAAAGAACAGAGTGTGGATGCGGGAGCGAACACAAGGAACGCTTACGCTTTCACAAGATACATTGTATCATAAGCAAAAATATTGTCAAGTACCTATAAATGTGTTGTTATAAAAGGGGTTTTTGGTAGAACATAGAACATAGAATGTAGAATGTAGAGTGCAGAACATAGAATGTAGAAAGAAGAAAGAAGCGCGGCCTATGGCTGTGCTCTTTTGTTTACTGTGCTCTCTATACGATATGTTGTGTATTGCTACAAACGACAGTCTACAAACTGTATTACTATATTCTGCGCTCTATATTCTACACTCTGTGCCCCCTCTATCTCGTCAGCAATTTTTCTAGTCTACTACCATGCTCTTTAATATAGTTACGTATCTTTCTCTTAGCTAATGTTGTTTTGGTATGTTCTAGCCATTTACGTTTTGGGCAAGCAGATTCTTTGACTTCGATTTCGACAACATCACGATTTTTAAGTACTGTTTCAAGTGGGACAAGCTTTCCATTTAACTTGGCACCTGCGATATGGTCTCCAATGTCTGAATGCACGGCATAAGCAAAATCGATCGTCGTCGATCCTTCAGGAAGGTCTATCACATCTCCTTTTGGGGTAAGAATAAATACACGATGTTCAAAAAAGTCATCTTTAAGGTCCTGCATAAACTCTTTGTGATGATCTATCTCCTCTTGCCAGCGTAATAATTCTTTTGTCCAACCGGTCTTCTTTTCTATTTCTTCTTTTTCTCTATTTTTGCCAAGTTCTTTATATGATAAATGTGAAGCGACACCGAACTCGGCTTCTTGATGCATTTCTTTAGTTCTGATTTGGATTTCGAGTGTTCCTCCATCACCTCTAAAAATAGTTGTGTGAAGAGATTTGTAACCATTAGGTTTAGGTACTGCGATATAGTCTTTGAATCTGCCAGGAACAGGTCTATAGAGTCCATGTATCACACCGAGTGCTTGATAGCAGTCACTTACCGTTGGAACAATGATACGAAGCGCGAGCACGTCATGAATCTTCGACTCATCATAGTTATAACGCTTAAGCTTTTGCCATAATGAATAGAGGTGCTTAATTCGATAGTCAAGCCTCTCCATCTCTACATCAAATACAGAAAGTTCGTCTTTGAGTGTTTTTATTATTTTTTCTATATGTTCATCAGATGCTGGACGCATGGATTCGAAGAAGTTAAGAGTCTTCTCATATTCCTTTGGATACACATAGGGGAACGCTGCGTCTTCAAGTTCAGCTTTTAATCGTCCCATACCGAGTCTGTCTGCTAGACGCGCATGAAGCTCAAGTGTCTCAAGAGCAATACGACGCTTCTTCTCTTCCGCGACATATTCTAATGTTTGTATATTATGAAGTCTGTCACAGAGCTTAATCACGACAACACGTATATCGTCTGCCATAGCGACGAAAAATTTGCGTAATGATTCGACATGGCGCTCTACGCCAGAATAACGGAGCTTACCTAGCTTGGTCACTCCTTGAACTAATTTTGTGATATGTTCACCGAACACTTCCCGCATCTCATCTTCGGTGACCGTCGTATCTTCGAGTACATCATGCATGATACCAGCTGCAATTGTCTCAGCGTCCATCTTAAGAGTCGCCAAGTTAACACCAGTTGCGAACACGTGATTATAGTATGGTTCGCCAGATTTGCGTAGCTGGCCTTCGTGTGCCTTTTTGGCGAAATCACAAGCCTTTTCTATCAATTGTTTGTCGTCATTGCTCATCTCGGGGATGAGAGCGAAGATAACAGAAGGTGATGTGTTCATTGTAGTACTATACATCTACTAGGTATTTTGTTCAAGGGCTTATTCTAAACGATAGTATTTTATTTAAATAAAAATGGTAGAGCTAGAACCAAGATTGCTATTAAAGAATAGAGTATTATTCCTTCTTGGATTTTGTGAGGGTTATGCATAGGACATGTCTTACTTGAGCAACGCTCTGGAATCGTCTTCGATCACGGATAACTTCTCGCCGTCGCTCGAAGTTTTTCGGTCAAAACTATTTTTCTGCTGAAAAATGTTTCGACCCTGCCTCACGCCGTCGCGTTCCGGCCTTGAGAAGTGAGATTTACTCACTTCTCACCCGACTCGCTCGTTTTTGTTGCTACAAAAACATAGCTCCGTCCGACAAAGACGAACAGAAATGAAGCGGTTCATTTCTTTTCCAGAGCCTCATTATTTTGCAATCTTTTCTTGATTGATTTTGTGAGGGTTATGCATAGGACATGTCTTACTTGAGCAACGCTCTGGAATCGTCTTCGTCCCTTCCATCATGAGTTCGTCGCAGAGCTTGCATCTGTTACCTGTAGGTTTGGTCTTGATGATATGTTTGCAATCTGGATAGTTGGTACATGCATAGAAGATACCGAAGCGCCCACGGCGCTCTTCCATCTGTCCATCTTTACACTTATTGCAACTCACACCGGTTAGCTTCTTTTTCTTTTCTTCTTCGTCTTGCTCTATATACTTACACTTAGGATAGTTGTTACATGCGATGAACTTACCGAATCTACCTTCACGCTCCATGAGTTCTCCGTCTGCACACTTTGGACATGTGCGACCAAGAGACTTCGGTCCTTCCATAATACTTCCATCTAACTTGCGCGCACCTATACACTCAGGATATCTAGAGCAAGAATAAAACTTACCATTCTTAGCAAGCTTGATAACCATCTTGGAATTACAGAGTGGGCAAAGAAGGTCATCTGGTGCGTCACCTAAGTTGGTAGCCTTTTCTAACTTTTCTTTACTCTTAACATCTTTTAAGAATGGTCCATAAAAATCAGATAGTGTCTTAAGGTATGTTGCGCTACCATCCGCTATCTTGTCTAGCTTCTCTTCCATCTCTGCTGTGAATGTGTCTGATATATAGTCTGTGAGATTGTCTTCGAGGAATGTTATCACTACTTCTCCTGTGTCTGTTGGGACAAGAGCTTTGTTAATCTTCTCTACATAACCACGCGCTTCGATAGTAGAGAGAATGGACGCATAGGTTGACGGTCGTCCAATACCACGCTTCTCGAGCTCTTTGATGAGCCCTGCTTCTGAATATCTATTTGGTGGTTGGGTTTGTTTTTCAACATGAGCGAGTGCTTGAAGATCTAGATCGTCACCTTTGCTTAATATCGGCAACTCAATATCCTCGCCGCGTGCGCCTGGGTCAACAGTGAGCCAACCAGGGGATACGAGCACTGATCCTGTTACCTCAAAATCAGGGATAGTTGAGCTACCACGAATATTAGCGATTACTTTTGTGCGACGAAGCTTAGCGTCTACCATTTGACTAGCTATTGTTCTTTCCCATATGAGAGAGTAGAGACGCTTCTCGTCGTCAGTCGTTCCTCCGTAACGAGTACTCGCATGAGTAGGTCTCACAGCTTCATGGGCTTCTTGAGCGTTCTTGGCTCTTGTTTTGTATGTTCTTACTTCAAGAAGATTTTTACCAAAAAGATTTTCGACAGTAGTTGCTATTTCACCGAGAGCAACATTTGAGAGTGTTGTAGAGTCGGTACGCATATAGGTGATAAGACCTTTTTCGTAAAGCTTTTGTGCAACAGACATTGTACGTGATGGTGCGAACCCGAGTCGAGATGATGCAGTCTGCTGGAGAGTGGATGTTGTGAATGGTGCTTTTGGTGAACGAGACACATCAGTTCCTTCTATATCTATGACTTCCCAGGAAGCTTTTTTGCCGACTCGGACTATTCTCTCTGCTTCATCGTGTGAAGTGGGTTGTTCTACACATTCAAGTACGAGAGGGTAGCGTTTGCTTTCTTTGGTGCGTCCTACTGTTTTCCATTCGCCAGTGATAACGAAGTATGTAACAGGAATGAATGCTCTAATCTCTCGCTCTCGTTCCATCACGATACGAAGTGCAGGGGATTGCACACGTCCAGCCGATAGTCCGTAGCGTACCTTTTTCCAAATGATGCCAGAGAGATCATATCCGACGAGACGGTCTAGTACACGGCGTGCTTCTTGAGCTTCCTTGAGATTCTCGTCGATTAATCGTGGATGCTTGATTGCTTCTTTGATTGCACCTTCTGTGATTTCATGGAAGGTGACACGTTTAGCATAAGGGAGATTGCATGCCTCCTTAATATGCCATGCAATAGCTTCTCCTTCTCGGTCGGGGTCGGTTGCGAGGAGTACTTCTGTCGCTTTCTTGGCGAGGGTTTTTATTTCGGATACAACTTTTTCTTTGCCTGAAGAAATTTCGTAATGTGGCACGAAGCCTCCATCGATGTCGATAGCTTTCTTGTTAGATTTTGGCAAATCTCTGATATGTCCAACAGAAGCACGAACTTCGAATTCTTTGCCGAGGTATTTGCCTATGGTTTTTGCTTTTGATGGAGATTCTACGATGAGAAGTTTCATGGTATGGGCTATTAGCGTATAGCAATTAGCTTTTAGCTTAGCACAATAAATACAAAATACTTGTTGATTGTATGTAAGCTAACCGCTAAAAGCTAAAGACTGAAGGCTGATACTATACTATTTTTCTTACTTCACCAAATTCTTCTTGTATATAGCCTTCAATTTCTAGCATAGTATATGCACTCATGAATTCGGATATAGAGAGATTGCTTTCTGTAAGAAGTGAGTTCTTTTGCTTCGGTTCTTTTAATAATGAGAGCAGTGTTTGTTCATGTGAAGAGAGACCAAGAGAAGGTGTTGATTCAATAGTATCAAAAGTGGGAAGATGAAGTAATTCTCTTAGATCAGAAGAAGACGTGACTGGTGTTGCTCCGTCTCGTATGAGAGATAGCGCACCCTTTGAAGTCTCCGAGAATATCTCTCCTGGTACAGCTCCTATGTCTTTGCCTAACTCAAGCGCTTGGCGAGCTGTGATTAAGGTTCCTGATTTTTCTTCCGCTTCTATTATAATCACCGCATCAGAAAGTGCTGCCATGATGCGATTGCGAGCAGGGAATGTCCACTTTGCCGCTTTTGTTGTATCTGAGAATTCAGACATGAGACAGCCGCTATTAGCTACTATTTCTTTCGCTAGGTTTCTATTAGAAGAAGGATAGAGAACTTTTTCATCAAGTCCGCTTCCTGGTATCGCTATGGTCGTGAGATTATACTCTAAGGCTACACTGTGAGCTGTCTCGTCTATTCCATATGCAAGACCTGAGACTATTATCACCTCTTCTTTATTAAAACCCTTCAAGATTTCACGAAGTGCTTGTTTGCCATATGAGGTGCATTTGCGTGATCCGACTATAGTAAGCATACGAGGCGTTGACCTCCCGTAATCATCTATAGTGATGATAGGTAACCCGCCTCGTATGAAGATTTCTTTTGGTATTTGATGAAGAGTGAGAAGTCGAGAGAGTAACGGAGAAGACTCAAACGCTGATTGAGGAATAATCGAAGAAGGAGGCATGCGTGTAATGTAATGAAGAGATAATTATTAAAGAGTCAATCAAGAGGGGATTATATTGTAAAGTATAGCAAGTGTGACGGATATAAAAACAAAACCCTCCACAGAATATTTTGTGGAGGGTTCAATTTAAAAGCAGATGACTGCGTGTTCGTTCTTAAGTGCTGTTACCTCAAATGGATAGAAATCGGAAGAGGTTGTTCCCTTCATTTGATCTATCTCATAGAAGGAGTTAATGAAGGTTCGCCAGCTAACATTCTCTTCGGTTGTAATTTTCTTATGTTTGTCCGACCAGAGAATTGAAGGATTCTTCAATCCTTCAATAAGCATTCCAAAACGAGTGAGACTTGAAATTGGAATACTCCAGGTAACGAATACCGTATCCTCGAAGCCCTCAGCTCGTACAGGAGGAGACGAAGACGCAAGTATCTTTCTCTCGCCTCGTGGAACCATGTGACATTGGCCTTTAGATGTTTCTTGGGCATACCCTTTTGTGTATCCAGAGTAAGTGAAGTAGACAAAACCATTTCTGCCATCAAATTTTCTCCTCTCACTTTCTGTTACAAAATAAGCAACAGGAGGGAAGAATACTCTCTGACCATCCGAAAGATAGTTGATGGTGTGAGTATTAGATAGCGTCATATTACGGAAAAGTGGAATCTTGTAGAGCGTGAACCCAATAGTTCCAAACACTATGAGCATAATTCCTACCTTTAGAGACCTGTCTTCTTTTAGATCGAAGAGCCAGGATATTACAGGTTTGAGCGTTAGTGACAACGTTCCTCCAATAAGGGCGATAATGCTCTTTACGATTAAGCTAGCGACAGTATCACCCTCAGGCTTTTTTTGTTTGGGGGCTGATTCTTTCATGATATATCTCCTTAAGAATGTTCAACTAAGTAAGATACTATCAATATTATAGTCAAGACACAAATCTGTAGGGAGTGTCAACTTGTTGAATAGTTTTTATTGTGTAAGAATCTGAACAGATCATCGGTACTTTATCATACAAAGAGGTGTCATTATGGATTATCTTCGCAAACGTAGTATAGGTGGAATAGCGCTCACAGAAGGGCAGAGTGTCCTTGTGACACTATTCTGTGCGTTTGTCATTATTCCTACAAACATTTATTTTCTCTGGAGACCTCTTCTTGGTATTCCCAAAGAGTTGTTACCAGTGTTATATTTTGTCGGGCCAACACTCTATTTATTTCAATGTATAGAAAGGGTGCCGGTTGGTGTCGAGAGAGCTCAGTTGTTTTTTGGCAAATATACCGGGAGTTCTTTCTCTGCAGGATTTCATCTTGTCCCAAAGATTCCATTCCCAGTCATTGTGCTACTGCTCAAACTTCTACTCAAGGATGGGATGTATGCCTATGTTGGGTGGACGCTTGAGCATGATGTGTCTATTGCTAGTCTTACGACTCGCTTTGAGGTGCAGACGCTTTCAAAAGATATGATACGGATTTCTGTTGCAGGTAATCTCGTGCTTGAGGTTTCAAATGCGGCTCGATATCTTGAACAGATTCAACAAAACAGTAAGGAGGAAATTGCAGCTATTGTGAGTGATATTTTTGTTAACACATTGAGAAGTGGTGGAGTGTTCAAAAATTTCACTTTGGGAGAGTTGTATCAAGGGTCTAATGCTGAAGAAATTTCTCGTCTTGCAAAAACAAGTACGATGGTCGATCGTCTCGAAGAGGACTTCGGACTAGTGATTGCACGAGTGTCTGTAGCTGAAGTGAAGGTCATATCTCAACAGCTTGAAGCTGTGACCGATACTGTGATAGCACAGAAGACTCTGGCAGTAAGCGCAGATATTCTAGCGACAATGCTACAAGGTATCAAAGCTAAAAATCCTGGCATGACAGATGAAGTGGCGCTTACGTTACTTAATGCAGCACGTGGAGAAAGCGGGCAACTGCCAATATCTGTTGTACGCATTGATGGGAGATAAATTTGAGAACCGTTCTAATTTCTTAATTGAGATGTGGACGGTTTTTTGTTTTAAAGTTGCCTCCCCACTAGGGATCGGTCACGAAACTTCTCGTCGTAAACTCCTCGATAAAGTTTCTCGACCCCTATTCGATCCCTTACGCACGACACGCAGGTGTCGTGCTCTGTTGACTCAGTGAAAATAAAAGACTCACCTGAGTACAAGTGAGTCTTTTATTTTTATGTGCCCCCACTAGGGATCGAACCTAGGACCTGCGGATTAAGAGTCCGATGCTCTACCAGCTGAGCTATAGGGGCTTATATTTGTGAGACATACTATACCATGATATTAATTTTTTTTCTAGACCATTTCGTGATATAATTGCTTAATCGTTTTTTTGGATTAAAAATAGTTCATAAGATGTCGTAGCGAAGTGGTCCAAGAGCAAAGCGAATACTTGAGTTGCTCTGCGGCCAAACCGCAGCGTGCCAAAGTCTCTTCGAAGAGATATAATCAATATGTGAATTAAAAATAAGATGCAGTGGCGAAGTGGCCTAACGCTGCGGTTTGCAAAACCGCCATTCGCGGGTTCGACTCCCGCCTGCATCTCCAAAGTAACCTTCATGGGTTACTTTAAGATGCAGGAAGACATGACCTGCGTCATGTCTGTCGGGAGTCGAAGCGCACAGCGATGTTTCGTTAGCAAACGAAACCGCGAGCGGCGGCCGGCGAGAAACTTTTTTGACGAAAAAAGTTTACTTGTCGGAGACTCCCGCCTGAAATTTAATTGCCCGGGTGATGGAATGGTAGACATAGAGGACTTAAAATCCTCGGCTGATTACAGCGTGCGGGTTCGAGTCCCGCCCTGGGCACAAAAATAAATCAGTCAAAGCGAATGCTTTGGCTGATTTATTTTTGGCCAACAGGGCGGGACTCGAACTGAACCAGACGCGAAGCCTGTTTTGTAATCAAAACAGTGAGGGTGAAGCTTAGACGAAAGTTGAGTGGTTTTATTTGAGTTTGAAAAACGAAAAAGAAAACCCTCAACAATCGTCGAGTCCCGCTGCCAAGCTTCGAATCTACTCATTCACTTTAGCGCAACATAAAAATCGAGATAAGTTTGATTCTTTTAATTCAACCTATCTTCAGTATTTAAGCTATACTACTATCATGAAGCTTATACAAAAATACTTTCCTTATATTTTACTATCGGTGTATATCTCTTGGGCTATAGCATTTAGCCTCGCGCCATACTCACGTGATGTGTGGTATGCAGAGATGATACCAATCTTCGGAATAGTGCTGTTCCTAGTAGTTCTTTTTGTTAGAGGTGTTCGATTCTCGAATCTTGCATATTTTCTAATGAGTATTCTCCTTTTTCTTCATACATACGGCGCATACTATACGTTTGAACTTGCGCCATTCGCCTGGTTTAATGACCTCTTTGGTTTTGAAAGAAACATGTTCGATAGAGTGGCCCACTTCTCAGTCGGATTCTACGCATATGCACTTTTTGAATATGTCATCCGTTATAACAAAGTCTCATCTAAGTTCTGGGCTTTTCTTTTGTCGGTATGTTGTATTGGTACTGTTGCCATGGCGTACGAACTTATAGAATGGCGTTATGCTGTGACAGAAGGTGGAGAAGCTGGCCTTGCTTTTCTTGGTTCACAGGGAGATATCTGGGATGCGCAAAAGGATATGCTGATGGACACATTAGGAGCTATCACAGCCGCAACCTTTGCGTTATTTTTGGTGAATAAAAAGTAGCTGATGGGAAATAAACATCTTAACGACAGAGGGTCACATACCACTATTATCGACGCATTTTTGCCGGTTCTTAATGTGCTTAAAAAATATGGAAGTGAAGTGAGGGTGTCACCTGGGAAGATAGAAGGAGGGGTAGGTGCCAAATCAAGCTCAATAAAATTGAAACATATAAACGACGAGCTCTATGAGATGGTGGTGGTTCATAATGGATCTCGGCAAGAGTTCAAGGTATTCACACGAGTGTCTTTTGTAGAATTCAAAGAAGCGTTTTCAAATAATAAAAAAGTTTCCTCTTGGAATATCAATTACACAGACATGCGTCAGAAGAAATCTAAAGATATATAATTAAAAATATTAGTTTAATTGTAGTATTATATAGATTGCGGTATATACTCATGACATATGGAAAAGCCACATTTTGAACATAGCCCGCCAAACGATAAAGACAAAGAACTAGATACTGGTCCAAGTAAGTTGTCTCGTCGATCTCTTCTTTTCGGTGCGCTTGGTATGGTGACGGCTGGCCCTGTTCTTAGAGGTGTGCAAAGGTTGCACAATAATCAAAATCATAAACGTGCTCATGAAGGTAGAGTAGAAGACCCTCGCTCTCCTTTATTCATTAAAGCTCTCGAATCTATTGATAAAAAAGTTGCTGAGATAGAAAAGGACCCAACGGTCTCGCGCTCAAAAAGAGCAAAAGAAGCTCTCAGTAAGACATCTCTGCCGTCAGACGGAGAAGGGATAGCACTTTACTTTTCTTCAAACATAGAATCGGGTGTGGCGTCTGATGATGCGCTCGCTATACCGTCTGTCACAGATATGCGACGTTTCTTGCATGATAAGAAAATAAGAGAGTATCATGTCACTACCAAAGAAGCAGATGTTACACAAAGAAAAGTGTACGGAATCAGAGTCTCAGACATGTATAAGGATATAGGTGTATCAAGTAGATTGACAGTAGAAGAAAAAACTAAAGATACCAAAAAGAAAAAGACAGTACTCGCAGTAAAAAGGGCTCGATATGATCAAGGTAAGGGAGGATACGGTGAGTATATTACCTATACGCCAGCCCACGCCGATCTTCGTACTAGTGAGGTTATTACGTCAGGAGTTGAGTATGTGAATACTGTTATAGATGAAGCAGTGAAGCTTTTTGTGGCAAAAGGTATACAGCAAAGTATTCTCAAGCCGAGCACCGAAGTAGCGAGAAGGGTTGCTGTGATTGAACATATTGATCCATATGAATTTTATAATAAGAACAGAGATAATAAGAGAGAACTCAAAAATCTTTATGATATTTCTCTTGCTGAGTATTCTCTTAACTTGGGTATTGCTTATAATCACTTAATTAATAGCGCAGGAGCTGGAGGGATGATGCAGATTATTCCAAGAACATACAGAGATGTTCGCGCGAGAATAGTACAGAGAGGCTGGTTTAAAGAACAGGACCTTCCAGAAGACGTTAATGAGGGGAGGAAGAGTCCTCTCGTGTCTGCTGTTATCTCTATAGCTTTGTCATATTTAAATTATGAATTAAAACAAAAGCTCTTATCCGGACTAGGCGAGGAAGACAGATTACTTGTTCTTGCGAGTATGTACAATGGTAGTCCAAAACTTTTAGATCAAATTCTTAAATCTGATATCGTATCAAAAGTCTTGCGTCCAATCAAAAAACAAAAAGACAGAGGACAGAATAATGGAAGCAATAGATCAGTGAGAGAAAAGTTATTCAAAAACGGTAAAGGGAATATTCTAGCTGGAACAGAACAGACAGAGAATGAGAATTATATGCAAAAGTTTATAGCGTATAACTCGTTTGTTACTCAAAGGGTACAATAAACTCTCTCGGGGCAGGGGCTTCAAATGAATACTGTTTGTTATTGAGAACAAAAGTGAGACTCTGTGCATGAAGCATGATACGAGGTGACTCTGTGGTGCTGCCGTATGCTTTATCTCCTACAATTGGATGATGTATATGATTCATATGTGCACGTAGTTGATGAGTGCGACCAGTGAGAGGTTCTAGTTTTAAGAGAGTCACATGAGGGCTACGCAGGATGACAGTAAGGTCCGTTATCGCTTCACGTAGCTCTCCGCGAGGATTCTCTGGGAATGCTACTTGCTTGTAGCTTTTCTTATTTCTTCCAAGTGGTGCATCAATTCTAAGTGCATCAGCTTCAATACTTCCTTCAACGAGTGCGAGGTAGACCTTCCTGGTTGTGTGTCCTAAGAATGCCTTCTTTAGTTCATCAAATGTAGACTCATTTTTAGCAATCACCATCACTCCGGAGGTCTCTCGATCTAGTTTATGTACTACTCCGCCCAAGTGAATAGTTTCTCCGTTCTGAAGAGTGAAAGTATTTTCTGTGATAGAAAATATATCAGGATGAGATTCCTTGAGATAATCAACAAGGGTCTTCTCATGAGAATTATCAAAAGGATGAATAACCAAACCTGAGGGCTTGTTGATAATCAAGAAGTTCTGATCCTCGAATATGACAGGGATAGAAATAGGGTTCATAAAGATACTCGCACTATAGCATAAATTGGTGTATAATCTCTAGACGTTTTAAAAACGTAAGAATCTTTGCTAGATTCTGAGTCTGGTAAGAAAAACAAAATAATACGCCCAGGTGGCGAAATTGGTAGACGCACTTGCCTTAGGAGCAAGCGCCGTGAGGCATGAAGGTTCAAGTCCTTTCCTGGGCACACAATAATAAACACCCATTCTGTAATCAGTATGGGTGCTTATTATTGTGCGAGTATAGGAAGCAAATGACCTGCGTCACTTGCGGAAGGGCTTGAATAGGGGTTGCGAGAGCCTCTCGAGCGAAGCGAGTGCTCTTGTGACCAAGTCCTTTCCTGGGCACATCGAGAAGCTTGGCTTCGAAGATATAGAAACTTAGCAAAGTTTCTATATGAATAAAAGTAAAGCACCTGCGTCATATACGTAAGGACTTGAATAGGGGTCGCGAAACTATCTCTGACGAACCTAGTGAGGAAGTAGTTTTGTGACCAAGTTTTTTTGGCACATCATACAAAAAGCAGACTTTTCCGGTCTGCTTTTTGTATTGCTTATACTTTTTGCGAAGCACAAGGGATTAAGCAATTAAGTTCAAGAGTTATTAAAAGGAAAAACCCCACCGAAGCGGGGCTTTTGGGTGGGGTGGTGTTGCTTTCTTCAGGCCGTAGCAGCTCGGCGAATGCGGGTAACACGAGGAACGACGACGGTGTGCCCGTTCGTGTCAGATGTGACTTTGTGGGTTGACCGCTCCATTCGGTGGTTGATTTCCGAAAGGATGCACGAAGCATCGTTCTCGCCAAAAGACGTGAAGTCCATCAGGTTCCAGCACTTGGTGACAATTGACCTCCACGCTTCGACGAGTTGGTGGTTACGCAGTGCGACCCCTTTCCTGTCGAGGATCCAGACCAGAATTTCTGCCGCCGAATGGCGATAGATCGGGGGTTCGAACTCGTCGTCACCGACATTTCTGTCAGCTTCAATCGAGAAATCGACGATCTGGCGTTGCAGTCCCTTCTTGAACTGCTTGAAATTTGATGCACGCATCTCTGATCTCCTGTAAAAGAGCAATCTTCATTGACTATCCGGCCAAGAAGTCTTGACTCGGGGGTTATGATAAATAAATTGTATCACAAATATACTAACTTGTCAAGCAATTTTCGCTTGATTTTACTTACTTTTCCACCCACTACATACTTCACAGTGTGGTTGTGCGCTCATACAAAAGGCCCGCCGAAGGCGGGCCTTTTGTATTAGTTATCCTCTAATTCTTCCTTTTTAGATTCTAGATAGTCGTCTGTAATTACTTTTTCTCTATCGTATTCGTCATCTGATATCGCAGGTGATACTTTTTTCTCTTTCCTTAGAAGTTCATCTATATGCTGACGGTTCTTTTCTCCATAATCAATCTCAACTTCTAAGAATGGGATAACTCGCACAGGGAGACCTTTCATGACGTACCTCCTGAGTTCGCTTCTCATGCGCTTGGCGAAGTGTATCGCAGCCTCTTCTTTACTCTCTGGGAGTACGCTTATAAAAACAGTACCGTTACGCATGTCATTGCTTATCTCACAACGTGTGACTGTGATAAGAGAAAGACCAGAAGACTCTCTTTGGAAGAAGTCTTGCGCGAGTCCGAGCACCTGTTGCTCGACTTTTAGGATACGTTCTGATTTTGGCTTATTTGCATTCATAGTAGGAAGGTTAGGATTTCTTTGTTAGGAGGTTAGGAAAACTAAATTCGTTTCTTTTCGACGAGTATTGATTCTAATGTATCAGAAGGTATCATTTCTATTTTGGTTTCAACCATGAGACCACATTCATTGCCTTCGATGACAGTATTTGTTTTTATCTTCTGTGATTGAAGTTCTACAATACGTCCCTTACCTAATTCAAGTCCTCTACGAACAATTTTCACAAGAGATCCATTTTCGATGCGACCAGCCTCTACGCGACCTCCGATTACATGCTTGTCTTTGTTGGAACTGAATGTCTTTAATATCTTAAGTGTGCCTAATATTGTTTCTTGTTCTTCAAATGGAAGTCTGTCTTTGACAAGTGTGTCGAACCATTCAGCTAATTTGTAAATAATATCAAAAAGTTCTGGCTTGATATTGAAGCGATCAGCTTGATCACGAGCCTTCGCTTCCATCTTCACAGTGAAGCCTATAATCACAGTCTTCTCATCAGATGACGCTAAGAGTATGTCGCCTTCAGTGATATTACCCACCCCTTCAGCTATTATTTTGATTTTGACATCATCGGTTTCTTGTTTTTTGAGTTCTCTACTTACTGCATCTAATGTTCCTAATGAATCAGACTTGATTACAACTGGGATAACAACTTTGGCATTACGATACAGGCGAGGGTCGAGAACTGTCTTGATAACAGCGTTCCTGGCTTCTGCTTGAAGATTCTCCATTTCTTTTTTGTCAGATGATGAGACGAAGATTGATCCAGTTTTTGGAATCTCGTCGAATCCTGTAACTTTGATCGGCTGCCCTGCATGAGGATTTTTAATAGGACGACCGGCGAAGTCTTCGATGATACGAACAGGGGAGAGTGAGGTCGAGGCAAGGATGGCGCCTGATGATGGAAGTGTGCCGTCTTTTATGACAAGGGTCGCAGATACTCCACGCTTTTGATCGACGAAACTTTCTAACACATATCCTGTGGCATTCTCTCCAAGATTTGCTGTGAGTTCATTCATGTCAACAACAAGAAGTAATGTCTCCAAAAGGAAATCAATACCTTGACCAGTTTTGGCTGAAATTTCAACACAAGGAATATCTCCACCCCATCCTTCGATATAAATACCGTGCTCTACAAGAGAGGTTTTGGTTTTTTGAATGTCAGCACCTGGTTTGTCTATTTTGTTAATAGCGACCACATAAGGGATTTTGCGGGCGTCGATTGTTTTCCATGCTTCAACGGTCTGAGCTTTGACCCCGTCTTCTGCTGATACGACGAGAATAGCGATATCTGCTATTTCGACACCTCGTTCTCTCATACCTTGGAAGGCGGCATGCCCTGGAGTGTCCAAGAATGTGATAGCTCGGACATTGTTGTTCACATCCTTGTGAGAAACTTCGTATGCAGAGATACGTTGTGTGATGCCACCTGCTTCACCTTCGACGACATTTGATTTTCGAATAAAATCAAGAAGAGAAGATTTGCCGTGGTCGACGTGGCCGAGTACTGCAATCACCGGCTGTCTAGAAGTCACACTTGATTGTGTTTTTGTTTTTGACATAAGATGACGACCATTGTATCACAAATATAATCAAAAACCTATATATTTTGGAGGAGATACAACTCTTTAACACTCAGAGGGTTAATCTTCTATTTTTGAAGTTCGTATATGTTTAGCTTGTGCGTCTTGTAATACTGTTGTTTCTTCTTCGGTGAGTTCGTATAAGCTGGTGTAGTTTTGTATCGGTTTAGCAAAGGTGGACACTCTATCATGAGCATGAAGGGTCGAGAGTATGACGCCATTACCTTGTTCATTCAAGAATGCTATGGAGAAACTTTGATGAGAACCGTTAGTGTCAAATGCTTTGTAACGAACAGTCTCTACGTTGCGTATAGTGTGAGAGATTTTCTCATCAAGGAGTAAAGCATGTTTGGAGATGAGTTCATTGCGTTCTTCAATCTTTGATATACCATCAACACATTCACGCATCACATCTTCGAGAGACAGTGAGGTTTTCCCCCTTGTGAATCGATGTATCTTGTGATGAAGGTATGCTGTGTAGATAAGAAGTAGGATGACAGCAATTCCAAGCGGGATACTTGGATACATGATTACAAAATGAGAAAGTGTCGAAAATAATTCCATAGAATCTAGGTGAAGTATCAAAGAGTGTAGCATGTAATCAATTAGATAATGTGGAAAGCATATGTATGCATACTAACCTCATACTTCATAGCGCAGAATTAGCACAATAATATGTAGATGATAAATATATACCCCTATACACACTTGCACAGTTACGTAAGGTGACTGTTTATTTTTTGTGTGATAATATTATTCTCACCAGAGGCTGAATGAGTAATCATAGCCGAAAGGTTGGTTGTTCTTTTAGTCTCAGGTGTTCCGTTAACTTTATTTTTGGAGAAACATCATGAAGAAACTCTTTGCGTCCATCGTGGCGCTCGCAGCGTTCGCGATCAGCTCTTCCGCATTCGCTGCCGCAAGTCCGCGTTTGTCCGACTCACCGCCACCGATTGAAGGCCTGCAAGCTGCTGTCAATGATTACTTCGCCGTCAGCAAGAGCACCAGCCTCGCATCGCTGGACATGATGTCCAAGCGCTACACCGAAGCCATGGCTCCTGCGACCGACGCCCACTACGGCAAGCTTGCTGCCTTGGCCTCTGCTACTGACGCCAAGAAAGCCGGCTATTTCCGTTTCGGCAATCACGCATCTGGCCAACAGATGCCGAGTGGTCTCATCATCGCTGGCGCGTCGAACATCGGCAAGTCAGGCGGCGGCACCTCCAACTACACCATGTGACGCTCTGTTTGCGTCACAAAAGACAGAAGAAAGGCTGTCTAGAAACCTGCGGCAACGCAGGTTTTTTTCGTGCAGTATTTTTGTACTTTTAATAGTATGTATACTCTACATACTATTAACTACTCAGTGTTCTCGTGCTAGATTATTGTGTATGAGACTGTCTCGACTTTTTAATAAAAAACAAAAGAGAGTGTATTTGGATAACGCGGGAGCTACAGAGATAGGAGCGCGCGCGAAGCGCGCGCTCCTTGAGTCTCTAGAAACACATGGTAATCCTTCTGGTATTCATGCAGAAGGAGCAAGAGCTGGGCAGTTACTCGATAAAGCGCGTGCACTAGGTGCTACCGCTCTTAATGCTCATGCATACGAAATATATTTTACCGGTTCAGGAACAGAATCCTGTAACCTTGCCATCTTTGGCACATGTACGGCATTTGCCAACAGTCAAAAGCTAACAACTAAGAGCCTGGTTTTGCCTCACATTATCACCTCTTCCATTGAGCATCCGGCAGTTCTTGAGCCGATAAAACTCCTCGAGAGAGAGGGAAAAATTCGCGTGACATACCTTCCTGTATATGATGATGGAATAGTTAGGATTAAAGATGTACGTGAGTCGCTAACGCCCGAGACAATCCTGGTGAGCGTGATGTATGCGAATAATGAGATCGGCACTCTCCAGCCTGTAAAAGAAATAGGTCGCGCAATCGACGAATGGAAAAAAGAAAACGAAAAGTCGTTTACCGATTATCCACTTTTTCATACAGATGCATGTCAGGCAGCGAATTACTGCAATCTCGACGTGCTTCGTCTTAAATGTCATCTCATGACTGTTAACAGCAGTAAGTGTTATGGTCCAAAAGGAGTAGCGCTTTTATACAAACGTGAAGGTGTTAAGCTTGACCCTGTAACACACGGTGGTGGACAGGAACGTACACTCAGAAGTGGAACAGAGAATGTGGCTAGTGCATATGCTTTTAGTGTCGCTCTCAAAGAGTCTCAAGAGATGAAAGAAGAGGAGATCGCGCGCTTGCGCGCGCTCCGTGATGAGACCGCTCAACTTCTCAAAAAAGAAATTCCAGATATTATTTTTTACGGCGCCTTTGATGATTGGTCTCATGAGCCAAAAGCCAAAAGCCAAAAACCAAAAACCGAACTCCGTCTTCCTAACAATATTAACTGCCGTGTTCCTGGTATATCAAGCGAAGAGATGATATTAAGATTAGACGCCAAAGGCTTCGCGGTATCGCATAAGAGTGCATGTGCTTCAATGGAGACCGATGGCAGTTATGTTTTACAGGCGCTAGGTGCGACAGAACACGAAGCTAAAGAAAATATTCGTATCAGTATGGGAAGAAATACAAAAGAAGATGATATGAAGAAGCTTGTGGAAGTGATGAGGGAGATATCAGCGAAGTATCGTAACTAAAGTATCGTAATTAGTTATTGGTAATTAGTAATTGGTTATATACTTTTAAAATGAGAACGTTTAAAGATTTAGATGTGTGGAAAAACTCAGTTAGTTTTGCTACACAAATATATTCTGTTACGAAAGACTTTCCGAAGGAAGAAGTCTACGGTTTAACATCTCAACTAAGACGAGCTGCAGTATCTATTCCTTCAAATATAGCAGAGGGAAGTAAGAAAAATAAAAAGGATTTTTGTAATTTTATAAAAATAGCTCAAGGATCTGGTGCTGAAGTAGAAACTCAGCTTATAATTGCCAGGAATTTAGGGTATATTAAAGAAAAAGATTTTACAGAACTTATAGATGCGCTACAATCAATAATGAAAATGTTAACAAATCTTTTAAAAGCTGTTTCCTGCTAATAACCAATTACCAATAACCATCAATAAATATGTATTCTGCAAAAGACTTTTCTCACTTACTCGGATTAGAAGGATTAAGTGACACATTACTCAATAATCACTTCACTCTCTATCAAGGGTATGTCACTAATACTAATAAGTTGACCGATCAGATGAAGAGTATGGAACCAGGGACCCCAGAATATGCGGAGCTTCATCGACGTTTCGGATGGGAGTGGAACGGCATGAGATTGCACGAACTTTATTTTGAAAATATTGCCAAGCATGGCGTAGCACTTGGTGAAAGAACGCTCAGACAAAAAATAGTTGCAACATGGGGGTCATATGAACAGTGGGAAAAGGAATTCCGTGGCATGGCAGCTATGAGAGGTGTGGGGTGGGTGATACTTGCTCATGACAAGAAGGACGGGAAGCTCTTTAACACATGGATCGGAGAGCACGACGGAGGGCATCTGGCTGGACTCACGCCTCTTCTTGTTATGGATGTGTGGGAGCATGCATTCATGCTTGATTATGGTATTAAGCGCGCAGATTATATAGCTACGTTTATGTCTCACATAGATTGGCACGCTGTGGAGGAGAGGATATAGCCCTAGTTTTTAGTGTGTAGTCAGTAGTTATTAGAAAACAGACAAAAATACAGAAAAGAACGGCGCCTACGGCGCCGTTCTTTTCTTTATTTAACCAATTATTAATTACGAATAACTAATAACGACTCCTCAGTTGACTTTCGCTTCCTATTTGTTAGAACTAAG
>JBDKJD010000008.1:0-43840 GCA_039796775.1 Candidatus Parcubacteria bacterium | reverse complement strand
GGGAAGCAAAAAAACTAAAAAGGATTTTTGTAATTTTATAAAAATAGCTCAAGGATCTGGCGCTGAGGTAGAAACTCAGCTTATAATTGCGAGGAATTTAGGATATATTAAAGAAAAAGATTTTACAGAACTTATAGATGCGCTACAATCAATAATGAAAATGTTAACAAATCTTTTAAAAGCTGTTTCTAACTAATAACCAATTACTAATTACCAATAACTAACAACAACATGTATCAACCTAAAGACTTTTCTCACTTACTCGGACTAGAAGGATTAAGTGACACATTACTCAACAATCACTTCACTCTTTATCAAGGGTATGTTACTAATACCAATAAATTGATTGATCAGATGAAAGTCATGGAACCAGGAACACCGGAATATGCGGAGCTTCATCGACGTTTCGGATGGGAGTGGAATGGCATGAGATTACACGAACTTTATTTTGAAAATATAGGGAAGCATGGCGTTGCTCTTGGCGAAAGAACGCTCAGACAAAAAATAGTTGCAACATGGGGTTCGTTTGAAAATTGGGAGAAAGAATTCCGTGGAATGGCCTCCATGCGTGGAGTGGGGTGGGTTATCCTTGCTCACGACAAGAAGGACGGGAAGCTTTTTAATATTTGGATCTCTGAACATGACGGCGGACATCTCGCGGGCCTCACACCTCTACTTGTGATGGACGTATGGGAGCATGCATTCATGCTTGATTATGGCATTAAGCGAGCAGACTATATTAATATTTTTATGGGAGCTATTGACTGGCATGCGGTAGAGGAGAGGGTGTAGACCCAGTTTTTAGTTTGTAGTTAGTAGGTATTAGTGTAAACACACAAAATACAAAAGAACGGCGCCGTAGGCGCCGTTCTTTTGTATTTAACTAACCAACTAATCACTAGCGACTAGTATTAGTTGACTTTCGCTCCCTATTTGTTAGAACTAAGAGATACAGTCTCCGAAAGCAATACCGCTTATCCACCACACTCGTACCACCAAAAACTGTTACACTGTATCTTGTATAAAGATTTTGATTTAGGGTTTGTTTTTAACTAATTACTAATAACTATTAACTAATTACTGACCCACCATGCCTCCATTTAATAATTTTACCACCAAGGCCAAAGAGGTTATTCGTCGTGCGCATGAACTTGCAATAGAACGCGGCCAAAATCAAGTAAGCCCGCTTCACTTATTGGGAGCTCTTCTTACACAAGAGGAGTCACTTGTTCATGCTATTTTAGAAAAACTCGAAGTCGATCTCATATTGCTCACTGATACTGTTGTTGATGCGATTGAAGTACCAGGTTCTTCAGCTACAATGAGTCCTTCATATCAGATGTATCTGACTCCAGATCTCGCTACATCATTTGAGAACTCACTCAAAGTAGCTCAATCGCTCGGAGATGAATTCGTTTCAACTGAACATCTTTTCCTCGCACTTCTTGATTCGCCAGGGCAAGCGAGAGAGATTCTATCTCGTTTTCGCATTGATAAAGATCAAGCGTATCACATCATTGATGAGTTGCGTACACAGAACATCACAGAGAGTTCTTCACCCAAGAAGAATAAAGCCCTTGCAAAGTACACTCGCAACTTCACAGACATGGCTCGTCAGGATAAGTTAGATCCAGTGATTGGGCGTGATACTGAGATTATGCGTCTTATGCAAATTCTCTCTCGTCGTACGAAGAACAACCCAATACTCATCGGTGAAGCAGGGACGGGGAAGACTGCTGTAGTTGAGGGTCTCGCTATTCGTATGGCAAAGGGGGATGTACCAGAGAGTTTGAAAGGTAAAGAGCTCGTATCGCTCGACCTTGGAATGCTTATCGCTGGGACGAAGTTCAGAGGAGAATTTGAAGAGCGCCTCAAAGCTATTATGAAAGAGATTGAACGCTCAGAAGGCGGTATTATTCTCTTTATTGATGAGATTCATACAATCGTAGGAGCAGGAGCAACAGAAGGTTCAGCAGATGCAGCTAATCTCCTGAAGCCAGCACTTTCACGCGGTGAACTACGTGCGATAGGCGCGACAACGCTCAAAGAGTATCAGAAGCATATTGAGAAGGATCCCGCGCTTGCTCGTCGTTTTCAGCCTGTGTTTGTAGAAGAACCAACCGAAGAAGACGCACTCGCTATCTTAAGAGGACTCAAAGAAAAGTATGAACTCTTCCATGGTGTTCGTATCACAGATGATGCGCTCTTGGCCTCAGTTAATTTGTCCACCCGTTATATCACGTCCAGATTTTTGCCAGACAAGGCTATTGATTTGATCGATGAAGCAGCTTCTTCTCTTCGTATTGCACTTGAGAACAAGCCACCAGTGCTTGAAGAAGCTCACCGTAAAATAATGCGCCTTGAAATAGAAAAGGAAGCTCTCTCAAAAGAGCTCATGAGTGAAGACGATAGAGAAGATGCTGAGACCACCAAGCGTCGCATACAAGGTATCGATGAAGAAATTGCTAACGTTAAAGAGAAGACTAAAGAATTAGAGCTCAAATGGAAGAATGAGAAGAAAACTGTGAGTGAAATCGGAGAAATAAAAAAGTCTCTTGAATCGCTTCGTACTGAAGCCGAGAATGCAGAATTACGTGGTGAACTCACACGTGTTGCTGAGATCCGTTATGGTCAAATCCCAGAACTGACTCGAGAGTTACATGAACGTCTCGAACGATTAAAGAAATTGCAGAAGACAAGAAGAATTCTAAAGGAAGAAGTAACAGAAGAAGACATTGCCTCTGTTGTTGCACGTTGGACAGGGATCCCTGTGACTAAGATGCTCGAAGAAGAGGAAGAGAAGCTTGTCTATATGGAAGAAGAATTAAAGAAGCGTGTCATCGGTCAACGTGAAGCGATCGAGAAGATATCAGATGCGGTACGTCGTTCGCGTGCGGGTATCAATGATCCATCACGTCCAATTGGGTCGTTTATGTTCCTTGGTCCAACAGGTGTTGGTAAGACAGAACTCACTAAGGCACTTGCTTCATTTATGTTTAATGATGAGAAGGCGCTCATTAAAGTTGATATGAGCGAGTATATGGAGAAACATTCAACGTCCAAGCTTATCGGCTCACCACCTGGATATGTTGGATATGAAGAGTCAGGACAATTGACCGAAGCGGTACGTCATAGGCCTTATGCTGTGATTCTCTTTGATGAAGTTGAGAAGGCGCACCCAGAAGTCTTCAACCTACTTCTTCAAGTACTTGATGAAGGGAGACTCACTGATTCTAAAGGGCGTGTAGTCAACTTCAAAAATACTATCATCATCATGACGTCTAATATTGGTAGTCAATATATTCAGAAGATGGAACAAATGGGATTCAGTAATATTGAATCTGGTAATGAATATACTCAAGTCAAAGATAAAGTGGTAGGAGCTGTCAAAGAATTCTTCAAGCCAGAATTCCTTAATCGACTAGATGAGACTATTGTGTTTGATGTTTTAACAAAAGAAGAAATACAACAAATTGTTGCTCTCCAAGTCGATCTCCTCGCTAAGCGTCTCTTAGAAAAAGAAGTGACATTAACCGTTAGCAAAGAAGCGATAGCATTCATCGGAGAAAAGTCATATGATCCTCACTATGGTGCTCGACCGATTAAGCGATACATGCAGACAACTATTCTTAACAAAATAGCTCAAATGATGCTCATCAAAAAAATCTCAAAAGGTTCAATTGCGGAAGTATCTCTTGATAAGAAAGGGGACATTGAAGTGATTGCCAAGAAAGCAAAGAAGATACCAAGTCCTCTCACCAAAGAAGAGGTGGTAAAAGGAAGTAAGTAAGTTACTAGACGCTAGTTACTAGTTCTTAGTGAATGCCAAAATAAAAGAGCGACGCCTACGGCGTCGCTCTTTTATTTTGCCTCCATGTGTGGTAGAATTTTTAGCATTCGCGTCGGTACTCAAGTGGTCAACGAGGTCTGACTGTAAATCAGATGACATTAGTCTTCGCAGGTTCGAATCCCGCCCGGCGCACAAAAATATAAAATACCTCCAAAGTAATCTTCGGGGGTATTTTATATTTTTGCTCGTATTTGGAGCAAACAAACTGCTTTGTTTACGTCGGGGTTCGAATACGGGGTCGAGAAACTATCTCTGACGAACGAAGTGAGGAAGTAGTTTCGTGACCGAATCCCGCCCGGCGCACAACGTTATGAGAGACACCAGAAATGGTGTCTTTTATGTTGAAACACAAGGACAATTTAGGTGTTCTAGTTTTCAAATCTTCATAGGTTGGAAGTTCTTCAAAAACAAGATTCCAAATGGCTTGCTGGTCTTCTTTTTCCTTGCTTTCAAAAGGATTTCACTTGGGTATTCCAGTAAAAATCGAGCATGTTTCAAATAGGAGGCAAAATCGTGCTCTGTTGCTTCTGATTTGTTTCGAGCATTTTCAAGTGCCTGTATTTCTTCATCAAGTTTCTCAATATCCTGTTCTAGTTTTCTCTCAACGACATCACTCGTTGCACGATCAAGTTTCTCATAGAGTGTCTGGAGTCTGATTTTCTTCTCCTTCACTTCCTCCGCCTTGCTTTGTGAGACAGTAATCTGGTTTTTGTGTTGCTTACGATACACATCTTTCAACACAAGTCCAAAGGCATCATGATACTCTTTGGTGAATGCAAGTTTTGAAACAAACTTCTCAACTGTTTCGTTGAACTCATCTTTTGATATTCCAATCCGTTGATGTTTTGGTTTCCCAAATCTCTCACCCGAGCAGTGATATGAAGGAAACTTTCCACCAAGTTTTCCTGTTGATGCACTCGCCCAGAATGTCTCGTTGCAAATAGGACACATCACCACATGCTTGTACGGATAATCTTCAATCACCTTGGTTTTGACTCTTTTCTTTTATAGTACCAGCCAAGCAAGAGTAAGATAATAAAAAGTCCACCAAAGAATTCAAATAATATAGACAATGTCGGACTAAAGCTAAAAGCCTTACTGAAGATATGAGTGCTCACCTCAATGAACGAAAGCAATGCTAAAACAAAATATGTCTTAGACTTAGTCATTTTTTGAGACATAGGTACACTTCTATGTTTCGGCGATTATATTAAAAATGGGTAGCCGAGGTGTACAGCCATAACAGAATCACACTTGCGTGTGCCACATCATAGCAACTCAGCTACCCGTTTTTACCTACGATGTGGTAAAAACGGAAGCGAGAAAGCTCCGTGAAAAATTCTGTTATGGCTGTACAAAATCAATTATAACACTCTTTACATCTTCCTTTAAATTTAGTCTGGAAAATGGTAAAATGGTTTTACTTTTATGTCTAGTAAAGAAGCTTCAGCTAGAGTGAAGATAAACAAACTGCTTGAGAACTCTGGTTGGCGTTTTCTCGATGATTCAAATGGTAGGGCTAATATTCAGTTAGAGGCTGGGGTAAGTATTCATGATGTTGGTGATGATTATCAAAATACTCGTAATGGCTTTATAGACTATCTTCTTCTTGATGACAAGAATTTTCCTCTTTGTGTTCTTGAGGCAAAGAAAGAGGCGATCCGCCCGCTTTCAGCAAAAGAACAAGCTAGAGACTACGCTATCGGCCATAATGTGAGATTTGTAATTCTTTCTAATGGTAATTCTCATTATCTTTGGGATACAGAATTTGGTAATCCTGAAATGATCACAGAGTTTCCGTCCCAGGAATCTCTTATTCATAGATCGGGGTATAAGCCTCATCCTGAGACACTCTATAGCGAAGTTGTTGATGAGTCATATCTCGCACCAAAAAAGAATTTAAGAAATTATCAAGTTGATGCAATTAAAGCAATACAAGAATCTGCTAAGCAAGGTAAAACGAGATTTCTTTTGGAAATGGCAACAGGAACAGGGAAGACAACAACTGCCGGAGCTGTCTGTAAGCTCTTTTTAAGAACCGGTAATGCCTCACGCATTCTGTTCTTGGTTGATCGTATTGAGCTAGAACAACAAGCGGTAGATGCCTTTAGAGATCTTTTTGAAGGCCAGTATTTTGTTGAGAAATTTAAAGAAGGTAAATGGCAAGGAGCGAGAATCGTGGTCTCTACCATTCAAACACTTCTTGCTGGTAACAAGTACCGAGAGTATTTTTCACCTTCAGATTTTGAACTTGTAATTTCAGATGAAGCTCATCGTTCTATTGGTGGTAATAGTCGTGCAGTATTTGAGTACTTTTTAGGTTATAAGTTAGGACTTACGGCTACACCAAAAGATTATCTAAAAGGTGTTGATCAAAAGGACCTTGCTACTAAAAATATTAAAGCACTAGAATCGCGCAACCTTAGAAGTACTTATGTTACTTTTGGCTGTGAAGATGGCAATCCAACATTTAGATACGACCTGAAGAAAGGTGTAGCCGATAATGTTCTGATTCAGCCTTATGTTATTGATGCTCGAACAGAGGTAACAACAGAGCTTTTGTCAGAAGAGGGGTACGCTGTTGAGGTAGATAAAGAAGATGGTGGTACAGATGAAGCTATCTTCGGTGCTCGTCATTTTGAGCGGTCGTTCTTTAACGAAGACACTAATAGGGTCTTTGCAGAAACGATAGTTAAGAATGGGTTGCTCGATCCTTTAACTGGTGAATTTGGTAAAACTCTTGTTTTCTGTGTCAGTAGAAATCACGCTTCAAAGATAACAAATCTTTTGAATATTATTGCTTCAGAAAAGTTTGGCGATAAGTATAAAAGTAATTTCGCGGTCCAGGTAACAAGCGACGTTTATGAGTCTCAATCCTACACCAAGGACTTCACCGCAAATAGACTTTTAGGTAAGTCTACCTTTGCGAGTGACACATACCCAGACTATACAACTTCAAAAGCAAGAGTGTGTGTAACTGTAGGGATGATGACAACCGGCTATGATTGTCCTGATCTTCTTAATATTGCACTCCTTCGCCCAGTATTCTCTCCGTCAGACTTTATTCAGATGAAAGGTAGAGGCACAAGAAAGAACACTTTTATATATCAAGAAACAGGCGAACTTAAAGATAAGGAAAAGTTTTTGTTACTAGACTTTTTTGGTAACTGTGAATACTTTGAAAAAGATTTTGATTACGACAAGAAGCTTGATCTTCCGATAAGCAAGAATGGTAAACAAATCGAAAGACCAGAAGTTGATATAGTTGTAGATACTACATCACTAGATGGTAATGTTGATGCAAATGTAAACGATGCAATACATACAGAGACGGTGATTCATGTTGGAAAAGAGGGGATGCGTATCGACAGGGATTTATATCCTCATCAACAGTTTGAGAAGGTTGTGCAGGAAAGTGAGACTCTTCAAAGTGTATTCAAAGAGCAAGGTGTTGAAGGCCTTGAAGAATATATCAAAGCAGAAGTATTTAACAAGCCGAGTGAGTACTGGAATGCAGAAAAGATTCGTCGTTCCTATGAAAAAGAATTTAAACTTTTCCGTAAAATTAGTCTAACTGAGATGCTTATGAAGGCGCTTGGTCTACAGAAGACATTTAAAACAAGAGAAGAAAGAATTGCAGAGGAATATGAAAAGTTTATTGATATTGAGAAGCCACAAGTCGATCTTTCTGTACCAGAAAAAGCAGAGTTGCTTAAAGACTTCTTTGAGACATATGTCTCCGATACTCAATTTAGAGAGATAATTGATGACGGAAGATACGCAGAGCTTGCTATATATCCTTCGTTTACGGCAGATGACATTCGTCTGCTTAATGGGTCAGTGGATGATGTGAAGAGTTACTCTCAGGAATATCTTCAAAAGGAAATGTCTGAGTTTGCTTGGAAATAACTATGTTAACTTCTGAAACAAAAAATAAATTAAATAATGCGTGCGATATTTTGGTTGGAAAGATACCAAATCCACAAGGGCAAGTTGACCAGATTACAAATGCGCTGATTTACAAATTTATGGATGACCAAGATCGTCTTTCTATGAGTGTTCCTGGAGGGAAGGCAAGCTTCTTTGTTGGAGAATTAGAGGAATATGCATGGCACAAACTTTTTGATGCAAAGCTTTCTAATCAAGATAGAGCGGACTTATACATAAAAGGACTAGATAAATTATCAACCGCAACAAAGCTCCCAGAGCTCTTCCGAGACATCTTTAAAAATGCTTATCTTCCATTTCGCGCCCCAGATACTATTGGTTTGTTTTTGGATACAATTAATAGCCTTCATTACATTCACGGTGAAGAATTGGGGAATGCATTTGAATATTTGTTACAAAAAATGGGTAGTCAAGGTGATGCTGGTATGTTTAGAACACCTCGTCATATTATCGAATTTGTTGTAAAAATTGTTGCACCAAAAAAAGACGAGACTATTTTAGATCCAGCTTGTGGCACAGCAGGTTTCTTGGTTGAAGCGTTTAATCAGATTAAGAATGGAAGCAAGTTGTCCCCTCAAGAACTTCAGGTGCTTGCTAATAATATCGAGGGTGTTGATATTTCTCCTGAAATGGCAAAACTCGCCAGAGTCAACTTGTATCTTCATGGATTCAAGACTCCTCATATATCTGAGAACGATACCCTTACAAATGAAAATCTTTGGTTACATAAGAAGTATGATGTCATTCTTGCTAATCCTCCATTCATGTCTCCTAAAGGAGGTATTAAACCACATGATAAGTTTGGTGTTAAAGCAAATAAATCAGAAGTTCTTTTCGTGAACTATATTGCGGAACATCTTAAGCTTCATGGTAGAGCAGGGATCATTGTTCCAGAGGGAATAATTTTTCAATCTGGTAATGCTTACAAACAACTTCGCAAATCTTTAGTAGAGGATGGATATTTAAGTGCGGTTATTTCACTTCCTTCTGGTGTGTTTAACCCATACGCCGGTGTTAAGACCTCAATCCTTATCCTTGATAGACAGAGGGCAAAAGAAAGCAAAGAAATCCTTTTTGTAAAAGTTGAGAATGATGGTTATGATCTTGGGGCACAACGTAGGCCAATACAAAAAAATAATTTACCTGAAGCTTTAGAGTTATTAAATAAATGGAATAATGGTGAAAAAGTTGAAAATAAGATTGCCTCAACAGTAGATAAAGAAAAAATTATCAAAAGTGGTGATTATAATTTAACCTTTGAAAGGCATATTGATGTTATTAATCAAATCAATACAAAATGGCCAATGGTCGCATTGTCTGATCTTTTTGAGATGCAAAACGGAAGAGCATTTAAAAAAGAGGAGTGGTCAGCAGAAGGATTACCTATTATTCGGATCGCTAATTTAAATGATATTACGGCTGACTATAATTATTATAACGGTACATACGACAAGAAGATTGAAGTAAATACAAATGATCTGTTGTTCTCTTGGTCTGGAACAGTCGGAACATCTTTTGGCCCACACTTATGGAGAAGAGGAAAAGGACTCCTTAATCAACATATTTATAAATTTAATGTTATAAATACTAATCAAGTAAGCAATCAGTATGCGTTCCATTCTCTTAAATTTATCACTCCACAAATTGAATCAAAAGCTCATGGTGCTGGTGGCTTAGTTCATATAACAAAATCAGAGCTTTCGAAGTTTAAAATCCCACTTCCTCCTTTTGAAATACAAGAGCAAATTGTTACCGAGTTAGATGGGTATCAAAAAATAGTAAATGGTGCGAAACTTGTTCTCGAAAATTGGGTGCCTAAAATTAACTATAGTCCAGAGTGGGATATGATAAATTTGAATGAAATTTGTAGTTTTGAATATGGTAACTCCATGCCAGAAAAAAATAGAATACCTGGTAAATATCCTGTGGTCGGTTCGAACGGTGTAGTTGGTACTCATAATGATTTTCTCGTTGAAGGTCCTGTAATTGTAATTGGCAGAAAGGGGTCTGCTGGAGAAGTTAATTGGATTGATGAAAATTGTTTTCCTATAGATACTACTTATTTTGTTAAGTTATCTGACGAAAATAGAATTGAGCTTAAGTATTTGTATTTTACACTTCTTGGTCTTAATTTGCAGAGCTTGAGAGGTGGTGGGGCAGTGCCTGGATTAAATCGTAATGATGCTTACAAAAAAAAGATCTCTTTGCCTTCGGTTGAAATTCAAAAGCAAATTATTGAAAAAATTGAAGCAGAAAGATTACTTGTTGAGTCAAATAAGAAACTTATAGAAATTTACGAACAAAAAATGAAGGATGTAATTTCTAAGCTTTGGAATTAATATGAAAGCAGAAGAAAAAATATACAAAGTACTTGAACGCATAAAATCAAAAACAGATCTTGCCCCAACGGGGTCTGTTGTTGATTATCGTGCAGGGTGGGAGATTGAGGAAATTGGAGCAGGAGATGAAATTTTAATCTTAAATAAATTGGCAGAAGAAGGAGTTATTGAGGTGGTTGCAAATTATGCATCAGATTATATTTAATAGAGACAACATGAAATATCAAGGGTTTATTTTTAAAATAAAAATAAGACACCCTCAATTTGAGGAGGCTTTTTCCAGATATTCCTCACTTGTTAAAGGTAAACAAGAAGAAGTTCAGGATAAAAATTTATATGGGATTCATCCAGAAGTTCAACTGAAATGTGTAAGTCTTTATAATTCAGGGGCACACGCGGAAGCTGTTGAAAAAAGTTTTAAAATTGTTAAAGATAGACTAAGGCTTCTTACTGGACATGAATCTGGTTCAGATGCATTTGGTAAAGGATGTTTACATGTTAAAGGGGCTTCAGCTTCAAACGTCGATTCAGATTTTAATAAAGCTGTAATGTTTCTTACGATGGCCATTGATATGTTTAGAAATGAAAAAAGTCATACATCTGATGCAAAAATTGAAGACAAGGTAAGGGCTTATCAGTATTTAGCTATGAGTAGCTTAGCACTGTCTTTATTGGAAAACTCAGAAATAATAAAAAAATAATATGTCTCAAATCATTTATATCCTCACTAACGAATCAATGCCTGATCTCATTAAGATCGGAATGACCGATGAAAGACTTGATGAAAGGGTTAAGGAGCTTAGTCGGCAAACAGGAGTGCCACTTCCTTTCGAAGTGTATTTTGCATGTGAGGTAGAAAATATGAGAGAGGTTGAGAGGTCTCTTCATGATGCATTCCTTGATCACAGAATCAATCCGAAGAAAGAATTTTTTAGACTAAATCCGGAGCGTGTGATTTCAGTACTTAAGCTCTTACAGAAGAAAGATGTGACTCCTGTTATAGATGTATTTGAAGGGGTGGAAGAAAAAAACGCAGTGGAAATTGCGAAAGAAAGAAGATCTCGTTTTAATTTTGATCTCGCTAAGATACCAGTAGGGTCTACTGTAGAGTATTACTATGACAACACTATACAAGCAGTGGTGGCAAATGATCGAGAAATAACATGTAATGGCGAGACAGCTAGTTTAAATCAGATAACTTTGAAACTATTAAAGAATTCTGGTCGTATCTGGAAATCAGTACAAGGTCCCGCTTTTTGGTTATATGAAGGCGAGACTCTTGATGAACGTAGAAGAAGAATTGAAAACCAGGATTAGAATGACAACAAAGCACGAAGTTGTAACAACAAATAAAGTCATCTTAGAGAAAGAAAGTGAAGTTGTTCTCTTTGACTGTAATTGTCATACATATGCTGACGCTGTAGAAATGATCCAGCTTGCTATTAAATGTGATCTTACGACAGCGGTGAGATATGCTGAGACAGCTCAAACATTTGGTCAGGTTACTGTCTTCCGTGGATTAAAAGAAGATTGTGAAAAAGTTGCTACTGTTCTCGCATGTACAGGTCTGGATGTTAGTGTGGTTAGTTAATTTGATTAGAAGGTAGAGTTATAAGATGGGGTAGGTGAATAGGTGAAGGAGGTGAATCCTCCGGACACCCCCTAGGGTGATTTAAGGGGAGTCTATCTTACTAATTCCTTTAGTTGTAGTAGGTTAGGTATATAAGGTAACACCTCTGATTTCAATAATTCAGTTCTAACTTCGTCCAGTACAGCGCACAAAAATATAAAATACCTCCAAAGTAATCTTCGGGGGTATTTTATATTTTTGCTCGTATTTGGAGCAAACAAACTGCTTTGTTTGCGTCGGGGTTCGAATACGGGGTCGAGAAACTATCTCTGACGAACGAAGTGAGGAAGTAGTTTCGTGACCGAATCCCGCTTTTTCAAGCTTAGAATTTACTAGTTCATTACTGTGGTTATCAATTAAGTAGCACGGGGAAAAGCGAAGCCCCCCCGTGCTACACTAGTAACTATTAACGAGTAACTATTAACTATTCTTCATGCGTATTGCAGTTATCGGCCCACAAAATACAGGTAAATCGACATTCATCAAAGATTTTTTGAAAGAATTTTCTCATTACACCACCCCAGAAGAAACCTATAGAGACGTAATAGAAAAGCGGTCTCTTCACGTCAATCAAGAAGGGTCGCTTGAAGCGCAAAAAGAGATTAGAGATTTTATGTTCGGACAGTTACGACATAATCTTGAATATAATGTTATTTTTGACAGATGTATGATTGATAATTATATCTATACCTATGTCCAGTATGAAAGAGGATTAATTCCGAAGTGGTTCGTAGATGAGACGGAGTCGATGATGAAGGACTCACTACGTACCGCAGATATGTATCTTTTTATACCAACATCAGTCTCTGTGCCGCTTGTTGATGACGGAACAAGAGATGTCACCACATCCTACATAGATATAGTCAATCATCATTTTTTGCGTACTCTTTTTGATCTGTCTCGCACACATCACATAACAGTTAAAATAATATCTGGCTCCACAAAAGAAAGAATTGAGCAAGTGAAGAAACTTATTTAAATTTTAGTATGTACACAATAGGCATCGATGAAGTGGGGCGCGGACCGATAGCTGGGCCTGTTGTCGTCTGTGCATGTGCTATCAAGGACGGGATAGACATCGTTCAGTATTTCCCTAAGGGGATACTGCGCGATAGTAAGAAGCTGTCTGAGAAGCAGCGAACAGCCATCCTTGAGGCAATTAAGCCTCATGTAATCTCTGGTGAGATATTTTTTGGTATTGGTGAGGTGAGTGCTACGAGAATCGATGAGCTAGGAATAGTTCCGTCCATTAAAGAAGCGATGCTCAAAGCGCTCAGTGCTCTTCATAATGAAGGGGTATCAAAAGAATCATTCGTATATCTTGATGGCTCGCTCCACGCACCAGATATATACAAGCAAGAGACGGTGATAAAAGGGGATGAGAAGATATCACAGATTTCTCTCGCGTCTATTTTCGCAAAGGGTTATCGGGATGATCTCATGGTTGAGCTTTCTAAGGTATATCCAGGGTATGGTTTTGAATCTCACGTTGGCTATGGAACAGCTAAGCATTATGACGTGATCAAAGAAAAAGGACTAACGGGCGTACATAGAAAATCATTCCTCAAAAGTCTTATGTTAAAGAAATAGTTTTGAGCTAATAAGTCGTATAGTAGAGAATCATTTTTTACTATACACTAATAACTATAGTCTAGTAACTACAATTATGTCATCAATTTTCACACAGATAATAAATGGGGAAATCCCGGGGTATAAGATTTATGAAGACGAGTATGTATGTGCGATTTTAGACATTAACCCGATACAGAAAGGTCACGTTCTTGTTATTCCAAAACAAGAAGTAGATCAACTCTTCGAACTCGACGAGATCATGTTTGATAAAATGATGCATCGTGTTAGATATATGGCCCAGGTAATTAAAGGGAAGACAGATTGCAAGCGCGTATGTGTCTTCGTAGAAGGGTACGGAGTGCCACACGTGCACGTGCACTTGGTTCCTACGAATTCCCCAGCAGACTTTGATAAGTCTCTTGTCTACGCGGCAAGTAAAGAAGAGTTAGAAGAGATGAGACAACTGCTTCTCTCATAAGATATGAACTTTATTATAATCAGAACTTTCTCTATTTTAGTGACGAGTTACATAACAAAGGTTGGTGTTCCGTTAGCGTTCGGAACTCTTACGCTGGCATTTGGCACAGCGTGGATAGCTCTCCTTACATCACTTGTGCTTGCTGTTATCAACCACACGATACGACCAATCTTTATGCTTATCTCCATCCCTGTTAATTTACTTACACTCGGTCTCTTCTCTTTTGTTATTAATGGACTCATGATATTGCTTGCCGACAGACTGATTCCTGAATTTTCCGTACCATCGCTCTTGATGGGGATTTACTTTTCTATTGTGCTTGCTATTGTTAACTGGGTTCTACATTTTTTTGAATAATAGACAAGTACGGTAATATTTTTTTTGTTACTTTTAGGCCTTATTTTGTTATGGTCAAACTGTGTGTAAACTTTACCACCGAACAAGTCTAATTAAGGAACCGTAAAAAAGGAAGTGTAAAACTTGCGCTATGTAATTATTCTGTGCTACAGTGAAAATATGAATTTATTTGTTACCAATTGCAATTTTTATCACCTAATGTGGACTTCTCTTTCGAGGTCTCGTTTTTGTGTTTAAAATTGCAAATGAAGTAACCCTCTCTCTCAATTTTGAAAATAAAAACCGGATCTCGAAAAGAGGTCCGGTTTTTGTTTCATCAATATAGGAGTTAACGATGTTCTTTGAAGAAATTACAGTTGGTCCGTGGAATGTGCTTACCCACAGGCAGCCAATCATGATGTCGGGAGATGAAGTTTTTGCACTCAAGAAGATCTTGGCCTCATGGGCTATGGTTTTCCCTAAGTCGGGCAATTTGGCAGAGCGTTACTTCAATGTTCCGTCATCACTTGTGCGCTTCGACTACGTCATGCATGATGGAGTTCCTTGCATTTATGAGGTGGAAGAACGCCCTGCCGGCCTTGGTGTCACCTCGAGTATCCATCCGACCTTTGCAGGAGATATCAGGAGACTCTTCAAGAAGAAGGAAGAGGTGCTACAGAGGGAGATCGCTCTCTACATTTCACCAGGAAGAGATGGCAGCAGCGACGATGATGTCTTTTCTCTGAAGACAGGGATTCCGGTTGTGCGTGGGCCGGTTGCGGCTAGTGAACTACAGCGAAATGCTTGGTACGTGAGGTCGGGGCGTAGAGAGGAGGATGTGTCTCAACTGTTCACAGAGCACTCCATCTCCACGTTGCGACATGAGGGTGACAAGTCTTACGGTCTACACCTTGGTCTCTGGAAGGAGATTGGTGGACCGGGTGACCTCGACTTTTCCCTTCCATTTGTGGTGAAGCCTCGGGCTGGGAGCAGATTCGAGGGAGTACTCTTGTACCATCCTGACAAGAAGATGGGTCAAGGGTTCGCCACGAGGACCAAGGTGACAGATGCGGTGGCTTCTGGTGACGTTCATTTCATCCAGGCGTATCAGAGGGGTGAAGAAGCTCCTTTCCTTGGTTCGAAGTACCACTTGATTAGACGTGCATATTTTGTGTACAGTCACGAACTGCGCGACTATGTCTCGCTTGGTGGTCTCTGGATGGCAACACCAACTGCGCGTGTACACGGTACGAGTCAAGCTGTTTCTGGGGTGATTCTGCCCCCATAACTGTTCTCTGTACCTAGTGTGAAAAAGGAAGATCTTCTTCCTTTTTCTTTTATCCAATAATTAGTTATTATAAAAATATGTGTAGACTTTTAGCGTTTGCTTTTACGAGTAATAATAAAGATGTTGACCTTGTGGATGTACTTGGTTCATTCAGAGAACTGGCTCTCACGGGGTTGGTTCCTAAGACTATCGAACCTGGACATGAAGATGGTTGGGGTCTTGCTATATATAAAGACGAAGAAACTAGTCCTCTGCTGTATAAGTCAACAAAGAGTGCGAAAAGAGATGAAACTTTTCAAAAAAGTTTTCTTACCTTTAAACAAAAAGGTGGCGGTATTGCTCATCTGCGTAAAAAAACAGTAGGGGAGTCGTCATTGCTAAATACGCACCCATTTGTGTCTGGAGTTTTTTCATTTATGCATAACGGAACGGTGACAAGAGAAAAGGACGGTCCATACCCAGACACTGCTTGCGAGTGTGTTGGCACCACTGATTCAGAGAGGTTGTTTCAAAGATTTTTGCAGATAAGAAGAGACGAAGGGAAAAGTTCAAAGGAAGCCTTTATTCAAATGCTTAATGAGACAAGAGCGAGGTATCCTATGTTTTCTGCTCTTAACACAATTCTGTGTGACGGTGCGACACTTTACATTGCTCGTTGTATTAATGAGGATAGTCCGCAATATGTAAGTATGGGGTTCGACGAATACTATTCTTTATATCTTGGCCGCACGAACAGCAAAAACATTGTTGTTTCTTCAGAAAAGATTCTTGATAGCCAAATCAAGTATAGGCCGCTTAAAAACTTCACGCTTACAAGTGTGGATATAAAATCAATGTCTACAGAAACTATCTCTATATAATGTGACGAGCGCATATTTGTTCTGCATGGCTTAAGATTTTCTCTGATTGGTTTTGCTGTCGATACTTTCCGAAGTCTGCATTTCATCTAGGTCTTCTTGGATTTCCTCAACATCTTCCTGCATCTCTTCTACGTCATGAGAAATCTCTTCAACGTTTTCTTGGATGTCTTCCACGTCATGAGAAATCTCTTCGACATCTTCCTGAATGTCTTCTACATCTTCTGCGATACCCTCTACATCTTCTTGTATGTCTTCGATTTCTTTTTCTACACTCGCGATGGCTCTCGATTGATAGTTCACACTCATTTGAATGAATATTGAAAGATAAATTGCCTCGAGAGACACAATGGTAGTGAGCACAAGAAGTACTCTATCAAAAGGTATACCAAATAAAACCAAACCAAAAGCACCAGCGAACAAAATGGTATGTATTACGACAGACCACACAGATCCTATACCTTTTATGACGGAAAGGGCTATTTTTTCAGTGTTTGTAAGAGGAGTTTGTGACATCTACTCACTATATCATAAAAATGTTAAAATATAAGGGTATGATTATCGCAATTGTCGCCATTGCAGTATTGGTCGCAGGTATAACATGTTTCGGTATTGGGTATCTTATTTATTCATTTACTAATAAATTTTCTATGAATGTACAAGAAAAAACAAAAGCAGTAGATGTATTTGTCTATGCATTACTCGCTGTATCGCTCATCATGACAGTGAGTAATGTGCTTACGGTCATCTTCGCAGCTATTGAGAGGAAGTTTTTTGATGCACTTAATTATTCTTATGTTGACGCAACCTATAGCGATGTCAGATTCGCTATTGCTGCGCTCATCGTAGTGTTCCCGCTGTATCTTATACTCACATGGTATGTCGAAAAGGATATAACCAAGTTCTTCTACAAGAAAGATTTGATTGTGAGAAAGTTCTTTGTGTTTGGCACTCTTTTTGTGACGGTCGTCACTTTGCTTGGTGCCCTTGTGTCACTTATCTATACTTATCTTGGCGGTGAGATAACAACTCGTTTTGTTCTTAAATCAGGAAGCGTATTTGTGATAGCTGGGATATTATTCGGATATTACTTCTATACTCAAAAAAGAGACTATGCCAAGAAGACATTTGTTCCGAGCCTGTTCGGGGTTCTCAGCTGTATTATTGTCATCGCTTCTATTGTATGGAGTATCTCAGTTATCGGTACTCCAAAAGAAATGCGCATGAAGCGCATGGACGATACTCGTCTCTCTGATTTGTCTCGCATACAACAAGAAGTGTTTAATCGTTTTCAGATGACCGACAGATTACCTCTCACATTGGATGAGCTCAATAATGCATTCCAAGGTTTCTCTGTGCCTGTTGACCCAATAACTAAAGAAAAGTATGAGTACAAAGTTATCACTCAACCAACATTCAGAACGAACTTCGAATTAAGGAAAAAAGAAATGACAGGAGAAGCTGAATTCGAATTATGTGCCACATTCACGACAGTAAGAGAATTAAATCAAAGAGGACAAATCGGCGATGCTTTTGATATGAGTAAGTCGCAGTACTTAGTATCAAACTATTACTATGAAGGGGACGTGTCACCATTTTGGAATCACAAGAATGAGCGTACATGTTTTAAGAGAATTATCACAAAAGACATGTATTACGGGAGATAGGGGGTACAGAATATAGAGCATAGAATACAGAACATAGAAAAATGCAGAATGAGCGACGCCTACGGCGTCGCTCATTCTGCACTTTATCCCTTTATACTAAAAAGATAGTAAGAACTACTAGTCGTATAAAAACTATCCGACAACTTCTTTTTTGTATTCTTCTTCTTGTTTTGTTATAGTTATTCCTATAAGCATACGCATATATACATGATACCTTACAATCACAAAGACATAGAAAAAAAGTGGCAGAAGAAATGGGAAGAAGAAGGACTCAACAAGACAGGCGAATCATCTGACAAGAAGTTCTATATCTTAGACATGTTCCCGTATCCGTCAGGCGAAGGGCTTCACGTCGGTCACCCTAAGGGGTACATCGCAACGGATGTGTATAGTCGTATGAAAAGAATGCAAGGATATGATGTGTTACATCCGATGGGGTTCGACGCGTTTGGTCTCCCCGCCGAACAGTATGCACTAAAGAATAAAGTGAACCCAAATGTTTCTACAGCAAAGAATGTAGCTAGATACAAAGAGCAGCTTAAGATGCTTGGTCTTAACTATGATTGGGATAGAGAGGTTAATACAACTGATCCAAAGTTTTATAAGTGGACGCAGTGGATGTGGAAGCAGATGTATAAGAGCGGGCTTGCATATGAAAGCTATGACCCTATTAACTGGTGCCCATCATGTAAGACTGGACTTGCGAATGAAGACTTGGAGAATGGTAAGTGCGAGAGATGTGGTAGTGATGTCGAGAAGAAGCCACTTCGTCAGTGGACTATTCGTATCACAGACTATGCTGATAGATTGCTCGCTGATTTAGACAAGCTTGATTGGGAGCCTCATATCAAAGAACTTCAACGAAACTGGATAGGGAGAAATTACGGCCTTAAATATAAGCTTAAGGTTAAAGGTGTAGATATGTATGTGGAGACGTATTCTACACACTACGAAGCTTTCTGCGCTGATACTTTCGCTGTTATTGCTGCGGACCACAAGTTATTACCAGAGCTTATTTCTAATATTACGAACAAAGAAGAGATATTATTAAAAGCAAAAGAGATATCAGTACTTAGAAATAGTGCAGGATTTAAAGCAGACGAAATAGTGGAAGGAATATTTACCGGTATATATCTTGAAGACCCTATAACAAAAAAAGACCTTCCTCTTTGGGTTAGTAGTTACGCACTGGCAGATTATGGAACTGGTATCATTAAGTGTTCAGCTCATGATGAAAGAGATTTCGCTTTTGCTAAGAAATACGGGATAGGTCTTCACCTAGTTCTTTTGCCAGATGATAGTTCTATAAGAGAAAAAGTAAGTACGCATGAGGTTTGTTTCTCTGATTTTGCGCACTCAACATTAATTGAGCCAGAAATTTTTAAAGGTAAAAAGCCTCACGATATAAGAGAAGAAATAGCTGATTATATTGCTCAAAAAGGTTGGGCCGTAAAAAGCACTCAATACAAATTGAAAGACTGGGTGTTCGCTCGTCAGAGGTACTGGGGAGAGCCGTTCCCTATTGTATTTGATGAAAATCACAAATCATACGCAGTTGCAGATAGCGAGCTCCCTGTAGTGCTTCCAATGGTTGATGAATATGAGCCAACAGGAACAGGTGAGAGTCCGCTTGCTAATATCAAAGATTGGATAGAGGTGTATGGGTATATCAATGATGACGGGGAGTTTGTTTCTGTTCCTTCGACTGTTGCTGAGAAAGTATCCGTTCAATTCCTGGATATTAATGATGACGGCGGGCATGATAGCTATCAATCCAAAAAAGAGGTAAAGGAGCGTAATAATGTGGCGTGTATTATCAAGCACCCAACAGAAGACAAGTACCTTATTTCAAAATGGAAAACAGTAACATGGAACGGATTCGTAACTGGAGGTATTGAGGATGGTGAGACAGCTGAGGACGCAGCAAGAAAAGAAGTTTTAGAAGAAACAGGATTCACTTCAATTAAAAATGTAGAAGTGAAAGACTTTTTTTCGCATAGTCTTTTTTATCACCCTGTTAAACAAGAAAACCGTTTCGCTCACTATCACTTAGTGATAGTTGAGTTAGCTTCACTTGATCGTGAAAAGATAAGCGACGAAGAGCAGGCTATTTGTGACCTTGTGTGGGTAAACAAAGAAGAGGTTGAGTCACTCCTCACTCGTTTTGATATGAGATCATTGTGGCAGTTTTATGTACATGGTAAAGTCACAGAAGAACCAAAAAGAAAAGTACAAAAGTTTAAGCGTGAGACTAATACCATGCCGCAATGGGCGGGGTCATCATGGTATTATCTTCGTTACATTGATCCGCACAATGAGAATGCATTCGTCGATAAAGCAAAAGAGCATAAGTGGTCACCAGTAGACTTTTATGTTGGAGGCGCAGAACATGCGACACGTCACTTAATCTACGCGAGATTCTGGCATAAGTTTTTCTTTGATCTTGGACTCCTCTCATATGATGAACCGTTTACTAAACTTCAAACAGTTGGGCTCATTATGGCAGAAGACGGACGCAAGATGAGTAAGCGTTGGGGCAACATCGTGAACCCTGATGATGTAGTAGAGAAATACGGTGCAGACACACTTCGTCTCTATGAGATGTTCATGGGTCCATTTGATCAGTCGGTAGCATGGAGTACATCGTCTATGGCAGGGGTTAATAGATTCATAGAACGTTTTTTCAAGCTCAAAGAAAAAGTAAATAATGATGTAGAAGTAGGGCAAGATATAGAGATACTCTTTAATCAGACAATCAAAAAAGTCGGGGATGATATTTTGGAATTCAAGTTCAACACTGCTATCTCGCAGATGATGATATTGTTAAACACTCTTGAAAAAGAAGAGAGTGTCCCTCTAAGAATGTACAAAGGGTTTGTACAATTACTTGCACCTTTTGCTCCGCATGTTGGAGAAGAGTTATGGAAGGAGTTAGGGCAAGATACATCCGTACATCTATCAGAGTGGCCTCAGTTTGATGAGACGAAGTTAGCTAGCGATACAGTCACTATCGCCCTCCAAATAGGAGGGAAGATGAGAGGGACTTTTGTGACACAAAGAGGGCTTGAGGATGATGAGGTCTTAAACCTGGCCAAAGAGCATGAACAGTACAAAAAGTTTGTAGGGGGTGCCGTGCCTAAAAAAACTATAATTATCAAGGATAAACTTGTCAATATAGTAATTTGACGTTTTTAGCAAATTCTGGTAGAATTGTTTGACTACATTAAAGATTATCAATTTATTTATTAAAAAATATGTCAGGAATCACTTTTAAACCAAAGGCAGTTTCAAAAAAACTTCTTTCTAACCTCAATCCTCGCACACGAGAGATTGTGGTTAATCGTTATGGTCTTGAAAGTGAAAAGAGGATGACGCTTGAAGCGATTGGGAAGACATATGACATCACACGAGAAAGAGTTAGACAGATTGAGAACTTCGCAATAGCGAGCATCAAAAAGTCAAAAGACTACAAAGAAAACCTCTTTATTTTTGAAGAATTAAAGACTATCATTAATGAATTAGGTGGTGTGGTTGCTGAAGATCATCTCATGCGTCACATCTCAAGAGATCCAGTGGTTCAGAATCACATTAATCTCTACTTAGCTCTTGGTGAATCATTTGGTCGTCATAAGGGAGATGATAATTTTCATCCACATTTTACAACTGATGATACGAAGGCGACACATGTTCGTGACGCTCTCCACAAACTTTATTCTTCCATCTCCGAAGAAGATTTAATTAAAGAAGAAGAAGTGTTTAATAGATTCACATCACACCTTTCAGATGTTGTGGCAGAGTACAAAGAAAACAAAGAGATAATCACACGATACCTCACACTCTCAAAAGTGATTGGCAAGAATCAGCTCTCTGAATGGGGGAGAACATCTTCTCCACATGTGAAGGCTCGTGGTATTAAAGATTATGCATACCTCATCATGCGTCGCTCTAACCGCCCTATGCACTTCAAAGAAGTAGCTCAGGAGATCAACAAGACTTTTGGCAAACGAGCTCACGTTGCGACATGTCACAATGAACTTATTAAAGACGCTCGTTTCGTATTGGTTGGACGTGGTATGTATGGTCTCAAGGACTGGGGTCACACAGGGGGAGTTGTGAGAGATGTTATCACTGAAGTCTTAAAAGAAGCAGGTCGTCCTCTTCCAAAAGACGAAGTCATCAAAAGAGTGCTCGCCAAGAGAATGGTTAAACCAAATACAGTACTCGTCAATCTTCAGAATGCTAAATATTTTAGAAAAGTCGCCGGAGATTATACAGTAGCGTAACATTTAAGTGCTAACAAAAGGGGGTTGTGACGTATAAAAATAAGAGCGGGGCACCGTAGGTGCCCCCGCTCTTATTTTTATACGTCACAACAAGGTTCGACACAGTATACCTACTCTCACATCTCTATATATTTTACCCACTAGTCACTACACTACTATTCACTATATACTACAAGTATATGCAATTCATTGTTGATATTGGGCTATTCTTTCTGTATCTGACATTCTTCTTCTTGTTATGTGCTTGGACATGGAGATTTTGGATCATGTATGTAGAACAGAAGCATCTCAATAAGTTGAACTGGGTGTTACTCGAGATCAAACTGCCTCGAGAGATTACCAAGTCACCTTTTGCTACGGAGCTTGCTATTACATCACTTCTTCAAGCGGGAGGTATTACTGGATTCTGGAAACAAAAATACATGGGTGCGCTCCCTGCTTTTTCTTCACTTGAAATAGCTTCAATTGAAGGCAAAATACATTTTTATGTGAGAGTACAGAAGAAGTTCAAAGCAATAGTAGAAGGCGGATTCTATGCCCAATACCCAGGTATAGAAATAGTAGAAGCAGATGATTATACAAGTCGTATTTATTATCATCATTTATCCAAAACCACAGCTGGATGGGGGGCTACTTATGGTCTCACTAAGACGTGGAATCCAGTTGATGACAAGACAGGTATTCCATATCATAAAGACGGTGAGAAGTGGGACGAAAAAAAGCATAGAGATAAAGATAAACTCAAAATGCCTGCAGACTTCTTGCCTCTGGCGACCTATGTTGATTTTGGTTTAGATAAAGATCCAAAAGATGAATACAAAGTAGACCCTCTCGCGTCAATTATCGAAATCATGGGGCAGCTCGGTAAAGGTGAACATTTTTGGTATCAAGTCATTCTTCAAGATGAGGCTGTATATAATGGCAGCAAGCGACCGCAATTTTATGTTAACAAAGTCACTCATGATCATGTTAATCTCGCGAATATGGCTAAATCTTATATTAGACAACTTCGTACCGGCAAAATAACACTCGCCGGGACAATCTTCAAAGATGAATTCGGGTCTCCTAAAATGATTGATGAGTACAATGATGATCTTGTACAGCAATTTAAAACAGAGAAAGACAAAGATGGTAAAGAAATAAAAGTACCAAACAAAGTAAAAGCAGTATACAAAGAAACCAAATTCGAGATGAAAAAAGAATTAGATTTAACGGGAGGCGAGAAGGCTGAAATCGAAGCTATTACCAAAAAAATGTCAAAACCTCTCATGATTGGTTGTGTGAGACTTATGTATGTCACCGAAGCGAGCAAATTTAATGCGCAACATATCAATGCTATTGTTTCATTTGGGAAACATTTTGGTGGAGGATCCAACAATTTAGGCATGAAAGCACTCGCTGATCCATATGATTATCCTTGGGAAAATATCGGCAATCGTCGTGTGCCATGGAGAACCGAAGAACTGTTCGAGGCATATGTAGAACGTGAAGCATTCTTTCCTCATGTTGGGGAAAGGGAGTTCTTAGATAAATGGGAAGACACTTTTTTTTGGACATCGTCTCTCAAAACTCGCAAGCTCTTCCGTATGATCTATGAAGCGATATTCCACCCGTTTGATCACCCCTCTCTTACTGGAGTCTCTACCTATAACTTAGAAGAAATAGCAACATTGTGGCATCTCCCCGGTGCTCATATACAGACTCCTACACTTCCTCGTATTGATACAACTAAAGGTATCGCTCCTAGTAATCTTCCGGTATAATATAAGGAATATAGTTAGTGTATGAGAGAATTTTTAAGAGAGAGACATTTTCTGCATTTGATAGTTGCTGTAGCTTGCATTGGTTTTATCTTTTTTATCCTACAATCATTTCTTTTTAAAACTAACAGTACCAAGACATTTGTGATTAATGAAGGAGAAAGTCTAAGAAGTTTGTCTCTCCGATTAGAAGAAGAGAATATAATCGCTTCAGCATTTTTGTTGAGAGCTATTCTTTCTTTTAATAACAAAGATACCAAAGTTCAGCTTGGTGAATACTCTTTTGATGAAAGTGAGAACCTCTTCTCTGTGATACACAAAATAACAGAAGAAGGCCCCAATAATCCATTACTCCGTGTCACTGTTCCAGAAGGGAGTAGTGATGAAGAGATATTTCAATTTTTTGCTAAGAAGTTACCCGATCTCTCTAAGTCAACATTCTTCGAAATTATAGAAAAGCGCAATGCTCACGGGAAGTTGTTCCCGTCCACCTATCATATCCTCCCTTCATACAAAGAAGATGAAGTGATACAGATAATGCTCGATGTCTATATCAAAGAAGCTACTCCAGTAATTGGGGAATCTATAAAGAATGGTTACATATTGAGTGAATATGAGATACTCACCTTAGCTTCAATCTTAGAAGGGGAAGCTAATAATGAAAAAGACATGAAGATCGTTGCGGGTATTCTCTTAGAAAGAATGCGTATAGGTATGCCACTTCAAGTTGATGTAGCGATGGAGACGTATAAACGAAGAGGATTACCTATAAAGCCTATTAATAATCCTGGATTAATAGCGATACAGGCAACGCTTAATCCTATCAGCACCGATTATTTATATTATATTACTGGTAATGATGGAGCTATGTATTATGCTAAGACATTTAATGAACATAAAAGGAATATTCAGAAACACCTTAGATAGTCGTTAGTATTTAGTGAATTAGTAAAACAGGAGTAGCTGTGGTACTCTCATATACTATATAGTTTCTGTTAATGTATTCACTAATTACTAATCACCAACCACTAATCAACTAACATATGAAAATTCACAACCTTGCCTTTATCGACACAGAAACAACAGGAACAGATCCCAATCGTCATGAGATCATAGAACTTGCAGTGATTATCGCCAGGCAAATAGATCGTCCAGGCAGAGGTCCCAAGCTTGAAATTGTCGAAGAATGTGAATGGAAAATAAAACCAAAGCATATAGAACTCGCAGAAGAAGATGCTCTTCGGGTGAACGGGTATAATGAAGTGGATTGGATGTTCGCAGTTGATAGAGAGAAGGCTATGCAAGAGTTCGCCAAGAAAACAGAAAGCTGTATCTTCGTGTCCCATAATCTTACTTTTGATTATGCTTTCGTGATGAAAGCGTTTGAAGAGACCTATGTAGATAATCGTATGCATTATGGCAAACTTGATACTATCTCAATGGCATTCGCTAGACTCTATGATGCACCACAGGCAGATAAGTTTTCTCTCCGCGCACTGTGTACGTTACTTAAAGTAGAGAACGCTAAAGCTCATACAGCGCTTGCAGATACAAGAGCATTGGTTGAGGTGTACAAGAAGATGATGGGAGCTTAGAGCTCGCGCAGTTTGTATTTTTTGGTTGGTAGTTAGTTAAAAAGAATACAGAAGATACAAGAGAGGGCGCCTACGGCGCCTCCCCCAGTGTTTTAATATTTCTTTTGAGAAAGGGGAGAAAATTTGGTATAATGAAACAATTGCCTTAAAAACTATTACATGTCATTAGCTAAAAAAAGAGACGAAGGTCACCTAGAAAAGATTGTTGTTAAAGGGGCCCGAACTCACAATCTTAAGAATATTACCGTTGAGATGCCAAGGCATAAGATGATTGTATTCACTGGGCTTTCAGGCTCTGGTAAATCATCTCTTGCGTTTGACACAATATTTGCAGAAGGGCAGCGTAGATATGTAGAATCATTATCTGCGTATGCTCGGCAATTCTTGAATCAGATGCAAAAGCCTGATGTGGACGAGATATCCGGCCTCTCTCCTGCTATCTCTATTGATCAAAAATCAGCCGGACGCAACCCGCGCTCAACGGTTGCGACTATTACAGAAATATATGACTATCTTCGAGTGCTATACGCTCGTGTCGGGAAGCCATACTGTGTTGACTGTGGAGCCAAAATACAGAAGCTCTCCAATGAAGAAATTGTGAACTTTATTATCGATAAAGTCACATCGATTGATTACAAAAAAGTTCAAAAGGAACTCCTTGGTGTCCAATTTTCTCATGAAGAGATTCATATTTTGGCGCCTATGGTGCGAGGAAGGAAGGGTGAGTATTATCAAATGCTTTATGATTTCTTGGGTAAGGGATATACAGAAGCACTCGTAGACGGTGAGCGCAAGTCTCTCCGTGAGCAGATTGTTTTGGATAAGAACAAGAAGCATGAAATCTCTATTATTGTCGACTCTATCGCTATCGACGATTTTAGAAGAAAGGATTCACAAAAGGATGCACTCACGAGATTAGGAGAAGGTATTGAGCGTGCTCTCCACGAGACGGAAGGGCTACTTGAAGTAGAAATCTTAGGAGAGAGAACAATTATGAGCGGTAAGTTCATGTGTGCGCAATGCGGATTCTCATTCCCTGAGATAGAGCCAAGACTTTTCTCTTTTAACTCACCGTATGGTGCGTGTGCTACCTGTAACGGTCTTGGGACCAAGTATTTTGGCGGATTAGATGAGTGCGAAGATTGTGGAGGTAAGCGTCTCCGCAAGGAATCCCTCTCTGTATATCTTGATGACAAAGAAAAGATTAACATCGTCGACATTACAGCTCTTAGCATACAAGATGCCAAAGAGTACTTTTCTCGTCTCCCTTTATCTAAAAAAGAAACAGAGATAGCGGCCGTTGTTATTAAAGAGATAGAATCACGCCTTGAGTTCATGTTAAATGTTGGACTCAATTATCTGGCGCTTAATAGAAAAGCAGACACACTCTCAGGGGGGGAAGCACAGCGTATCAGACTCGCGTCACAGTTAGGAAGTCAATTAGTAGGAGCACTCTATGTGCTTGATGAGCCGACTATTGGGCTCCATCAACGTGATAATGATAGATTGATCAAAACCCTTACCCATCTTCGAGATATTGGTAATACTATCATTGTTGTAGAGCATGATGAAGATACTATCTATGCATCGGATTATATTATCGATATAGGACCACAGGCTGGAGTTCATGGTGGTGAAGTCGTAGTATCAGGATATCTCGACGAACTTCTTACCGCTCCAAAGAACAAGTCAGGGAGTCTTACTCTCGCATATCTAAGAGGAGAAAAGGAGATACCTGTTCCAAAACGAAGAGATGCAGATAGGGGTCACATACGAGTCAAAGGTGGAAATATTTTTAATATCAAAGATTTGAATGTCTCACTTCCTCTTGGACGCATGACTGCGATAACTGGAGTATCAGGTTCAGGCAAAAGTTCATTCATGTATGAAATATTACATCGCAACTTACTCGCTCGCCTTGAGAGAAAACACAGAACAGTCAAAATTTTTAATTGTCAGGAATTCACAGGGACAGAGTATGTGTCACGTGTTGTACTTATTGATCAGTCGCCAATCGGTCGCACTCCTCGCTCTAACCCAGCGACCTATACTGGTGCGTGGACTCATATTCGTGATCTATTCGCAGAGAGCGAAGAAGCGCGTATTAGAGGATGGAAAGCGTCCAGGTTTTCTTTTAATGTCAAAGGTGGCAGATGTGAAGCATGTCAGGGTAATGGCGAGATAGCAGTTGAGATGCACTTCCTCCCTACGGTGTACGTTATGTGTGATGTATGCCAAGGTAAGCGATTCATGAAGGAAACATTAGAAGTGAAATGGAAAGGCAAGAATATCTATGATATCCTCCGTATGACAGTAGAAGAGGCGCTCACTTTCTTTCAAGATATTCCCGCTATTTACGACAGAATCAAGACTCTGAATGACGTGGGACTCTCTTATCTTGAGCTTGGTCAATCAGCGACAACTCTCTCAGGAGGGGAGGCACAACGCGTGAAGATTTCCTCAGAGCTGTATCGGCCACATGTGGAGAAGACTATCTACTTACTCGACGAGCCTTCGATTGGGCTTCACTATGAAGACATTGCTAAATTAATTGAGATACTCAATAAGCTTGTCGACAAGGGTAATACTGTTGTCCTCATTGAACATAATTTGGATATTGTTAAATGTGCTGATCATATTATTGATATCGGTCCTGAAGGTGGAATAGGCGGAGGTAAGGTTGTAGCAACAGGAACACCAGAGAGTGTTGCGGGGAATGCTAATAGTTACACTGGGCAGTATCTTAAAAAAGTCTTGAAGAAGACAAAATAGTGTAGAGTATTTTAAGGAAGAGGGTTTAAAACAAGTGGTATCGTAGTAATGAGAGATGAAAAAGTAGAGCAGCCTACAGATGATCAATATTCTTGTATATAGAAATAATAAAAAACAGCGCTACAGGGTAGCGCTGCTTTATGTATTAGTCTTCTCCTTCAATTAAGCCGAATGCTTGTAATGCATTTCTTAGACTTCTTTTTTGAACAAGGATAGGCTCTTTATTGTGTGAGTTACACAAAGGGAGCTTGGTCAGCCCTCGTTGCATCGCTTCGAGAGCTTGTGCGACAGTGAGTGTTATCCCATCTATGCTGGGGTAGAGTGTGCTTCTAAGTGTTAGTGTTTGTTCATCTTGTGAATAAGCGACACTAACATCAAAGTATTTGTCCTCCCCATAGCATATTCGAAGGTTCACAGCCTTAGGACGATCAGCGGTGGGCTTATTCGTTCTTCCTGCTGCGATCAGTGGATTGTGTCCCCAAGACAGGAAACATGCAAACAAAGTCAGCTTTGCTGTCATTTTGTCTTGATTAGCATCAGCTGAGGGTGCTTGAGTTTTTTTTGAGCACACATTAAGTCACTCATGATCTTCCTCCTTGGGGAGCACCACATAAGCTTCTGCCCCAAAAGAGTCCGGGTCCTGGTGAGGGCACATCCGTCTCCCTTGGTCAGTATCTTGACCTTGACCTTGGTTGCCTGGTTGAGTTTGAGCGTCTTGATTTGCACTCATGGTATTTCCTAAAAAGAACATTCTAATTACGTGTTTACTATGATTGTAAATCACGTTGCCTAGGTTCGTACTGTTACCTCATAGTTTTAATATATAAGGTGACAAAGACGAATTTTTATTATACAATAGAAATAATGAAAAGGCAAGACTTAGCAAAGATACAATTACCTGATAATCCTGGAGTGTACTTTTTCCGTGGTAAAGACGATGAGATTCTTTATATAGGCAAAGCAACATCTCTAAGAGATAGAGTCAGAAGCTATTTTAATCCAGATGTGGTCAAAACACGTGGCCTACGAATCGTCACCATGGTCACCGTAGCTAATAAGGTGACCTATCAAGAAACAGGAAGCGTACTTGAGGCGCTACTTCTTGAGAGTAAGCTCATTAAGCATAATCAACCGCCCTATAATATTAAAGAAAAAGATGACAAAAGTTATGTATGTCTAGTCATCACCAAAGAAGCATTCCCAAGACTACTCACTATGCGTATTAGGGATTATGAGAAGAAGTTTAAGAAGAAAGACACACTTTTTGTCTATGGCCCCTTCAGTTCACTTAGTCAGTTAAGAGAAGCGATGAAGATAGTGAGAAAGATGTTTCCCTATAGAGACACGTGCGAGGAAGGACAAGAGAAGAAATGTTTTAACGCTCAGATCGGATTATGCCCTGGTACTTGTATAGGACAAATATCAAAGACAGAATATGCCAAAAATGTCCGTAACATTAGGAAACTCTTCGAAGGTAAAAAGTCAGAAATAGTGACCAGTCTCGAGCAAGATATGAAGCTTTTTGCTAAGAGACAAGAATTCGAGAAAGCTGTTAAGGTGCGCAATACACTTTTTGCACTTAATCATATAAAAGATATAAGTCTAATAAAAGACGAAGAAGTTCTGTCTTTTAAAGACAAAGATTTTCGCATCGAAGCATATGACGCTGCTCACATATCAGGTACCTCAAGAGTGGGTGTTATGACCGTTATAGAAGGCGGAATAAAAGAGACAAATAGTTATAGAAAGTTCAAGTTAGAAGAGGGGGTCAATGACGATTATGAAGGACTACGCCAGCTACTGAATCGACGCCTCGCTCATCCTGAATGGAGATATCCAGATCTTATTGTAATAGACGGCGGAAAGGGACATAAGGAAGTGGCAGAGAAAGTATTAGCCTCTCTTGGTGTAGCTATTCCATGTGTCGCTGTGGTGAAAGATGAGAGACATAAACCAAAAGACATATTGGGAGATAAAGTACATGTGGATTACCACAAAAAGGAAATACTTTTGGCGAACGCTGAAGCCCATCGTTTCGCTATCACGTATCATAAATTGTTGAGAAACAAGATTGTTTAGTCAATTGAAAATCGTTCTGTCAAGTTAGTGTCTTGACATCATTCTGAGAGACAAAATTAATGCCTTTTATTTGTTTTTTGTTTACACTAATGACATTAGTAAGCAAGGTAAATAATTAATAAGAAAAGTCTATGTCTATGTTACAGGTGATTAAAAAAAGAAATGGAGATATTGTCCCGTTTGAAGTTGCGAAGATTGAGTCAGCGATCAAGAAAGCGTTTATCGCTGTAACAAGGGAAGACAAGACTCCGATTGCTAAGCATATCTCTGAACTTGTACAGAAAGAGATTGAGCTCGAAATGATAACAAGAGAAGGATATGTACCTTCTGTGGAGCATGTGCAAGACATTGTTGAGAAGCACATTATGGGGGCTCAGTTCTTTGACGTAGCTAAGGCTTATATTATTTATCGATACGAAAGAGCAAAAGAAAGACAAGAAGAGAAGCTTGAGACCTTGGAGAAAGTAGAAGAAGGTGGACTCTATATCACCAAAAAGAACGGCGCTAAGCAAAAGTTTGATATCAAAAAAGTGCGTACCTCTGTCGAGCGTGTGATACATGGATATGAGAAGGAGATTAATGTAGACCAAATCGCCAACCAAGTGAAGCTAGAGGTGTATGAAGGTATGTCTACTAAAGAGATTAGTAAAGCGCTCATCATGACCATACGTTCTATGATTGAGCAAGATCCTGCGTATTCGTATGTTGCGTCACGCCTCATACTTGCCCAGATTAATGATGATCTTCTCGGAGATAAACTCGATTACAAGAATATTGATACACAATATAAAGAGATGTTCGTTGCAGGTATCAAGCGTGGGGTAGAAAGAGGTCTTCTCGATACTCGTATGGCGAACTTCGATATGAAGCGTCTGTCAGATGCGCTCGTTCGTTCTCGTGATGAGCTTTTTATGTATCTCGGTTCTCAGACGCTCTATGAGAGATACTTGGTCCGAGACAATGAAGGGGATGGCAAGATAATAGAACACATCCAAGGATTCTGGATGCGTGTGGCGATGGGTGTCGCGCTTGCTGAGAAAGAGCTTGATCGTACTACTCGTGCAATTGAGTTTTATGAGGCGATGTCTACCCTTCGTTTTGTACCGTCATCTCCAACACTTTTCCATGCAGGGACCAAGCATCCACAGCTCTCAAGTTGTTACTTAAACACAGTAGGGGATTCACTTGAAAGTATCTTCAAGGTGTACTCAGACAACGCACAGCTCTCTAAGTGGGCAGGAGGTATTGGTACTGATTGGACTTCTGTGCGCGCGTCTGGATCACTTGTGAAGAAATCAGGTATCAAATCTAACGGTATTATTCCTTTCCTTAAGATAGCGAATGACGTGACCGTAGCTATTAACCGCTCAGGTCGTCGTCGAGGTGCGACATGTGTATATCTAGAGAATTGGCATTATGACGTAGAAGAATTTCTAGAACTTCGCAAGAACACAGGAGATGACCGTCGCCGTACTCATGATATGGATACAGCACTTTGGATCTCTGATCTCTTCATGAAGCGTGCACAAGAAGATGGTGAGTGGACACTTTTTACTCCAGATGAGGTGCCTGAACTTCATGAGACATATGGAGCAGAATTCGAGAAGCATTATGAGAGATATGAAGCACTTGCCAAGGAAGGTAAGCTTAAAGTGTATAAGCAAATGAAGGCTCGTGATCTATGGCGCAAGATGATTACCATGCTTTACGAGACAGGTCACCCATGGATTACATGGAAAGATCCATCTAATGTTCGTTCACCACAGGATCATGCAGGTATAGTACATAACTCTAATCTCTGTACAGAAATTACGCTTAATAATTCACTAGGGGAAACAGCTGTGTGCAACCTCGGCTCTCTTAACTTCCAGAGACTTATGCGTGATGGCAAGTTCGATGTAGATCTCGTAGCTTCTACGACTCGTACAGGCATGAGAATGCTCGATAACGTTATTGACGTTAATTATTATCCAACAATTGAGGCGAAGACCTCTAACTTCCGTCATCGACCTGTCGGTCTCGGCCTAATGGGCTTCCATGACGCTCTCTATATGATGGATATTAACTTTGATACAGAAGAAGCGGTTAAGTTCGCAGATGAATCTATGGAGCTTATTTCATATCATGCTATTTTGGCATCATCTGAACTTGCTCGTGAGCGTGGTGCGTATGAGTCATACAAAGGAAGTAAATGGGATAGAAATATTTTCCCAGTCGACACTCTGGAACTCTTGGAAAAGAGTCGTGGAAAGGAGATTCCTGTTTCAAAAGCGGGCAAGCTTGATTGGACACCTGTTCGTATGTCTGTGAAGCAGTTCGGTATGCGTAACTCTAACTGTATGGCGATGGCTCCAACTGCTACTATCTCTAACATCGTAGGATCAGTCCCAACGATTGAACCTATTTATAAGAATATCTATGTGAAGAGTAATATGAATGGTGAGTTCATTATCGTGAACCCATATCTCGTAAGTGACTTAAAGGCGCTCAAGTTATGGGACTTCGAGATGATTGGATTACTTAAGTATAATGATGGATCAGTGAAGGATATACCAGCTATACCACAAGCTCTTAAGGATAAATATAAAGAAGTGTTCCAAATTGACCCATCATGGCTTATCAAGTCAGCAGCGCATCGTGGCAAGTGGGTAGACCAGTCTCAATCTCTCAATATTTATTTCGCTGGTTCTTCAGGAAAAGAACTCGCGAATATTTATGAGTATGCTTGGAGCCTTGGTCTTAAGACAACCTATTATCTTCGTTCACTTGGGGCGTCTCAAGTAGAGAAGAGCACAGTGAATGCATCTGAGTTCGGTAGTACACACAAACGTGATACGGGTTCAACTGTAGGAACATCTGTGGTTTCTTCAGAAGTTGTAACATCAAGTATTCCATCTCCAGTTGTTGCTACTGCTGCGGTAGTTGCTCCTGTTGTAGAAGCTAAACCAGTTTCGATGCCTCAAGCAAAAGTAAAGTACAACATCACTGTGATGCCAGAGGCCACCTGTGAAGGCTGCCAATAGGTTTCGACTAACTATTGACCATTAATAATTTTTTAACTATTAACTAATTACTAACAACCATCCCTATGCCACCTCTATCATCAAACACCAACACTACAGCTACAACACCTAACCCACCATTTGGTGACCCGAACCATCGTCCAATCATAGAGCGTGGAGCGAGTCGTGTCGATATTAATGATCGCAAGATTATTAACGGCGGAGGAGCGGATGTGGTGCAGCTCTGGCCGATAAAGCATAAGTTCGCATGGGATGCGTATAATGTGGGGAATGCCAATCACTGGCTTCCTACTGAGATTAGTATGCAGTCTGATATTGAGCAGTGGAGATCACAGTCTGTTCTCACACCGGACGAGCGTCATGCGTTTAAGATGGTGCTTGGATTCTTCACAACAGCTGACTCAATAGCGGCGAACAATCTCGTCCTGGCATTCTACAAGCACATCACGTCCCCTGAGACTAGATTGTTCCTCCTTCGTCAGGCGTACGAAGAAGCGATACATACACAGGCGTATCAATACATTGTGGAGTCTCTTGGACTAGATGGCACCGAAATCTTCAACATGTATCGTGAGGTGGATGCGATCTATAATAAGGAAGAATTCATTCTCTCATTCAATCAGGGAATATTCGACCCTAATTTCAAGACGGGGACGTTTGAGGCTGATCAGAAGTTCCTAGAGAACATGTGTGTCTTCTCACTCATCCTTGAAGGAATCTTCTTCTACTCATCGTTTGCTGTTATCTTCGGATTCCAGCGTCAGAACAAGCTCGTAGGCAGTGCAGAGCAGATTCAGTACATTATGCGTGATGAGAGTACTCATATGAACTTCGGTATTGATATGATTAACACTATCAAGCAAGAGCAACCAGAACTCTGGACACCAGCATTCGTGCAGCGTATCACCGATCTTGTGAAGAAGGCGGTAGACCTCGAGTATCGCTTCGCAGTAGATGTGTTCCCTAAGGGAATCTTTGGACTAAACGCAGATGGCTTCAAGCAGTACATTGAACACATTGCAGACCGTAGACTTGCGCGTGTAGGAATAGAGGCGGTATATGGTAGTTCTAATCCATTCCCATGGATGAGTGAGGCGGTAGATTTGAATAAGGAGAAGAATTTCTTTGAGACGAGGGTAACGGAGTATAAGACTGGTGGCACCCTCGAGTGGTAGCCCGCTTCCATTTTTGGCGAACTTCTTCGTTATCTTCGTGTGCTCGCGCTCTCAACGTACTAGTGTATTTTAATCAAGTTTAAAGATAGCCTTAGTGATATTAAATATAGATTTTAGTATAAACTATAATATATATGCCAGAAAGACTACAAGAGACAAAATCTTCAGAAGTAGAAAATGGGGCTCGTTTTAATATATATTTTTTCGAAGAAAATCTTGCTTGTGATTTTGATAGAGCTCTAGATTCTTTGAAAAACTTAAAAGAATTAGATGATCGTGTGATAGGAATCGCCGAGCAGCATATTAATATTTTGCTTGAAAGTGGGGATATAGAGAAGGCGATAAAGTTAGCCACTGTTATCAAGAGAAAAGTCGATCGTAATAGGCTTGCTTCTTTTAAGGTGAGCACAATTTCAACACAAGCAGCAATAATGCGATCTTTTGATTCTGGTAACTATAGAATGGCAATAAGAACCTGCGACTTTTTTGGTAATAAGAGAGAATACTCACAAGAGGTTAAGCAAAAAGCATCACAATTTTTTGCGTCAATGGTTGAGAAAGGTGATATAGAAACTGCCTATGACATAGCTTCTCGTATACCCGTAGAGAAAAGCAGTATAAACGCCCTAGCTGGCAACGAAAAAGTACAAGCATTTCTTGCAAAAAAAGTATCTTTTGTTGGAGATAGTTTGATAGAGATAGGAGAACATGGAAGACTTAAACCAAAACAGGAAACGGGATTAGCGGATAAGTTTTCCAAGCTTAGGAGTTATCTACATACATTCGGTGTCACTTTAACCAACAATATGTCAGAAGCTTTGAGAGATGCACTTGTACGCTATACAAAAAACTATTTTTTACTCCACGAGATAAACGGAAGAGAGCTATTTTTTATAAACCCTCACTTATATCTTGGTTTTTTTGAAGGAGGTGAGAACAATGAAGGGTTAGAAGTGTTTCTGCAAGCAGAGCGTGAAGCTGTTATTGATTTATTTGTTCGCAATAAAATGTATGAACCTTCTTCCTCCTCACAACGAGGCACTTTTTCAAGTGAGGAAACTGTGGCCGTATATTACAACTCTGTCCCTGAAGACATTGTTGCAAAAAAGTTAGAAGAGGTAGCAATAGAAGAGTTTTATTCCTCTGTTTATAATATTAACAATATTATATCGCCACAAAGAATTCCTTATATTCTAGGTTATTTAAAGTCAGATAGATTTACGCAGCTTATTGAAGATATCTTTAGTAAGATAAAGTCCTCAGACAGTGAATATTATTTAAAATTCTTAGTTAGATTGCAAGACAACCTAAGAGGTGTTGTTGATATTAGTAAAGGATTTAGAGGGAAAGATGTAGCAAAAGTAAAAGCAGGAGTCTTGTTTTTTAATAATGATAAAACTCTAGAACTTGCAGATAGTTTCGCCTCTATTCGTGATTATTCAAAATATGACTCAGGAGATTTCATTGATGCTGTTAACGGTCTTACTGTAAATGTTGCAGCTATTGGTTTTGATAAGAGAGGAAATACCAGAGGTCAGTTAGATTACGCTATTGAAAATCTTGATTTACTCTGCAAAAAAATACAATTTCCTACAGATCAGAAAAATAAAATAGTAGACAAGCTTCCAGAAAAAGCTTTCATGTACAGTCTCAATCATCGTAGCGGCGGATATGTAGATCAAGAAGTCTTGTCATTTCTTTCTGTCGATTTTCTACAGTCACAAGAAGTACAACAAGCCGCAAAAGAAGCTTTTATTAAATGTTTAAAGAATCAACAAATAAGAAGAGATTTGTTAGAAGGCGTCATTATAGATCAAGAGTCTTTTGTTCAATCAGAAGAGGTGCAAAGTATTGCTAAGTTGGTATTTTTATCTCAATTAAAGAAAGGGAATTTAGAGAGATTAATCTTGGAAGAGGTAATTACAGACAAGGACTCTTTTGGTAAATCCAAAGAAGTGCAAGAAGCAGCGAAGAATGGTCTCCTTTTTATGGTAAAAAAGTACAACCAAGAGAGCTCTTTTCTATTTGAGCACAAAGTCGAAGATCTAAAGGAATTTATTTTAGAAAAAGAATGGATTTTGCACTCTCAAGAAATGGAAGAAGCTATCACTGAATTGGTTGTTACGCTACTGCCCAAGAGAGATTTACTTGAAAAGTTCGTCAGTATTTTTCCTTTACAACCAAGAATAAAAAACAGGTTAAGAGAGAAAGCGAGGTCAGAATTTTTGCGAGGACTTGATCGGCATGATTTTAGAGGTGATATTTTAGAAAAAGTATTTTCAGAGGAGGGTAAGTTTATTCTTTCTCCTGAAGTACAAGAAGCAGCGAAGTCTGCTTTTATTGCACAGATTAAAAATGATGCCAGATTAAACAACAAATTATTCTCTATAATATTAAACCAAGAACCGTTCATCCAGTCCCAAGAGGTGCAGGACGCAGCGAAGTCTACTTTTATCGCAGGGATTAAGAATAGGGGCGAGTTGCACAGCGAGTTACTTACTGCCATTTCAGACAAAGATCTTTTTACTTGCTCTCCTGAGGTGCAGGAAGTAGTAAAAGAGAGATTTTTTGAAGATCTCAATAAGGGAGAATTGACTGATAATCTAGGCTCAACATATGTATCTTTGCTAACGAACTTTAGCTATATAGTATCTCTTGTTGATGAGTTTTCTTCTCTGTATCCTGACAGGAAGAGTATCGTTGCTAAGTATATGTTTGTCAAAAAGTTTATTGATGGAGGAACCTCAGAGGAAAAAAAGATTTTTATAGAAACTATACATGATGCTGTCTCTCAGCTCTCTAAAAACAAAAGTCCAGAAATGTCACCAGAAGTTGAAGCTGCGTTAAGAGAAGTCTATCCAAAAAGAAATTATGATACATATAAACATATGACAAAGTATGAAGATAGGTCTCCTGATTTAGATCATTACCATTTCGATGGAAATGGTTATGTTATAAAAGTTTCTGGTGTTTTGGGGTATAGGCTAAAAGAAGGAGCTAGACAAGATAAAGAGATAATCATATCTTTTTCTAAAAGAATAGAAGCAATTAAAAGCATTTCTGATACTTCAAGACTTGATAGTTTTCTAAATGGTAATATCAAAGAAGGGAAAGCGGTAACACTTGAAGGGAAGATGCTTGAGTTCTTTATACAAAATGGTTATACACTTGAGACAATGGATGTACTCTTTGCTTATCAACTTGCTGGTAATTATGATGCCTTTGTGAATGAGAGTGCTGATAGGGTGAATCAAAATACTGACCAGGCTTATCAAGAGTATATTAAATTAGATGCTCTCGCTAATCAATATGGCGATCCAATGAAGGAAACTATTAGATTAATACATAGCAAGGTAGCAGAAGGTGACGATAGCAGTATTTTTATCTCAGGGAATCACGAAGAAGTAAAAAAGAAAACAGAAAAAGTTGTGAGCGTTATTACTGTCGATCTGCAAAAGGTACCGAAAGATAAATTAACTACGGAAACTATACAGAAGAAAGTACAGAAAACTGTCCGTAATACTTTTCAAGGATTCGCTGATATAGAAGAGAGGTCGGCTTATTTTGCCACACTTTTTAGTATCAACGATGTAGACACCCTAGAAGAAACTTTGCGTCAAAGAATTTCTGAGCTTTTTGTTGTTGCATCTTCATCCTCTATTGACTCACGCAAGATTGAAGCTTTACAAGGCAATGTGTTTGGAAAGATTCAAGCAGAAATAGCAAAGTATGAAGCTGTAAAAGAAGTTGACGTAGACAGAAAAGGAGAAGAAAAAATGTCTAAAGAAAGAAATATCAAAGGTTATTTTTCTAAGACGGCATATAACGCTCACGCAAGAATGGTGGCTGATGTTTGTTTAGCAAATGACCCAAATATGCTCGTTAATAAAAATTATTTTGAATTTGTTTTATTTGATGAAGAGAGAAAGGTATGCATGGGGACGACAATGCTTCTTGTGATGGAAGATGCAGATAAGAAGTACTTACTCTATTGTCCCAACCCTTCAGTCGGACTAGTGTCTGAGGTGTCAGCAAAAGTGATATATCAAAAAATATCTGATATTATAATTTCTTTTGCCCGAGATAATACTTTTGATGGGGTCCTTGTTAATAAAACTCATGGTAATTCGACGAACCGAGCGGGACTGTTCCAGAAGTCTCTCGAGGCTTCTTGTTTAAAAGACGGATTCGGAAGAGAGGTAACTATAAATCTAGAAAAGTCGCACCCTTTAGGTGGGGGGTATTCTTATCAAAAGAACTTACAAGCTATTTGGCTGAAAGAATGATTTTTTTGATTTCGGTGAGTATAGAATTGTGATGAGGACTTGTTACTTGTTTTGTGATAATAGAAAATAGCTCCTTCGGATTGGGTTCCGAAGATGGTTGCGCAGATATTCATATGTGAGGCGGTATAGATCATGTGCCCATTATTAACATAGATAGGTTGCTATGTCAAGTTTTAGGTTATTATGCCTAATTTTGCTTCACTATGTAAAATGAAGGAAGCCGAGGATCTCCCGATCCTCGGCTAGGTGTGCCACAGAGCTACATATATGGATCTTTTGCGGACATCCACAAAGATTATTACGTCACCTTGGGGGTTACAGACCCCTGAATATTCACTGTCACAAAACGATTCCACAGAAAGGCTTTAGTCTTAGTGCAGATAGCGATGTGTTTGCAGGTGTAGTTATTTTATTCTAGCATAGTCTTTTTGATTTCTGATATACTTTATATCATGTTGAAAGTCTCATCTAGTCTTCCTGATATCGCTGTACTTCGCGGTGGTGATAAAGATTTCAAAAAATCACTTCAAACAGGTGGAGAGGTTTTAGCTTCACTTAAAAAAATAGGATATCAGCCAGTCGATGTACTTATTCAAAAAGATGGCACGTGGACCACGCTTGGTTCTCCCACAGACCCTCATACAATCTTCACAAGGTCTCATAATGTGATCGATACAACAGAAATGTCTGATAAGCCGTATCATGCTTTGGCTGATAAGCTAGGATTAACTATTCACTTCAGTCGTCAAGAAAAAAGATATTTAGACAGAGAAGATATTTACAGAGTGTTACGTCAGAATAATATCAAGGTTCCAAAAACGATAATGATCAGAAGTAGAGAAGCATTGAATGCTAGTGTTTTTAGAAATATTTGGACCACACTACACACTCCGCTTCTCATACGACCTGTTTCTCCATATAAAAATTTTGAATCGAAGCTCGTTCGTTCATTTCATGAATTAGAATTTTTTATAAAAGACTATCATCAAAAAGGTGTTGATGTGCATGTTTTAACGTATCGTGACAATGTTCAATTGAGTTCTATCGCTGTGTTGCCTTCATTTCGAGATCAAGAAGTATATACTCCTCTATGGGTTGATGTATTTCATGAAGGAGACACTCCACCTAATAAAGAATCAACCTTCTTGCCACATACTCATGCTCCTTTGCTTAAAAAAGAAAAAGTCTCCGCTTTGATGCAAAAGATTAGTAATGTGTTCCATTTCAAAAAACCAATGCTCGTTGATTTTATTACTCATAATAATGAGCTGCATGTTGTTACTGTAGATTTTTATCCGTCACTTAAAAATGATGGCAGATTCATGAAGTCTCTCGCAACTACCGGAGTAGATATCGGGCATTATATTCACAATATAGTCATCAAAGATGTTCAGTAGGTATCACGATCTCCTACTATGCTACACATGTATTCTGAATAAAGTTTGCTAAAGTAAAAACCGCTCCTCTGGTAAGTGTAGCGGTTTTTACTTATTCCTAGTTAATAGGAGTAGACGTCTTTTTTGTTTGATGCGTATCGGTTGCTTCTTAAGCTTCGTTATTTAACAACTGCGTGGGCGGTTGCTTTTTTGGAAACTTTTGACGCATCCGCTTGTTTGGTCACTTTTTTACTGAGTGACTTCCCAGTTGTTTTTGAAGCCGCATCTGCTCTTTTATCGGCATCGACAAGAGTTGACGTTGATACCCATTCTGTTAACTTCTTGGCAGCTGACATAGCTCCTGATTTTTTTGCGTATCCTTCTGATCCGCAAACAGGTTCTCCGTTTTTTGCTAGAAGTCTGAATCGATACTGCCCACGCTTGTCTTGATAGACTTCAAGGATAGTCGTTTTTGACATTCTATTTTCTATATAAAAGCTGATAATGAAACAACTGTCTACATAAAAGTGTAGCAGTACTTTGTGCTATACTCAAGTGAATAAACATAAGTTGTGCACAGAAAAAGAAACAGAAGAAGACATGAAATCAAAAGATAGTCTCGATCCTGCTATAGAAAAGTATGTACAAGAAATCATTACGTACTACGCTCTACACAAAAGAGATATGTTGCCATGGAGGAAAACGTATTCCCCATATCATGTACTTGTAAGTGAGATCATGTTACAGCAAACTCAAGTGCAGAGAGTGATTCCAAAATTTTTATTATGGATAAAAAAATATCCAACAATAAATGCTTTGAGTAGAGCTACATTAAAAGACGTACTCACACTGTGGCAAGGGTTGGGATATCAGAGGCGGGCTAAAGCTCTCCTCTTGATAGCCCAATCCAAGAATACTGTTTTTAATAAGAGAAGATTACCAACACGAGAAGAGTTACTTTTGGAGCCAGGAATTGGAGCGTATACTGCATCTGCTATTATGTCATTTGCATATAATATTTTTGATTATCCTCCACTTGAGACTAACATCAGAACTGCAATTATCCATTTCTTTTTTAGAAATGAAACAATGGTTACCGATAAACAATTGATAGAAGTATTACAGAAGTTAGCATTACATAGTGATGTGAAGTCTCTAGGTGCGAGAGACTGGTACTTGGCACTTATGGACTATGGAGCGTATTTAAAATCACAATCAATTTCGTACAATACTCGGTCTAAGGGGTACAAAAAACAAACACCATATGAAGGCTCGTTAAGAAAGTTAAGAGCAGAAACACTCTTCGCGATTATTCATAACAAAGAAATACCGAAGGATAAACGAGTTAAAGAAATTCTTTCTTCTTTAGAAAAAGAGAATTTTATTATAAAGAGGGGTCGTTTGTATTATCCAGTAGATCAAGTTCTCTCAAAAGAGTAGTAGTTTGATCTTTGGTTAAAAGATGATGACCTTTTTGAGGTATACCTCTTAGTACAAAAGACATGATTCTCACACGCTTAAGTGACACTATGGTTAAGTTGAGCGCATTAAGCATTCTACGTATCTCATGCTTCTTGCCTTCTGTTAGGATAATTCTAAGAGAATAACCCTCATTATAGATAGCGACACTTTTCACTGGAGCGTATGTTGCTTCTTGGGTAGTGATGCCACGTTTAAGAATAGTGACTACACGAGGGGTCGCTTTTTCACGTACTGTTACTTCGTATTCCTTTTCTCTCGCATAGGTCGGGTTAAGTAACCTATCAACCACTCTAAAATCATTAGTGTATAAAAGTAATCCTTCACTTTCTTTGTCTAGTCTCCCCACTGGTTCACACATAGGGAGGATGTTGATTCGAGAAGTTGTCTCTCCTCTTGGTTTGTTATACAGAGCATATATCATGTCTTTAGCAAAAGTCTTCACTTTTATGACATCATTCTTTCTAAGCTTGCTACCAAGGAGTGCTTGCTTGTTATTGATGGTGACAAATCCTTTAGTGATATAATCATCTATTGCTCTTCGTGAGCCTATCCCTTGATCACGCAAAAAAAAGTTAATTCTCTCTTCATTCTCTTTTTTATAAATAAATTCTTTCATACTATGTTTGATATTATCGAGTATCTTTCATCGGAAGTACAAGTGTTACACTATATGTTAACATTAAACCAAGAATAACAAACATAAGCTCAGGTCGTTCTTGAATAAAAGGATAGATAAGAATCCCTAGTCCACCAACAGTGATAGTTCCAAAGGTGTACATATTAACGAAGAGTGTGGTAAAAGAAGAGTCCTCCTTGTTTATTTTTTTGAAGTAGTAGGTGAATGACATAGTATCCACAAAAGAAGCGCCAACTCTCGATATAAAGAGTATGAAAGCCCAGATATATGGCGAAGAGCTTGTTATCATAGCGCATGTGAATGAGATGACAATGAGAATGAGTAGCCCAATAAGGAGAATTTCTTTTTCGCCATATTTTGTATCTGCGAGACGTCCAAGCTCATAGGGTAAAAGCACAAGAGGGATGAGTGCTATTGGAATAATAAAACTAAGATATGTAGTAAGAGGTATATCAAGTGTTGTTAAGTAAAGCGGAGTATAGATAACCATTACTGCATAAAAACATTCCACCATGAACTTGGCTACTATAGCTGCGCGGAGGTTTTTATTTTTTAGGGAATCTTTTAATGCGCTCCACATGTCTGCTGTATGATAAGCTGGGTCTTTTATATGAGATAGATAAGCGTGCACTAAGTACAAATAAGGCAAGAGTGTAAGAGATGCAACAGTATAAAGCACTTCAAAAGAAAAATGTTTCAAGATAAAACCAGCGATAAGAGGAGAGATAAGTATCCCTATGTGTAAAATCGAGAGGAATATTCCTCGTATGCTACCGATGTTACTATGTTTGCTAAATGTTTCTATAAATATATTAAGAGAGACATACAAAAGTGTCTGCAAAGCAAAATGTGCTACGAATAAAACAGGAAGAAGTATCGGTAGTTTGGTGGTTCCAAAAAGGAAGAGTGTAATCATTTCAAAAATCGCGACCCCTACAGTGAAGTTGTAGGTATGGAATTTTTTTATAGAAAGTGCTACACGCATCGATACGATAAGAGCAAGGACACTTCCCATCAAATAGGTAGCGCTTACCATGGAAGAGTTAAAAAACGAATGCAAGTATGATGATGTGGCGTATACAGGAATAGCGTAATGTAATGCATAAAGAAATGTCATCACATAAGTTACTATGAGAAGTTTGTTTTTTGAAAACACCGAAGGGTTATCCATACTTATAGTATTTTACAAAGAAAATCATTCTTTTTCTAGGGAAAAGAATGATTTTCTTTAGGGATTGACAGTTAGCGAAATGTGCTTACTTTAGGCTGTGTGTGCCAGTTTACACACTAATAATCACAGGAATAATCACCGGCTTCTTAGCTGTCTTTTGTAGGAGGAATTTGGTAGTAGTTTCAGCTATATCTTGCTTCATTTGATCAAGGTTAACGAACCCACCTTTACTCAAA
>JBDKJD010000007.1:0-48347 GCA_039796775.1 Candidatus Parcubacteria bacterium | reverse complement strand
TCGTGCTGTGGGCCCGCAAAACACAACTTACCAAGCATATACGCTTGTTAATTTGTGTTTTGCGGGCCCACAAGGAATCGAACCTTGGTCTGCTCTTTTGGAGAGAGATATTCTACCTCTGAACTATAGGCCCTATAATCTAACGATTCTATCACAAATCACAACTCCTCGCGAGAGTTATCCCTTAAGACCAAACGTCATACGAATTCTCGCATATATTCCGCCAATTAATACAGGATTAAATTTCTTCTTAAAGCGGCTGAACCCTTTCCAAGACAACGGATCACCTTGTGTATACATAACCCCTAGATTGCAATACTTTAACCCAAGCTCACTTCCTTTTTTAATTGCATAATAGATAAGCCATATCATTCCTTGAGGAGGAACTTCCCTTTTATCAACAAATCCAGCAACATAATATATTTGATTGACATCTCTCGATTGAAGCACGGTAACTCCAGCGACATACTCGTTATTATTCTTATCAAAAAGACAATAATACTTCATCCTATCTTTATCAATTTTATGATGAGCACGAACACACTCCATCATAGAACGTTTTATAGTAGTTTTGATGTTACTTTTTACCACATAGGCACTCAAGAATATTTTATCTGTTACTTCTCGTATGCTATATCTTTCTTCGTGCAACGATTCATATTGTCTAACATATCTACGAGCTGTTTCATTCCAACCGTTAACACTCTCTTCTACATTACTAATATCCATAACCGCATACGTATCTTTTGTTACCCTTGGCCATGTTGTATGCCAAGTATTATCAACAACCACATCTCCATATGGGAACCAGAATGCAATACGTATACCAGGGACAGGACTAAGATGTGGTTCTTTTCTGGAAGTGTAATATTCAAGGGTGACAAAAGAAAAGCGCTTACGTACTCCGAAGCATCCTTCGTGTCCAACTATTGTTTCATAAGAACGTCGGAATATTACTCTCAAAAAAAATTGATCTTCAAAAATATGCACATAATCTTGAGATGCGTTAATACTCATAGTGATGTAACAAGTATACATCGGCGGTCTAACAGTACAAGCAAAAATCACTCACCATACATAGTGAGTGATTTTTGTATCAAGATGAATATTACTTCTTAGATTCTTTGAAAGTGACGTGCTTTCTGAGTTTCTTAGAGTATTTCTTGAGCTCGATTTTGCGTTCTACTTGCTTGCGATTCTTAGTAGTATGATAAACCTCGCCTGTTTCCTTGTTCTTGATGATTATGAGATGATCTTGTACTTTTGACATGATAGGGGTTATTATACCTTATTCTTAAAGAAAAATCAACGCTATTCAAAAATCTTACTTATTTAAGTTCTTGAATAAACTTAAACCCGTTCAACGCTTGAAGTCTCCCGTTATCTGAATTATACGTAAGGGGCGCTTCATACTCTTGTCTTGGGCCATTGTTTATATTTTTAACCTCGAATCTCATCAGGAAATTAGCAGGACCAACTTGTCTAATTCTAATGTTTGAATAATTAAAAGTTTCCCCTTCTACTTCTTTCTTTAACCATATACCCCCTAACCCTTTTTCATCACCAGAGTGCGGTCTATTTTTGTTATAAATTCTAAAGTATTTTGGATCGCTGTCATCTATAACTATTCCTTCATGGTTAAAAAATTCTGCAGCTTTCTGCATCTCACCACGGAAAGCAGCTTCTTGTTGTGCGCGTTTCTGTGCTTCTATCTGTCTCACTATCGCCTCGTGAATTCCTCGTTCATCAGTCCCAATTGACCCGTCAGGCTTCCGAACAAGGACTCTCCCTCCTGCTTGTTGATTAATAAGAACAGCAGCAACATCTTTTAGAATACGATCACCCGTATCCCCGGCATACGCTACCCCAGGACCCATAGCTAATACTCCACTGAGACCGCGCAAGATCATTCTTCTTGAGACTACGTTACCAGGAGGAGGAGTAACTTCTGGAGACTGCGGCTGAGAAGGAGTGAGCGTATCGACTACAGGAACAGGAGTAACTGTCGGAGCTTGTGGAGTCTTTGACTGTTGAGAGACAGCCCCAACTGGAGAGGTAGTCTCTGTAGTTTTTGGAGCGTTCGTATCAGCTGCTGGTACAGGATTTTTTGGTTTTTTTGGTTCATTAAAAAGGTTAAACATATACGTTTAGTATACAACACTCTTTTTTATCTACATTAACTTTGAAGCAAAATACTGTGGAAGAGTATCTATCGCTACACGCTCTTGCTTCATGGTATCTCTGTCACGCACAGTCACACAATTATCAGTAAGAGTATCAAAATCTACAGTCACACAATACGGCGTGCCTATTTCATCTTGTCTTCTGTAGCGCTTCCCAATAGACTGGGTTTCATCATATGCGACACGCGCCACCTTCTTTAGATCTTGTGCAAGCTTTTCTGCCACAGAACTAAGTTCTTCTTTCTTTGAAAGCGGAAGGATGGCCACCTGAATTGGCGCCACTCTGTTAGAAAAACGTAGCACCACACGAGTCTCCCCTTCTCCAAGAACTTCCTCAGCATAAGCGCTCGTAAGGATGGCTAGGATTGTCCTGTTAATGCCGAATGTTGGTTCTAGAACATGCGGTATGAACTTTTCTCCGGTCGTGTCATCAACGTACGACTGTGCTACCCCACTATGCTTTTCATGTTGCTTCAAATCAAAATCTGTTCGATACGCCAAGCCATAAAGCTCTTTCTGTCCAAAAGGAAAATCAAATTCAATATCAATTGTACGTTTTGAATAGTGAGCTAAATCTATTCCTTCTTTTTCAATCTCATGAGCTAATTCACTCTTGATACCAACATGCTCCATCCAAGCATACATCTCTGCTCTCCACATCTCAAAAAGTTCCTTCCAGTTACCTTGACGAGGATCAAAAAAATACTCGAATTCCATTAAATCAAATTCTCGTGTTCGAAAAATAAAATCACGTGCCGCAATCTCATTTCTAAAAGCTCTACCAATCTGAGCAATACCAAATGGCAGCTTTGGGTGAATACTATCTAAAATGTTTTTATAGTTGGTAAACATCCCCTGAGCTAGTTCTCCACGTAAGTAAGCTATCGAACTAGTCTCACTGGATGCCCCCATACGAACAGGAAAAAGAAGATTAAAGTTTTTAGCTTCACTAAACGGATTCCCATCTTTACTTTTAATACCTTTCTCTTTAATAAGAGCCGTCATTTGGTCTGGTGTAAGCCCAGAGGCTGATACTCCGGCGTCTTCAAGCACATGATCAGTACGGTATGTTTTCTTGGTCACACTATCTTCAATGAGTGGGTCATGGAATCCAGCCAGGTGCCCGCTCGCCTCCCAAATCTTCTCACTACTAATCTGTGCAGCATCTAGTCCGTACATATCATTTCGCTTAGTGACAAAGAAATCCCACCAAGCATTTTCAACTGCACGCTTAAGAAGAACTCCATATGGCCCATAATCAAAGGTGCCTGCGAGACCACCATATATTTCTGATCCTTGAAAGATAAACCCTCTTCGCTTACAGAGACTCACTATCTTTTCCATTGTTTCTTGAGAATTGTTAGACATAGGAGCTATTTTAGCATGAAAAATGAGAAGTTAGAACTGGAGAACAGACAGTAGACAGTAGACAGTAGACAGTAGACAGTAGACAGTAGACAGTAGAGGGGAAGTATACGCTCAGTTTCTGAACATACAATACCGGTATCTGTATATAGTCTATACCCTGTATCTTGCGTTACTATACTCTACGCTCTACATTCTATACTCTGTATCTTGCATTACTACACTCTATACCCTACACCCTGCCTCTACTTCCAAACATCTCCACCAAACTCACTAAAGAGTGCCATAATCCCTCCAACAGATAACACCATAAAGAGTCCTATCAATCCCCAAAGCATATGACGCTTCCCATCATTTAATGAATCTTGATTACTATTATCTGGATTCTTGCTTTGCCAGATAAATTTAACAACACCGAAGAGGAAGTACACGAGGGAGCATCCTACCGCGAGCCCATATAATGGTGTGAATATCTCTTGTACAATATTTGAGAATATCTGACTTCCTGTCATGATTGATTATGATTGTCCTGGTAACTTAAGTGCTGGTATAGAACCTCCAACTTGAACATCGAATATTTTAGCTAACATGAGTATGATCCCCCAAATAGATACCATTACAAAGAGTGCGAGAATAGACCACCCCATTCCTTTTAAGCCTTCTGTTCTCTCTTTTTCATTTTCAGATCCTTTTGTTATGTACTTAATAAGGAACCAGAAGAATGCGAGTACTGCAATACCTATAGTGACAGGTACTAACCTGTTGACAACTGTTTGAATAAGACCAATGAATTGCACAAGAGGGTTATTAGCATTGAATGTCGTAGCTGATGAACCACTAGATGACGAAGGGGTGCCAGGGAATTGCGCCAACACAGTCAAAAAACTCATCTTAAAAAGCGCAAGGGTTGTCGCTATCGAGGTAAGGATCTTTTTCATAAGATAAGCTTATCGTGTGTTCTTTAAAAGTGTTAAGATTGTGAACTACACTTTACACGATTACTGAACTTGAGGATAAGGAACTCTCCCTCCTGGAGTAATACCGACGATAGAACCTAGGAAGAAGACGATACCCCAGATAGACACCATAGCGAAGAGCGCGAGAATAGAGAGACCCATACCCTTCATAGCAGCAGCTCTCTTTTCTCCCTCTTCTCCACCTTTAGCGATGAATTGAATAAGGAACCAAAAGAATGAGAGTACGGCTATACCAATAAAAATAGGCACGAGAGCGTTAATAATATTTTGAACAAGGGTTAGAAATTGTCTTATCGGTGTTTCGTTAATTGTACCTGAATTAGTATTCACTGGAGGAGTGAACTGTGCGAGCGCTATATAAAGTGACGAAATAACTGTTAATGAGGTAGTAATGGCTTTTTTCATAATATTTTGTATGTAATGATGTAAAGTATATACCTTAGATTTTGCTTTGCAAGATGGGTTGGGGATAGTGGGCTCAGTAGACAATAGACAATAGACAATAGACAATAGACAATAGACAATAGACAATAGACAATAGAGGGGAAGTATACACTCAAAATTAAGAAAAGAGAAAAGGGCTTATGCAACCGTCGCGATCATCGCAACAGTAGTTGCGATAATTACGAGGTGGCATAAGCCCCTCTAGTTGATTTTTATAGAAGTCAACTTACTTCTTGTTAATGGTGAGCACCGTGGGCACCACCGCCAGCTTTTTCTTTTCTCCATTCCTTCCAGGCATCAATCAAGAGCAAGATAACAAAGGAGGCAAGTAGAGCTGGAACCAATATTCTCAGTACGAGATTGATTCCGGACAAAACAAAAGCTGAACCAGCAAGAGCAAGATCGTTGATGAAGTTGGATAATCCACCAACAGCAGACGAAAGCGCTTGTACAGGAATACCCAACATGTTGAACAGAAGAGCTATCAAATACCCTCCTCCGAAGATAATGATGAGGATAGCTACCAAAACCCCAACACCTTTAGCGACCGTTTTGACAATACTGTCTTTGTTCTCTGTAGCTGACATAAAAACCTCCTACATTGAAAAAACAAATGGACCTTTAACAACCCTCACAAAGACTTCTTTGCCTCTGTAGTGATTGAAAAAATCTGCGCAGGATGTATGATTGTCGACTTTATCAGTCACGTCACACATCTTGTTATTTGCTGTATAAAGCGCATACTCACCGCTTTTAATCACAGCACTCCCCGATTCTGGTAATTTAATTTTGACACAACCACTAGAAAGAGATTGCGCACCCTTAAAGGTCTGAGCCTCGCCTTCTTTAGGAAAGGAATCAAGTGAAGAGAAGTTGTTACATCCACTTACCTGAACCTGTTGTTGGAGAGCGGTCTTGGGGGAAGATTTCTCCCATGACTGCTTGTTGATATCAGAATCGAGCGGTAACCCAGCTTCTTTTCTAGCTTTCAAAATTTTTGTCTCTCTCTCAAGAAGATCGAGTTGTTTCTCTTTTTTCTTGGCATCAGCGTTCGAAACAAGAAGCGAACCTTCAGCAACGGCCCAATGAGAAACGAGTTGAAGGGTAACCCCTCCGATAAGTACGAGTAGCGCCAAGAGAAGCATTTTTTTTGACTTAGCCATAGTTGGATTTCCTTTGTTTAAAAGAAGATGGTTAGTAGAAAGCTGTTCAAATCGTGGTATGTAATAACCACCATTTTTTTGAACAGAACCTGCGACACCACCATCAAACAAAGGAGGGGGCGCAGGTGTCGGAGACTGGTGTTGAGACATGGAAACACGTCGATACCTGGCAAGAATACGCAAGGTATCTTCTGTGATTACACTGTCATCTTGTTGTGCTGTTGGCAATGTTGAACCCTTTCAAAAAACACCTAAATATAATAGTACCACAAATTATTATTTATGCAAGTGTCACATTATGACCTTTCAGGTTAATGCCTTAAAGGGATTAAGGGGCTAGAAAACACTATTTAGATCACTTTCCTCTGCTTCACATTTTGCTGTAGCTAGATTCCATACTCCTCCTGCTCTCTCACATCCTGCTTGATCGTTTGAGGTATCAACTGTTGAACGACCTGGATTAGTTGGTACAGTATCTCTTCCTGGATTAGTTGGTACAGCATCTCTTCCTGGATTAGTGGGGGTAAACAATGGATTCCTTGTTGGAGTTGTATCTCTTCCTGGATTAGTAGCAGACCCACCACTTCCCGTATTAATTGTCGGGATGGTGATTGATTTTAGATCGCTTTCTTTGAATCCGAATATTCCCTGACCGAATTTGATAATTCCATACACTGAGAACATCACGAAGAGTCCTACAAGCCCCCACATGATGAATTTGTTACCTTTTGTTACTTTGTCCGGATTCCCTTCTCTCATGCCAGTGATGTATTCAACAATACCCCAGAAAAACACAAGTATCGCAAATGACATGAGTAATGTCACTACAGCAGATAAGACTGTGTCGGTAAATGAACTAATTAATGTCCCTATTGTAGTAATCCCTTCTTGCAACGACTCTGCTTCCCCTGCTGCGTACGCGAGTGAGAGACTACTGAATAAAGCAAGACTAGTAATAAAAAATTTTTGTAGGATGTTCATGATATATAGCTATAGAATAGAGTGTAACAAAGTGTCTTTGTATAAAACAAGTAGTTACAAAAGAAATGTTTCTGCTATTTCGATAAAACAGCATTAACTGTCCCTTGTACAGCGACCAAGAATCCTTGTATAAGCATCACTACAAATGTACTGATAACAACATACATGAGAAGTTTGTGAGCCTTGGTGAGCGCGTCCGGCTTCCCTTGAGCGTTGATATACGAAAACCCTGTCCACACCCACGCCGCGATAAGAAGAGGGAACACAAAGAATGACATCACTATAGAGAATAACCCTTGCACCAAACTAAGCACTGTTGTGTGTGTAGTAGGTGACGGAAGTGTATCTTGCGCATACGCTGTTTGAACAAATGGCTCCATTGAGAAAAATCTGAGAGACTTAAGCAGAGGTTCACTTCCTCCACCTAATTGAACTATCGCAAAGAGCCCTCCACCCACAATGAACAGAACAAGAACTAAAGCAAAGAGCACCCACATGCTTTTCCTTCTAGCCTCTTTGTATGCTGAAGCATTGCCATCAGCTGCAGACCAATAGGCTTGAGTGAACCATATCACTATCATAACCACCATGATAGGTATAAATATTGCTATGAACAAAATAACACCGTCTTGAACCAGATCTTTTAAATCTTTTGCGTCACACATGTCTCTCAAACTTCCCCCACAGCGAGAGTCTCCAGAAATTGCCCCCTCTTGAGCAAGTGCAGGTGTCGCTACACCAAAAACAAAAGAAAAGAATAGTACTAAAGTAGCTATATGTTTTAATATTGTGTTGTTGTTATATACCATACGACTTTTCTATTTTTCTTTTCTGTGTTATTTGTCTTCTGTATACAAATCTCTTAATCGTGATACGAAGAGATTGGTTGCATCTACTACTCCATAACGATAATTGATAATGTCCCCTATTAATATCTTAGTATACTCTTCTGACTCCTTAGGGTGAAGATCTAGCCACACTCTCGCAGCAAGAGCGCTTCTTGAAATAACAGCATCCAATCCTTGAATATTCAAAAACGATCTATACGCAGGAACAACTCCAAGAGAGCTCGCTATCTTGCCTGACATCTCTTCACCTGAAATCTGTAGCTGTGCAGAAAATGCAGTAAAAGGATTCTTGGTACTTTTGAGCACAGCGACACCATATAATCTCGTACCGGTGACGAATGTATTGTAACCTCTCACTTGAGGAAGTGTAGTCATCTCATATTCACCTCGAGGATTACGCGCCTTAAAGAGTGCTAAATCACTCGCATACCCTATATACATCGCAAGTTTCTCAGCGACGAACACATCATCTGCCTTACCAAGTGAATCATCCCAAGAGTATGTGAGTTGCCCAGAATCTCCGAATTGTGAGAAGAATCGAACAGAGGTCACAAGAGGTAATACATTCTCATCATAAATAGAAGACTTATTAGCGGTAACACTATAGATAGACGATCCATCAGGCCCAAATGATGACTGCACGGGAGTCTGCCCTAATTGATACACCATGGTCATCAAAATATCTTTAGCATGCGGGGTATTCGGAGTACCGAGCGCTATAGCAGACTGAGAGAATTGGCTCCCTGGACGTATAGTGAGGGAAGAAGAGAGTGCTGTTATTTCATCCCAATAAACAGGCGGCGAAACAACCCCACTTCTTGAGAGGAGAGAGCGGTTATAGAGGAGTACCATCGGGTCCATAAAAATAGGCAGAGCGACGGCTCCTCTTCTGTCATAGAAAATATATGAGCTATCAATATATCTGTCTTTGAAATCTTTTTCTCTCAAATTTGTAGATGGGAAGAAGCTGATTCTTGACGCTTCTTTAAGGAGAATCTGATGTGGGGCAATGATGAGATCAGGACCAACCCCTTCGGCTAGGGCTTCAACTAATGTGGTCTGAAATTTTGATTCATCGATATAGCGATAGGTGATTATATACCCTTCGCTTTTGCTATTAAAATCTTGAAACACTTTATCAATATATTCAGAAGGGATAGTCCCCCACACAAAAACATCCCCTTGAGGTTTTTCTTCTGTTCTTCCTATGGGGAGCTTGCCAGAGAAAATGAGAATGGCGAAGAGGAATGCTACGATTCCTAATCCGAGAATAATATTACGTACCATTATGACAGTGTATAGCGATTAATGATTAGTGGCTAGTGGAGAAAAGTGGCACAAAAGTATGTAGCGTATGCGGCTGCGATGATGTGGGGCCGAAGGCTCCACATCATCGCAGCCGCATACGCTACCACACCCCCTCCTTCACCTCTCACTCTCCACTATCAACTACAAGAAATTTGCTATACACTATTTTTATGTTTCTTACTCCTAAACATCTTGTATCTGAATTATATTTGAAACCAGGCGACAGGGTCGCTGATATTGGATCTGGGACAGGTGTCTACACTATCGCCCTATCAGAAGAAGTTGGTGAGACTGGTATAGTCTATGCTGTTGATATACACAGAGACATGCTCCACACTCTCGCTACAACACTCGACAAACGAGGAATACTAAATGTAGAGATGCTATGGGCTAATATAGAAAAGCATATACCCATAGACGCATACAGCCTCGATGCTATGGTGATATCTAATACATTATTTCAATGCGAAGATAGAGACAAAGCACTTTCTGTAATAGCCACACTATTAAAACCAGAAGGTCAACTTCTCTTTGTTGACTGGAAAGATTCTTTCGGTGGTATAGGCCCACACAAAGATCAAGTGATAACCGAAGAAGAAGCAATCACTCTCACACGAGCTCACGGGTTCAGATTACTCAAACGATTACAAGCAGGGAATTATCACTATGCTTTTATAGCGATAAGTTCTTAAGAAGGTTACGTTTAGGTTTATGTTGTGGCGGCATACAGCAAAAGCATGAAGGCGTACGCCTTCATGCTTTTGCTGTATGCCGCCACCCTTCTTCCCTATCCTCTTTCTTAACTCTTTAGAGCAAGTTAAACGAGGCAACAGAATCTGAATCACGCAACTTCATAATTCTCACACCTTGAGTATCACGACCGAGGGTTGGAATAGATGAAATCTCAGTACGAATCACTTGAGAGTCTTTAGATACTGCAAGTAATTCTTCATTTTCTTTTGTTACAACACGGGCTACGATAAGCTTGCCAGTTTTCTCTGTAACCTTCACTGTTTTGATACCTGAACCACCACGCTTTTGTGTTTTGTATTCTGAGAGTTTGGTCTTCTTGCCATACCCATTCGCAGTCATGATGAGGAGCTCAGCGCCCTTCCCTCCGTCAATAATCTTGTCTGCAGCTACAATAACATCCCCTTTATCAAGGCGCATACCAATAACTCCAGCCGCTTGTCGCCCCATCTCACGAACATCATCATGATTAAATCGTATCGACTGTCCTTCTTGTGTAGTCAAAATAACATCATCTTCACCTGTCACAAAAAGCGTAGCAAGTAACTCATCTTTGGCATCAAGAGTGATAGCGATCAATCCATTTCTTCTCACATCTTTGAAACTCTCAGCAGAACATTTCTTCACTGTTCCTCCCTTTGTAATCATCATAAGCGATACACCTTTCATCTCTTTGATATCTTTTGGCATAGGTAAAATGGATGTCACCTTCTCACCATCTGTTAATTGAAGGAAGTTCATAATACTCTTACCACGAGTAGCACGCTTACCTTCTGGGAGATCATACATCTTAATCTGATACGCCTTCCCTTTATCAGTAAAGAAGAGCACATCTGAATGGGACGATGTGGTGAGTGAAATAGTCACAAAGTCTTCTTCTTTGGTATTCATATCAACCACTCCGACTCCTCCGCGTTTCTGTGTTCTGAATTCACTCGGATCAGTACGCTTCACATAACCACCTTGAGTATAGACAAGTACTTCTTCTTTGTCTGCGATCAAATCTTCTGGATTGAATTCCTTTGCTCTATGCTTCACTATTTTAGTACGACGCTCATCTCCATAACGAGCTTTGATATCGCCAAGTTCTTCTTTGATGATAGCGAGCATCTTCTTCTCTGATTTAAGAATTGCTTGTAATTCCGCAATGAGTGCTTGTACGGCTTTGAGATCATCTTCTATTTTCTTTCTCTCAAGTCCAGCTAAACGCTGTAGCTTCATCTCAAGAATCGCTGTTGCTTGAATCTCAGAAAATTTAAATTTCTTGATAAGTTGCGCGTGAGCATCTGGGGTATCTTTTGATTTTTTGATAGTCTGAATAATCTCATCGATATGATCCAATGCCTTTTTGAGACCAAGCAAAATATGTTCTTTCTCGAGTGCTCGCTTGAGATCAAATTCTGTTCTACGACGTACTACTTCTTTGCGATGACCAACGAATGATTCAAGAGCTCCTTTAAGAGCAAGCGTTTGTGGAATACCGTCAACCAAAGCGACCACGTTATAGTGGAATGTGCTTTCTAATTCTGTATGCTTATAGAGATAATTGAGAACCTTCTGAGGTTGTGCACCGCTCTTTAGATCAATCACCACTCGAATATCTTTGGCTGATTCATCACGTAATCCTTTGATGCCTTCAATCTTCTTGTCGCGCACGAGATCAGCGATATTTTCTATCAAATTACTTTTGACTACACGATACGGGAGTGATGTTACGATAATCTGGAATTGGCCGTTTTTTTGTTCTACTATTTCTGCCTCTCCTCTCACGACCACTCCTCCACGACCTGTAGCATAGGCTTGTCGTATATCTGATTGACCAAATGCTATTCCCCCAACTGGGAAATCTGGACCTTTGACATGCTCGCACAGATCTTCATTAGTAGCATGAGGATTATCAATCAAATGCACAGTGGCATCAATCACTTCTCCGAGATTGTGAGGAGGGATATTGGTAGCCATACCTACAGCAATACCCAAAGTTCCATTCAAAAGAAGATTAGGAACAGCTGTTGGTAACACTCGCGGCTCTTTCTTTGTCCCATCATAATTAGGCTCCATTTGAACTGTATCTTTTTCTATATCTCTTAACATCTCAGCTGAGAGTTTGCTCATCTTAGCTTCCGTATAACGCATCGCAGCTGCTCCATCTCCGTCAATTGATCCGAAGTTACCTTGTCCTAAGATAAGAGGATAACGGAATGAAAAGTCTTGAGCTGTCTTCACCATCGCGTCATACACAGAGGCATCTCCATGTGGGTGATAATTACCGAGTACTTCACCTACTACCGTTGCTGACTTACGGAATTTGGCTCCTGGAGTGAGCCCCATATTATTCATAGCGAACAATATTCTTCGATGTACTGGCTTTAGACCATCTCGAGCATCAGGGAGAGCACGAGACGTGATAACACTCATCGCATAGTCAAGATACGCGCTACGCATTTCATCTGCAATATTGATAGGGAGCAGTCCTGTGTGGGTAACAGATTCTTGAGCATTTCCCCCTTCTTCGATTTCTGATTTTTTCTTAGCCATACGACAAGTAATCGTTAAATTATTTAGATAATAGTGGTTCTTAGTATATCACAAAAAGACTATTTATTCACCCTTCAAAAAGCTTTCTTTCTGACTATAGACTTCCTTTCCATCAAAGAATCCAGCTCCGACTTTGTTCATATCCAATGTAGCATTAAATCTATCTTTCATATCTGTAAGCATTTGAAATGGAGAGATGGATTCTTGTTGTATCTTGTCTCCTTCTAATACTGAAGTGTCGACACTGTAGTACGTTTCTCGCCAAAAACCATATTCAAAATAAAGCAAGGCACATCCAAGTAAGAGTGTGATGCACGAAGCGAAGAGGATCGCATGGAGATGTAGTATAGACTCTGGGGCCTGATGTATATATGTACGATATCGAGAAAAAAGAGACTTGTGCGTAGACATACAAAAAGTATAGCAAGAACAGGTGATAATTTTTAGTACTTAGTTTTTAAGTAACACAAAAGTATGAAAACGTAGCCTTCATGCTTTTGTATTACTCTAATGCCTACAATCTGTTATCTAGCAACCGCACCTTACATCTCGTGGAAGAGGACCACTTCACCCAACTTCCCGTCTATATCTTTTCTTTTAATAGTGAGCTTCTCGACTGGTTCAACCTTTTCACTTCCTGCCTCTTTCAAGAATATCGGGAGTGATTGTTCATTGTAGTCCATCGGGATAATAAGTTTTGGTTCAAGAGAGACAGCGAGCTTATGAGCATCGTATGGATTAAGGAGGAATCCATCCTCACCAACAGGGACGAAGAGCACATCTGTCTCATCGATGATTGCCTTATGTTCTGATTCGAGCATATGAGAAAGAGCTCCAAGAAATGTCACTCGTATACCATCGAAGGTGAACACATACGATGTATTCTGATACGTTTTTGTGGACTTACCCTCTTTTAATTCTGTAGCTGTTGAGAAACTTTTAATAAAAATATCTTTTACTTCATATTCCCCTCTTCCTCGTATCACAAAAGGAGTCTTATCTCCATGCATTGTCTGTTCTTCTCCATTATAGTCTGGGTGATTGGTAGTGATGAGGGTCACATCAGCGCCGTACTTGGCGATTTTCCCCTTTCCATCTTTTGAAACAGGATTAATAGCAAAGGTTAAATCGCCTACCTGTAATTTAAAATGTTGTCTTCCAAAATGAGTGATAATCATGAAGACAATAATACCATATGACCTCTTTTTTATAAATTCTTTTAATTAAGCCTTTAATTTAAAATATGTTTTATTTTACTTTTCCTTTTGAAAAACCGTATCATTTTTTGCTAAAAATGTACTCTAGTTTCGGATCGCCAGTCTGCGACGCGCTTTTCAAAAGAAAAAGTTGAGGTTAGGAATACAATACAAATACAATAAAATACTTGTTTTAAAAGGTTTATTGTGGTTATTTAATGAAAAAATGCCAGAAAATTACTTGACAAAATACAATAATTATGTATAATATATACAGCGTGCAAGAATTCTATACAAAGATTCGAAACACATGTTTTATTTCAACTCTGCACATTTATAAGGAGATTAAGTATGTGCACATATATTGACGGCACCCTCGTTGCATTCACTGGAGAAATCCCAGCACATTTGAATGTGGGCAAGCCTGAGATTGTGGTCGCCCCCAAGAAAAAACGTCCTCGCCGTTCCAAAAAAGCCAAGAAAGTGGCGATTAGTGTGGGGATGATTGACTGGGACCACAAACCCATGCAAACCGGCATTCCGAAATATCATCATTACGGAAAGAAAACCCGGCCTGAATACTTAGGTGAACGGAGTGGGCGCATTATGACACATCGCACATGCGATAGGAATCCGATCGGGATTCCTGTCTATAAAGAACGTGACTCTCACGGCTTCCACGGTCGTCAGATCTACAAAGATCGAAATCTTCGTTCTGCCGGCTCTGGCAAGACAAGAGCCATTGAGATCAGTCACTGAACTCATCACCGCCCGCAAAAGCTCTGCTTTTGCGGGTTTTTGTTTTTATACACAAAACTCCCTATTTCTATATTTCATCTTTCCTAAGGCAATACCCCTGGAAACACTATGCTCTATATTCTACATTCTATGCTCTATTTTATATTCACCATAAACTACTGCCTAAACGATTCTCTTCCTTGCCTTTTTCCTAAAAAAAATGTAGTATTGTGACACATCTATTAATAGATAACGATTTGGCGTAACCCCCTCATTTTGTGCGAAGTAAAAGACAAAGAGGAAAACCAAACCGAAATGTGATTAACCCACCTTTCGTGTGGGACATTTTTATTTTTTATGACAACAACAAAACAAGTAGTAGTACCTTTCGCAGTAGATGCTGTAGTACTTAAGACAGATGATATTGTAGAGGGATCAGTGATCGCTATAGAAAAAGCGGCTCTCTATGTAGATCTCGGTGTTTCTGGAACCGGTATTATTTATGGATTCGAATTCATGAATGCTCGTGACGTTATCAAGCGTATCAACATTGGAGATACTATTTCAGCCAAAATAGTAACAAGAGAAAACAAAGACGGATACGTAGAACTCTCACTCAAAGAAGCTCGCCAAGCACTCATTTGGAATGATGCTGAACTCGCAATCAAAGAGAAGCGTGTTATGGATCTCGTTATCAAAGATGCGAACAAAGGTGGTCTCATCATCGATTGGCAAGGTATTTCAGGATTCCTCCCAGCATCTCAACTCAAGGAGGAGAACTATCCTCGTGTTGAAGACGGAGACAAAGACAAAATCCTCCGTGAACTCAAGAAGCTCATCGGTAAGCGTATTCCTGTATGCATCATCTCTGCTCTTCCAAAAGAAGGTAAGCTTATCTTCTCTGAAAAAGATGGTGGCGTTTCAACAAAAGAAGTTAAAGGTGTTACAACTAATAACTACGCTATCAACGATGAAGTTGAAGGTGTTGTAACCGGGGTTGTTGAATTCGGTATCTTCATTAAGTTAACAGACGGAGTAGAAGGTCTCGTACACAAGAGCGAAATTGACTGGGGACTCGTAGAAGACACTCGTTCACATGCTCGTGTCGGAGACAAAGTGCGAGCTAAGATTATTGAGATAAAAGATAACAAAATATCTCTTTCTCTTAAAGCACTCAAGGATAATCCTTGGAAAGAAGCTGCTAAGAAGTACAAAAAAGGTGATCAAGTACAAGGTGTTGTTATCAAATTCAACAAGCATGGTGCTCTTGTATCTGTTGAAGAAGGTGTCGCTGGTCTTGTGCATGTCTCTGAATTCGGAGACGAAGCTAAGCTCCGCGAAGCTCTCTCACTTGGAAAGAGTTATACATTCTCAATCACTCTCTTTGATGCTGATGAGGAGAGAATGACGCTTTCTTTTGGAGATAAGAAGTAGTGAGTAATTGATAGTCGCTAATGATTAGTCGTTAGTGATTAGAAGAATATATAAAAATACAAAGTGCGACGCCGTAGGCGTCGCACTTTACATATCTACAAAAATAGTGTAGTGTGATCTTAGGTGTACGAACAGGAGGTGCCGCTATGGGCCAAGAAACAACGCTCGAATATGATGTAACAGGATTAACTCCTGAACAACAAAAAGTTTACTCTTCTTACTTCGATGATGGGAAGAGGATTTTTTTTGGAATGTCCAGAGAAGCGGTGATTGCTGCTTTTGAAAAAATAAACGAGAGGCGTAATTCTGCCAACCAAGATTCATCTATTCTTTTAGAACTAGATGAATTAGAAAAAAAAAGGATAGAAATGCTTTCTTGAAAACCCTTTTAATAAGCCTAGCTAGAGATGACTACTCTTGCTGGGTTTTTTCTTTTTCTACCGGAGTTACTTTATATACTTTTATAAAATCAACTATTTGTTGATACGATTCTCTAAGATCCTTCAGGTCAGAAATTCTCTGCTTTGAGGTTGTATCATTTGCCAATCCTGATATCAGTTCATTAATATAAAGAACACTATCTTCTGCATTTACTAATGCGGCTTGAATATAGTCAAAAAAGAAATCCCTAAACATGTCGTCAAACATCCTATCGCTAGTTATCATCATTCCATTTGCCGTAACAGATGTAGCGAGTCTTATTTTTTTAGAAAAAGCATTCAAAGTGCTTTCTGAAACACCTACTATTACTTTAGGAGCACTAAGCTTAGGTATTCCGAACTCATTCACATATCCAAGAACTGAGGCTTTTTTTCCTGTATCTAAACAATGACGTTTAAGCATTTCCACTTTCTTACCATATCCTTCTGGGTGTAAGTTCGTTGTAGTATCAACCAAAAAAGATACTTGCTTTCTTACTTTTTCTGGATGAAGAGACTTTTCAACCTTACTATAATCATATTTATTTCTAAGCGTTACTATGTGATCAACATAAAAATTCCCCGCATCGTCAAACTTAGCAGTTGCCTGAACATCAGCTGTAACATATGCACCAAGCCTACCTTCTTTATTCGCCATAAGTGGAAGTGTTTCTAGATACTTCGCAAAAGGGCTAATATCTTCTGATTCAAGGAACCGTCTGCCGATCTCTACTTTTTTTGAAAATGACTGTTGAGCTGTTTGTGAAAGAAGTTTTTTAAAATCAGAACCCTTTTTTGCATAAAGATCAGACCAATACTGTTCCCCTTTCATCGCATTATTGTGACCAGTAACTTCTAAAAAATGAGCAAGCGAAGAAACTTGATGTCCAACCCGGTCATAATCATCCCGCGAAAGTTGTTCCTGGGGGGCTCCGCTTCTTTCTACTGCTTTTTTATTGTGAGGAGTTTCATTAAATGTTTGCATGATAGTTATTTAGTATACTATTTAATTTCTATTTGTCTCTTCTTGGGTAAAAAAGCATTTCCTAATTAAATTTTTCCATCGCTTTTGTGTATCCATCATCAACTATTGTTCTTATCGCAGCTATTAGATCGTGGGCGATTGCTCGTAACTCTTTAACCTCTTCTTCTGTTACTTGACCCATCACATACCCTTGAACTTTGTCTCCATGAGGAGGTTTGACTAACTCACCGTCGGTTCCTTTCGGTGCTATACCGATACGAATGCGGATGAAATCTTTTTTGCCAAGCGACTCAATGACGCTTTTTAACCCATTGTGCCCTCCGTCTCCCCTGTCATATGAGATTCTAAAGGTGCCATATGCCAAATCCTTGTCATCATACATAATAATCACCTCTCTTCCACTATGATATCTCAAATAGTCTGCTACGGCTTTCCCACTTTCATTCATAAATGTAGTTGGGGTCATAATCTCAAGATGTGATAACTTCATCACTTCATCCTTAATCATAGAAAGCACTATTCTCGCCACATTGTGACGAGTGTGAGCATATCTATCTCCTGGATTACCGAGTGGAATAAGTGTGAACATTTTCATATCACACAGTATATAGTTACTAGTCACTAGTTACTAGTCATCAGAAAATAATAATTAATAGTCTAAACAGTGTATGCAATGGATTAACAATCACTAGCAACTATCAGCACGTACCTAGTAACAATACCCTCTACTTGCAGAGAGTAATTCATATCTATATACTCACTATCATAATGACTTCTACGATTGTTCACGACATGCTCAGCTCCTTCACAGACATGATGCAGAACCCCATCTCCTTCTTCATCTTCGTATTACTCGGCGCATTACTCATAGCTCTCCTCTTTGCCACCTTCTCCAAGAAATGGAGAGAGCTTCTCATACGGCTCAAACTCTTAGAAGAAGACGAAGCGCCTATGTCTTTCTTTGTGTGGATAGTTGGAATCATCGTCATCGTAAAATTAGTACAAATATTCCTCATACAGCCTTTTATCGTTGATGGTAACTCAATGCTTCCAACCTATCACAACAAAGAATTCCTGTTGGTAGACAAGCTTTCCTATCGCAATCACGCCCCTAATCGTGGAGAAATAATCATCTTCCGCCTCCATGAAAACAAAAAGAATCCCTATGAAGGGAAATATCTTATCAAGCGTCTCATCGGACTCCCTAATGAACGAGTAGTGATACGAAATGGAGTCACTACGATATTTAATGATAAGTATCCTAAAGGTCTACAGTTAGATGAAGAGTATGTCATCTACTCAAATCGAGAAAAGACTGCAGACATAACATTAGGAGATGACGAATACTTTGTGATGGGTGACAACAGAGATCAAAGCTATGACAGTAGAGATTGGGGCGAATTAAAAAGAGAAGATATAAAAGGAAAAGTACTGTTTAGAATTTATCCGTTCCAGATGATGTCATACCATCCTGGACAATATAGTTTTAATGAATAAACTAAGAACTATAATAACAATACATATATGAGTGATAATGATCAATCAAAAAAAGAAACCCCTACCGCATTAAAAGGCATGCATGATATTTTTGATGAAACATATTATGCCTATCAAGGACTCTTTGAAAAAGCTCAAGAGATAGCTGTCTACTACGGTTTCAAGCCAATAGAAACTCCAGTACTAGAAAAGGAGGATGTGTTCGGCAAGGCGCTCGGTGAAGGGACTGATGTTATCGATAAAGAAATGTATTCATTCAAAGGCAAAGGTTCTGAACGTATCGCTGTACGTCCAGAGTATACAGCTTCTGTAATGCGTTCATATATAGAACACGGCATGCACTCGCTTCCTCAACCTGTGATGTTATATTCTTATGGGCCAGTATATCGTCATGAGAATCCACAACGTGGACGACTCAGACAGTTCAGACAATTCAACTTAGAAATTCTAGGCACTGACAAATCTATAGCCGATGCACTCATCATACGAACACTTATCACAATATTAGAAGAATTTGGTTTCAATGACTTAGTCGTAGATATCAACTCAATGGGAGACAAAGAGAATAGAGCCCCCTTCTTAAAAGAGCTCACGAATTATTACAAGAAGCATATAGGTTCTATGTGCAAGGACTGTCACGAAAGAATAAAGACTAATCCTCTCCGTCTTCTTGATTGCAAGAAACCTGAATGCCAAGAATTCAAAGAACAAGCTCCTTCATCGTTGTCATATTTGTCAAATGATGCGAGAAATCATTTCAAAGAAGTATTACAGTATCTAGAAGAGATGGGTATTCAATACAGAGTCAACAATTCTCTCGTAAGAGGTCTCGACTATTATACTCGCACTGTGTTTGAAATCATCAAGATAGACACAGATGAGAATGGTAATGAAAAAGAAATTACCGTCACAGGCGGTGGAAGATATAATGGTTTAGCCAAAATGCTAGGGAACAAAAAAGATGTCCCTGCAGTTGGAACAGGTCTCGGGATAGAACGTATCATGATGTTCCCAGAATGTAAGAAACTTATGCCGAGAATTATGAAGACACCTAAAGTGTACTTTATACAACTTGGCTTTGAAGCTAAGCTTAAGAGTTTGTGTATTATGGAGACACTTCGTAAGGCGCGTATCCCTGTTTATCAATCAATATCAAAAGATTCACTGGGTACACAGCTTGCTATGGCAGAAAAGATGGAAGTGCCGTATGTAATCATCTTCGGTCAAAAGGAAGCGATGGATAACACAGTGATTGTGAGAGACATGAAGACTAGGTCACAAGATACAGTGAAGATAGATGCGTTGTCAGACTATATTAAGCATCTTAAATAGTAATTAGTTATTGGTTATTAGTAATTGGTTTTAAATACAAGAGCGCAACCCTTTGGGTTGCACTCTTGTATTTCCTCTTTTCTTTTTTGATTTTCCATCCCCTGCCTAGACTGCATGCTTTTGCCTAAAAGCTAATTGCTAATTGCTAATTGCTGTGCTATAATTGCAACCACTATGTCAAAAATAAACGTCGAAGTAAAAAAGAACGGAACTGAGAATGTTCTCTCTCTCGTTCGCCGCTTCCAGAAGCGAGTTCAAGAATCAGGAGTACTTCCTCGTGTTAGAAGTATCCGTTACTCAGATAGAGCCCTCTCTCCTCTTAAGGTGAAGCGAGCTAAGATGAAGAAACTCGCAGGTCAAGCAAAATACGAAGAAGCGAAGAAAATGGGTAAACTAGTAGAAAAGAAGAAACGCAGATAAATAACAACAAGAGATGCATCACGTTGCATCTCTTTTGTTATACTCCATAATAACACTATGGCATTTTTAGAAAACAAAAACTTAACAGTAGTAAGAAAAGGCAGAGCCCTCCCCGCTATTCCTTTTGAAGCGATACATTCAAAAATTCTCGGCAAAAGCTACAACCTCACTGTTATATTCTGCTCTCCACAAGAGTCTCAAGAACGCAACCGATTATACAGAGAAAAAGATTACCCAACCAATATTCTATCCTTCCCTCTTGATAAGAATGAGGGCGAGATCTACATATGTCTTTCGATAGCGAGACGTGACGCGAAGAAGTTCAACATGTCATATCTCCAGTTTCTACATTTACTATTTGTTCATGGATGTCTCCATTTGAAAGGTTACGATCATGGTAGTACAATGGAAGCATTAGAAACTAAATACACTAACGCTTTTTTCCGTGGCTAAACATAATGATCAAATGATAGTGGGAATAGATATCGGGAGTAGTACCCTACGAGCTTTGGGGTCTATTATGCGTGAAGAATCTAGATATCCTATTGTCATAGCATCATATACAAAATCTCTCGACGGAATAGATAAAGGCAATATTATAGATACAGATGAAATAGCCAACGCTATTGAGAACGCAATCGAGAGCCTAGAATCATCAACCGGGCACAGAACCGTCTCTACACTCATATCGCTTTCAGCTTACGGATTATCGTCGCATCACGGTAGTGGTTATGCTCAAGTGTCTCGAGGAGATGCAGCCGTCACTGATATCGATATAGAGAATGCCATCAAAGATGGGCATCGTGGCGTCACTGACATTCGTAACAAATCTATTATTCACTCAATACCAATTGATTACAAAGTAGACGGTAACAAAATTCAAGGAGACATACTAGGTGTACGAGGCAATCGTTTAGAAGCCAAGACACTCTATGTCACCTATCCGCTTCAATGTATGAATGTGCTCAAGAAAACATTAGATAAAGCTAATGTCTCTGTCACTGACATCATAGCAGGACCAATAGCAGAGAGTATCCCCCTTCTCACCAAGAAACAAAAAGTCTCGGGAGTTGCTCTCATTAATATAGGCAAGACTGTTACCTCTATTTTGGTATATGAAAAAAACGTACCGCTTCTTATTTCGACTATTCCAATAGGTGGAGACGACATTATACGAGACGTTGCTCTTGGTATGAAGATAACTCTTGATGAAGCTGAGGCTGTTGTCTTAGGGAGATCAACCACCGCATACTCCAAAAGAAAGATAGAGGAAATCATCGAAGCTCGACTAGAAGATCTCTGCAAAAAAATTAACAAAGAATTATCGAGAATAAGTCGTGCAGAATTATTACCAGCTGGAGTTATTATCACTGGATCTTCTTCTTATGTTCCTCGTATAGAATATGTTTTTAGAAATGAACTCAAGCTTCCTATCAAATTAATCACAGACGAAATGTCGAGAATTACTAATGATATAGTCAAGGAAGGCCATTGGGCCCGAGTGTATGGATTAACATTTTTGGCACCGACAGATACCGAAAAGGATATTTTTAAAGATTTGATAACATCACTCTTTTTGCGTGTCAAGAAATTTATTTCTCAATTTTTGCCTTAATTTTCAATAGTTTTTAAGAAAACAAGCTCAAATTTGTAGCTTTGCAAAAAATCTTCTTACTTGATATAGTAGATAGATACCACTAGAGGCAAAATAATCTATTTTACATATGGCAAAAGTAACCCCAGACATTGAAAGTTTCGCACGCATAAAGGTGATAGGGATCGGAGGATCAGGAAAAGGCGCTCTTAATCATATGATTAACTCGAAGCTACAAGGAGTTGATTTCGTAGCGATGAATACAGACACTCAAGACTTACATCATTCATTAGCTTCCAAAAAAATTCACATCGGTAAGAATCTCACCAAAGGACTAGGAGCTGGGATGGATCCAGAGATTGGGAAGCGTTCTGCAGAGGAAACCAAAGAAGAAGTACAAGATGTTATGAAAGGTACTGACATGGTATTCATCACCTGTGGCATGGGTGGAGGAACAGGAACAGGAGCCGCCCCTGTTGTAGCATCAATTGCAAAGAATGAAGGCATACTCACTATAGCTGTTGTCACCAAGCCATTCTTCTTTGAGGGAGCTTCGCGTATGAAGCTCGCAGAAAGAGGCCTCGAAGAATTAGAAAAGGAGGTAGATGCTCTCATCGTCATCCCTAACGACAGATTACTCTCAATCATCGACAAAAATACTACAGTAAAGCAAGCATTTGAAATGTGTGACGAAGTATTACGCCAAGCAGTTGAAGGTATTTCTGATATTATACGAACAGCTGGGACAATCAACCTCGACTTCGCTGATATCAAGAGAATACTCAAGGACTCAGGTACAGCACTTATGGGTGTAGGTAAGGGAACTGGAGAAAATAGAGCCAAGGAAGCTGCATCTTCTGCTGTTAACTCCCCTCTTCTTGATGTTTCTATTCATGGGGCAAAGGGTGTACTCTTCGCTATTTATGGTGCGGAAGATTTAGGAATGCTTGAAGTTCAAGAAGCTGCGAAGATAATCACAGAGTCAGTTGATAAAGATGCGAAGATAATCTTCGGTATCGCAACTGATCCAACACTCAAGAAAGATGAGGTCAAAGTCACCGTCATCGCAACCGGATTCCCAAATGGTATGGGAAGACCAGCGAGAGAATACGAGACGCCAACAATCACTGAGAATAAGAGAGAAGAGCTTACACGCACTCCAGAACCTACAATCCAAGAAACCAAAGTAGCAGCGGAAGAAAAGGGTCGCATCGATCACGAAATAACCCAAGTAGAGAAAAAAGAAGTTGAAGAAAAAGTAATAGCTCAACCTCAAAAAGAACAAGCTCCGAAAAAACCAACATTCAAATTCGAAGATGAAGAAGATGATGACTGGGAAGCGCTTCCACCATTCCTCAGAAGGAAGAAGTAATACAAAAAGACCGCCATAATGGCGGTCTTTTAATACTCTTTTAAAACACAACTATTTAATCTCGTCTCTTTTAATTTTATCAACTAATTTTTCTCGTGAGAATTTAATCACAAACCCAGAAGGAAGAATAGTGTCGTAGGTTGTGTGATGGGGTTTGATATTTTCTTTAAGAGTTACACCCTGTTTGAGCAGATGAGTGATAAGCTCTTCATACGTACAGCCCCTTGGCACGACTTCAACATGATCCACCCCTTCCTTTTGTGAGTTATCTTGTTTTTGATCAGAAAGCTCTAGATAGTTTAGATACCCAACCGTTGTTTCTATGCCATGTCTTAAACCAATAACAGAAATTCTTCTATTTGAAATAATAGATTGGAAAATATAGAGGCTTTCAAACTCAAAACATCCTCTTTTGTTTTCATAAGACTCCTTAGATTCACACTTAAAACCAACGTGATCAGCTTCAATCTTGTTTAAAAGTTGTTTTTCGCTACAAAAATCATTAAAAGAGGAAAGAGATTTTTTTACCAAAAAATCAAAATCGTTTAAGTTATGTACCATATTTTACCAGTATATCATCGTGATATACTCAAAAGTATCTTTATTAAACCTATAGAAGCTTAAAACTATTTTATGCATTACGATCTTACTATTATCGGTGGAGGACCAGCGGGATGCGCAGCAGCAGTATACGCTGCGCGCAAACAATTAAAAACACTTCTTATTCTAAAAGAATGGGGAGGTCAATCGATTGTATCTGACGATATTCAAAACTGGATTGGAACACCACATATCTCAGGACAAGCTCTTGGTGACTCCCTTCGTAAGCATGTAGAAGAGTATAAGGGTGACTTTTTGACCATCAAGGAAGATGAAGTCGACCAAGTGTCCGGTGAAGAAGGCGGATTCGTTATCACTGCCAAAAAAGAAATCTATCACTCTAAGACAATACTTATAGCGACCGGATCATCTCGTAGACGACTTGAAGTCCCTGGAGCTGACGCCTTGGAACACAAAGGACTTACCTACTGTGCATCGTGTGATGGTCCCCTTTTTGGAGATCAGGATGTTGTAGTTGTCGGCGGTGGAAATGCAGGATTTGAGTCAGCTGCTCAACTACTTGCTTACTGTAAAAGCGTTACCCTTCTATCGCGCAGCGCGCCACGAGCTGACGAAATAACAGTAGAAAAATTAAAGCGTAATCCAAAGTTCATTCTCATCGAAAATGCAGTACCGACCAAAATAGAAGGCAGTGTCTTTGTTGAGTCTCTCACCTACGCTCATAATGGAAATGAAATCAAAAAAGATGTAGCCGGTGTCTTCGTAGAAATTGGTCAAATCCCCGCAACATCATTTGTTAAAGGTTTTGTGGAACTGAACGACACAGGGAATGTAGTCATTAATCCTCGCACCCAAGAAACTTCAGTGAAGGGTATCTGGGCAGCTGGAGACTGTACCGATGTTCTCTATCACCAGAATAATATTGCAGCTGGAGACGCTGTGAGAGCGCTTGAAGATATTTATCTTCATCTACATGCGTAAGAACCTAGTTACTAGTTAGTAGTTACTGGTTACTAGAAATACAAAAGCGACGCCTACGGCGTCGCTTTTGTATTTGACTCTTTTTTGATATCTGAAGTATATCACATCCAACTATCACAAAACAAGACTTACAAAATTTGTAAAGCTCTGTTATGATACATTGATGCAAAAGTACTTCTCACTCATTATTCGCTTATGGAAACTTCTTAAAGAATTCCATAAAGACTTTTATATTCAAATCTCTGCCACGATTGCTGAACAAGCTATCAATGTTCTAAGTATCTTTCTTATTGCAAAATCACTTGATGCGATTATCAAATTAGACTATCAATTAGCTATAGAGCTAACTGTCATCAATCTACTCATCAACATTGTACGTATTGGTATAGGATATGCGAAAGATATACATGGTCAAAATAATATAGATTTTGCAATACAACAATATTTAGAGAAATTTTCTTTTGAAAAGATTTTTAGGCTTAATATTTCTCAATATCAAGAAGATCACTCGGCTGTAAAAGAGCAGATTGTCAATCGTGGAGAAGATGCTGCAGAAAATATTATCTCAACTATAGTGCTCACTATTTTACCGACCATAACCCAAGTTACTTTTGCTATTATCGCAATCGGATTTTATTCAATACATATAGCTATTTTTACAACTATCGTTCTTGTTATAGCAATACTCTGGAGTAATCATTTCGCTACATATCATAGACCGTTCATCAAACAGGACGTTGATAACTGGGATAAACAAAAACGTATTCGTACAGAATCATTTCAGCATTTAAGCCTTATTAGAACATTAGGTGTAGAAAACTTCTATATCAAAAAATATTTAACTAATAGACAAAGTTTTTTGGATTATAAAAAATTTGTTTGGAATAAACAAATTTCTCACAGTCATAAGCGTTGGGCTTTTTTTATGATTACACGTACCATAAGCACCTGCGCAATCATATACTTGGCATATATAGGGACATTAACTGCTGGCTCAATTTATGCTATATGGTCATACATAGGAGAAGCAAACAGCCAAATTTTTAACGTCATTCGCGCGCTTCGCCAAATGCCTCTTCGTTTTACTGAACTAGAAAAATATCTTAACATTATAGACGCTAAAGCACATTTTTTGGAAACTGGTAACAAGCCTTCGATTGATACCGCTATTACTTTTTCTAACGTCCGCTTTCAATATCCAGCGAGTGAAAGACCGCTCTTTGAGAGTCTTACATTCACAATTCCTCAAGGCAAGAAGGTTGCGTTTGTCGGTAGCTCTGGTTCAGGGAAATCAACAATAGTGAAACTACTCCTTCGTGTATACGACTACCAAGAAGGATCAATCAAACTTGGCGACCATGAACTTAAGACGATTGAAGGGTCTCATATACGTTCACATATTGGGTATGTAGAACAACATGTAGAACTGTTCGACGACACAATCAAAGAAAATATACTCATGGGTATTAATGATACACATAAAAAAGAAGCAGAGAAAAATCTGGAAGAAGTTGCAAAAAGTGCTCGAATAGTAGAATTTTATGACAGACTTGGGAATGCTCGTTTTGAGACAATCATAGGTGAGCGTGGCATCAAATTATCAGGCGGAGAACGTCAACGTGTAGGTATTGCACGAGCTATTATCAAAGATCCTGAGATTCTCATCTTCGATGAAGCAACATCGTCTCTTGATACTGAGAATGAAGCCAAGGTGATGGAAGCAATCAATGATGTGTCTAAAGGGAAAACTACGATTATAATCGCCCACCGCCTCTCGACAGTACGTGATGCAGATAAGATAATCGTAATGGATAAAGGAAGAATTGCGGGAGAGGGAACTCACAATGAGCTACTAGAGAATAACGCGGCATACCAGAATTTAGTTGCGCACCAAGTGTAAATGCGATTAATGGTTAATAGTTGTAAGTTCTCATTTTTAAGATATGTATTCCGTAAGGTTCTGTATCCTACACTCTCTTCTGTCTGGTGTCTGTTGTCTGCCAAACTACCCCCTCTCCCCTAGCCACTAAGCGCTAATCACTATACACTACTTGTATGAAATTCACATGGAATCGTCTTAAGAAATCTATCGGGCCAGGAGTGATAACAGGTGTCGCCGATGATGATCCTTCAGGAATAGCAACGTATGGCCAAACGGGAGTACTCTTTGGTTTAACACAATTATGGCTCACATTATACTCACTCCCTTTCATGATTGCGGTACAAGAAATGTGTGCTCGTATTGGTATGGCCACAGGAAAAGGTGTAGCCGGTGTCATCAAAAGTCATTACTCTAAATATGTACTCTTCTTTTCTATTACATTACTTGGTATAGCTAATATTATTAACATAGGCGCTGATCTTGGCGCTATGGGACAAGCAACTCATATGATAGTACCACTATCCCCCGGCCTCGCGCTTATTGGAGTTACTATATTTAGCCTTCTCACAATTATCCTCATACCATATCATACCTATGCCAAGATATTAAAATATTTAGCGCTCACTGTATTTGCTTATATTATAAGTGCTTTTTTTATTACCTATGATTGGGGAGATATAGTGAAAGCATTATTTGTACCACATATAGTCTGGGAAAAATCTTTCCTTCTTAACATAATGGCCTTCTTGGGGACCACTATTTCTCCATATCTCTTTTTTTGGCAAGCAGATGAAGAAGTAGAAGAACAAATAGACAAAAAAGCTATGGTAGGATTCGGCAAAGGAAGACCAAAAATTACTTCTCATGATATAGCTCAAATGAAAGTAGATACGATAGTTGGAATGACTCTTTCTAACACTATAGCTTTCTTTATTATCATAAGCTCATCTGCGACTCTCGGCGGGCAAACCGGAGGAGAGATAGCGACAGCTACACAATTAGCCGAAGCACTTCGTCCTCTTGCGGGAGATTTTGCAGTGTATTTATTCGCATATGGTATTTTAGGTACTGGACTTCTCGCTATACCTGTACTCGCTGGATCTTTTGCTTATGCGGTTGGAGAAACATTCTCTATGAATTTAGGATTAAGTAAAACATTTATGCAAGCTACTGGATTTTATTCTGTATTTGTTATTGCAATGCTTGTAGGGGTAATTCTTAATTTTATCAATCTTGATCCTATACATATGCTCTATTATTCTGCTGTAGCTAACGGACTACTCGCCTCCCCGCTTCTTGTTATATTATTATTAATCGCCAACAATACACGAATCATGGGTAATTATAAAAATTCTAAACTGAGTAATATTCTTGTTGGAACAATCACACTCATCATGGCTATTACAGCTCTCTTCACAATAGAATTTTTAATAAAGCGATAAGGTGAGGCATTAGTTTAAGTTTGCATACAATGTTACATTGTATATCATATATGATATACTACTCATATATGCCACCATCCGAACAAGAAAAAATTGGTCTCTTTATTAAAAAACTTCGTGAAGAAAAATCAATCACGCAAGCTGATTTTGCTAAGCGGCTCAAGACATCTCAATCAGCAGTAGCTCGTATTGAGTCCGGTAATCAAAATGTCACCATAGAGCAATTGATGAAAATAGGTGAGGTGCTGAATCATAATATTGTATCAATTCAAGATACGATAGATTTTAAAGTGAGAGGTGGTAAAAAATTACATGGAGCCATAACAACCAACACCTCTAAAAATGGCGCCATCAATATGATGGTAGCTGCTCTCATCAATAAAGGCACCACAATACTTCGAGGCATTCCTCATATCGAGGAAGTGTATAGATATAAAGAACTTCTAGAAAGTGTTGGGGTACATATACGCTGGACCCATAATGACACTGCGCTTGAAATCACCCCACCAAAAAAGTTCTCATTCTCTAAAATGAATAAAAGTGTCGCTGAAAGAATTCGCTCATTTACTTTTGCGGGTGCTTTTATTCATTATGCAGACTCATTCCACCTTCCTCACTCAGGAGGGTGCAAGATGGGAGAAAGAACTGTTGCCTCTCACAAGTACGCCCTTGAATACTTAGGTGTTGACATAGAAACAAAAAGTGATCACTATGTCATCTCTCACAAAAAACTACACACAGGGACCATTCCTCTCTATGAATCATCAGACACAGGAGCAATCACCGCGCTTATCGCTGCAGCCAAAATCCAAGGTACGACAGTTATCAAATTCGCACCTCCTAATTATCAAGTTCAGGATGTGTGTTTTTTATTAGAAGCGATGGGCGTGAAAATAGACGGTATAGGTACCACCACGCTCACCGTACACGGTGTAGCTGATATCAATACTACCGTTGAACACTTCAACTCAGAAGACCCGATAGAGAGTATGTTCTTTATCGCCGCTGCAATAGTGACCAATTCTACACTCACCATTAAGCGATGCCCTGTCGAATTCTTAACCCTTGAGCTTGAGAAGCTTAAGCGAATGGGGCTACGTTACAAGGAAACTAAAGAATACTTTGCTAAAAATGGAAGGACTAGGCTTGTAGACATCACCATTTCACCATCTAAACTCATCGCACCACACGACAAGATTCATGCTCAACCCTTCCCTGGAATTAACAATGATAATCTCCCTTTCTTTGTACCCATCAGCTGCTTTGCTGAAGGGCAGACACTGCTACACGATTGGACGTGGGAGAATCGCGCTATTTACTTCACTGAACTTAATCGTCTAGGTGCTGACATCAAATTAATTGACCCGCACCGAGCGTTAGTCACCGGAGTCAAAAAACTACGTGGGGCTCAAATCGTCTCCCCTCCAGCACTTCGTCCAACAGCTATTATTCTCATCGCCATGCTTGGAGCAGAAGGCGAGTCACTTCTTCGTAATGTCTATTCAATCAAAAGAGGCTATGCTGATATTGCAGAACGACTTAACAGCATTGGGGCGCACATTGAAGTGATAAAGGGAGTGTAATACTTCTTATGCCAATTCTATCTGAGCATTCCCCTTCTTTTGAGATAATGAAATATTAGGAATAGTTATGGTAAAAGTAGAACCATATCCTTCTTCGCTAGAGAAAACAAATGTGCCTCCTACTTTTTTGAGTAGCATTTTGACAATATATAATCCAAGCCCGCTCCCTTTTGTCTCATCAGTGGTATTGGACCCATGAAACATCTTGGTCCCTATATACTCTTGTTCTTCTTTCTTGATACCTACTCCTCTATCTTCTACGCTGTAGGTGATAAGTGCTGGTGCTCCTTTTAATCTCACAACAAGTTTAGTATCTGAAGGAGAATGTGTAATAGCATTCTGCAATATCTCACTTAGGAGATAGAGAGCTATTTGCTTATCAAATGAAAGAGTATAGAAGTCCCCCTCTTGCAAAAAAGATAGTTCTAGATTTTTTGACTGTATACGTGATTCATATTTCTTGAGAACCTCTTGTATCACCGAAGTGAACAAAAGAGGTTCCGGAGAAACACTTAATGTATCAAGCTCGAGTCTCGAGACATTAAGAAGTGACGTTATAAGATGTATAGCTTTTTGATTGCTCGATTCTATTGTATGAAGATATTGTTTTTGATCTTCATTAAGAGGACCCATATCTTCATCGAGAAGTATTTCTGTATACCATTTGATAACAGAAAGTGGTGTTCTCAAATCATGAGCAATAATGGATGTAAAAGTACTTTGTGAAGCATTCTTTTTTTTCATCCATGAAAGCATATTGTTACTTATTAACGAGTAACAGAGATTACTGCTCCTTGTTCTGCGAATTGTGCAGATACAGTGATGCGACCATTTGCGTCACGTGAAATTTGATATCCAGCACCGTTAGCATTGGTCTTCTGTGGTTCATTAGGAATACTTCCTAAGTAACGAGCGTTAGTAGTAAGCACTGTTAGATCAACAAGTCCGGCACATGATGTAGCACCTGTTGCACAGATTTCTGTTGTAGTTGTAGCAATACCTGCTGGTAATACACCATTGTTATCAATAGCATATTGTGACACCGCGTTTAGAATTGTGTTAGATGCAGCTCTACGATCTGCGTTACGAGTATCACCTAATTGCTTAGCTGGGTTAATCGCAACGATTACAATACCAGCGAGAATAGCGATAGCTGCAACCACGAGGAGGATTTCAATAAGAGTGAATCCTTTTTGGTTACGAAATGTAGTTTTCATACGTATGAAGAGAAACGAGTTAAGTACTTTTTATAATAATAATCAGATTTTTAACGGTAACCCATCCGGGAAAACCTATAAGAAACCTGTCTTTTTAGTATATCAGACTTTTGATAATTAAAAGTCTGAAACGTCTTGCCATGAGGACAACACCATAAACGGGGAAGTTGTAGCTAGTCTAATGACAATACGTTGAGTACTCGACGCGAAGACCCCTACCCCTTGTATAACAGTCTCTGATACTGGTCTACTTATGGTATACGAGCATGTTCCAGACGCTACAGATAATGAAGCGGTTCTAGAAGATGTGCCAGTCTCTACAATCATCTGCAACGCCTCCTCTCCACATGTCATTGCAAGAATCCTTGCTTGAATGCCGGCTTGGGTACTGCTATCTGTTTTAGAAGTTATAATACTTTGTAACATTACTGATATCATGATAGCGCTTCCTAGTGCCCCCAAAACAATTACTGACATAAGCGCTATATAGCCACGAGCTTCTTTGTTATACTGCATATACTATTATTGTCTAAGTGTAGCACTTCCTGTAAACGTTTTTGAATAATTAAATTCTTGTTTTGTTGAATTAGTATTACCAGAGATGGTAAATGATACTCGTATCACTGTATCTGTAGTTGATGACGACACATTTTCAAATAAAAGAGAGTTAACTATCACTCTAGTATTAGTGAGGAAGATTTCTGTAGACGTTGATTCTCTTATCACAACTCTTGAAGAGCTTCCATAGATAATACTTGGGTTAATCGCAGGATTACTAGAAGTGATAATCAATGTAGATGAAGCGCTACCAGATGCAGGAGATTGTATACTCACTCCATTTCTAACGGCATAGGTAATAGTATTCATAACAAAAGCTCCTTGTTGATTAACTTCTGTGATGATTTGATTCTTCACACGAGAGCTCACAAGTGTTGCAAAAAGTGTCGACAAAGAAAACAATACAACGGAGCATATTCCTACATAGAGAGCCATTTCGACAAGAGTAAAACCTTTTGGATGTTTCATATTATTTGTACCACCAAGCAAAAGAAAATGGTGAAGATATTGTTTGAGGAAGTGTCGTTTCAACTGCTGTACTAAGTGGATTAGACCATTGTATAGCACCTCCTGCTTGCATGATGAGTCGCTTAACATGTAAATCGTTCGCGCTATCTGAAGTTCCAAACATTAATATATTCTTATCTATCGGACTCATTTGTATATCCATATATCCCCGCCCTGTTGCCATAAGAGGTGTTGGCACAAAATCAGACTGCCTTGTGAATGTTCCGCCATTCCCTACATACCAATTAATATTTTGAGAGTTAAGATCTGAATACACAACGATTGACCGTGTGGTGCTACCATTTGTTAGCCACCCTGTTGTCACCAACTTTGATCCAGTAAAAGGCACATTGCATGATGTGTCAACATTTGGAGTATTAGTCCAAGCGCTTCCATTCCAATATCCAATCTGAAGATCTCCTCCAGCGTTTCCGATACTTGCAAATACCATTTCATTTGAGAGCGGATTAACAGAAAGATCTAAATTAGTAGCATCGTCAAGAAATGATGGTGGGGTAGTCACTGAGCCCCATGTACACGTAGCTGTTCCTCCATTACATGTTCTATACCTTACTCCATTAGTACCATTATTACCATTACCATTACCCCATACAAGCATCAAATCTCCTGAGATTGATTCATATTCGAGATCCATATTTTCTACATCGTGAGACGCAGAGGCTATCTCAACATTATTATCAGTTACTGTCGTTGGCTCATTAACAAAACTAGAACCGTTCCAAATCGCAGCAGAAATATCATCACTGGTATCTACCCATGTCATAGCGATTAAATTAGAAGCAACTCTTTTATCCGAAGAAAGTCTGACATACATAATATCATTTGATGTTCTTGCTGGATCAAACAATGTCTCTCCAGACCATGTTGAAGGTCCGCACGATGTACCACCAGGTTTAGTTCTGTATCCTAGCTGACTAAAGACATGCGGCCCTTTACTATAGACAATAAGAGCATCACCTGTTGCTTCTTCATATGCAATATCGAATCTGTGACGATTCCCTACCCCTCCTGAAGGAGCCTGGAATTCTTGTATCCAGTTAGTTCCATCAAAGCACATAATGGTAAGTGTCCCCGTTGAGTCATAATATCCACCAAGAGCAATATGCCTGTCTGGTGCTGTACGTACTATCCATGTTGGACCAACTGTTGCTGTGAATGTTCCCGTCTCGGCTGACAACTGATCTGTTTCTTTGTTATAATTTCTATACTTCGGCACATTAGTACCGTCACCATATAACAAAACATTCGCAATGATAAGCTCCCCACCTGTAAGAATCTCTTCATTAGTTAACGTGCATGACTTAGACTCACCTGACCCTATAGTAATAGTACCGTTAGTGAAGCAGTCTCCACTAAAATTCAAAATATAATCAGGGTCAACCGTCTCTGTTATGGTGTACGATCCGGAATTAATCGGGGTGAGTACACCGTGTATCACCGTTGTTGAACCGACTTTATATGGAGCAAAGGCGGCGGCGGTTTTTGTTTTTGATTTATTAATAACAACTTTATTAATAGTAATATATGCTTGCTTTTCTGTATTGGTAATTGTACATGATAATGCAGTACCAGTAGCTGCTACAGTAATCTGCCCTGCAGCATTACAGTCCCCACTAAATGTTTGATTGTATCTAGAGTCTACCACTTCTGTAACAGCATATGTTCCAGGACCAAAAACAGTAGAGGAAGCAAGTGTTACCGTTGTAGTCCCTACTCGATACGGAGCGAAATTACTTGGTAACAATGATAACCCTTTATTGATCACAACTTTGTTTACCGTGACGCCAACTCCTAAGTTAATAGGAGTCTTCCAATTAGTCACTCGCCCATTCAACGTTATAGTCCCTGCCCTTGTGGGTGTTTGCTGCCAAGACACAGACACTGCTATATCTCTTCTATTAGAACTTGGTGTAGTGATAGTCACTGAGCGTGTATACCCATTTTCAGTGATTGGAGTTGGGTTAAGCTGCCAGGCTCCACTTGTATAGATAAGGCCATATGTCCCATTAGTGAGAGAATTAAAGTTACTATTTTTAATACTACGTATTGCTTCTTGCCCTTCTTCTGCTAAGAGAAGTGCTTTTGTTCGTCCACCAGAAAGTGCAGATGATTCTATGCCATATGAGAACACAGTCGCGAACGCTGTGAGTAATATCGTAAACATCGAAACTGCGAGTAATATTTCCACCAAAAGAAATCCTCTTTGTGATTTAGTATGCAACCATTCCTTTTTGATTGATAAAAACATTTCGTGTATCTTGATATAAAATAAAAGTTGACGTTCCTGTTGTGGTCGGTACACCTACTCTCTTCAAAAAAGCAACTTCGCTTAATCCAGAAAATGTAATATTCGGACTAAAAGAAATCACTTCATCAAACGCTTGATCTCTGGTCGCATAACTAGCTCCTTTAAATACAAGTATACTAGAGCTATTAAGTTTTACTCCCCATACACTATCCCCAATCTGAGCCACTGATAATGCTTGGGCTCTTCTTAATGATTGTGCATAAAGCGCCACTGTCTGGTCTAATTCATTACGATTAATAAAAGAATTATATACAGGTAAAGACATTGAAGCGATGATAGAGAGTAACGTCACCGAGAGTAATATTTCGGGTAATGTGAATCCTTTTAGGAATCCCTTGATAAAGAAAAAGTTTCTTTGTCTCATGTATCTAGAAAGCATTTAATCCACCAACCAAACTATAAATAGGGAGTACCACAGCAAACGCTACAGTTACTACCCCAGCCCATACAATCACAAGAAGTATCGGCTCCATAATAATCGTCAAATTTTTTGTGGTTTGATCAGATTTCGCTTCTAACACTTGTCCCACCTTTAACAAAGTCTTAACCAAATTTCCTGACTGTTCTCCAGAGATAATAAGCTGCTCAACCGACTGAGGTATTATTTTTCTTAACTTAGCATATGAATTAAAACTCTTTTGAAAAGAATTCCCCATATCGATGGACTCTCTTAGATGTGTATAAAATTTTTTATACCTAAAGGTCTCTGTCGCGTTCTCCAAGGATTCAATCGCGCGTGTGATAGGAAGCCCAGCGTCTAATAGTGTCCCTAAGAGATATCCGAACCTGGCTACTTCTATTTCTTGCATCAACTGCTTAATCCCTGGTATTGCAAAAATAATATACTCTCCAACAATTTTTGTTTTCTTGTGTACAAACACAAAATAAAACACAACTCCGAGTATCAAAAATCCAAGCGGAACAACAATCAATCCATGTTTGTTCAAGAATTGACCAAACGCTAATAACACTTTAGTGATAAGTGGTAGAGTAAGCTTGAGATCCGTAAATATTTTGGCGAGTTTAGGGAGTATAAACCACGAAATACCTATACCGATAAATCCAGTGAGTCCGAGAACAAAGATTGGATACATCATCGCTGAACGTACTTTTGACTTGAATTCTCTATCCTTTTCTTCTTGAAGTGCGATTACTTTTAAATTGTCTGCGAGCTTGCCAGACTCTTCTCCTAATCTAATGAGTGACACAGTGTACCCCTTGAACAAATGAGTATCTTGGAACGCTCTCCAAAGCGGAGTACCAAGCTCAATATCTTCCATTACACGATCCAAGATAAGTTTCATCTGAGAATTTTTGGTTTCTTTAACAACTGATCTGAGTGCATCTGTTATTGTCATACCAGAGAGCACAAGCATGCTTAAATTCTCAATGAAATGATCTCGCTCTTTAGAAAGACCAAACGTAGAGAGCGAGCTTCTCTCTATCTTTTTTCTTTCTATTGGAGTTGCTTTCACTGGAGAAGATATAGAGACTGCACGCTTTGACTCTTCTTTCTCTTCTTTTTTTGCTTCTTTCGGAGTATTATTTGTGTCGTCTTTATTAGCCTCCGGAGCTTGTGATGTTTCTGGAGTATTGTTTTTCTGAAGATGATTTTTCTTTGGAATACTATCTGTCGCTTTACTCTCTTCTCCCTTCTTTTTTGATGTTGTTTTTGAAGGTGTTTTCATGATTATTTTTTAGAAGCTTTTTTGACTACTTTTTTAGAAACAGTTTTAGTTGTCACTTCTTCTTGATGTGGTTTAGGGAAAAGCTTGTCAGGAGGAGGGGCGATACGTATCAACTCTTCAAGGGACGTAACGCCATTTTTGACCTTTTCGAGACCATCTTCGAACACTGAGAGCGCCCCCTCTTCTCGAGCTAAGCTCCATATCTCTTGAGCAGAAGGATGCTTGATGATTAGATCTTGTAACTTAGGTGTTATCTTGATTACTTCATAAATAGAAGTTCTCCCCTTATACCCAGTGAAGCCACATGACTCACACTTCTTGCCTTCATAGAGAGTCACTTTATTATTACCAAAAAATTTAAAAGCAGCTTGTAACTGAGGGGTGAGCATGTCTTCTTCTGTTTTTGTAACACTTACTTTACAGTGTTCACAAATTTTACGAAGAAGACGTTGAGCTACTATCACGTTAAGCGTTGATGAGAGTAGGAACGGTTCTATCCCCATATCCAAGAGTCGAGGCACAGCTGTTGCTGCATCATTAGCGTGAAAAGTAGATAAGAGCATGTGACCTGTGAGCGCAGCGTTCACAGAGATTTCAGCTGTTTCGAGATCACGAATTTCTCCCACGAGAATAATATCAGGATCCTGACGCACAATAGCACGGAGACCGCGCGCGAAGGTGAGCCCTGTTGCTTGTGTCACTTGAATCTGGTTCAACCCTTGCACCTTATACTCAACAGGGTCTTCGATTGTAGTGATATTCGTATCTGGAGTGTTCAACATCTTAAGGAGAGAGTAGAGTGTTGTCGTCTTCCCTGATCCCGTTGGCCCAACCACAAGCACCATACCAAAAGGCTTCTCTGAACCCTCTTTCAGAAGTTCTTGATTACGCTTAGAGAGTCCAAGATCACTGAAGGTGAGCCCTTGTACGTATGAACCAAGTACACGGAGTACAACCTTCTCCCCTTCTACAATAGGCACAATAGATGTACGCATATCAACAGATATTCCGAGCTTACTATCATAGTGAAGCGCACCGTCTTGAGCGGCATAATGTTCATCGATACGAAGCGCGCTTTTTACTTTAATACGATTGAGTACATTTTCATAATACTCTTTTGGAACCATTCCAGCTTCATGAAGTACCCCGTCAACACGAAAACGAATAGCAACTGTTTTTGCTTGTGGTTCGAAGTGAATATCAGACGCTTTATACGTAAGAGCATCGTCGAAGATTTCTTCTAATATTTCTGGAGCAACTCTATCACTCTCTTGTATAATTTTTTGAAATCTAGTATCTAATGGCTTCTGATAATAGACGAACATTGCCTTAATATCATCAGACAAGGAATACGCGACAGTAACTCTCTTTTCTTTAAACAATTCTTTGAGAGCTTTATCCAATCCCTCCTTTTTTGGATCATCAGTTGTGACAAGAACATCTTTTTCATTATTAGTAAAAAGCACAACATGATACTCTTTAGCAATCTCTTCTGGGATAAGCCTCACCTGATCTGCTGGTATCGCAGCTGAGTTGAGGTCAGCATAAGGAACCTTGAATGATTCAGCTATGGCTTGCCCTACGATGTCGCTATTAACTATCCCCTCCTGAAGAAGAGCTCCGACGAAGTTGACTGCTCCTTTTTTGGCAATCTCTTCAGCTTTAAGCGCATCCTCTTCGCTTATATAACTGCCTTGTATTAAAAGATTTTTTAATTGTTCATTATCAATGTTCATATAATGCTAAGCAACCTTAGAAGATACTCTTGTGACTATATCTGATATTGAAATGCTGGATTTAATAATATAATCAGCTGCTCCAAGATCAAACACTTTTTTCTTGTCTTCCTCTTGATTCAAATTGGTCATCACAATAATTTGTGATTTGATTTTTTTATCTTTCATGAATTGAAGAAGAGAAAAACCATCAAAACCAGGAATAATAAGATCAGTTAAGATAACATCATATGATTCCTTTTCCAAAAAACTTTTAGCGTCTCCGCCATTTGAAGCAACAGTAACCAAAAAGCCTTCATGTGCCAATTTGAGTTCAAGTACATGTGAGAGCGCTTTTTCATCTTCGATAATTAAAATTTTTTTATTTTCTTTCATTCTTAAAAGCGTTACTGTTATCTATGAGTGTATATGAGAAATAAAAGAAATACTATAATATTGTCCACGAAATAGGATCAAAATCACTAAGCATTTTTGCTTAGTGATTTCGATCCTATGAATCACTTAAAAAAAGAGTATCTTACATCGTGAGGGTTGGATACAGATGATCTGGATTACTATCTTTTTCTTCCTCTTCAATTAAAGCAAAACGTTTTATACCTTCTTTATTTATACCAGCAAACTTTTCAATTGAAGTTATATATAATTGTCCGTGATCATAGAGAGCTCTGTAAACTACATAAAAATTATCACCTTCCATGTCGCTGTTCTTAGCAATATCTACCACTAAGTATCTATTGCCGCGATAGTGCTCGTATATTCTATTTCTTATGATGTCAGTTTCTAATTTTTTGAATTTCATACGTTTTTAACGTTTACACTATTACAAAATAGACACTTTTTACTATTCATACGTTTGAACACCGTTTAAGCTATGTGGCGTATGGATAGTTTAGCAAAGTAGCAGATATTGGGAGCTATATAGCAGAATTTCCAACCTACACAGAAATAGTTAGTGGAACACCGAAACTATCTTTAGTTTTCAAGCTTTCAGAAGAATTTAAGGTCAATCAAGACCTGTTGGTGAGCCTTCTCGTGATAGAACCCAGGAGGCTCATTACGGGGTAAGGCTTATTGGTTATATTTTAGCACATTATTTCGACCCTTCTCGAGAGTAGCTATTCTGCCCAGTCTGGTTTTATTGATTTTACAAATTCATCAAATTCGTGGTAGTTATTTGTTAACTCTTCACCAAGATTAATATTTCTATTAGCAATAAAATAAATCTCTTCTGAAAGTTCTATATTTTTTATAGCCGTGAGATTGTTTACATTGCTGTGATTAGTATATTTTGCATTATCATCCTTGCTTGGGAATACCCACATATTAGACAAAGGAGATAGATAACCAACTTTCTCAATGTATTTCTTATCTTCATCATTAAGATTTTCATACTCTTCTGTTGTCATTTTGTCGTCTGCTCCTTTTACAAATTTCCAAACAACATCGCCTTTTTTAATTGCTTCTAGGGTAAAAACACCTTTACCATTTATTGTTGATCCCCTTACTTCTGTTTTGATAAGATACATATGCTTTTCGAGCTACCTCAAATTGGTGACCCCACGGAGAGTCGAACTCCGCTTACCGGCATGAAAAGCCGATGTCCTAACCGATAGACGATGGGGCCAATATTATTTTTACAAACTTACTACACCACGGAGAGTCGGTCACAACTATTTTTCTGCTGAAAAATGTCGCGACCCCTCCTCGGACCGTCGTCCTCCGGCCTTGCGAAGTGACGTTTGTCACTTCTCACTCCGCTTACCGGCATGAAAAACCGATGTCCTAACCGATAGACGATGGGGCCAAGTGAAAAATATTCTAACACGGAAACATGATTGTTTCAACTTGGGAACAGGTGATGCTTTATGTTAAGATTAAGAGTATCGTAGAATTTCGAAACAAAAGCAAATTATTGATAGTAATTTATTTACGTCAAAATGTGCTCATTGTTGACGCGATTTTTACGCTTAAAAATCGGGGTGGTTAGCTCAAGCGGCTCGGCTGCAAAGATGTCGAAAGTTAGCAAACTTTCGACTCAGTTGGTAGTCTGCTCAAACTAGCACATAGTCGGCAGGTAGAAAAAATAAAATAAGGGCGGTTAGCTCAGTTGGTAGAGCGCCACATTGACGTTGTGGATGTCAGAGGTTCGACTCCTCTATCGCCCACTTGTACATTAAAATCACGACAATAATTGTCGTGATTTTAATGTACAAGTGGGCGATAAGAAAATGAACTGCTTCATTTTCGTGAGGGGTCGAATAGGGGTCGCAAGTCTGCTTCGAGCAACGCGAGGCAGACTTGTGACCGACTCCGCACTCCATTAGTCGAACTGAGATGCTTATGAAGTCCATTTTGCAATCAAAATAGCAAGCAAACAAATGGGAGCACGAAACAATCTTTTTATGAAACTTAGTAACGACGAGAAAGATTTTAAAGAATTCGGAAAACATCTTAACAAAAGATAGTCACTATTCGTGATGATACTTCTCACCTTTAATAATAGTGAACGCTCTATAAAGTTGTTCCATTACTATTACTCTCACGAGCATGTGCGGGAAGACAAGAGAAGATAATTTCCATACATAATTCGCTCGAGATATAACATCTTCTGATACACCATGTGCTCCTCCTATCACAAACACCATTCTACGAACTGAATCTACCATGCGATTCTCGACAAGCTCTGCCAAGTTCTCGCTCTTTAAGTCTCTCCCTTTTTCATCAAGAAGAACGACATAATCTTCTTTTTTAATAGTTTCAATAATTTTGTTTCCTTCTTTTTCTTTAGTCGCCTCATGAGAAAGCATCACCCATTCTATTGGTACATATCTAAGGAGTTTGAGTTCAAAATAGTTAATACTTTCTTTGATATATGACTCATGTGTCTTACCAACTGTTATTAAAACGATTTTCATATACATAACTCTACTAGAGAAGCCACCTCCTAGCAAGAAATGGCTATTAATCTCTTCCTGTACTATAATTACTGCAATGATTATTTTAGCGATAGAAACAAGCTGTGACGAAACTTCCGTAGCGCTACTCAAAAGAGCGAGGGGTAAATCTGTTCGATTTGAAACCCTCTCTCACAAAACACTTTCTCAGATAGATCTCCACAGGCAATATGGTGGTGTTTTCCCAGCACTGGCCAAAAGAGAGCATGCAAAGGCTATAACTCAATTAATAGCTGAAGTATTACAAGAGGGAGGTGTCTTAATAGAAAGAACCAACGAATATCGTATACCAAATAACGACAGAAAAAAGATGGAAGAGATTCTCGTCAAAGAAGGAGAAATGTTAAATGCCATGAAAACGCTCTTCGAAGGGATACAAAAACCTGCACTTGATGCCATAGCGGTCACAGAAGGCCCTGGACTTGAGCCTGCACTCTGGGTTGGTATTAATGCTGCGAGAATTCTTGGAACAGTGTGGGATATCCCTGTATACCCTATCAATCACATGGAAGGACATATCATCGCTGCGCTATTACAAGAAGAAAATGATATAACAGTTGAGATATCAGATGTTACCTATCCAGCGGTCGCTCTTCTCGTTTCTGGAGGACACACAGAAATAGTTCGTATGCCAAAACTTGGATCTTATACTGTTATAGGGAAGACAAAAGATGACGCAGTAGGTGAAGCATTTGATAAAGTAGCGAGAATGTTAGGACTCCCCTATCCTGGAGGGCCAGAAATCTCACGCCTCGCAGAGCAAGCAAGAAAGGAGAGTATTGTTGTTAGGGAAGACTTAAGACTTCCTCGCCCGATGCTTCATAGTAAAGATTTATTGATGTCTTTCAGTGGTTTAAAAACGGCAGTGCTCACCAGAATTCAAAAAGAAGAAGACAAGAACGATCTCTTCAAAAAAATGATAGCGCTTGAATTTGAAAATGCAGTAACCGATGTACTGATAGCTAAACTAAAACAAGCTCTTTATGAGACGAGTGCCATGAGTTTAATTATCGGAGGCGGAGTGAGCGCTAATATTCATTTACGTTTCGCGCTTCAACATTTAGCAGAAAGTGAAGGTGTGTCTCTCTATATTCCACAATCAACATTTTCAACAGATAACGCTCTAATGATTGGAGCTACTGGATTATTTCACATAGCTAACAATAAGTCATCAAAAATAAAATTGAAGGCGAACGGCTCTTGGTCAATCAGCGAAGTATAAAAGAAAGGCGAGCTTTTAATTGTGTGCATGACTACAAAACAAAATACACGCGAGAGCGTGTATTTTGTTTTGTAGTCATGCACACATGCGGTGAGCAGTGGCTAACTCCAAAGATAAATGCCTATGTGAGCGCGGTCGCTCACCACATGTAGTCACGACCGCTTATCAGAAAGTATAACACTTCTAGCAAAAACGTAAACAGCCATCTTTTCAGATGACTGTTTGCGTTGGCATGTTTATCTTTGTTATAAGCTAGCCTTACGGCGCTCACTCGATAAGTATATCATGTTAGCGAGCTGGAGCAACAGGAGTCTGAATAACTTGTTTGATTATCGCATCGATCTCACTTGCCTTGGCTGGATTCTGTTTCTTGATTTCATTCAAAAGCTCAATGGCGAGCGGCTTTTGATTGGTCATCACTAATCCTGTTATCACATCATAATCAGCTACCACTGATTGACCTTTCGACTCCGCGTACTCTCGTGCTTCTTTATACATCCCAGCATAAGCAGCGCTCACAAGAAGCCATTTCTGAGCATTCTGACAATTGATACCTTTATCATAGGTTATCTTAGCGAGCTCTGCTGCTTCTTTATACTTTTGTTGCAACAATTTAGCGCGTATCAAATCATTCGTAGTAAGTTGTTTGTTCGGCGCTATTTTGTACGCTTCTTGTAATACTTGCTCAGCTGCCGCCCCTTCCCCTACTCCATTTAAGAAAAGTCCATAAAGGGAGAGCATTCTCACATCTTCTTTATTTTTTTCAAAAGAATCTATTACATCCTGCTTGCCAGCACTCACGAGTCCGTTCATGGCAGCAATCGCAGCTTGCCTATCTCCTTGTGGCATGGATTCAGGTATTTGAATCTGGGCCATACGAGGAATCATTTGTAGGAATTGTTCTCTTGCTTCGATGCTTCCTAACGTATTCATCTTTATCGCTTCTTCGAAGCCTGATTGTTGTCTTTTGATCGCATCTGCAAATGGCATAGTCTGCATATAACGAGAGATACTCATAGCGTCAATCACTAATCCATTCACCACAATAGGGCGATAATTGACATAATACAGTACAACGAGAAGTGCTATACCTATAATAGGAGCAGCTAAATACTTAAGCGTATCATTCCCCATGATTGGATTACCGTGAGACGCTACACCACCTGTACGCACCGTCACATAAGCGAGAAGGGCGAAGAACAAGATATAGCTTGTTAAGTTATCAAAGACGAATATATTGTGTACGAAATACCCAGCAAGAGCTCCAGTGATAATTGATTTCTCAAGGATCGACATAGGGCTTTCCTTTCTCCACATAAACCAAAGTGTTACAACATAGAGTGAGAGATATGTTAGAAGGCCGAGAATTCCAGCTGCTATCAACCAATCAAAGAACACATTATGTGATCTGTCATACCAAGGTTCCAGGTTACACATCTGATCTGGAATGAATTTTCTTGCGAATACATGACTGAAATTATCTTGACCGTAACCAAGTATAGGCTTCTCTTTCCATGCTTCATAACTAATACCCCAAATTGAGAAACGTGATGCTGTAGTTAAGTCATTAAGAGAAATGCTTGCTAAACGATAGAGCGTAGGAGATGATCGTACAAGGGCTGTATCTTTGAAGGTGACAAGTAATGTAGCGACAACAACAGTAGACACAATCACTTTAACAAAAAGATTGCGCATCTTGCCTTTCTCTTTCCAGGCGAGCATAGCGAGCATCACAATACCACCAGCAACAAGTCCAAGTATTGATCCGCGAGTACCAGAATAGAAAACCCCGAGTATATTAGCAATAAGAAGCGCCATATACATCCACGCATATTGTGTCCCTCTCTTTTCTATCCAAATAAGTCCAGTAATGAACACATACATGAGACAGAACACTCCGAAGTATGCCGGATTCCCTATAGTTGCATCGATTCTTATAGCCCCTTGACTCACCGGGAAATTCTGAGCGAATAGTGCTGATATTGAAGGGAATAACTTACCAAACCATAAATCTTTAACACCCAAAAATTGGAAGAATCCATACATAAGCACAAGCACATTCCCCGCTATAAAGAACTTCCACATCTTAGACCACTCTTCTTGAGTTCTCACCATTACAGTAAGCACAAAGAAGTATGCGAAGAGGTGAATATGGCCGACGAATCCTTCCATTCTTTCGAAGTTACTCCAAAAACTCTTCTCTGGGTCAACGCCAAAAATATTAGCAAAGAAAAGTACTGTAATGAAAAGCGCATAGGCTATCATTATTGGTGACTTCTTAAAAGAGATTCTGTATCGCTTATCAGAAAGCGCGAGCACCGCCCATCCGGCGAGAGCTACTTCAACAAGGACCCTGAATAGTAGATTCTTACCAGAAATGAACGGGAAAAAGAGTTGCTCAATACCAAACCATGATAATGGATCAGTGACACGTCCATTAGCTACATGAAGTGCGAGAAATGGGACAGCGAGCAAACACCCCCATATAATTTTTTTGATAATAGATTCCATAATATAGTGTATAGCGATAAATATAAAGCTTTAATAATAGAAGTTCTTTTTTGACGAATAAAGAATTACTCGAAGTGTAACATAGAGCTTGGTAGACGCTTATATTGACCTACATATCACTCGTGTGTTTTTGTATGCATGCTATAATTATAGCTACATAATAAAGGTTTTTATGAATTCACTACCAAACGTTATTCACTACTGTTCATTTGGAAGACCGACCCCTTCTTCTGCAAAAGAAGTCATACAAACCTGGCGTACAACTAATCCATCTTTCATCATCAAGGAGTGGAATGAAGAGAATTTTGATATAGAATCCCATCCATTCACCCAATCAATGTATAAAGCGCGACATTTTGCTTTTGTGGCTGATTATGTTCGTCTCTTCGCGTTATATCATGAGGGGGGTATGTACTTGGATGATGACATGGAACTCGTACGAGATATCTCACCTCTTTTGTCATATTCGCTTGTGCTTGGAGAAGAGACTCCTGGAGTAATAAGTGCTGGAATGATAGGCGCAAGCAAAGGTAATCCATTTATACAAGAAGCTCTCGCGTATTATGATAATCATGCACATGAGCGCATCACTATACCAAGAGTGTTAACTTCGGTATTTAAAAAACATCAACACATTGATCAAAGCGCCACGCAAAGCACGACACTAGTATTACCCCCTGTTGCGTTTTATCCTTATACAGCAGAGAATATATCACGATACAAAAAAGAACCTCTCCCTGAAGGGGTCTACGGCGTACATTTGTGGAATTATTCTTGGGGGCATCCTCTCAACAAATTCTTTAAAAGAATTGGTGTATATAGCGTAGGAAAAAAACTAGTAGAAACACTTGGGGTAAAAAAGCTTCTCAAAAAGTTACTTGGCTTTGTTTAATTATACGTACTACATGAAAACACTTTTTAGTATTATCACCCCCACACACAAAAGAAAAGACGGTCTTGTGCGTGCTATTGATTCGGTGCTTGCTCAAACCTATAGCAATTGGGAGATGATCATAGTGAATGACTCACCACATGATGAAGCTTATTTCTCGCTCAGTATTAATGATGCTCGTATCAAATATTTTGTAAACGAAAAAAACATGGGAGTTAATTATTCGAGAGATAGAGCTCTCAAGAACTTAAGCCAAGAATCTACTTTTGTTATTTTTCTTGATGATGATGACTATCTAGCACCAGATACATTATCGATATTTTTAAGATACTCACAACAGAATCCTTTCCATACATGGTTCATGTCTAATCGAGCACTCCCGCATGGTGAGAGTTTAACAGTCACCCCATCTGGAGAAGGAGAATATTCATACATGCTTGATTATCTCATCACTAAAAAAATTAAAGGTGACGCGACGCATTGTATTAAGACCTCTTTAATAGAGAGTGAGGGAGTGACATTCTTACGCCAAGTAAAACAGGGCGAGGAGTGGTTCTTCTATTATCAAATAAGTCTTCATTCAAAGATTATATACATAGATCATAACTCAACGATAAGCGGAGGATATGAAGTGGGTGGTTTGAATTTTAGAACACGTACTCTAAAAGAGTATTATGTGAGCCTTCTTAGAATTTTTTATGAGACGGTTAACAAAAAGAAAGTATCTTTCTTGTTACTACTTTATATAACACTACGCATACTTAAACCTTTGTATCAATTATTCAAATAATCTATGAAGTACAAACTGTATTATATTAATATGGATTCTCATGAAGATAGAAGAACGTTCATGGAAGATGGGCTAGCTCAAGCGAATCTAAGCGCTACAAGAATAGTTGGCGTCAACGGTCGAGCATTATCAGATGAAGAAATAGAAACTCTAGCTCCAAAGGAAGCAGTGCTTGCTACTAACAAAAGAATTTTTTTGAAAGGTGAGGTGGGGTGTGCGTTATCTCACAGAAATATCTATGATGATATTATAAAAAATAATATTCCTTACGCTGTTATTATGGAAGATGATATTACTATTCCTACAAATTTTAAAAATATAGTAGAGACATTATTACATAATCACACTATTAAGAATTCTTGGGATTATATCGCTTTTGATTACACAGAGCCCGGACTCCATTATCTTAGATTTTGGCTACGATCAATTAAGATAAGAGTTGGACATTCTTCTTCTTTTATTACGTCCTTTTCTATTATTGTGTCTGCTTGTATTAAAGGGTTGTACATATTTCCTCTTTCATTGTTTGAAGCTATTAGAAATTATCTGAGACGATTCTATCCTGGGCCTGTGATATTTTTTAGACCGTTATATTTAGCTGGATGTTATCTCATTACCAACAAAACAGCTCATATACTAAGAGAATTAAATACTCCTATTATTTATCCAGCAGACAAAGTTCAGAATCAAGCCAGAATCAAAAGAGGATTAAGGTTAAGAGCGTATGCCCCTCTTATTATACGACAAGAGAAATTTGTTTTTGGTTCTATCATAACTGGAAAGAACGGTAAAGATCTCTAACCCCTCTTCCCTACCAAATAATCTCCAACCGCTACATAAGGAAGTCCTGAGTTAAGGAAGGTACGTAGAGCATCACGTGGTGTTTCTACATTTGGTTCTCCGTGGAGATTAAATGAGGTATTGAGTATTCCACCTATACCGGTGAGCGTATTGAAGTGTTTGATAAGGGTGTGATAGGAAGGATTCATTTCTTGTGTGACTATTTGAGGACGGGAAGTGAGATCGTATGGGTGAAGTGCTGCGATAATGTCTTTATGAGCTTCTTCTTTGGTGTCAAAGGTGATAGCCATATAGGGAGCGAAGTGGTCTTTGACTACATGGAGATATTTATGTCTTTCTTCATAGAGAAGAGAGGTGGCAAATGGCATCCAGAAGTCACGACCTTTGATCATTTCGTTGATAAGCTTTACATTATCTTTACTGCTTGGGTTAGCGAGTATGGAGCGATTACCGAGCGCTCGTGCTCCCCATTCTGCTCTTCCTTTTAATCTTCCTACGACATAGTTCTGTGAGAGGAGTTCTGCTATTTTGTGTTCTATGATTTCTCCTTTAGAAGGATCGAAGTAGGAGATGGTACAGTCTTTGAGATCATCTTTCATCTCTTCTAGGGTAGCTTTGATATCTTCATTGGTGTATGAAGATCCTAGATAGAGATTATCTACTTTCTTTAACTTGCTTAGATCTCCGTTATTAAGGAGTGAGTATCCATATGCACAGGCACCGAGTGCGAGTGATTCATCCCCGCACGATGGGACAACAGTGAGTGAGGTGACGTCTTTGAGATTAAGGAGATGTTGGTTGGCTTTAACATTCATGAATACTCCTCCTCCTACTGCTATATCTGTGATGCCATATTTCTTGATGGATGCACGAGCAATATCCTTAATGAGTTCTTCTGTTAACTTTTGTATACCATATGCGAGAGAGTCGAAGCGGTGATGGTGGAAGTTGTGGGCAACAAAATAATGCGTCGCATACGCTACAGCTTTATGCTGAGGAATAGAACTTCTGAGCGTCATCCCCTCCTCATCAAACCACACCAATTTCTTTAGCTTCTCATACACCTTCTCTCCACTTGTCGCCTTAGCATACGGAGCGAGCCCCATCACCTTGAACTCATGTTCATTTCTGGACATGCCGAGGATGTCA
>JBDKJD010000006.1:0-52028 GCA_039796775.1 Candidatus Parcubacteria bacterium | reverse complement strand
CTAGAAGACTGGAGACTGTTGGACACACTAAGGTTGGTAGTAGACGCATTGTTAAGATAGCTCTGACCAGATGAGGTAAAGTTAGTAGTGGATGCATTAGTAGAAGTAATGGAAGTGACAGATACATTAGGGTTAAGTGCAATGGTGGATGTAGAAGAGAAGAGAATGTTTGCTCCAGCTGTTAGGTAAGATACTGGGGTATTGTAGAAGTTGTTCCAGTTAGTAGATGAGGAGGTTAGAGGGATAACATATCCAGCTTGAGGAGAGAGTGAGAAGGTGTGAACTCCTGTAGTAGATGAAGAGACAATGAGGAGATCGAGTCCTACGGTAGAGAGTGTAGAGGTAGCTAGGGTTTGGGATGCAACTGTTGAGCCATTAAGTGAAGTAATAGTCCCCCCTACTCCACCAGCGTCTACTCCACAAGTGAATGTTCCATTAGACCAGAGAAGTTTCTCAGTTGATGTATTACACGCGGTTAAGTTAGCACCAAAGAGTGATGCGAGGGTGAGACCACCGGTTGAAGATGCATTTAGGAAAGAGAGGCCGTTAGTGGTGAGAGAGGATGCGGTAGTGGTGGCAAGTGTTGATGTCCCTAGTACATTAAAGAGACCAGATGTTGAGAGATTGGTGGTAGATGCGTTAGTTAAAGTGGTATTCCCTGTCACGTTAAGTGTAGAAGAGAAAGACCCTGTGGTACCAATGAGTGATCCATAGAGAGTAGTAGCAGTAAGTGCTGTAGCAGAAGCGTTGGTAAAGGTGACTAAACCTGACTGTAAGACAGAAAAGAGAGCTACCCCTGAAGATGAGGACACTCTTACTGGATCTATTCCTGCAAGAGATTGAACGGTGAGGTAAGAGCTTGTTGACGTGGTTCCAATACTTAAATTACCGGAGCTTGAGATTCTCATTCTTTCAAGAGCAGAACCTGAATCTCTCGTAAAGAAACGAAGGTCTGAATTAAAACCAACCGCCATTAAATTAAGCCCTGAGTTATGAGCTGTGTTATAGATCCAACCACGACCAGCGAAGAGTGGATCTGAGTAATTATTGTTCGCACTGCCTATATACGTGTTGACTGTATCATTACCTACACGTAACTCAGCATAAGCCGCAGACGATGTACTTGTATTTAGGAAACGTATTTGAAAATCTTCAGGCCTATTTGTGGCGATATCAAGAAGTCTTCGTGGTGAGGTAGTTCCTATACCAACATACCCTCCATTGACCGCTAAGGTGGTTGTCCCCGAAGTGACAAGATTTGTTCCAGTAGCATTAACAAAAGTAAGATTAGTCGTAGTAGCGTTAGCAGCAGTGAGATTAGTGAATACAGAAGTGACAGCGTTTAAGAGAGTGGAGAAGAAGTTGGTGGAGGTAGCTGAGGTAGCAGTTAGCCCGTTAGTGACTAGTTGGTTAGTGGTGAGGTTAGTAGCAGACGCATTGTTAAAGTTGGCCTGTCCTGTCACTGTAGTTGAGGAGAATGTTGGCGTATCAGTAAGCGTGTACGTAACTACTCCAGCTGAGGTGGTTGCAATAACTAGATTAGAGTTAGTCGATGATGCGAGGAAGGTATAGAGATTAGAGACTGAGGTGGTAGCAGTAACTCCGTTAATGATGGTAGTCACTACTCCTGCGTTAGCTGAAAGCGTTGAGGAATTGATGATGGATGTAGAAGTAGCGAGTCCATTGATTGTAGAGGTAAGTGTGTTTACTGCAGATGAAAGATCATTTGAGTTAAGGAAAGATGCAGTTGTAGTAGCAGTCTTACCATTAACTATTGAAGTGAGGGTGAAGGAGTTGGTACTTGTAGATACAGTGAGAGTGTTAGAAGTAGAGGATGCTACAAGATTAGTAAGATCAGTTGTGGTAGCTACGCCGTTAATGGTGGTGGTGAGAGTAGCGCCAGAGGTAGAGAGGGAGTTACTGGTGATGACTGATGTGGTAGCAGTGAGGCCATTGATTGTCGTAGTGAGGATATTACCTGCTGTGGACTGTGTGAAAGAGTTGATGATGGAAGCAATAGAAGAAGAGATACCATTAACGATTGTTTGGAAGAAGTTAGCAGATGAGGAAGCGACATTTGAGGTGATGATGGTGGAAGTACCTACTGAGCCTCCGATGTTAGAGGTGAGAGTATTACCAGATGAAGAAAGGGAGTTAGTAACAGACAAGCTATTAGCTGTTAGGTTGTTAGCTGTTAGCTGGGATGCAGAGGTGGTGGCAAGCGTTGAGGTGCCTAACGCTACGAGATTGGTAGTGGTGGCGTTAGTAGTGGTTAAGTTAGTGAATACAGAAGTGACAGCGTTTAAGAGAGTGGAGAAGAAGTTGGTGGAGGTAGCTGAGGTAGTAGTGAGTTCGTTAGCTGTAAGTGAAGACGCTGTTGTGGTAGCAAGTGTTGAGGTACCAGTGATGGTGAGTGTGGTCCCTGTAGCTGAAGTGAAGAGGAGGTTAGTCAAAGAAGAAAGTGCTGATACAACAAGAGAGGCAATCGTGGTAGTTCCTGTGAATGTCTTGTCACCTGCAAATGTTTGAGTACCCGTTGATACCACTCCTCTACTTGTTGCTCCAGCGTTAGGAATACTAAGCGTATGAGTGGTACCAGTAGAGATGAGAGTGACGTCATTTCCAGAGGAAGAAACAGTGAAGAGTTGAGAAGCTCCTGTTAATCCATTAAGGGAAGCAATACCTGATCCTGCAGTTAAGGCATTCCATGATGTACCGTTGTACACATAGAGAAGATTGTCTCCGGTGTTGAAATACATTCTCCCCTTCTGTGTAGCAAGACCAAGAGATGATGTGGCTTGTAGAGCTCCGTAGGATACTTGAGCATATGGTGCAGCTTGGAATGCTGAACGTAGTCCTCCAGATAAGGTCATCTCACCTGTAGAGAAAGGAGCTTGTAATTCTACAGTGAAGTAATACTGGGAAGAGAAGGTTAAGTCATTGATACTAGTAGCTGTAGTGACGCCATTTATATCTCCTACAGATCCGATAGCAAGTGAGAAGTATCCACCAGTAACGGTAGTAGACGGATGTACTTCTTCAAAGAGTAATACTCCACCTGTTTGAGCATCATAGATACGGATGATAGCTGAAGCTGTACCTGAAGCTGGAGTAGATGAAGAAGTAGTGAGATATCCTTGATATGCAATAGTAGCAGGAGCTGGAGCTGCGGAAAGATATGAAACAGAGAGTATCAGACCAAAGAAAAACGCTATGATGTTCTTAGACAGTTGTATGAAAAAAGACTCTATACTCATAAGAGGAAACACGTTCTGCGTATGATATGAGTATATCCTAAAAAAGCATTGAAATTACTAGAAAATCTGAAGTATTTGGGGATAACTAGAGAGATGCCACATGATGCTCTTGTTCTCTGTCAGTAAAGAAGCGGGATACAGCAAAAAAAAAGCATTACTTTGTAATGCTTTTTTTGCTGTATCCCGCTTCTTTCTCTTCCTTTTCTCTATCTGTGTGTTATTTGAAGAGATCTTCGTCGTTGCGTTCTTTGTCGATTTCTTGCTTAAAAAAACACAAAATTTGTACAAAAAATATTTTTGTTATCCCTGGCAAAGAAATAAAACTACTCTTACACTTAGTACACATCTATGAATATTCTTATCGTAACTGCACATCCGTCTTCACTTGGAGACACACATCTTATAGCTAATACATACGCCGATATCAAAAAAGATATGGGTCACACTGTTGATATTGTTAATCTCTATTCAAAGGAATACGCTGTCCCTCTTTTGGAATTTGAAAATATTCGAGAAATGAAAAAATCAAAAGTCCAAGAAAAGTTCCATGAACAAATTTTATGGGCGCATGAAATCGTAATAGTACATCCTGTATGGTGGTCTGGAGCTCCTGCAATACTCAAAAACTGGGTAGACCTAACTATTTGGCCGCGTGTTACCTATCAATACGGACCAGATGGGAAAGTAATAAAACTTCTTGACGGCAAAAGTGCCAAAATATTCGCAACTTCCGGCGGACCTTCTTGGTATTATCATATACCGTTTCTACTTCCACTTCGCACATTCTGGGAAACATGTGTATTCGGATTTTGTGGAGTCGATGTAACAGACTTCAAAGTATGCGGGAACTTAGATAGATGGAAAGATGAGAAGCGATCACGTCACTTGGCTTCATTTTTAGAAAAAATAAAGAAAAGCGCTCGTTCATAATCACTTAACAAGACTTTTGTAATTAAGAGTGGTAGCAAAAACAAAATCGCAGGCCGGACGGTCTGCGGTTTTGTTTTTGCTACCGCTCTTCTTTGATGTTTGTACCACCTAGAACAGCTTAATCTTGCGATCTTACTTCATCTTTGATTCTTTCAAGTAAGCAAGCATTGTATCAGCATCTGACACTTCGAATGGATCAGTCTTGCAATTATCCTTGAACCCCTTCTCGATAAACATCTTCTTAATCACACCGTTTGAAACATACATTGAGTATCTCCATGAACGATCTCCGAATCCGAGATTATTCTTCTTCACAAGCATACCCATTTTATTAGTGAAATCACCATTCCCATCCGGAAGCATGAATACATTTTTTACTTTCAAATGCTTAGCCCATTGGAACATAGTGAATGCGTCATTCACAGAGAGACAGATAACTTCGTCTACTCCTAACTTCTTGAACTCTTTATACTGCTTGTCATATCCAGGCAAGTGAGTCGAAGAGCATGTTGGAGTAAACGCTCCAGGAAGAGAGAAAAGTACAATATTCTTTCCTTTAAAAATATCTGCAGTCTTCACATCTTGCCATCGGAACGGATTCTCTCCCCCAACTGACTCATCTCTTACACGAGTCTTGAATACTACTTGTGGAACTTTTGATCCTTCTTTTAATTGTGCCATATAGTTATGAACGGTAATTAGTTTTTAGTAATTAGTAATCTAGTTTAATTTCAAAAATACAATATCTATCTTAACTGACGTCATTCAAAAGACGATAACGCTAGTATACAAAAAGAAAAGAAAAAGCAAAGAGCGCGGCCGTACGGCCGCGCTCTTTGCTTTTTCTTTTCTTTTTCGTTTATCTATTCGGCACAAACGTGAGAGCAAAACCAAGTTTTGTTCCACGTCCTGTACGACCAATTCTATGAACATATGTCTCATAGTTATTTGGAATATCATAATTAACAACGAGAGAAATATCAGGAATATCAATACCACGAGCCGCAACGTCAGTTGCGATGAGTGCTTGTACACGCCCCATAGAAAGCGCTTTAACGGCTCTTTCTCTTTCTCTGTTATGCATGTCTCCGTGAAGTGCGAGCACTTTGAATCCGCGCTTGTTCAATTCCTCTGCGAGTCCGTCCACATGACGCTTCATCTCTCTAAAAATAAGAACCTTCTTAGCTTCTGGTCGAGATAATATGTCATGAAGCGCTTCGACTTTATCATGGTCATTCCCAACACGGACAACGTCTTGCATCACAGATGTCGCTGTATCACGAGTCTTAATAGAAACAGTTACCGGATCTCTCAAGAAATCAGAACAAAGTTTTTTGATATCTGGTGAGAAGGTAGCTGAGAAGAATAATCCTTGCTTTTCTCTTGGCATCTTGCCGAGTATTGATCTCATGTCATCAATGAATCCCATATCAAGCATTCTGTCAGCTTCGTCTAAAACGATACTATCAAAATAACTCATGTTAATCTTCCCTCTTTCGATAAGATCTTTCACTCTTCCTGGAGTGCCGATAACTGCATGAACTCCGAGTTCGAGCTCTCTTATCTGTCTCATTATAGGAGCACCTCCAACGCAAGATACTGAGAATAATTTCATCCCTCTTGTGAAGGCGATGAACTCATTTTCTACCTGAAGAGCAAGCTCACGGGTTGGGCAGAGAATCATTATCTTATGCTCTTTGTCAGCGACGAGTTTGTTGATAAGTGGTATGAGGAACGCTGCGGTCTTCCCAGTTCCGGTTGAAGCAATACCGATAATATCCTTACCCTCAAGAGCAACAGGAATAGACTGATCTTGTATCGGGGACGGGTTGATAAGACCTTTTGCTGTTAGGTTCTGTGAAAGAAGTTCAGCAACACCGAAGTCAGTAAATTTATGTGTCGCAACATAATCAGTTGCTTCAGAGACCACCGCCTCTTTATTGATGAAAAGCTTCTCATCAATATAATCTTTCTTGAAAGCTCTCTTTGGATTAAAAGGCTTAGCATGAGCACCTCCCCTTCCTCCAAAACGAGAATTTCTCCCTCGAGAAGCGTAGCCGCCTCTTCCTTCAGATCTTTCATTTCTTCTTCCTGATGATGAGTACGATCTCTCTCCTCCTTCACGGGTTCCTCTTTCTTTATTTCTGTAATTTTTTGTATCACCTCTTCCTGATCCACGTGAAGAAGTACTTTGTGATCCATTAGATGGACCACCAATAATCATAGTGTACATATAGTAATTTATTCGATTAGGTCATTATTGCGCCTCGCCTTTTCTTGTATTCAAAAAAGGAATCTCAATCTAAATGTGTTGAGTTTTTATGGCTACGCTCGCAAAAGTCTTTATAGAAACTGACCTCAAATTAAGAGTATCCACAAGGGAAATAATGTACTCATTCTAGCAGACTTGGTGTCAAATGTCAAGAAATTCAATGCTTTCTACTTAAACATCTTTTCTCTTTAGTTTTACCCCTTGGAAAAACACGTCAATTTTTTGCTAAAAATTGCGCTCTTGCTCGCCTACCCGGCTCCGCAAGGTTTTCCAAAATGTAAAACTGGGGTTTATGAAATACAAAAACTCATTATTTAAAAGGATTTTGAGAGACAAATAGCACATTCATGTCCGTAGGGATCTTTGAGGAATCGAGCACTTTCAAAGCCATATTCTTTGGCTAATACTTCAATCTTTTCTCTTTGGGTAATATCAAATTCTAGATACAGAACTCCATCTTCCTTTAAAAATTCTTTTGCTCTTGCAAGCACCTCTTTGTGATAATAGAATCCATCTTCTTTATCAAAAAATGAGAGAGGGTCTTCAGCTTTGAGTTCTTTCGTCACCTCATCCTTCATCTCACTCGGCACATACGGTGGAACAGCGAAGATATAATCATATGTTCCAACCGCTCCCTGTAAAGTCTGCCGTGTGGCTACAAGGGGACCCCTTGTAGCTAACAAGGGGTCCCCTTGTAGCTCTTCTTGATTATCTCCCCACGTGTCCCCTGTCACAATTCTTGCTCGCGTTCTTTTGATATTATTTTTAACAATCGAAATTTCAATCTGTTCTTTTAGTTTTGGATCAAGCTCAATCATATCTACTGTTGCTTCCGGAATATTTTTAAGAATAGCAAGACCAATATTTCCAGATCCAGAAAATAGATCAAGCGCACGGAGTGTGTACTTGCTCTCACAGACCCTGATCTCATCGAGCGCTTGTCTAACCCAAAACTCAGTCTCAGGACGCGGTATCATAGGACGAAGTGATAGGTCGACCTTTGCTTCGCAAAAAAGAACCTCCCCGAGTAAATATTCGTACGCCTCCCCATCTATCATTTTTTTAATGTCTTCCAAGAGCTCTTCCGTTTCTCTGCCTTTATATTTTTTCTCTCTTAGCCCCTTCACCTTATCTTCGAATTTCATATAAATCATACTAGCACGAAGGAGGTTTTATGGTATATGTTTTCAGTTTTTAGATGATGCGCGAAGCCTTCGGCTTCGCGTTCATAGCTAATTGCTAATGGCTGTATTATCTCACTCTCTGTACTATATGCACGGCACGTTCTTTACATTCATTACTACAAAAAATTGGCTCATCTTCGTTCGTACACCCATCGCACAAAAGAAAAAGCAGGTTACATTCACCATTAGCACAGTTCTGGTATTGCTCTGTCTTTCTATCACACTTCTTACACTTCCCTATAATTTCTCGTTCACCACCAAAGTCCATCACGAGTCGATTATCAAAAGTAAAAAGTGTCCCCTTAAAATCTTGCCCTGGATATTTCTCCATATAACTATGCATACCCCCATCTAACTGATACACATCCTTAAACCCTTCATGGAGAAGATACGCCGACATCTTCTCACATCTCACTCCGCCGGTACACACGGTGAGGACAGTTTTGCCTTCTGTTTCTTTCTTAATTGTATCAATAACTTGAGGGAGCTCTCGTGATGCAGTCATACCTGGATCAATTGATTTCTTGAAGTGACCAGATGCAAATTCATACGAGTTACGCATATCTACCACCACGAAATCTTTGTCTTCTTCATACCACTTTTTGAGCTCCTCCGGCTTAAGGTGTGGCGCAGTTAACTTGGTTGGGTCAATCTCTTTTGGAAAGTGAGTACCTACGATTTCTGGTCGAACTTTCACAGAAAGCTTAGGGAACGCATCTCCTGTACCATCACTTCTCTTAATTTGCATATCAGAGAATCGAGCGTCCACGAGAAACTCTTTTAGAAAATTCTCAGTATCCTCAGTGAGTCCTTCAACAGTTGAATTGATTCCTTCTTCAGCGATTATGGTACGGCCTTTTAGATTGTACTTCTCACAAAGAGCTCTATAAGAATTCTTTAGGGCTTCCGGGTTGTCGATATGTGTGTATTTATAAAAAAGGAGAACTTGATATTTCATAACAAGCGACAGTATAACAAATTATACAAGAAGAATACCAATTAAACTTCCAAAGAAAAGTACGAGTAGTGTCCAATATCTAAACGCAGCAGGAATAAGGGATAGTAAGAACACTCCCCACCAAGGGAAGACTGTAAACACATGCAAAACATATGCTATCACCAAAAATGATGCGACTGTCAAAATCCATTCTTTAGCGAGCTTAAAATCAAAAAGCCAATCAAATAAAGCCACCAAACCTATCGCCACATAATTAAAAATAGATACAATTAAGTAGAGAAAAAATGACAAACTTTCTTTAACTGAAGCAATAAAATATAGAGCAACATTCCTCCAAAAAGAAGCTCTCATAAAAGTGTCTATTATTTCGCTGCTCTGTATATGCCGTTCTTTGCTGTGACTCATATAAATACTATTATCATTAGGTGATACACATTGACAAAGCACTCTACACTATTTGTAATAAAATATCAAATCTATGATTACGTCTTGTATAATCTTTATCACCAACATTCAATCATCAAGAATTTTTGTTTAGAAGCCATGTATTTATACGCTTCAACGTATCTTGTGGATTCTTCACAGTAATCACATCGAGCCCAAGCGCAACTGCCGGATAGTCATTCCCTCCTTCATGTGTTGCGTCTCCTATAAAAATTATTTTTTCAAAAGGAATGTTAAGTGCTTGGCTTATCGCTCGTATACCGAATCCTTTATCCATACCTTTTTGGGTCACATCAATTGTTGTAGCTCCGCCTGTTCGTAACTCATAATCAGGCAAAAGATGCGCTATCTTGGCTATCATTTTTCTTCTAAGAGAATGATCTCTGTCGGCTGGTTCTTTAATATGAATAGGTGCAAACTGTCCGAACATAGAAAATGACATCATAGTCTTCCTATCTTCTACCAATTCTCCGAATACTTCTTTTCTCTCATATTCCCCTTCCGAAGCCAGAAGAAGCAGCTCGCGTATTCTTGACTTATCTTCTTCTTTGATGAGATAAGCATGCTTTTCTTTCCATTCATTATCCTCGTATTTAAAATATCTCGCCCCACATGTCGGGAGGACGTGCAGCTTATGCATGTGAGACTTCCCTTCTTCTGTTATTCTCTCTATTACATTCTTCTTTAGAATCTCCCATTTACCACCGCTTATAATTGCGACATGTGCGTGAGGTAACAGTCGAGAGAATACTTCACTCATCTCATCTTCCATCTCACACTTACTCCGAGCAAGTGTGTCATCGACATCAAAAATAAAAAGGTCTTTAGTGGTGAGCATGTATATAAGAGTAGCACAAAGACTGTGCTCTTATGGTTACTTTATTATATCTAATAATGAAGCTCCCCAGGTCATAGACCATCCCTCACTCATTCCATTCGTATCGGTGGGGGCATCTAGGAAAGCTCCGCAAGGATTATTGAAAACCGAGGTTTTCAAACTTTCCTACAAAGTTCCCACGGGCTAATGCTCGGGGTATGTGTGAATAAAAAGAAAAAGGGGCTAACTTTTCTTTTTATTGTTTCGTAAACCGCTTTTTCGTTCGAGTCCCACGTAAAAGACGTTTAATCTTTTACTATTCGCCGCGCGAAAACAAAAATCTCAGGCTTCTTGCCTGAGATTTTTGTTTTTGCACACTCTAGTGGATGAAGTGAGAACTAGGTTAATTTATAGTCACACTATATTAAACTAAATCGTTGCACCAAATTCCCATTCCATTCAATTTCAGAAAACCATTCATCGAGCGGTCTAGTGAACATTTCAGCATCGGCATTTTCATAAAGAGGTTTGTAAACAACCATCCAGATATCATCATTTGAATGTATTGCAAGACCAACAACTTCATATAAGTCTCCTTTATAGTGACGATACTTTTCTCCCTTTATTGGAAATTTTTGTGGCATTTGTGGAATATATCCCTTTGTCATAAATAAAATTATACCATAGACGTCGATGGGATTTGGTCACAAATCTACCTCGTCACTTTGTTCCTCGAAGTAGATTCGCGACCCCTATTCTCGTCCCGAAGTCTCACGCAGGTGAGACTTCTTGGTTCGCTTTGCAAGATAAACAAAAATCTCAGGCAAGAAGCCTGAGATTTTTGTTTTTGCGCAGCGAATGGGACTCGAACCCACGACCCCTGCCGTGACAGGGCAGTGCTCTAACCAGCTGAGCTACCGCTGCGTATATGTTTCAAAAACTTTCTTCTTTCTTTGAAAAAAAGTTTTGTCCCCCTATTATACATTATTTTTAAAAAAATTAAAGGCCTCTTGTTTAAACTATTATCTTACAGATTTATCATAAACACTTATCTTCATGTGCTACACTATCTGAATTATTGTATAAAATTCACTCTTCACACACCGCTCTCTATACTATGGCAACTTTCAAACCAAAAGCATTTTTCAAAAAAATACACGCTTATCCTCTCATAACTGAGCTCTACAAAAGACATGACATCATCGCCCTCTTTGAGCTCACCGAACAATCTTCAAGAAAAACAGTTACTAATGTCCTCAAAGATTTTTATGACTCACTCTCCCCAGAACAAAAAATTGAAATAGATGAAGAACTCACAACCATAGCCACACCCGCTTCCGTGCATGGAGAGTATCTCTTCCCTCTCGTTCTTAAAAAAAGAAATGTATCTTCTGTAACAACGATTGACTGCACATCAAAAGAAGATACAGCTCTCTATTATTATCTCTTTCATAAAGACGATATATTCGAGGATGTTTTATTCCTACATTCTTTTTTTGTGAAGCCTAGCTATATGCTCTATGAGACAAAGGACCTCGATCTCAAAGATGCTGAATTTAAGATAACAGAACTCACCAAAGAATATAAACGCATTCTAGATAAAGAAAGCCTTGGGAAAGAATATGATCCGACCCACACAATACTTGGTAACACGCTATACTACTCCCTCAAAGCAAGAGAAATCGGAAGCAAAAAAGAAGAATTCCTACGTGTTGTATATATAAAAGATACGACCGAAGCATTGATATCTTTTAGCGGTAGTAAGTATGATAAGATAGTTCTCTTAGATACCTTTCTCCGTGTCGTCTGTAATGATGGTTACTTAGAAAGAGAAGAGTCCTATGACATGAGTAACTTCAAAAAAGATTCTTTTGACTTTGGTTCTCATAAAAGCGGCACACCGCTTATGTCATGGAAAATAAAAGGTGTCACTCTCACACTAGGTGGAGACAAAGCCAAGAAGATAGTTAAACTCAATCTCCCTACTCAACAAGAGTCATCAGGGCTCCACCCCCTCTTCTCTTTTTATAAAGAACTTGGCATAGAAAAGACTGCAGAGCTCGCACTCCTCACTTCCGTTTCGTTTTCTCTTTACTTCATGAATGAAAAGAACAAAGAAAAAACTATTCATGTCCCTGTAACGTTACGAGAAAAAGGTTCCAATCTTTGTCCTCTTTATCCATATCATAGTTACGCTAGAAAAATTCTAAAAGAATCTGGTATGTATAGAGGCTTTGTAGATATAGCCAAAAAAGAAAAAGAACTGGTGAACAAAAAGTGGGAGGCGTAGGAGCAGACATTAGACATTAGACATTAGACATTAGACATTAGACATTAGACATTAGACATTAGAGGGAAAGTATACCCTTCTGGTTTATATATCCAAATTCCTTCGTGCTATTAACCTTCTAAGTGAAGATAGGTTTACTTAACTTGTGTCGGCGGGTGGGAATGATCCACCGACCTCATCTTTATGAGTGATGCGCTCTAACCAACTGAGCTACGCCGACATATGTAATGTACAACATTTTATACCATAAAATGGTCATTTATTCAAATTCAATCTAATATGCTCAATCCCTGCCATCATGAAATCTTTTGTCTTAGAACTTTTTTTAATCATCAATCTCAAAACTCCATAATACTCATTAGTGTTAGAGTACACTTTTTTAGTTTTAGTATTTACAAAAATAGTTTTTCTCAGCTGAGCTTTATCTATCTGTAATAAATTTTGCCAAAACTTTTCAACAATCGTGACCCTATATTTATGACTACTGTTAATATAGACAGCGGCAACCACCGACTCTTTACTAATACCAAAAAGTTCTAACGCTTTAATGGTACAGAGGATTGCATACGGATCACTATTAGTGAATACAAATTTTCTCTCTGAATTTTTACTACCTTCTCCCCAATATAAACCAAAGAAGAGCATTAAGAAGTCTCTTTTTGATAATTTTTAATACTTTTTGAAGCCTGCTCTTTTGCTTCTAAAATCTGAATTTCTTTTTTCTTACGATTAGCATCAGCACCTTTCTGTCTGCCAGCATACCCTGCTTTTATCATATTATTTTTTAAAATTTCTCTTTGCTTTGTCGTAAGTTTTATTGAGCTACACCAAGTACTGGCAGTACTTTTTGATACTTTGAGCTTAGCAGCTATATCTCCTACACTTAAGCCTTTTCGTCTTAAGATTAAAGCTTTCTCTTTTTGTATAGGTTTTGACATATATGTAGCATTATATCATTAGTTCTTTTTTTATAAGTAGATTTTGTAAAGTTGTAAAATCATGATATTATAATTACGTTATCGTACAAATAATAAAAATAAAAGATAGCGGAGTAGAGTAAAGGTAACTCACGAGGCTCATAACCTCGGAATGTAGGTTCGATTCCTGCCTCCGCAACAAGTAAAAAGAAAAACTCTGTAATCAGGGTTTTTCTTTTTACTTGTCTGTACTGGGAGCACATGACCTGCGTCATGTGCGTCAGGAATCGAATAGGGGTCGCGAGACTATCTCTGACGAACGAAGTGAGGAGGTAGTCTTGTGACCGAACTTCCTGCTCTACTTCACAGTACTATCTTCTGATCGTCCGCAAACAAGAATACTATAAAAGCCATCGTAGTCGGTGGCTTTTATAGTATTCTTGTACAGGCTCAAAGAACGGAATCGAACCGAAGGCCCACATTTTCAAAGAGCGAAGCGACTATGAAAATGTTGGATCTCGACTGAATACAGTGAAGGAGAGGCGATTCCTGCTCTACTTCACAGCACGATTTACTAATCGCACGTTCACAGTACGATCTTCTGATCACCCACAACGAGTAAAAAGAACCTCTCAGCTAATCACTAGCGACTAGTCACTTACTATCTAATCACCTTCAAATCTCTAAAGACTGATTCATAGAGAACAAATGCGCGCTTTGCCTCTCGTTCAGTTAATTGAAAATCAAGTCCTTCATGGGCTATTCTATTTCTTATCTTGTGAGCATCCCACGCTAAATCAATAGTTCTAAAACTTGCAGCTTTGAGCATCTCACCTAATGTCTCGCCTTGATACCCTTTCTCTCTCAACACTTCGTGGAGTAAGTTATCTGCTTCCATCACTCCGATTCTCCACAACGTTTCAGTTTCACTATTCATATACCCTTCGATGATCGCAAATTTAGGGTGATTATTCTGCTCTTCTGCGAGAGAGTATGTCTCGACACTCTTTACTTCGCCAACAGGAAGATTATCAATCGCATGACCATGATGAGATGACACATCTTGTGTATGAGAAATAACATGATGCGGAGAATGACTATGGTCATCATGATGAAAATGATGTTCATAATGATTAAGCCCTTCCAAGAAAACAGAGAACCATCTAACCGAAGCATACACAAGACAACACATAATAGCGATAATAAACAATCCAAGAACATTAGACATGAAATGAATTACTGGATTCTGAATTGCGAACAAAAGATCATTACCATTCTCTGCTATTTTGCCCAGGAGGCCATTTGAGATATTTTCTGGATCAAGAATATACGTATCCATACCATCTGTAATACCATCACCATCTGTATCTATCTTAGTACTGTCAGATCCCAAAAAGCTTTCCATCTTGTCACTCACTCCATCCTTATCAGAATCTTCACCGAGAGAAGAGACGAAGCTATTAAGCGGATCTTCGTCTCGCCCATCCAACACAAGATCTCCGTCAGTATCCGGGTTAAGAGGATCAGTCCCTTTGGCTAATTCTTGACCATCTAATAGTCCATCATTGTCAGTGTCTGGATTATCCTTGTCAGTGTTGATTACCTTCTCATAACTATCCGGCACACTATCTTTGTCAGAATCTTTTGGTGAAATACCAAATATATCTCTCACATGATCAGAAAAAGAATAATACTCTTCGTATCGCTCCTTAATATCGCTCTTAGAGAGATTGTCGCTATCATATGGTCTAGGGTCAACAACATCTGGAGCGCCATCACGATCAGAGTCTCTGACTTTTAATCCAACAGCTTCTTGTAATCTTTGCCATAGCGATACATGAACCTCAGCTTCAGGCACAGGGAGAGTGCTTGTCGTTTCGGTTAACCACCCTCTATCCCGCAACCCGTCCCAATCATTGGCTTCAACACTTTTTATGTACGCATCAACATCTTCCCTTTTAATAACAAAAAGCCATGTGTATTTAATCCACAACAGGACATCATAAATACGATTAAATAGGTAGTCGATAGAAAGGGAATACATGATAACAGCTGTTAACTGTTAGCTTCTAGCTATTAGCCTCTTCAAAAGCTAAAGGCTAAAAGCTAAAAGCTCTTTGCTGTCTTCTAGTATAGCCTTTCGAAGTCTTTGCCGATAGTGAATAAAACATCTTCTCTAAAATGTGGAGCAAGTAGTTGGAGAGACAGAGGTAATCCTTCACTTGTTTTCCCTGAAGGGATGGAAATCGCAGGAACTCCAACAATATTAACCGGAACAGTAAAAATATCTGCCAAATACATCGCGAGTGGATCGTGTGACTTCTCACCTATTGTGAATGCTGGTATTGGAGATGTTGGCATCGCTATCGCGTCTACTGTTTCGAACACTTTTTTGAATTCAAGACGGAGCATGTCACGCACTAGATTTGCTTTATTGTAATATGCATCATAATATCCACTCGAAAGTACATAAGTACCGAGCAATATTCTTCTTCTTACTTCATCACCTAGCCCTTGTGTACGAGTAGCAAAGTACCCTTTGATTACATTTTCATCAGGAACAGAGAGGCCATAACGAATACCATCATAACGAGCCATATTAGAAGAAATCTCAGCAAATACTACAACATAATAGACTGAGAGAGTCTTCTCAAGATCTTTGATTGTGATATCAACAATTTCATATCCACTCTTTTGTAAGGATTCGATTGATAATTCAAAATTAGATAAAACATCTTTATCTATTCCTTCTCTTCGTATAAATGACCAAGGAACCCCAATCTTCTTTTTTAATTCTTTGTTGTTGTTTGTATATTCTGTCGCATCAATAGATGTCGCATCAAGAGGATCTTTGCCTTTAATAATATCAAACACTATTTCTGCATCTTCTACGTTGTGAGCGAAAGGCCCTATTTGATCAAGTGATGACCCCATGGCCATAAGTCCATAGCGTGATACTGCACCATATGTCGGCTTAAGTCCTACGATTCCACAAAAAGACGCCGGTTGTCTAATTGACCCACCTGTATCTGATCCAAGAGAAATAGGTACACCCTCATATGCAACTACCGCTGCTGACCCACCTGATGACCCGCCTGCTACACGTGTTATGTCATGAGGATTTTTGGTTACACCGTATGCTGAATTCTCAGTTGAGCCCCCCATTGCGAACTCGTCCATATTAGCTCGTCCTAATACTATAGCTCCTGCTTCTTTTAACTTTTTAACAACAGTAGCATCATATGGTGACACATAGTCTTCTAAAATCTTAGAACCAGCTGTAGCCTTCTCACCCTTTACAACAATATTATCTTTCAGAACTATGGGCACACCTGTGAGAAGTGTTGCGGTATTATTAGAGAACATGCTTTGTGCTTTTTTGATTTGTTCATCAATAAGTGTGTCTGAGTATAGTCCAAGAAGCGCATGCACATCTCCATCCTTATCTCTAATAGTTTTTTTTGCATTTTCAACAAGGGTCTCAACCGTCGTTGCTCCGGTTTTTAACTCTTCTTGTATTTGTCGTAACGTTTTTTGCATAATATATTGTGTATTTCTAATAACTATAGACTAACGACTATTTCAACACTTGAGCTACTTTGACATAAGCATCAAGAACATTTGGGGCCTCATCTAGAATTGCATTTGTGTTATCTCCACTTTGATGAGTTACAATATCTTCTCTTACAACGTTATAATGAGATTCTTTTTCTTTAACTGTCTCCCCTTCTGTGGTGTTAATCTCAGAAACATATCCCAAAATAGCCTGCATATCTTTAAGCATTTTGTCTTCCTGGTCTCCTGTTATAGATATTCTTGATAATTCAGAAAGTTTTTTGAGGTCTTCTTTAGAAAATTGCATAATGAGATTATATCATATTCTTAAGAGCCTCTTCATCGATAACTTTTACCCCAAACAAGAGCGCGTCTTCTCTCTTACCACCTCCGCCTTCTCCAGCCAAAAGATAATCTGTCTTTCTGGAGACACCGCTTGCAACTTTCCCCCCATTATCTTCTATTAGTTTTTTTGCTTCATCACGAGAAAGACCAGGGAGAGACCCTGTTATAACAAACGTCAATCCTTCCAACTTAGCACTCGCTGCCCCTTTTACTTCCTCTAAAGACACCTCCTTTAAAAGTCTTTCTATGACTTTAGTATTTTCACTATCATTAAAATAAGAAATAAGGGACTCGGCCACCTTTTCACCAACCCCTTCCACAGAAGAAAGCTGTTCATACTTAGAAGAACGCAACGCTGGTAACGTCTTAAAAAACTTAGCTATATCCTTTGCTGTAGTCTCACCAACATGACGAATACCTAATGAGAATAAAAACTGATGTAGTGGCACATGTCTTGATTTCTCAATCGCAGCGATTATATTCTCAGCTGACTTTTCGCCGAACCCTTCGAGACCTTCTATATCTTCTTTTTTAAGATGAAAAATAGAAGCATAATCAGACACTAATCCAATTTCTTTAAACTGAGCAATAATCTTTTCTCCTAAACCATCTATGTTCATTCCTTTTTTAGAAACAAAATGAATCAGGCCTTCTAAGTGCTTTGCCGGACAATCAGCGTTCTTACAATACCAAGCAGCAGAAGATTCTTTGCCGACCATTTCTTTTTCCAAACGACTTCCGCACTCAGGACAGACTGTTGGCATAAAAAACTCTTTTGCATCTTTTGGACGAAGTTCCTTGAAGACATCAAATATCTCAGGTATAACGTCCCCCGCCTTACGTAGGGCAACCGTGTCTCCCACGCGCACATCAAGCCTTTGTATCTCCTCTTCGTTATGAAGGGTCGCACGTTTAACAGTTGACCCAACCAAGAGCACGGGCGCAAGTTCAGCTACCGGAGTGACTGCTCCTGTTCTCCCAACCTGTACAGTAATAGAGAGAAGTTTTGTCGCCGCCTCTTCTGCTGGGAATTTATACGCAATGCCACCACGAGGAGACTTGGCGGTATATCCTAAAGCATCCCAAAGCTCTCGCTCATTAATTTTTATCACCAATCCATCGATTCCATAGTCCTGATCTCCTCGAATACTAGTCCATTGTTGATAAAAAGTTTCTATATCTTCTAAACTCTCACAGTACTTATGATCTTTGTTTACTAAAAACCCATAACGAGATAACACATCTAACTCTTCCTGTTGAGTACGAATCCCACAGGTCTTGCCTATGGGACCTTCCGTTTCAATATCATATGCAAAAAGCTGCAGATTACGCGTTGCAACAATTCGTGGGTCAAGTTGGCGCAGTGTCCCCGCTGCTAAGTTGCGTGTGTTAGCATACAATGGCAGGTCGCCATCCTCCCTCTCCTTATTAATTCTCTCTAGGTCTTTTTTCTTCATCCAAGCTTCGCCGATAACTGTAAGCGAAACAGATTCTGGCAATATAAGTGGGATACTTTTAAACGTCTTAATATTTTCAGTTATGTCTTCACCAATCTCACCGTTTCCTCTTGTTGCTCCACAGACGAGAACACCATCTTTGTAGGTGAGCACGATTTTGAGACCGTCGATTTTTAGTTCAGCGATATACGTTGGCTTCTTGGTTATGCCTTCTTTTTTCAAAAGAGTAAGATTTCGATCTTCCCAATCTCGTAATTCTTCTAGATTAAAAACATTATCAAAACTCCACTGTTTAACTGTATGCTTAACCTTTTCAAAATGATCAATTGGTTCACCACCAATACGATGTGTTGGTGACATTGGATGATCTAATTCTTTATACGTATTCTCAAGCGTCTCGAGCTCTCTCATAAGAGAGTCATACACCTCATCAGATATTTCTGGAGTATCAAGCACATGATAAAGATATCTATGCTTTTCCAAAATAAAGCGCAGCTCTTCAACTCTTTTTTGAGCAATATTAAGAGACATAATACTGATAAGTATATCACAAAAAACTTTATATAATAAGGTTATTCTGTGATTGTTGTATTCACAATAGCACGCTCAATACTCCCAGCTCCTGAGTCACATGTAGCATACCCTTGGGCTATGATTTGTCTAAAATTAAGTGTTTTATGCACAGTGACTTTGGCACAACGCTCACCTCCTTCATCTGTTGGCATACGCATAGTAAATGTCGAGGTCTTGCCACTCTCTATCGTCCCTCCATTATTATATTCATAATCAACGGACGAAACTTCAAAACCTGTTACTGAGCGTTGGAATATTGGCACTTGTGCACATTGTATATCATTACGAGAACTCATAGGGAACCCCCACGCTGTATTAACAAAATTAAAAACATCATTGATATAAGTATCTGGATCATCATTGGTTGCTCCTGGGAATATTCCATGACCGCCCACTCCTAGATAGGTATCATCCACAACCAACGTACACATGAGTGCGTCATCGGCTGCATAATATGCTGTCTGACTCTGTCTGTATACTTTAGAAAAATAAAGCTGTTTGGAGAGGAGTGTGGCTCCGGTACCCACAACGAGAAGAATAATAGACACAAGAAGCATAGTAAAAGGTAATATGAATCCTTTCTGTATAGTATGTTTAATAAAGAAATGAAAGTAATTCATAATTGTTAAGGTCGCGGATGGAGATATCTACTAATTTTGGCTTCTCGTTCTGTACCATTCACTGCTCTATATCTGACACTCACTACAATACGTATATCATCATGATCTTGTTCATTTCTTGCGGTTGCTTCAAAGGTTGGTATATGTTCCAAATATACACTACGCTCATATAATAATCCTTTAGTTGCTGAAACAAGCCGAGAAGGAATACCGCTACATACATAAGTTGTAATACCTCCCACAGTCGCTGCAATTAATCGCTTACATGTTGTATCAGTTGTAGCAAAACGTGCGGGTGTTGTAGTTGCGACTACTTTCATATGTTCAGAATCAAAAGCACACTCGGATTGAGTATCATCAATAAAACACGAAGGGTGACCGTCTCTTGAACTCATACGCTCCTTGAATAATCTCCATGCTATTTGTCCTGGAGTAGACTCTCCAAAGTCTGGGGTACATGGAGTAACTCCCGGCTGTTTAACACATGCAACATAAAGAGAGTCATATCTATTTTGTAATAGTTCAGCAGCTTCTTCTGCTAAATAGGTAGCAACGATTGCTTCCCTTGTTTGTTTGGCATAAGAAGAAGATGTCGCCAAAAAAGAAAGTGGTCCGATTATTGTCAGACTAATAACCAAAATAGCAACAAGCGTCTCAAGAAGCGTAAGACCTTTTAGGTGTTTTATATTTGAACATTGTGACAAAAAATATTTCATACTTAATTGGTGTCAATAAGACGTGGAGATATCACCGTCTGTAAACTGAACTTGAGCGGAGTGTCTGTAGGACGAGAGGGTTTGGCTGTACCGCTCATAATAAAAGTTATTTTTGGTTGAGCATAGTCTATAGAGACCGAATCTTTGCTACGAGTTGGAACAGAAGCATATGCACCATCTACATACATAAGAAATTGTTCAATCATTATATCTTCTGAAGTCATTTGATACTCAAGAGGAAGACCAGTTTTTGGTATTTCTTTTTTATAAAGAATTTTATTTTTGACATAATAGACAACTCTATCATCAGTATCTACAGCCTCAGATGATCTAAACAAAAGCACATCCCCAGGACTGCCAGACAAAGGGCATCCGTTTCTTGTTGTTGTAGCGATAGTATCATTCGTCGTACAATGAAACTCAGAACCGTAACGTATATCTCTTGTCAGACTAAGAATAGAAAGATTCACATTGTCTAATATCGATTGATTCTGTAATAATCTGTTATTAAGCGCTTGAGTATTGAAGAGTGCCCCAAGAGCAAGAGTAGACACCCCAGAAAAAAGCCCAAGCACAATCAATATCTCAACCAAAGAGAGGCCGCGTAGGGAGGAGTTCTTAGGAGCAGATTGTGTTGTGTTATGTATGATTACTTGCATGTTCCTTTTCGTTTAATCATTATGCCAGAACGTGAGACAAAGAGCGACTGCACATGCCCGTCACCAGGTGCTCGCAATGTCTCAAATTGTACACATAATGTGCTGTATTTAATTGCTGTACTATTGTTGACATAAATATTAGCAGTCGGACTAGGTCGATTAAAAGACACTGTAACTGTTTGAACAATTGGCACCAAATGCAACTCTTCACTGTTACATGACAAATTAATAGAGGTAGTAGAGACACAAAGCTGTGTGAACTTATTCCCTCTCAGAAAAGTAAGTATCTCTTTCTTCTCATCTGTTGGCGTAGAATCATATAATCCATTACCAATACCGAGTGCTGCTACTATATTAGTAGCAACCCTATCCTTAAACATAAGCAAACTATTCGGTGTAGATCTGTTCAAAAACACCCCAGCCCCACCGATTGAGTCATTCAGATTTTTGACAGCACTCCCCTCTAACTGAGCAGTACGGAAGAGAAGTTCCGATGAAGACACTGTATCCCTAAGAGCAAGTCTAAGTGTGGCCTGAGGTCGTTCAAGAAGTGTTATACCAAGAACTATGGTCATAATCGCCATACTTGTTATAAGTTCAGCTAATGTGAAACCTCTTATGTTCAAAGTTTTTAAGATACTACCTCTCATTCTATTAGGGTAACACTAGATAAAAGGAAACGCGATCGAAAACACATCAATCCCTGTGAACAAGACAATAAGGAATGCGATGACTATAAACGGCACAAAAGGTATGGCTTTGTTTGTATCTTTTTCTATGTACTTTTTATAGAGACCGTAGAGTGCTCCTGTCCATACAGCAATCAGGAATACTGCAATCCCCTGATAAAGAGAGAAGAATGCCCCGACCCCAATAAACAGCAACACATCTCCGAAGCCAAGCGCTTTCCCTTTACTCACAAGCCATATCAAGAGAAATGGAAGTGGCACAATAAGTGGAGAAAGAGCTCTCTCTAAACTACCCTCTTCTACTACGCCATATATATACATACCGAAGCAGAGCGTCAGGAATAGCATTAAGAATTCCATTGGAACATACGTATGCTTTCTATCATATAACGCCATAACACCAAGCGAGATGAATAATAAGGTGTAGAAGAGAAGATAGAGCATAGCTCCCCCATAGCTTAGAGTGTTCGAAAGAATAGTGACATATAACAACACAAAGACTAATCCAAACAATGTCTCTATCACAAGTGACTCTGTACCAAAAGGAGATTTGCAATACTTACATCTTCCTTTTAAGAATAAATGTGACAAGAGTGGCACAAGATCAGAAACGCGAAGTGCCTCTCCGCATGAGAGGCACTTGCTACGTCCCTTAATAATAGGAGCGACGTGGAGGCGACCAACAATTACTTGCACAAAGCTTCCAACTGATGCTCCTAGAATAAATGAGAGAAGATAGAACACAGAAGAACGATATTACGAGGAGTAATGGTTTAAATAACTATTGCTGACCAGTTACGTCGAAGATACAGTCTCTAATTGAATTACAGGTCTCTAGATTACCATCACTACCATCAAAATCATTATTACCTGAAGTTCCACTGTGGGCTGTAGAGGTTGCTCCTGTATATCCAGCTGCTACAGTTACAGGCATTTGTGGAATCATACCAGTCTGATAACTATAAGCTGTTTGATTAAACGCTGCACCTGATATGTAATAAGATTCTAATGTTGCCGATGGATAAAAAGCACATGTTGATGTTCCTGCGTTTATTGTAAAATCAGATAAATCATTAGCTCCTAAACAGTCTCTGTCGCTAGCTAGAGCTTGAGAGTTATTTTCGAGCTTCGTCCCAAAGTGATAAGCAAAGAACACGGGTTCTCCTACTGAGGCTCCTCCGGCAGCGTAAGCAGTATAAGCAAAACGATCACGAACTGCTATTTCTCTATTAGTTGAAGATGCAAAAGCTGGAAGGAGAGGAATATACGTAGGACTAGTGGAAGCAAGGGCGGCTGGGTATTGACCCGCATTAGCTTCTGAGAACTGATCAAGGGCTAATTGTACAGCTTTGATTTCAGCGATTTTCTTTGAGTCACGAGCTTTCTTGCGAGCGTTCTGAATAGGAGCTGCAATAATAGTCGAAAGAAGTCCAATAATAGCGATTACCACGAGAAGCTCGATGAGGGTGAAACCGCGGGCACGTAATTGTGTAATTGTGTTCATATAATTATTCTATCTTTATAGATATTAGAAAGTATATAGCGCTTTATCTCCAAAACACAAGTCTTGAAGATAAAATATGTGGATAACACGTAGCAGCTGTTAGCGATAAAGTGTACTTGTTACCTTGTGCATGTCTAGCATAATCTTATACGCTCTATAAACTATGCATAGTTTATGTATACAATAAATTAATGCACGACCTGACCATTTTTACTAAAAGCCAATAACTAAGCGCTAAAAGCTGTTACTTGATTGCTTCTGAAAGTGAATACATTGGGAGGAGAATAGCGGACACGAGTATTCCAACACCAATACCGAGTGCGACAATCATCGCAGGTTCAATAATCGAGATAATACCATCTATAGCGTTCTCAAGTTCTCGTTGATAGAACACTGCCAGGTTCTTCAAGATGAAACCAAGCTGCCCTGTCTCTTCTCCTATGTGCACCATTTGTACGAGAATATTCGGAACGAGCGGTTCTTCATATAAAGCTTTAGAAAAAGACTTACCGGATTGCACCTTTTGTGACACACGCTCAAGAAGTTGGCGATATACTCTATTCTCTACAATTGACGCAGTGATATCTATAGACTTCACAATAGGTACGCCGTTTGTGAGCATCGTGTTCATGTTATCAGAAAGACGTTGCAGGAAGAGCTTTTGAATGAATGTTTTAATCACAGGAACCTTTAACATAAACTCGTCAATCATTTGAGCCCCTTCATCTGTCTTAGCCCATCGCTTAAAGAGAATGATACCGATGATAATAGTAGGGAATGTGATATGCCAGTACTTCACAAACAAATCAGACGCACCAAGTACGATACGAGTTACAAGTGGAAGTTCTACTCCTTCTTCCTGGAACATTGCCGCCATCTTAGGGACAACGAATGTGAGCATGGCTGCCATAATGAGGAAAAAGGTTGAGATAACGAATGTTGGATAAGTGAGCGCCTTCTTAACCTTTTGATTAAGTTCATAGTTACGATCAAGATAGTCAGCGAGATAGAGGAATACGTCGTTTAACTTACCACTTTCTTCACCGGACTTAACCATGTTGATATAAAAGTTAGAGAACAAATTCGGATGCTTGGTCAAAGATTGTGAGAGGGACGTCCCTTTCTCAATATCATCTGAAATATCAAACACTTCTTCTTGAAGAGACTTGTTCTCATTCTCTTGACCGAGAAGTCTAAACGCTCTAAGAGCAGACACACCAGACGCGAAAAGTGTAGCCACCTGACGAGAAAAGATGACGACATCTTTGTTACTAATTTTTTGTCTAAAAGCTTTTTTGTAAAGAAGCTTAAAAGCACTCTGTTCCTCACTCACCTTTTCTCTCACATCAACAATTGATGCATATCCTTTTTTATTAACAATAAAAATAGCATTATCAAGCGATGTTGCATCAACGTCGCCTTCTTCTTTGTTCCCGTTAGTGTTTAATGCTATGTAATGATAGAGCATGGATATAGTATATTAGAGGAGCCTCTCGAAAAGATTCTTACGCTTAACGAATTGATACGCTACATCTTGAGCTACTATTCCAGAACGAACTAGCTGCGCTAAATATCTGTCCACATCTATCATACCCTCTTCACTTCTTGTTTCTATTAATACATCTATTTCATGAGTTCTCTTTTCTCTAATCAAATTAGAAATTCCGTTAGTATTAAGCATGAGCTCAAACGCTGGAATAAGCCCACCTTGAATAGTAGGGATAAGACGTTGAGAGAGAACTCCAATAAGGGAAGCAGCTAATTGTAGTCGTATCTGCCCCTGTTGTTCACCTGGGAATGAATCGATAATACGGTCGATTGTCTGAGCTGCCGAGTTTGTGTGAAGTGTTGACAATACCAGGTGTCCGGTTTCAGCTGCGGTTACTGCTGTCTGTATCGTTTCTTTGCTGCGCATCTCACCTATCATAATGACATCAACATCCTGACGAAGCGCGTGCACGAGTGCAGTGTTAAAATCAGTAGTATCTATCCCCACCTCTCTTTGTTCAATGAGCGACTTATCTTGTTCAAAATGAAATTCCACTGGATCTTCAATAGTAAGAATATGCCTACGAGATTCAGAATTGATAAGTGACACCATAGCGGCAAGTGTTGTAGACTTCCCCTGACCAACAGGCCCAACAACAAGGAAAAACCCTTGCTTCTCTCGAGCTATTTGAGTTAATTGTTCAGGTAAGTTAAGTTCACTTAAACTCTTAACTTTTGGCACAAGACGAAGCGCTATAGAGATAACCCCTTGCTGAAAAGAAGCATTACCTCGTAAGCGATACAAATTTTTGTGAGAATATGAAAAATCTAGCTCTTGCTTGACGACGAAATCAGTGAGTATTTTCTCAGTAACCATTTGATGTAAAAATCCAAGAGTATCTTCTGATGTTAGTTGTTGTTTTCTGGTGAGCGGGATAAGATCTCTATTAATACGAAGTGTAGGGAAGCTACCTACTGTTAAATGTAGGTCTGACCCCCCTTCTTTAACCAAGGTCATAATAATATCATCGAGCTCTATTTCGTAGTTCATATCAACCAGTTTATAGTTAATAGTTAATAGTTGCTAGTGGACAAAGGGGCAGCTGTTAGCTGTTAGCTGTTAGCTGTTAGCTGTTAGCTGTTAGCTGTTAGCTGTTAGCTGTTAGCTGTTAGTAAAAAGTATATTTATAATTTTGCAAGTGTCTATACAATTTTTATTATACTTTTTGTCTTTACTTTGATGTCTAGAAGCTCAGAGCTAACAGCTAAAGGCTAACGGTCAACCTTTAGAGTTCGGCGAGTTCAATAAATGGCACCTTGCCATCCATGCATTTAAGCATGGCATCTTCTTTGATTGTCGTCATACCTTTAGCTCTAGCTAATTTACGGATCTCCTCTTCGCCTTTGTTTCTTAATATTGCTTCTTCTATTTCTTCATCGATTGAAAGAACTTCAAATACAGGCGTTCGTCCTTTAATACCATTTGGATTCTCCTGATTCCCTTTAGCTTCAAAGAATGGACGATTGGTTTGGAATTTTATTTTAAATTCTTCTGGAAGATCGACGAATTGTGTATTAACTAATTCTTGTAGGGATGGCGTCATTTCCATTACCACCCCACATCCAGGTGCAATAGTACGAGAGAGACGCTGACCAAGCGCAGCGATGAGTACTGGTGCGATAAGATACGGCTCTATTCCCATATCAAGAAGTCGAGTGATTACACCAATAGATGTGTTGGTGTGAATAGTAGAGAATACTAAGTGACCGGTGAGTGCAGCTTGAATAGCTAGAGACGCTGTTTCGCCGTCACGAATTTCTCCCACCATGATCACATCAGGGTCCTGACGCAAAATAGAACGAAGACCAGAAGCGAATGTGTATCCAATATCTGGGAATACTTGTGATTGATTCATTCCTCCTACGTTATACTCGACCGGATCTTCGAGTGATACTACATTCTTGTGATCCCTATCTATTTCATTGAGCATCGAATACAGTGTTGTTGTCTTACCAGATCCAGTAGGACCTGAGATAAGTACCATACCATACGGCGCTCCAAGTGCCTCTCGTATATGTTTCATTTGGAGTTCAGAAAACCCAAGGGTGTCGAGTACTTTCACACCCTTAATACTATCCAAAATACGGATCACTATCTTTTCTCCATAATAACTAGGAAATGATGACACACGATAATCAATCTTACGGTCTCCGAACTTGGTACTGAAACGTCCATCTTGAGGCTTGCGCTTCTCGTCTAACTTCATAGCACACAATACTTTGATACGCGCGATAAGCATAGAATGAAGCTTAGGTGGGAGACCTGCTATCTGCTCAAGACGTCCATCCATTCTCACACGTATACGAACAGTGAGACCTGTATGTTCTATATGAATATCGGAAGCCGTGTTGTCAATCGCATAACGAAGTACTGTACTGAATATTTCTGGTATCGGTAACTTGGCTAAATTTTTATCAAGCGCTCCACTATTATTAGCGAGATCTATTTCACCTTCTTCTTGGACCTCATCCTCTAACTTATCATCTTCCTTACCAACATATGAAAGTACTTCATTATCAACCTTGCTCACCACGCTTGCTTGTTCATCCTTCTTTTCTAGGCCGGTAATACCAAAATGAGACTTAAATGCGTCATAGGTCACCAAATATACTTTGTACGCTTGATGATTGGCCCCAAAGAGAAATTGAAGGCTAGACAAAACATTTCCATACTCTGGGTCAACGACTCCCACCAAAATCACTTCATCTTCTACCCCAAGAGGAACAGCCAAAAGCTGCTTGGACTGAGCTACTCCTATATACTTTGCCAAATCTTGATCTCCAGAAATATCTTCTCGATAAATTGGGAGACCGTGAAGTGTGCTTCTCACTTCTGTAATCTCATCACTTGTAATAGCCTTTTCCTCTAACAAATCATCGACGAAAAGACTCGGGGTTGTTACGAGTTTGGCTTCTATGTCTTTAGCCTCTATTTCGGTTAACTTGTTTTGACTGACGAATAAATCAAGGAGGAGCATACACTACTGATTAAACGGGACGAAAGGATCATCTCGTCCACGTTTATCACTGAGCGGAACTATTTCTGGAGGATCTATAAAAGAAGTATAAAGTGGTGTCTTGGTAAATGTAAGATTGTTAGGTGAGAATGAAACTTTCTCTTGAACAATAAGCGCTGCAGCCTGCAAGCGAGGACCAAGCAATGATGCGCTCACTGAAGATGACACTGCTGGCTCTCTAAAAAATACTCCATACCCGAGAAAAAGAGAATACCCTATGATACCTATAACAATGAGTCCGACTGCGCTATCTTTGATTAATGAGATGGAGATATTCATACTTGAAATAATTATTTTGCTCTAAGTTGATAAACTCTAAACTTAACCGAAATATTAAGGGCGTCTTTGTCGAGATTATTAGTCCCGGTTACTGTCGCTTCTTCTTTTTGGCGAGCAATTGAGAGACTGTCTATTGTGTAGAATCTCATATTTCTCTCATACGCAGCTATTAAATTCTTAAATGCTGGATAACGAGCTTTCACAGAAAAAGAGACATTATAAAAATCTGCGTTTTTGGCACCTCTTCTGTCTTTAGCAACCTCGAGACCTTCTATCGCTACTCCTTGTTTTGAAGCGATACTCACAACTTCTGCTCTTAATCTCGCAACATCAATACCTGTACCTAGCATATAATTATTTTGAGCAAGCACTGCTTGATCAAGTTTCTCATAATCGCTATTAAGCTTAGTAATGTCTCTCACTACTGTATCAATATTCGCCAATGTAGAATCATGTTCATCAATAACTGTCTGTAACGCTGGGATAGTATTCTCGGGAGTCCACACAACCCCCTCACCAACATACATAGGTTTAAGTACTGCTGTGTATAACACTACTGGGGTTAAGATAAATAGAATTGTAAGTAATTTTGGTGACATACTGTTATGGTGCTGGTGTTATAGATGAAGAAGTGCCTGAGATGGTAGTAGTGTTCGCTACCGGAGCAGCTCTTTCTGAGTCGACGATGTTTTCAAATACTGCGAGACTCGGCAATATTCCTTGTATAGCAACTGGGGCACTTATCTCGAGTTTGATTTTACCTAATTTACTTTGACTGTTTTCATCTATCTTGTCTACTTTTTGACCTGATACTACTTTTGTGAACTCAGTAAGACGAAGAGCATCTAATTGCTGCACTACGGCTTTATAATTATTAGTGAGTGCTGTTAATTGAATAGTGTATTTACCATTGACGTCACGATTAAGGCTAAAATTACTAAAAGTGACTTCATTTTCTACCACCTTCTCAAGAAGAAGAAGCGGTGTTCTCGCTGCTGCATATTCTTTAAGAAGTCCTTCTAGGAGCTTAAGCTTGGCGTATTCCTCTCTCATGAGAGCGTACGGATATTCTTTTAATGTTGTTTCTTTGTCTTGTATCTCCGCCCTCTTAGACTCTAGAACTGTTTCTAAATATTTCATATACCCAAATGAAACCAGGGTAGCTATAATCGAAACAGCAAAGAGTGTCCCTGCTATTATCTGCACATACGCCATAGCTGTCTTATCTTGACCACGTTGAGCCATGAACAAAAAAGGCGATTCTGGAGCTTGTGGGACATCTGATGATGTTACATCTTCGACACCTGATGTGTTTGACTGTAAACCAAAAGTAGGACCACCTTGTTGTGCTCCTGATTGATTCTGAGCTCCTGATGTTGGATTAAATGAAAATGGCATAGAGGGTCTTTAAGAAATAAGTTTCTTGAGGGCGCATCCGATAGCAACTGAATAGGTTGGACCAACTTTTTCCATCATCTCTGCCAAAAATTCTGGTACAACTATTTGTTCAAACGGTGTGGCTATTCTTCCTGCCACATGCACGGTCTTGCTATACACTTGAAGCAAGCCTGGAACCTTCGCCCCTCCTCCTGTCAAAATTATTCCTTCTATAGTTTGATTATACTTTCTTTCAAACATCAAAGATAGTCTCGCAACCTCTCCAAACAGTGGATAACTAGAAAGTTCTAATACTTCTTTAAAGTACGGATTCGATTGATCCCCGTTATATCCAAAAACGCGCTTCGACTCTTCTGCTGTATCTAATGTTACAGAAAGTGCTTTTGATAATTGAACAGTGCCGTCTTGAGACCCTCTACTGATAACATGCATATCCATCACTATCCCTTGATACACGAGAGACAAGACGGTGGTCTGTGCTCCAATATCCACATACAAGACCATTTTGTGAGTATGAGGTGGAACACTTCGTAAAAGACTATACCCGTGTATCTCATATTCAACATTATGCAAGTCTAATTTTTTAACCAAACTATCATATTCCATGAGTGTAGTGTTGCTGACCGCAGCTAATACCACAGAAACAGACGAGTTGTCTCCTTTTAATCTCACAGATGCTGGTATATGCCACCAATCCATTTGCACTTCAGTAAGTGGTACTGGAATATACTTTCTCGCCTCTATTGGCATCATTGTTCTCAATTCTTCATCACCAACTTTTGGAACAGTTACAAGAGATACGAATGCACCTGACGGATTAATCGCAATCACTGCGTTCTTGGAAGTTACTTTGGCTTCTTTCATCAAATCATTAATAGCCTCGATCATTTTTTCTTCCCCAAGATGTACAGCTTGTCCAACTTTAAGAGAGGCATAGGGTCCGAGAGCAACTTCTCCGTACGTATCGAGAATTATTCTGTTCTTTTCTTTTCGTAGTTGAACTATTTTGACAGAAGAAGTACCTATGTCTACACCAACAGCTTGAGCGAACTCTTCTTTTTTAACAAAATCAAACATAGCTTATACACATTAGTATACAATGTAACACTACTCTTAGATTATCTTTTTAGTTACCATATGTGGATGAGTGTATCGTTCATCTCAAAACTATATGACATCATTTTCCCAAGCTCTTGTTATCTATGTAATCAAGAAGGAACTCCACTATGTCAGAAATGCGTCGCCTCCTTTGATAAACCTTATACACAAACTCACTCGTGGATATATAGTTCTTACTCATTCAAAGACAAGCGCGTGCGTAAACTGTTACATGCTATAAAATTTTTCCATAGAAAAGATCTTATCAGATCTCTCACAGAAGATATCGTGCGAACTATCTCTCTATCCAAGGAAGAGGTTACGATTATCCCTATACCAATGCATCCATTTCGACGATTATTGCGTGGATATAATTCAACAACATATATAGCCCAAATAATATCAGAACAAACATCAGCTCCTGTAGAACACACTCTTCTTACAAAAACCAAAATAACCCCTCGCCAAGTCAAAACCAAAAACAGAAGCGAGCGTTTATCTAATAATAAGGGAACCTTCGCTGTTACAAAAAAGAACATACAAGGCTCATACATTCTCATCGATGATGTCACCACAACAGGAAGCACATTAGAAGAGGCAAGGAATATACTTCTCAAACATGGCGCTATGTCTGTTATTGCTATGACTATTGCTCATTAAAAAAGTGAGGTATGTAAGTTTGATGGGTGCAACAAAAAGCGCAGGCTACGCCTGCGCTTTTTGTTGCACTTCTTTTGCTCTATCTATCTCTTACACTACTATGATAGTAGCAATCATGTGATATGTTGCAAATGATATTATCTCACAACTCCAGGAGTTCCTGTTGCTGTAGATTGCATTCTCTCTTGCTTTATCTTTTTCATATCATCTTTCCCAGCCTTTGAACGGACTCCACTTGATATAGTACGGAAGTCTTTTTGTATAGTTTGTATCTGAGTATTAACTTCTTGTATAGTCACACGTGTTGATGTTCCGTAATTAGCTGGAGTAAGTGTTGCTGTTTTCTTGAGAATTTCATCTAAGCTAAACATATGCCCTGCGACTTTTGTCTTGGCATCATCAAGATTCTTTTGCCAAGCAGTTACGTCATGCCCCTTTGCTTTGTGATCATCAATCTTTGATTGAATTTTGAGGAAAGTGTCTGAGAGCTTAACTGTGTGCGCTTTGAGTTGATACACTCTAGCTTCGAGACGTACTTTTGGAATAACAATTCCATAAATACGATAATCCTTGTACACAGAATCGATGAGAGCTCTTGTACTGGTCGCATCTGTACTAGAAGCGACAGAAGTTCGCAATGTGGTGAGCGCTGTCGAATTGTTATTCAATTGACTAAGGAGAACTGTCTTTTGCTCTGCTGTGAGATTTTTATTTCTATTAATAGCATCACTGTTGCTTGCTAATGCTTTTAGGCGTTCGTCGATGATACGAATCCCTCTATTTTGTAAACGAACAAATGGTGTAGATGAGGCTACTTTTTCAGCTTTTTCTTCAATATGAGATACAGCCGAAACAGCAACAAAATCTGGCATCTTGAGAATGTCATTAGAAGCAAATGCAGATGACATACTAAGACCTACTAATGTAGTAATAATTCCGATTTTTTTCATAGATGTATAATGATTATATCAAGCGAAACAAGTACTCTCTAACGCTTATGAGAGTGCTGTGCTCTTACTTAGAATAACAGTTAAGGGAGATACTTTGTGACAGGTGTTGCTACATCAGATGCAATCAATAGCATTAAGGTATATCGAAAAGCACTTATTCTGGATCGCTCTTTTTGTGCTTCTCTTTAATTATATGCATGTATCCCAGCTACATATCCTGTTGTCCAACATAATTGCAGAGAGTAGCCACCAGACGGTCTATTAATATTGAGCAAGTCTCCTGTTATTAAAAGATTCTTGATGAGTTTTGATCTCATCGTTCGTGTGTCTATCTCTTCAAGTGACACTCCCCCATCTGCGACAACTGCTTTGTCGAATCCCATAAGCCCCTCAATACTAAATGGAGCAGCTTTGAGCAGGTGAATGATCTTAGAGCGTTCTTCTTTTGTAATTGAGTGCACCTTCTTGTTAGTGTCAATCCCTTTTGCTTCAAGAAGAAGCGCTATGCTTTTATGTATACCAACAGGTGCTATGTCTTTTAGAATATTTTTAAAAATTTTGTTTTTATTTGAATCAAAAATAATAAGCATGTCTTTCTCAAGTATCGGATAATCTTTTGTCGGGAACATGTCCATCACCGCAGTAACATATCCTCCATACAGAAGCTCTCTTACTTTGTATGCGCTATTTAATATAACGGGCCCAGATATTCCAAAATGAGTAAAGAGCATTCTCCCCTTCACACTAAAAGATTTTTTATCATCACAAAAAAAGGTAACTTTAGCATTATCTATCGATGAGCCAGCACTCGCATGTATCCATGCATCATCACTTTTGATAGGTACAATACTAGGAGATGGTGGAACAACCACATGTCCTAGCTGTCCAAGAAACATAAACCCGTCTCCGGTTGATCCTGTTTCTTTGTGAGAGATACCGCCTGTTGCCAAGATATATTCCTTAGCTTTATACGTAGAAGTACCTGAACACACGCCTTCTATAACACCATCATGATATAGCACCTTTGATACTGGCGCGTTATAGAGTATGTCTACTTTTTTGTGTATCAATGCTTTTATGAGTGCCTCCGCCACATCTCCAGCCTTCTCTGATATAGGAAATGCTCTACCGTTTGCTTCAACGTTAATAAAAATTCCTAATGATTCAAAAAAGCTAATCGTCTCACCAACACCGAATACAGAAAATGGCGAGTAGAGGAATTGCTCACCTTTGCCATACTTCTTAAGTAGTATCTGTGTGTTTAATTCTTTATTTAAAATATTACATCTACCACCACCTGTGATACGTAATTTCTCTCCTAAACGTGCATTCTTTTCTAGTATGAGAACTTTTGCTCCATGTGAAGCAGCTACAATTGCAGCCATCATCCCAGATGGCCCTCCTCCTATAACAATCACATCGTAGTTCACAGATATTGATAAATCTTTTAATACCATCATGTATAATCCTCGCACACTATACTCATAAGTGCAAAATAAAATCACAAACACCTAAGAAGGCATTTAAACACTTAGATCAATAACGAACTCAACAATATCCCCGTCATCAATATTCTCCTTATCTCTTACCGATTTTTTGACTGGTAACAAGAATCCTTTTGATCGACTATCTGGGAAAATAGAGGTAGCAAATAATGTCTCTCCTATGGTCACAGTAACTCTCACTGAACCGAATCCTCTTCTGATACTCAAAACTTTTATACTATCAGCTATCTCTTTATCAATCGGCAGAAAGTACCACGACGCTTTTTCGGAGTAATATCTAAAAAGTTTACTTTTTATTCTGAAAGATTTCATGATATGCAAAGTATAACAAAACAAAAGACCAAAATTGGTCTTTTGTCGTAGTATACGAATACTATTAGAGCGCCCTACTTAATTATCTCTCGAACATTCGATCAAAGAATCCTCGCTTCACAGCTTCGGTAGAGGTCCCTCTTACTTCAGGTTGCCCTTCTCTCTTTCCTGGCATACCTGTATTGTCTCTAAATGGTACACCGTTTTTCTCACCTCGCATCATCCCTGGTTTGGATGAAGTAGCATTCATCATTTCTTCTTTCTTCATCATCATTTTAGAAGAAGTAGCTCTCATGGGTTTTGTGTCTCCAACTATAGCTTTTATCTTAGTCTGATATTCATCACGAAGTGCTTTTATCTTCTTTTCCATTTCTTCGTGAAGAGCTTTGATCTGAGCGTCCTTAGTCACATCTCCTGTAAGAGGTGCTGGAAGTATGCCATCTTTCATCATATTCTCCTTCATAGAAGCTTGCATCATTTGAACTTTCTTTATTTCTCCTTCTCCTTTTTTGACAGGAAGTGGTGCTGTTTCGGTTTCTGCAAGTGAAAACATAACACTAGTCAAAGCTATTCCAGAAACGATAAGATATTTTTTCATTGTATTAATATATATTAATTAGTAACTGTGTCAAAAATACTAGATTATTTTGAGTACCTCTTAAGTGTAGGAGAATATTCCCTCCTTGATAAGAAGGGTTATACACAGGCTCGCTATTAACGTACTTCTACGAAGTATTCTTTGCTGCCATAGAGCGTATACCCTCCTTCTGTTTTCTTAGCATACACTTTTGCATTACGTCCTATTTTGTTTTCTATATCACCGATACTGTCGACTCCGAGCAATCTCCCAACAACAGCTTGTGACCAACCAATAGTAGTAATAACTTTCTTCCCATCAACAGTGATACTACATTCACCGTCTGCAAAGCATGCTGTAGAGTATGCAGTTATCGTGCCCTCAAAACGTTCTCCTTGAGATGATACACTTGCTCCGTTATCCATTTTCTTTTGTATAGATTTTCTAGTGAGAGGACCAACTGTCCCTGATTGAGTAATATTATTTTCTTTTTGATACGCACGTACTGCTTTCACAGTAAGACCACCGAAGTATCCAGTAACATCACCCGAAAAGTATCCCCTTTCTTTCAAAAAACTCTGTAATATTCTCACCTCTTCGCCGCGAGATCCAAGCCACAGATTCTTAGTAAGACTATGTACCATTGGGGCACCGTCCTTTTCTTTGGTAGTGAACTCTACTGACAAACTCTCAAAACCATTCATAGGACACGGGGTAGTTACACACTGTATCGTGTTATCAATTTTGTAACGTACCGTATACGAAGTATTAGGCTTAAGAGAAGGCACTGTGACCGTAGTTGATCCAACCGTGGTTTTCTTTGGAAGACAATATTCTGGGGTTGGGTAGATCATGATACACACCTGATTGGTCTCAAAGTATTCAAAATAAACAGCCTTCTTTTCCTCTTCTGTCATGTTAGCCAACACGGCTTGAGAGAGGTTAAATGTCGCATCACTTGAGCCAATCGCCACAACCGTTGGTCCATTAAAAAATCTCGCCGTCTGCTTCTCAGTGAGAGCGTAGACAGAAACATCGCTCAAGAAAAATGAGACAAGGAGTGCTGAAAAAGAGATAACGAATTGCATGATTGTTGTGTAGAAAAAGGTTTCCTATACCTACAATAACCGCCAACTCTTTCTATTGTGACAAGATTCCCTCTTACTCCCCTTTAATTTCTTTCATTCTACTTCTTGTGGTAAGCATAAAAAACTATCACAAAGCTTCTCGTCGCAAGCTTCTCGATAAAGTCTTGCGACCCCTATTCTCATCTCACGCACATGACGCAGGTCATGTGCTTCTATTGCTCCGTCAGTATACAAAAATCTCTAGGAAGAACCTAGAGATTTTTGTATATGCGGAGACGGAGAGATTCGAACTCTCGGAGGGTGTAAACCCTCGCCTCGTTAGCAGTGAGGTGCCTTAGACCAGCTCAGCCACGTCTCCATTTAAACACTTTTCAAACCGACACACTTAGTACACGCTTTACACACTTTCTATAAGAAAGTTTTCCTATTCTATCATACTTTCTCACCCTCTAAAACTGTCAACGAAATTATAAAAGCGGTAAACTTAATATCGTATCCACTAACAACAATTAACTAGTAACTATCAACTAATTATATGAAAGAATTCATTACTTTTATTCGTGAGAAAGGTGTGCTCGGATTAGCGGTCGGCATCATCATGGGTGGCGCTGTTACCAAGATTGTTAACTCTGTTGTAGAGAACCTCATTAACCCACTCATTGGTGCAGTAACAGGTGCGGCGGGAAACCTAAATGCTCTTGCATACACTGTTCCTATGACACAGATCACATTTAAGTACGGAGCATTCATCTCAAGTCTTATCGACTTTGTTGCGGTGCTCGCAGTTGTGTACTTCGTCTTTGTGAAGTCTCCAATCAATAAAATTGATAAGAAGGCAGAATAAAGAGAGAACAGCCTTTAGCTCTTGGCTTTTAGCACTTAAGTGTAGACACAACAAAAGCTCCCTCATGAGGGAGCTTTTTTGATCAGAGAAGTGGAGATTCACTTTCTGCTGCCGTTACGTCTTCTTGGACGAGCTGGGTTATTGAGGCGTGCCTCTTGACGCAAGACTGCCAACCCACCATGTGGAGATCGACTACGTGCGCCATAGCGATCAGCTTTAAGCACTACCGGTTTAGCTTCCACCTGTCGCTTACGTCCGCCACCAACAGGAGGCAAAGGTGTGATATTGAAAAGCTTCACACCTGTTTGGATCACAGCCAACTGTAAAACCAAGTGATAAAAAGAACAAGGCACCAAGAACAAAGACATACTCATCTCCTTTCGAAAAGATAAGCAGTATTCTAGCACAACGTACACCAGATACAAAACAAAAGCGCCCCTTCGGGGCGCTTTTGTTATTTCTGTGATCAGTATCTGTATTAATCGAGATATTCTCTTTCTATTTTATTCATGATAGCGATAACTTCATTTGGATAGCTAGGGACTACGGTTCCGTTATAGTAGTAGAGCTTCTCATAGGTAGTCTTGCCGGCATAGTAACGAGCGGTATTCTTGTTCGCACCTCCTAGGTTGCGTCCAAGGGATTCGATCGCTTCTTCATAACTATGGAAGTTATGTAACTTACACGATCCCCATCCGAATGGATTATATCCACAATCGTTCTTGCCGCCCGATGACTCACGTACACCGATTGACGGCATAAGTCTCCAGTCGAGACCATACTTTTCAGCAACTAAGACGAATGTCATTCCCGTACCATACAGCGGCATTGATCTATCCTTAAAATAAGAATCAATAGCTTCTGCACGTGCTTCACGGATATCTTCAATCGAAACAACTTCCTTTGCTATAGGGGCAGTATCGAGTGAGCCAATATTAGAGGAAACTGAAACGCTCGGCATAGCCATGAAAGGCACAAACGCGAGAATCTGAGTAACCTTGTAGAAATTTTTTATCATAGTTATGGAGTTACGCTCTCCTAAACGAATCGTGACTGGAATTTTTTAGTGAAAAATAAATACCTGAATCGGTAACTTTACTTACTCACTATTGTATTGTGATATAAATTATAGCACGCACGAGACCAAAAGTCAAGCATTACACAACAAAATAAAGCATATTGTCAAGTGATAGTACCTACAAATCATTGATTTATATAGCTTATTTGCAAAAGACAAAAATCTGTGTTATTATTCCCCTACTGTTGTTTTATTAGTTTTTTAAGTATTTTAAGTTCACTAATAACTAAAGACTAGTAACTATCAACTGGGTTTATGCGGCCCTATCGGCTAGGACACAGCAATCTCTGTCCTGGAAGCGGGGTGAGAACTGAGCAAACCTCAGTTCGCAAGGCCGGAGTGTGGCGACACGAGGCAGGGTCGAAACATTTTTTAGTAAAAAAATAGTTTTGACCGATTCCCCTCTTATAATTGAGAATCGAAGCACGCTTACAATACAATACGCCATATTACATGGCCTCATCGTCTATCGGTTAGGACACAGGCTTCTCATGCCTGGAAGCGGGGTTCGATTCCCCGTGAGGTCACCTTCAGCAGGTATCACGAGAAGGATACCAGCAAATACTTAAAAACTGCCCCAGAAAGGCAGTTTTTAAGTATTTAGGTAAATATGCTTATTTCTTTATTATTGTCCTTGTAAACTTATCGTACTCATAATTAATAATGTCACCAGATATTATTAAATCTATAGCTTGTTCAATAACTGTAATAGGTACAGAAAACCACTCTTTTGGCGTATATAACATTCCATTATTGTCTGATATCTGAAGATCGAGACAAACTTCTCCAAAAAATCTATGAACCAATCTTTCAAATCTATGAGGATCAAGATTAAAACATTTTATCTTTTCTACAAGATGAACAGGCGCCATTAGGTACGTTGGGTCCTTCTCTGCATTTTTTATTCTCTCTTCCACTTCTGTAGTAGAAAAACCAATCTTGTATAGATCTTTCGTATTTTGAATTCTTGGATCAGAACTTAAAGATTTTAGAATATAAATGTAACCAGAATCGATATCATCTGAATTTATTTGACCTGCTTTTTTAATAGCAAAACCATTAGCAGACAAACTCTTACCAAGTGACCTTAATAGTGCATTTGACTCGAGTCCATTTTCATAAATACAGCGAGTCCTTTTATTTATTTTGTTACTATTACCTCTATATGGATCGTAAATTTTATCTATATAAATAAGCATGCCATTTTGAACAAAGAAATCTCCTTCTTTCATTTCAGATTCTACAAAACTAGATAAAGAATACGCTCCACTTTTTAATTTATTCTGACAATCAATAAATAATGGCTCAAATTTATCAAAATCATCACACTTTATTCTCTTTGCTATTAAATCAGGATCTGATCTATCTTTAGAAATCTCAGGAACATTTATAACTTTTGAAATAGAATAGTCATCATCAGATAAATCAAGCAGACCAAAATCATCATCTACCTTAGTTTCTTCTAGATTATTCTCTAGAAGGCTAAATTCGTCATAATTTTGTAAAAAAGAATAGGATTCCTTGTTGTCTTGAAACATTTTCAACCTTACAGATAACTTTCTTTCATGAATATCGTTTAATTCAGGAAGTCTATTATGTTCTTTGTAAAAATCTACGATTTCTAGAAAAGATTCTACAATCCTATCATTTTCAGTAATAGGTTTATTTTTTGGTTTTTCTACTAATAAACCAAACTCATCATCTTGAAGTAGATTGTAAAAATCTTTATCCATAAATTTCTTTACCTTGTGCCTTCATTCGCTTTAGTATCACAACAGCTTCAGCGTATCTTCTTTCAATAGGATCATCTGACTTAATATCTGGATGGTTACCGTTATTGTTTTTAGTAAATTCCTGAATCTTTTTTTCAGCCCATAAAAGTTTTGCCTCCTCTTCAGACATTTCAATTCTACTAGCCAACACGGTCTCCTGAATAACTCTTAATACATTAGAAGTAACAGACTTTGAAAGAATCTCGTAAGCATCTTGGAAAGGGTTAATTTTATCGATTAGATCGATATTTAAATCTTCAATATTAACAAACCCTCCAGCCATAATAATAAACTTTTTATCACCCTCGGTTTTAATTTTACTTGTTTTGAGTACAGAGTCTGCAACGATGTGTTGCCTGACTTCTTCAACCTCTTCATCGGTAAGATCTGGATATTTTTCCTTTATTATTTTTGGAATTAAAACTTTATTAATAACTTCAGGATCAATATTGCCTGGCAACGCTTTAACCACTTGATCATCTTGAAAGATCTTAGCTTTTATATCAGTTATATCTGACTCTAGAATATCTTTAACCTTTTGAGTAGATGGTTGTTTAAAGCCTTTAATAAAAATATCTCCAGGGTTCCCTTTTTCTTCCGAAGATCTCTTCACTTTAAAGTTAAAATGAGGTGCCATTACTTGCTCCATAAGAAGTGAACAAGTAATCGCTTTTAGCATATTATTTACTGATATTTTAACTTCAATATCTTTTGCGTCTGGTTGAGCAATAAGATTAGTAAACTGTGCATGAACCTTATTAGAACTGTCACGGGTACATCTTCCAATAATTTGAATGATCTCAGTAAGAGAGCTTCTGTAACCAACTGTTAAAGCATGTTCACAGAAAGGCCAGTCAAAACCTTCTTTTGCCATACCTAGTGCAATAATAAGATCCATATCATCAACATTTTTAATGTTTCTTAAATATGTTTGTATGGGTGTTCTATCCACCGAATCGTCAACAAGATTTGCTATTTTGATCATCTTGCCATCTTTGTCTCGTTTAACATAAATTACACCAGTTTCTTTATCTTGATGATCAAACTCTCCAATAGTATCTATAATTAAATCTACTTCATTTAACTTATCTTTAGTTGATTCACCCGCATTCACATTTGGTATATGTAAAATAGTTTTTTTATCAGTATCCAAAACTTCAGCTATTGCAGATGTGTATTTGCCCTGATAAAAATGATATCCGATACCTAGAGACTTTAAGTAGGTATATCCATTAAGTTGCTGATAGTAATTATAAGTAACTTTACTAAACTTAGCTTCGTCTTCTGGCAACAAGACAGCAACTCCATCACCTCTAAAATATGAACCTGTCATTGCAACAATGTGCGCATTAGAATTTGTCATTATTCCATGCAATGTTTGACCTAATACACTGGTATCCTTATCAGCCGACACATGATGAAATTCATCAATTGCGAGCAGTGTATTGTTGAACTTTTCGTCTGGAATGTTAGCAACAGCATAGCGAAGTGTTGCGTGAGTACAAATGAGAATTCTCTCATCATTATCCATAAACTTTTCAAATAAACTAACCTTCCCTTCATCTCCTCCAGGGGTGCACAAATTGTAATCATCATTTACATCCCAATCAGCAAAAAAACCATATTCAGTAAGTTTTGTTTCAGAGAAAGATCCGCCGATAGATTTTTCTGGCACAGCAACAATAACCTTTTTTATTCCTTGGTTATGTAGCTTATCTAAAGCAATAAACATAAGTGCGCGAGACTTTCCTGATGCCGGTGGAGCTTTTATAAGAAGGTACTCTGAACTTCTCTTTTCGTATGCTTTTGCTTGCATTTCACGCATACCAAACTCATTAAGTTTAGTACTTTGACCTGTCTGTGCATATATAGCTTCTGCGACTTGAATTGTTTTGTTTGGTTGCATGGTTTTTTATTTATATTACTAATCTATTTTTTCTTCTCCTGCTTCTCCTTTTCTACCATTTCTTCGTAGAGTTTAAAGAGGTGATCTAACCTCTCTTCGTCGTTATCGAATGGCTTTACTCTATAAATTTTATCTATAACCTCATCTAAAAATTCATGCGCTTGTTTTAAGCCGTGTGGCATTTTTTCAGAATCATAAAGTTCCGCGAAGGTTTTTCCTGGGTATTTCTCTCTTTCATCTAGAATGTTGTATACCTGATTCGTAATTAATTCTTTTTGTTTTTGTGTAATACTCGGAAATGGAAAATTGTTATATACAATATCCTTAGAGTAACTTAATCTTGTTTCTAATTTTCCAGCAACAGCACGAACCCAAATCATGTGCATCAAAGAAGTTAAAACACCAAATAAATAAATTTCGTCAGTAGGTATTATGTAGCATCTGTTATTGATTATATATTCCTTAGAAATAAATCCTATAGGTATGTAAGTTCTTTTTTCTGAAGAGATGCCAGGTATAACTATACAACTTTTGTTTTTGTGTCTATTTTCTGCAAACCTATGTGAATAAAAAGCTAATTTCTGTGTTGCTTTTCTACTGCTTTTATCTCTAAATTTAGACACCATATCAAAACGATCTCTTAAAAAAGGAATCTTATTTGCTTCTTCTAAATCTTTATCTTCCACCCATATACAATATTTTTCTGTCCCGCTAATGAACTCTTCAGCTCCTAAAATTTTTCTTACAAACTTTTTTACTCCAGGTACATTTTTTATTAAATCAGAATATTCGTTATTTTCTAACATGAGGTTGCCGCCGTCATTTGGCATGCTTCCAAAGCTCATTTCTGGAAAATCTGACAAGGGTGATGTTCTTGATTTAATATAAATATTACCAGAATTAGAAAGATACGGATTAATATTTTTCGCTTTCGTTTCAATATTACCAATAAATATTTTTTTGTTTTTTACTATTCCAACATTACACAAACCAACAATAATTACAGTTACACCAGCATTATGTTTAGCATTATTTTGCCATTTAAATGACTGATATGCAAAAAATATTTCTACTCCAAGATCAAAGATTTTAGGCCACAAAAGTGCTACCTGTTCACCTTGGCAAACAGAATTTGTAGACACAAAAGCAAGCTTTGCATTTTTATTATTACTTATGTAATACGCACCTTTTACGAACCATACTGATATGTAATCTAGGTTGTTATATGATTCAAACTTATTTAAAACTAAACTCATATCTTCTTTATGAGTAATATCTTGAACTCTAGCCCCTAAATAAGGAGGATTACTAACAAGATAAACCTCCCCCTGATTTTGACAAAACTCTTCCCAGTTTGATCTTGCAGAGTTGGCACATTTAATATTTCCACTTTCTTTAAGTGGAAGAATTGGCTTTAATTTGCCGAATTCTTTTTCAAACATCACATTAACCTGATGTTGAGCAAGGTATAAAGAAAGTTTTGCAACATCGTGAGCAAAATCATCTATTTCTATACCATAAAAATTATTTAGGGTTATGGCAGAAAATGTAATATCTAAATCCAAACGATCATTATCACCAAAAATTTGCTTCAAAATTAAAGCTTCCAGTTTACAAAGTTCCTTATAAGATATGATCAGAAAGTTGCCTGATCCACAAGCGGGATCAAAAACTTTTATATTAGAAATTCTCTTTCTTAACTCTTCTAATTTCTTCCTATTTCCAACACTGTTAAAATAATCTTCATAAAGGTCATCTAGGAAAAGAGGCCTTATCAGTTTCATTATGTTAGGAACTGACGTGTAATGCATTCCAAGGTTCTCTCTTTGATTTGGGTGCACAACGGCTTGAATCATTGACCCAAAAATGTCTGGATTAATTTCAGACCAATCTAAATTACCGCAATCCTCAAGTAAGTCTCTGGTTTTTTTAGTAAATTTTGGAATAGAAATGCGATCCTTAAAAAGACCTCCGTTTACATAAGGGAAGTTGTTTATATCACTATGTTTTTCTGTTCTATCTTTATAATCAATATTAAAAACATCAAAAACTCTCTCTATGTATACGGAAAGATTACTTCCACTTATATCTGAATTTGAAAGTACGGAATTGGTAAACAAGTTTTTCTCAAAAATTCCTGTATCTTCAGCAAAAAAACAAAACAGTAAACGTGAGAGTAATAAATTTAAATCTGATGAATTAGTGGTGTAGAAGTCTGGGTTATCTGAAAGTATCTGATCATAAAGCTTTGCCATCTTGTTGGCCGCTTTTATATCAGCCACTGTCTCCTTATCAACTTGATAACTTTCAACACCAAGCCACGGAGCAAAGAAATCGTAACGCTTATAAAGATCTGTTATTTTTATATCTAAAGTTCTAGAAGGATCATCGATAGTTTTCTTCGTATCAATTGCAACAAAGTTATCGTAATCTGTCACCACGATAAATCTTGGATTAAGTTTTAAAACATCTTTGTTTTTAGATAAATCATCTACCGCAACATGCTCATCTTCTTCGGTTGTTGTAACTTTAAAATAGAGCTTGTTTTTTATTTTAACAACAGAATGATCAGTTTCTTTTTTTAATTTAAGTATTGTAGTCTTTGGAAATTCATAAATCTCCAGCAAATTAAAAATAAACACTTCTGGTGAAATATTTTTACAGAGATTCTCTAGCTTGTCTTGTACTTCATTAAGACTCATCAATGGGTATTTTAACATTTTTCAGTCTTATTTTATAGGGACTTTATGCTAGCCTTAATTCCTTCTCTTTTACTAAAATTTTATTCTTAAAACAACTTAATATTTCTCTTTTTTCTTCAATTTCTCCCTCCGCTAAAATAAACTTAACATAATCTCTTAAATCAATTTCACCCACAGTAATAGGTGATGTTTTACCAAGAAGTCGACTGTGAAACTTTTTAAATCTTTTAACCTCAAAGGTAATTTTCTCCTTTATCGATATTTTATTTAAATCTAGATTATCAGCCAGGGATTGAAGTTGATTAATAAGATCTTCTTCGTTGAAATATTTTGAATTACAGTTTCTATTTTTTGTTCTTGTGCATTTGTAATATACATACCTATGAGTATTTCCATTCTTCTGTTTCTTAAACTTTTCATCTGCTGTTATGCCTGATCCACATTCACCACAAATAAACATTCTAGTAAAAGCGAATTCTTTTTGTGCATATTTTGGTTCGAGAAGATGATCTTTAATATTTTTCTGTGTTAAATCAAATAACTCTTTAGAAATAATAGGTTCATGTATTCCTTTGTACCACTGGCCACTATCTTTTGGAAACTCAAATATGCCGTAATAGAAATGGTTATCAATAAGTCTGTAAAAGTTACCCATGCTTAGTGGTTTATTAAATTCAGTTTTGAATTTAATCTCTTCTGTCAACCATTTAAATGTCTTCATTCCTGTCCAACCATCATTACCAATTTTTTGAAATACTTGTTTTATTATTTCTGCTCGTTCAGGATCTGGAACAGCAACACATTTTTTATCAGTTCTTTTTGTTGAGAGATATCCTGTTGGTGGACGACATGGCCATAATCCCATTTCAACCCTCGCTCTTAAACCTCGTTTAACATTAAGTGACTTATTATCATTCTCTAATTTTGCCTGAGAGCATAAAATCATAAGAAGAAACTTTTGCGACGGATCGTTAGTAAACTTTTGGGTATACGTTTGGATATGTATTAATTTCTTTTGATCCATTAAATCAACAAGCGACCCTAGGTCGCCTGCATTTCTACTTAATCTATCTGGTGCCCAAGTTAGTATTCCTGTATATTTACCGACTCTTAACTCTTGTAATATTTCTTGAAATACAGGTCTTTGTCCTGATGCTTTTGCACTGTGTGCCTCTCTTTTAATATCAACTATATGAAGATGCTCTTTATCTGCAATTTGTAGCATTTCTTTAACCTGTGATTCTATCGAGAGAGCTTGAAGCTCGTCTTGTTCTGTGCTTTTTCTTGCATACAGCACATATTTAATTTTCTCTTCAGAAAAGACAACTTCTGTATTTATTTTTCCGATTGCTATATTATCCATATTATATTAATGACAGAAAAAGATAGTTTTGCTAAGCCTTTTTATGTTGGCAACAAAGCCTTAGCAAAAGGACCTTTTTGCGATATAATTAAGTAATTAATACAAGAGTATTAAAAACAATTTGAAGTAGCCTAAACCAGTTGACTTATCAGCTGGCATGGTGAAAAGTCCTATCACAGTAAAGAACCCATCATATGGGGTTTGCTGTGATAGGCCGTACCTGGAAACGGGTATGGAGGACGAAAGTCCTCACCCATGTGGTGGGCTTTTTGCTACCACAATTTATAAAGACCTATCACACTTTTATGAATACATTTTTTCTTCTACTTTTTCTTTTTTCAATACCTACCATTATCGTCGGCATGATCAAACCAAATTTAATAAAATTACATACAAGAAAATCAGTTCTTGGAATACTAGGAGGAGTTATGGTGTCCTCCTTTATTCTTTTCGGAATGACATTACCAAAAGAAGAACAGGTACAAGTAGTACAAAAACAAGAAACAAAAACTATAGTTGCTACGACGAGTGAGCAGAAAGTAGTAGTAACTGAAAATAAAGTTATCAGTCAGAAAGTTACAGATCAAAAGCCTGTCGTCACCCCTAAAGAGCAACCTAGCTACACTTACTATTCAGTTGTAGAAGTAGTAGACGGCGACACTGTTAAAGTAAATATTAACGGAACAACAGAGACACTTCGTCTCATTGGTTTAGATACCCCAGAAACAGTAGACCCTCGTAAACCTGTACAGTGTTTTGGTAAAGAAGCATCAAACAAAGGAAAAGAATTACTTATAGGAAAGAAAGTAAGAGTCGAAGAAGACCCTACACAAGGAAAGCGTGACAAGTACAATAGATTACTTACCTATATCTATACCGAGAATGGTACTTTTTATAACAAGTACATGATCGAACAAGGTTATGCCCATGAGTACACTTATAACTCTGCTTATAAATATCAAGCAGAATTTAAAGAAGCGCAAAGGTTGGCACAACAAAATCAACTTGGTCTTTGGTCACCAAATACTTGTAACGGAAATACAACAGGAACAGTATCTGTAACAGTGAGCACTGAAACAAAGTACCATACTTCATCTGCATCAAATGCTACGAAATACTATCCTGATACATGTCCTGCATGGCAAGAACTTTCTAAAACTAATTTAAGAACTTTTAACAGTTTAGAAGAACTACTTGCCATATACCCTAAAAGAGTTTTAGCCGATGCTTGCAAGTAAGTTAAACATATAAAATTTGAGCGTAACTTACTTTTTTCTCTATAAGATCAATCACAAGTGTTGAAAATGCATCTGCTAGGTCATCGTGTTTTTCAACTCCAAAATTAACTATCTGATTGATTAGTTGCTCACACCCATACCTAGGGAAAATCACCTGTCCTGACTTTATTAGATGAGAAGTAAGTGCAAGTCTAGTTCTTTTGTCTCCAACAGGTTTTGGTGATCTAATTTTTGCCACACCTTCCTTTATTAATTGTTCAGGTAGTGCTTGTTGATAAGCAACATTCTCTATAACAAAAGTAATATTCTTATACGATTCGTTTAATGCTAAGCACTCTAAAACTGTTTGAGGAAAAGATATTCTCTTATTGACCACTCTTGGTAAGATATACATCTTTGAACCCCTAGGACTTACTACTATTTTTCCTAAAACCATAGCCGTATAATCTGCGGTATCTTTTTGAGAAATTGCTAAATCAACACCAACTCTTATTTCTTGATGAAGTTTAAAACCTCGCATATCGTAGTAGTCTGGTATTTCATCATAATACTGTATCCATTCACGCTGAATAACCTGATCTTCGGTTGGGATAATTTTTAACATAAACTCTCTTTCCCAAGTAGCGTTATTTGATATCTTTTCCATCTCTAAATCTATGTCTGATTGTTTCTCATATTTACCACCCCATAAACAATATCCTTTTTCGTCTAGTAATGGATACTCTTTAAAGACTCCTTTAGCTCTTGATTCTTGCAAATCTTCTTTTATCCTCATCAATAAAGAATCTTCGTGCAGTAAGTTGCCAACAATTATAAGCCTTGTGCTTTTATCTCCTGACGGCATAACCTCTCCCCGTAACCAGTTATAAGTCTTATCTCTACTTTCTTTAGTTCTCGTGGATTGTATATCTTCCACATCGTCACAAATAATAAGGTCTGGACGATGTTCATTATGCCTCAATCCACGAATACTTTGTTCTGTCGATGCAACAGTAATGCGAGCATTATTTTTTCTAAACACAATAGAAAAAGATCCCCACTCATCAGAATCCTCATCGAAAGGACCAAGATCTTTTTTTAATAGAGAATTAGCCTCTAATTCAGTTTTAATGTTCATCATGTGTTGCTTTGCCTGTGTCCGTGTTTGGCAAAAAATAACACAAAACTTCTTTTGTTGTTTTCCAAGAATTGCCCATATTGGATATGCGGTAGTAACCATGGTTGATTTACCAGATCCACGAAAAGCAACAACATAAAAGTTTTCAGTACTGCTTCTTTCAAGATAGTGCATAATTTCTTTTTGGAAATCTGCGGTTTTGTATTTCACATAATGAGCATAATAGAAATGGAAAAAATACAAGAAACTTTCTTTGTTAATAGCCGTTCTAACTGCTTTATCTTTCATCATTTTGTTAATAAGTTTTGTATCTATAATGTCAGCGATATGATTATTTTTCATATAATTTATTTGTTAATTTTTTTAATAGATTTTTGCTTTGTAATAGACGCTAACTTAAGAGCATTTTTAACTACTTTCTTCTGTTCCTTGGTAAGTTCTTCTTTGTCTTCCTTTGTAGTTATTTCGATCTTGTCCTTATAGTTATCATTTCTATGACGAAGCCAAAAAGAGATAGCAGAATAACTCTTCTCTTTAATAAGAGTAAGTAACTGTGACTCGCTCATATCATTCACGAAAGCAACTCCCGCTTTCATTGCTTCATCCATTTTCTTCTCGAATGTTTTATCTTCCTTTCTCCAACGATATACAGAGTTACGGGATAAATTAGTCCTCTCACAGGCAACTTGTACAACCGGCACTTTAGTCAGTTCTTCTAAAAACTGATCCTGTAACTTATTCTTTTTCATAGATTGCTTTCTTACCTGTTAACACTTCATATCTACGAACAATAAGATCACAGAATTGAGGTTCAAGTTCACACCCGTACACTCGTCTACCAAGCTGTTCAGCACAGAGAAGTGTGCTACCTGATCCAAGAAAACTATCTAAGATAATGTCATTTGGTTTAGTACATCTTTTGATTGCTTTTTCATGCAGAGTGATTGGCTTAGATGTTGCATGTTCATACTCTTTGGAAGCAAGTCTTTTCGCTGTCCAGATATCTATGAATTCGTTTACTTGGTCAAGAAGTTCATTACCTGTCCCCATTTCTTTATTAAGCACTTCGTTAAGAATGGTAACTGTATCAGCAAGATACGGTTTACCTTTTACTCCGTATACAGCAGGTTCATATACTTTGTTAAAAGCTACGGTTGGCACAGGATTTTGATTATTCTTAAGCCATAAACAAACACGCTTGTTTGCTATGCCAAGCGATCTGTACACTTCTTGAATTAATCCTATATAGATTTGATCGCACCAGTAAAATACATGAGTATTTTCTTCGCTTACTGATAATGCAGACGAGAGACTATCCTTGATAAATATTTTGTACTCTTCAAAAGTACGAGAATCATTTACATTACCTCCGTAATCTTTCTTACCTCCTATACCGCCGTCATAATTGATGTTTATGTTGTAGACAGGATCAGAGTAGATCATGCTTGCTTTTTCGTTTCTGAATAACTTAGTAAGAGTTTCTTGTTTTGTTGAATCACCACAAATTATTTTGTGATTACCAAGACGAATCACATCGCCAAGTTTTGTAACAGGGTGAGTGATTTTCTTTAACTCTTTTTCTATATCAAACTTATCCTCCTTAACTTCTTTATCCTCATCCCAGAACTTAGCAAGTTCTAGTGATTCAAATCCTGAATCAAGAAGAAGATCAAGTTCAAAAGTTTTAAGGAGTTCTGTATCCCAATCACCACCTAAAGCATTACTTGCAATCAAGTATTGTTTTGATTCATCGTCAGTGAGTTTTCTGTTTGGAATACGAACATCAATTACTTCTTCACCCCTACCAAGCAACTGAAGTGCTTTTATACGCTGATGACCTGCAAGAATTTTACCGTTTAGATCTATTGCAGGAATTTCTACAAGGTTATATTTCTTTAAGCTTTTTGTAAGATCCTTCATTTGCTTATCAGTAATCTTACGAGGGTTAATCTCTTGCGGAATGAGATCGTTTACTTTTCTTTGGACTGTTGTCCAATTTAATTTATTCATAATTTTAATTTGTTAATTGATAAAACAAATCAAAAGAGTGTGTTTGAGAGCTTAGGTATAAAAAACAAAAACACCCAAACACATATTTGTATCTCTACAAATATAATGTCTGGGCGTTCCAGATCTAAGCTCTTCTAATTGTTATCTAATATTATACCACACACATTAAAATACAAGAAAATTATTCAAAAGTAAGCACTTCAGAAACATTTCCAACAATATGTTCTAAATTACAATGAGGACAAGAGATGGTGATCATGCTTGGATTATTATGATTTATAATATTCTGTTTTTTATATCCACCTGGTCCTTTACTAACCAATAGCTCAATCTTGTCGTTTGTTAGGCATTTTTTATAAATAACCTTACCACAAGAACATGTGGCCGTTCTCCATACCGTCTTATCATCATGAACTATTAATTCTGGGTTTTGGTCTTTACTCATAAAGGTATTTTATCATCTTTATGTGACAATAGAAAATATAAAAAGCAAGTAAAATATGCTAAAATATATAATAAAAATGTAATGAAAGACAAGACACAAGGACTTAATAATCTATCAGCAAAACAGAAGTTCTTTTTGTATTTTTTTAAATCAAAACAGTATATTAATATCTGCTGGATCAAAACAAAAGAATATTTTTCAGTACTAAATGATTCCTTTCTTTTTTACACTCTTATCTTTAGTATTCTCATTTCAATCATTCACAGAGCATTACCTTGCCTCGGCGTAACTCTAAAGCAAGATCAGTTAATAGGTTTAGGTAGCTCTGTTGCGGGAATAATTGGTGCGTCGATTGCTATTATATTTTCTTTTTCAACTTTTATTCTACAGAGCACAGCAGATCTTTTTTCAACCAGATACTTAGATAGATTTATTCAAGATAAAAAAGAAAAATATATATTTTGGTTACTGGTAATTCTTACGATATTGTCCTTCCTGGTCCCTATAATTTTAAATGATTTAGTGATAGAAATATTAATCTCGATTCTTTATATTGCATTTATTTTAATTTATTCTTTGTATAAAGAATTACGTCAGAGAGTTAACCCAGAAACAACTCTAACAAAAATTAGAAATGATGCAGTAACTCACCTTAATAAGGTTAGTAAGGAGCTTAAAAAACATGCACATATTCAGAATAAAATTTTTGAACATGACGATGACGCCAAAAACCTATCTACATCTATTCAGTATAAGTCTAACCCTCAATGGAATGTTGTTATCTTAGAAAATATCAAGCACCTTTACGAGATTGGATTAAGATTACTTTCAAAAAATGAGATAAATTCTTTTAATTTAACATTAAGATGTATTAACGATATCTACATTCATCACTTAAGTTTAAGAAACGGTCATATAATGAGATTCCCATCTAGTTACTGGGGGAGCTATACATTTGAGGATGAAAATTTCACCACAAGCGTTTTGGAATATCTGGAATCTATTAGCAATAGAATTATTCAAGAAAAGCGAAAGGAAAATATCTACTACCTTCTAAATATTTATGAAAATCTCATTATAAATTCAAGTACTATAAAATATGCAGATAAAAATATTGGAGCACAAGGAGAAAACCCTATCCTGAGTTTGATTCTGAGCTACTATATTGGTTTTATTAATAAATTAGCTGATTCAAAGGAAAGAGACTGGATCTGGGAATCAATAAAATCTATTTCGAAAGTTTCTAATATTTTACTGAAAAACGAATATAATCATTTTAATTATAGCCAAATTACACAAGCAGTTGATAGGTTAACGACTTCTTGTTTATTAGATATCCAAAAAGAATCTCTACTTAAAGAAATTGTTAATATCTATCTAAATCAAATAAAAATTAGTTGGGATAAATATCCTTATGATGAAGTTCTTTGGAAGGATTTATTCAAAAACTTGAAGAAAAGCATTCTAGCTTTGTCATTAGCAAGTGGTATCAACTTATCTATTAATGAGCTACATATGGGTTTTCATGAATGGTTAGTTAATATCATCAATGCAATTTTTGATCTAGATGATAAAGATAAGAAAGAAGAGTTAAAAAATGCATACATTAGGTTACTCGAAAGATGGAGTGACTACTTACTTGATCTTGCAAGAGATACTGGTTTAGAAAATAAACAGTTAGGCTTACCTATTATTCAGTCGGTACAAAATAACTTAAGAATTATCTATGGAATAAAACATAGGTTCGATGATGATATAGAAAGAATATACGCAACACAATTTAATATATTAAGTTGGTATTTTGATAAAACAGAAAAAGTTGAGGAGAGTTTCTTATTTAACCTTGAACAAGTTGAGGAAACGCTATTAGGAGAAATAGTCGGCAACCTGTCAGAAAAAGTTTTTGATATTAGTGGGGTTATTAAGTTATACAT
>JBDKJD010000005.1:0-53342 GCA_039796775.1 Candidatus Parcubacteria bacterium | reverse complement strand
GTTACTGGTTACTGGTTACTGGTTACTGGTTACTGGTTACTGGTTACTGGTTACTGGTTACTGGTTACTGGTTACTGGTTACTGGTTACTGGTTACTGGTTACTGGTTACTGGTTACTGGTTACTGGCGGGGAAGTATACTTTTGATTTTTAAACGAGTAAACCACTCTTATCTTTGCGTAGGTATTCTCAGGCATTTCTATACTCTAATATTCTATGCTCTATATTCTACATTCTGCATTCTAATAAACTCCTCTATCTCCCCTTTCTCAAGGACTGCTTCAACATTACTCGTCTCATAGTCAGTTCTATGATCCTTCACCATCTTATACGGATGAAGAACATATGAGCGTATCTGATTACCCCACTCTATCTCTGTCGTTTTGCTAATTTGTCTTCCCTCTATCTCTGCTTTTCTTTTTTCTTCATCAAGCGCGAAGAGTTTTGATTGCAAAATATCTAACGCTTTTTGTTTATTACGCTCTTGCTCTCTCTCTGTCGCTACATGCACTGCGATATTGGTAGGAATATGCACGACACGTACCGCAGTCTCGCGCTTGTTAACGTTCTGGCCTCCTGGACCGCTCGCCTTCGATGTCTCTATTCGTATCTCATCTGTCAATAAAGCTTTTCTCTCGGCGTGCGGAATAATCGGGAGCACTTCAACAAGAGCAAACGATGTATGACGCTTTGCTTGAGCGTTAAAGGGTGATACGCGCACAAGGCGATGAACACCAGACTCATTCTTTAGGTTACCGTATACATTCTTCCCTTCTATCTCAATTGTGAGGTTACGATATCCACCATGATCGTTTCTGTTATCATGAAGAAACGTGTATGTATATCCATGTCTGTCACAATACTTCATATACATCTCAAGAAGTATCCGAGCAAAGTCCTCACTGTCGTCCCCACCAGCCCCAGCCAAGATAGACATAATAGCCCCGCCTTTATCCAACGCTCCAACTCCTTCCTTCTTATCCTTCAATTCTTTAATTTTCTTGATAACTGCCTGAGCCTTTTCTTTATCCTGCCAGAAATCTATGGCATTCATCTCTCTCTCCAGATCAAGAATTTCTTTATCAAGATTCTCTTCCATAATAGCTGCAAGTATAGCAAATAATCTACTTCTTATGTTATTATTCGAAATAATATGAAAATAGGATTCACGTGTGGAGCTTTCGACTTATGTCATGCGGGCCATGTACTCATGTTTAAGGAGTGCAGAGATTACTGTGACTACCTCATAGTAGGATTACATACAGACCCGACCTTAGATAGACCCGAGAAGAATAAGCCTGTTCAAGAGCTTGCAGAGCGAATGGAGCAACTAAGCGCCATAAAGTATATAGACAAAATAGTGCTCTATGATACAGAAAAAGACCTCTATGACCTCTTGTCTAAGAATGAGCACGGAATACATGTGAGAATTATTGGAGCTGATTGGAAAGGAAAACCTTTTACAGGGCATGATTTGCCGCTAGAAACAGTCTTTAATACTCGTGATCACGGGTACTCTTCTTCTTACTTAAGAAAAAGAATCTACGAAGCAGAAAAGAAAAAGCATGAGGCTGCGCTAGAAGTAATCAATGAGGAGTTAAAAAATCTATAAACCCTAAGAAAAATACTTCTTGTCCTTGAGTTCTTCTGGCAAAAAACTTTCTTTGCTATACATCTCATACCCTTCTCCATATCCACTCTCTTTCATAAGTCCTGTCACAGCGTTACGTAATCTAATCGGAATAGCTAGATTCCCTAGTTGTTTAACATCATCGAGAGCATCTTTATATGCGTCATAGGCACTACGATCCTTTTTTGCTTGTGAGAGATACGCCACACCGTGTGCGAGATTGATACCGCATTCAGGTAGCCCTATTGTTTCTACAGCTTTGAATACTTCATTAGCAATAATAAGAGCACCTTTGTCGGCAAGACCAATATCTTCGGATGCGAATATTACCATACGTCGTGCGATAAACTTTGGATCCTCTCCTGCATCAATCATACGCGCGAGATAATACATTGCAGCATCTGTCTGTGACGCGCGCATGCTTTTAATAAATGCACTTATCGTGTTGTAATGCTCTTCACCCTTCTTGTCATAACGGAGATGTTTTGATTGAATAGTATTTTTAATTGTCTCTGTGGTTATCGTCCCGTAAAGATCATTAGTTGAAGAAATAACGCCAAGTATCTGCCGAGCATCTCCACCGCCTAATGCGTATAACATCAAGCGAGCTTCTTCGTCTATTGAGAGACCAGTTCTTTCGATAATACGACTGATATCATCTTGTGTAAGTTCATTCAAAATAAATACTCTACATCGGGATAGGAGCGCCGAGATGACTTCGAAGCTTGGATTCTCTGTGGTGGCGCCGATTAGTATAAGCTTCCCAGATTCGACGTACGGAAGAAGAAAATCTTGTTGAGCTTTGTTGAAACGATGAATCTCATCTAGGAATAAAACTCTCGGCCCGAAAAGATCTCCGCCAATATCTACGATACGACGTATATCATCCTTCCCTGCAGAGACAGCAGAAAGTTCATGATAATCTGCGTTGATGGCTTTTGCATAGATGCGTGCGAGAGTGGTCTTACCTGATCCCGGTGGCCCCCAGAGAATAAAAGAAAAGATATGCTTCTTCTCAATAGCCACACGAAGTGGCTTCTCTTCTCCAACTAAGTGAGATTGGCCGATATAATCATTAAGTGACGTTGGGCGAAGGCGTGAAGCAAGGGGTTGCATAGGGGTGGCTAGTGGCTAGTGGCTAGTGGCTAGTGGCTAGTAGAGAATAGTGTACGCTTTTAGTGGGATAGCGTAAATAGAATGGGGGGGTGTAAAAACAACAAACGAAGATGGGACTTAGGCTCTATTTGTTATAGGAAAAACACCTTATCAACCAAACTACTCTGACTAATTTAGATTACAGTTTAAATTAAAATCTAGGAAAAAAGTTGCTTTATTGGAAGACTTTCTTCATCTTCAGAAACTTTTACTTGATGGCTTTCTGGGTGAACAAAAATGTCAATGATTGTTCTCACAAATTTAATTTTAAGGTCGCTATTAATCTCAATTATTCTCCGAACATCTCCCGCTGTAAATTCTTTAACCATCTCTTCGTCGTCAATTGAAAATATATGCTTATTCACATCTTCTTGAGCCACACCAAAATTATCACCCAAAATCATACCTTGTTTTTGATATTTTTGTAAAGAAGATTTTTCCTGCATGAGTTTTGACAAGATAAGTCCACTAAATGAAAAATGATCTACACCCGTCTGCTGAAGAGCAGTTTGAGCTAAACTAAGCTCTCTAACAGATAATCCATCGTCACCCTCTTTAAGATGATTAAATGTTGGCGCACTATCAAGCGGGGAATAAAGATAAAGCTTCCCATATTCTTGCGTAAAACCTTTTCCAAGAACTTCGCGGGCAACCTCTCTATTAATATAATAATAGGCATGTTTTGGTTCTAATATCTTCTTTGCGAAAAATTCCCTCCCTTCCCCATTTCCATTATGACCTTTTTTATTGTGATCAAGGTACTTAGATAAGTCTTCTTCTTTTAAGTCTTTACCACTGCTAGATACCAGTTCGTAAAGAAGTCTTCCGAGTCTTCCATTCCCATCAGAGTACGGATGAACAGCTTGTATAATATAGTAAAGTAGCAGTGCTCTATCTTCGTTATTTGAAATTTGCTTAAATGCAACAAAAGCTTCTTTCATTAAAGAGTCTTTTTGGGAAGAATCCGGTGGAAGATATTCAGTGTAAGATATAAAAGGATTAGAGGTTTCAATCTTCACATCGTCACCATCCCTGCCCCTCTCGTCTTTTGGCAAGCTTCTCATCATACCATTTAAACGGTTGAGATATTGTTCAAACTCTTCAAAAGATAGTTGCTTTATCCATTTCTCAAAATCTTCATCAGACTTCCTAAATTCTAAAAACTTTATTCTCTCTAAAAAATCAAAAACTTTTTTGCCAGTCTCCATTTTTTCAAAATCAGACTCTCTCTTTGACTGTGCTGGTTGCTGAGGAAATTGTTCCTGTGTCATATTTTTTGAGCCAAGAGCGGGAATCGAACCCGCGACCTCTTCCTTCGTTTACACCCTATCTTCATTCTTATACACAGGGACTAGACTGTATCTTTATCCATACATGGATACCCTTGTCAGTCGTTCGGGCGTTAAAACTTTTAAAAAAGTAACGCCACGGTCTTAGCTTATTATCAGCCGTTAACCGTTATTCGGGATTCACTACATAGTTACCTATACAGTGGGCAGGAATCTTTTACGACCCACCATGGAAGTGCTCTACCAACTGAGCTATCTTGGCTTATTATTTTTTAATAAGTACAAGCAATTGTAACAAATAAAAAATATAAAAACTAGTTGACTGTTAAAGATTTTAAAGATGTGTATTACTCATTAATATCTTCTTGAATTTCCACTAATTACTAATAACAATTAACTATTTAACTTTCTTCTTTCCTATCGTATTTTCTTTTTTCATTCGATACTCTTCAATGAGTTTATGATTACCAGAGAGTAGCACCTTAGGCACACGATATTTCTTACCTCCAGTCTCATACACCTCAGGACGCGCATATATCTCATGGGACGCTACACGCTTCTCTTCTAGAGAAAGCTCGTCATGGAGCACCCCTTTTACCTGTCGCGATATTGCATCAATACAGACCATAGCTGGAAGCTCGCCACCTGTCAAAACATAGTCCCCAATACTCCACTCTTTGGCTTTCAAAATTTTCTTCACACGAGAGTCAACCCCCTCATAGCGACCACAAATAAACATAATATCCGTGTATCCTTTTGCAGACTTTTGCGCAAGCGTATTGGTAAACTTTTCCCCACCAGCGTTAAAGATAACAATCAAAGCTTTTAGCTTTTGGCTATTAGCCTTTAGCTTTTTATTCTTAGATTCTATCTTTTTTTTAATAGTTTCTACGCAGTTAATGATTGGATCTACCCACATCACCATACCTGGTCCACCACCGTACGGCTTACCGTCCACTCTCCTGTGCTTATCATTCGTATATTCACGCAGCGCATAGGTCTTCACTTCTATTAGCTTATTCTCAATTGCGCGGGAAATAATCGACTCAGCAAAATAGCTGACGAACATATCGGGGAAAATAGTTACAATGTGGAATCTAAGCGGTGCTTGTTTCATTAACAAAATACTAACACAGCTTTTGGCTCTTAGCTATGAGCCTTTGGCTTCCAAATACAACAAAAGCGCCACAGGCGCTTTTGTTAGCTAAAAGCAAACTGCTAAAAGCTAGAGGCTTTTCAGGTCGTTCATCACGGCATCTACATCTGTCGTATCATAACGAGCAAAGTGATCAGTAGGTGCTGCATTCTCCTCTCCAGAAGTACGAGCTCTTCCCTCTGGTTCATTGATCTTAAGATTCACACGAGCGTTATTCTTCATACCAACAACACGAAGAAGTGTACGTAATGCCTTAGCTGTAGCACCATCACGACCGATAACCTTTCCCATATCTGCCGCTGTCACATCAAGTGTAATGAGCACCCCCATTTCATCAACTCGTCTATCTACCTTAACTCCATCTGGATTATCTACTAATGCTTTTACTACATATTCAACAAATTCTTGATCTTTCATATTCTTTATATTGTATCTATTGTTTAATCGTAACAGTAATTTTCTTTCTTTAACAGTATGTTATTCACAAAAAAACAACGTGATGTCGTTGCTTTTGTTGGAAACATTGGTCGTATTATTTTGATTCCTTTTTAACGACTGGTTTTTTCTTAGGGAGAACGTTGATTTTCTTTCCTTCGATAACGTTATTAGAAACGAGAAGGTTATGAACTGTATCACTCACTTGAGCTCCTACAGAAATCCAATGCTTCACCCTGTCAGCCTTAGCTGAGAAAACACCGAGCTTCACGTTATAAGAACCGAGAATTTCAGCGAATTGAGATGTCTTAGGCTTAAGAGTTCCTTCTGTGACAATAAGTCTAAAAGACGGGTCATTCTTGCGTCCTGTGCGTTGTAATCTGATTTTTAACATGGGATATATTCTAACACAAAGCTCAAAAAAAGGAAAGTCTCACTATTGCATCTAGTATGCAGCGTCCGTTATTTAAAGACTATACGAGGAGCAAGAATAAGGCACACAAGTTTAAGTGGGGAACTTTGGAAGTTAAGCAACTTCTTCGGTGTTTTCTTTTTTCTTGTTAAATTCTTCAACCAAATAATTAACCTTATCGACTAATTGTCTGCCAACATAGTCGACTTTGAGAAGGACAGCTGCGGCTCCTTCCTGAATAGCTTTATTTATCATTTCTATATCAGAAATATTAGAGCATACAATAACGGGAATATTCACCCCCTCAATAGCTTTTATCTTCTGAAGAAACTCAAAGCCATTAACCCCAGGCATCATTAAATCAAGCAAAATAACATCTGGTAACTCCTCTGCTATTGCATCGAACCCATCTTGTCCGTTATCTTTAGTTACAACTGTATATCCATCTTTTTCGAAGCTATGTCTATAGATATCCTGCAAGTCTTTGTTATCCTCGATGATTAAAATTTTCTTCATACCTAGTGCTTTGTCTTAGATTCTGGTAACTGTATAAAAAACTGAGTCCCCTTCCCTTCGCCTTCTGACTCAACCCAAATTCTTCCCTTGTGAGCTTCGATAAACTTCTTGGCTAAATAAAGACCAATACCTGAGCCGAGAATATTCACTCTCTTTAGATCAGCTCTAGAAAATTCCTTAAAAAGATGCGGTATCGTATCTTGCTTGATACCGATCCCAGTGTCTGACACTTTAACAATTACTAAATCCTTTTCATTTCGAACAGAAACATTAACTGAGCCGTGTGGTGTGTACTTAAGCGCATTATCAATAACATTCGTTAGTACTTCTTTGATTTTCGACTGATCCGCAAAAACCATGTGCCTCTCTTTAGTCTCAACTGCTTTCGTTAAAGTGATACCTTTTTGTTCTGCGTTGATCTGGAAAGTGCTAAGCACATCGTTGACCGTACGCGCGAGATCAAAATCGGCTTTTACATACTCTATCTGCCCGAGCTCAATTTTAGACTTATCTAGATACTGAGATAACAAAGTTATGACATCATTTCCAGAAATGAGAATTTTTTGAAGAAGATCTCTGACGCGCGGACTAATCTCACCCTTATCACCGTCTAAGAGCATTGTTGCATACCCACGCATAACAGTAAGGGGTGTTCTTATCTCGTGGGTAGCAAAAGACATAATCTCCGACTTCTGCTCATTGGCTAATTCAATTTCAAAAGTGTTTTTAACAAGCTGGATACCGATAATGAGTGTTAAGAAAAAGACAGCAACACGAAGAAGTACTTGTTCTACACTTTCAGCGAGAATGAGCTCTATGAGAGAAACGGTACACAGGAAGAATGTAAAAAGTCCAGCGAAAATATTTTTGACGTGGAATAGTTCGACTAGATAAATAGCGTAGGCAGTAAAAACAATAACTGGGAATATAAATAAAGCTCCGTACGGCACAAAGTTAAAGTTCTTAAACCCAATCGGGAGAATAAAGCTAAAAAGGAGAAGGAGTCCAGCGGTTAGTGACATTCCAGTAAACATGAGCATAACCTGCCTACGCTCGTCTCCTTTTGTTTCATAAACTCTACGGAGGAGTACAAGAAGTCCAGCGACAAAGAAGCTAAATGTTACGACGGCTGCCAAGATAATACCTTGACTCTGCTCTGGATTAATCACTTCATTAACTGAGATAAGGCCACTTACCTGTTTGAAGATAAAAGGAATAAGGAGGAGTGACGAAGTAAAAAATGCTAGAGGGAGTAAAACATATCTGTGCCAAGCAGGTAGCACTTTATTCTCATAAGGGAACACGAACGCAAGCTGAAAGAAAGAATACGCGTGCCATATGGTTAAAAAGATGTGCAACCGAAGGGCAAGAAGGGCGAGCTCTGGATCTGAAAACTTATATAAAAAATAGTTTGATAGCCCCCAAAAAATCGTTACGAACGCAAAGAAAAAGAAACTTCTGCTAGTGATACTGTTAGTACTACGAGCAAATACAATACCAGCTAAAACGAGAATACCCACTACAGCAACCACGACACCGATTAAATCAAATTGAATGTCCGAAAAAATAGAAGAAGAAAGGTCCATATAATAAAATAACTTAGCGCACCATCTTAAGAGTATAACTTTTTCTTATCTTTTCTACTGTGTGTAACCCTTCTAATGTGCACTCTTCTTCTGCATGAGTATCCCTTCAATCTTCTGAACTAGTTCTTTACCAGAGTAGTCAACTTTAAGCAGTACAGCTGAAGCACCTGCCGCGAACGCCTTATCGTATGTTTCTTTGTCAGAAAGATTAGAACACACAACAACCGGAACACTTATGCTCGTATTCTCTTTTAAGGCACGAAGAAATGCAAAGCCATCCATATTTGGCATCATTATATCTAGAAGAATAATATCTGGTTTCTTTTCAACAACGGTAGATATACCGGACAATCCATCACCTTCGATAACGACATCAAAGCCTGCGACTTCAAAATTAATCTTATAAATCTCTTGCAGACTTTTATCATCTTCTATGATCATTATTTTCCTCATGTTGTTAGAAAGTATATCATTCCTTACAAAAATATGTCTCGGCTACTTTTTCGTTTGCAGGTGAAGGGGTAAAAATACACTAAATGTAGACCCTTTCCCTTCCCCTTGCGATGACACTTCAATGGTACCTTTATGTGCCTCGACAATTGCTTGTGCAAGGTATAACCCTAAACCAGACCCTCCACCATTAAGAGCGCTTCCTGCTCCGCGTCCAAACTTAGTAAACAACTTTTCTTTTGTTTCTTTGCTTATACCGATACCGGAATCCGAGACTGAGAACTTCATGCTCTTATCGAGAGAATTCTGAGTAAGAGACACTTTAACAAAACCTTCTTTCGTATATTTGATACTATTATCTACCAAGTTAAGAAACACTTGTTTTAATTTCGTTGCATCACCCTCTATTGTGTAATCATGCACATCATCAATCTCACTCTCAAATCGTAACCCTCTATCTTCTGCAGCAATCCTCATATCACTAGATAAGTCCCCTACTATCTGTTTAATATTGACTAGTCCGAACTCATACTTCATACCACCTTGTTCTATCTTGGTGACATTGAGAAAATCTTCTACTACATTAGCGAGGCCTTGAGCTGATGTGTAGATATGCCTTACGATCTCTTTTTGCTTCGGGTCTAGCTCTCCCACCACGCCATCTGTAAGAGTTGACGCATACCCTTTAATGACTGTTAGCGGACTGCGTAACTGATGAGAAGTAAGAGAGATGAACTCTGATTTTAATTTATCGAGAGACTTGAGCTTCTCGTTGGCGTCCGCCAACTTCCTATTAAGTAGCTTTGAGTGATCTAGAGCATCCCTTTCACTTTTATTAATTTTAATGAGATAGTAGCCGGTGATAGAAGAAATAAAGAGTACTAGTCCGCTCACCATTAGATTCTTTATAGAGTCTGCAAAAAGTACTTGCGCTGTAGTTACTATAAGTAAAAATACTACTCCGACATTAATAGCGAAGAAACGTATATTCATAACGTTAAACTTAAGGATCGAATATGTGGTAAAAAGCACCATAATAACAGTAAAGAACTGGCCAACCCAGTTAAAGATAAAAATACCAAACCATGGGAGAATGAGGTTTGTGATAAAAGCTACATTAGCAGAGATGCTATACCCAGAAAGAAGATACATTACCTTAACATTCTTTTTATAGACAAGATATATATGACGAGAAAAGCCTGCAATAAAAGGAACTAGAATAATGGCTATATATAATGGATACAGAGCACCAAATACAATACCAGGCTCACCAACCTCTGATGCCACCCCTTTCACAATAATCGTGTTAGTAAGGGTCACCAGGTAAGCAGTACCGAACGCAAGAATATTAACAACGTAAATATAATATTTTGCATTTCTAAGAACTGTTGGGTAGAAAAATGTAAACTGCATATATGTCACACCGATAAATATCGCCGCAACATACAGCGCTCGTAACCATGTATCAAAATATTCATTCTGTGAGCGATACCCTATCATTGTCACCACCCATAAAAGAATCATTACTATGTTAATCGCATAAACAAAAGTCTGGACGTTGTTACGAACATTACGAAGTAGCGGCAAAAGAAGTGCGGCATTAAAAAGAAAGATAATAGCAAGAAGTGTATTAATTGTATCGTACACGAACATGAGAAATAGTATAGCGCAAAAAAAGAAGCCCTAGCTTACGCAAGGGCTCTTTATCCACGCAAAAGCGTGGACTTACAGTTCGATAACTAGGACCTTATAATTTTCTTGAGGAAGGGCTGCGCAGCACGGCACGGCACCTTGATAGGCGGAAGGGAACGGTGGCCACACAGATGCTTTCACACCTGCGATATGGTACACGGTAACCCCTCTTTCCTTCATCGACGCCACAACATCCGGATGCGGTGCTGGGTACACCTCGTTTAGGACGACGGTTTTTTTCCCCATCTTCTCGATGTAGGGATTGATGGCTTCAGGTCGAGTGATGTTCAGGATGAGGTGAGGGTCATCACGACCCTCGTACTCATCCGCAACCAGAACCCCATCCTCGTAGACACCATCAGTATCTACTGCGAAGACCTTGAGCCTCTTCTCTTCAGAAAGGCACTCGGTAACCTTGCGGCCAACGTAACCTTTCGCTCCGAGAATGACAATCGGGCAGCATCTAGTGTGCCGGGTTTCTTCTACCGCAGTCACCACATTCTTAACCGTTGCCTTCTGCTCAATCCCTTGGCAGTCTCCACGACGAACTCTGAGATGAGACAGCCTTCCAGGAAGGGTGCCCGCAAAGTGAGTGGACTTTGCACGTAAGAGTCCTTTCAAGGACTCAGTGCGAGCATGCAGGTCACGCAAGTCATTGGCATCGTAGTCGGGATCTCTTCCGTCGACGTGAGCAGATATTGCGAACATGAGCGTACGCGCCCCAGAGGGAAGAGTGATCATGCCGACGATAAAAGGCTTCCACTTGATGAACCGTTGTCGGGTTTTAAACGTGTAATGGTCAGCGAATGTTTGGTCCGCTGGATACATCACGAATACTGCATCAAAGAGCTTGAGCCATCCAAGCAAACGAAGACCCCCTTGATTGTTGAAGAGAAGGTTAACCACCTCTAACAAGATTTTTGTAACGAAAGTCATTAGAGACTCCTTCTTTTAAAGAATAACTTTGAATGAACACATGCAATATAGTGTATCTCAGATTACTTGACTAGTCAATTATGTGTGTTTTTGTAAAAACTTCTAAGCAACCAATTGATAATCAATCAATTTGAGATCAAGGTTCGCTCCTTTTACTTTTATTCTGATCGGCGTTCCTATTTTCCACTCGATACCGGTGCGCTCTCCAAACACTCTGTTATTCTTCGCGTCATACACAAAGAAGTCATTCCCTAAGTCACGTAGCTTAATCATGCCCTCGCACTTGCTCTTCTTCTCTTCTACATACAGGCCCCACTCTGATATTCCAGAGACCATACCATCAAACTCTTGCCCTACTCTGTATGACATATACTCCACCTGCTTGTACTTGATACTTCCACGCTCAGCATCTGACGCTTCCTTTTCTCTACGTGACGCTTGTAGACACAACTTGTCGAATAGACCTCTCTCTTCTTCTTTTGGATAATCCTCCTCAAGTACTCTCATGAGTAGTCTGTGTGTGAGCACATCTGGATATCGTCTAATCGGCGAAGTGAAGTGGGAATAGTAATCAAAAGCGAGACCGTAGTGGCCGATATTTTTGGTACTATATATAGCTTTGGCCATTGAGCGTGTGATGTGCATCTGTAGGAGCGGCTTCTCTGGTCTATCGCCAATCTTTGCAAGTAATGTATTTAATTCAGGAGAAGCGATGAGTCCATCCATAAACCGTACATGATATCCGAGACTTCTGATATAGAGGTCAAGATCATGCATACGATCAGCATCAGGCTTATCATGCACACGATATACGCAGATTGCTTTTCCTTCGCCTACTTTTTCCTCTTGCTTTTTAGTGATGAACTTACTCACATATTTATTAGCTAAGAGCATGTATTCCTCGATGAGCTTATGAGTATCGCCGCGCTCCTTGGTATACACATCCACTGGCACACCTTTCTCATCTAATTTAAATTTAACTTCTTCTGTTTCAAGAGATAGTGCGCCACCTTCAAATCGCTTCTTGGTAAGCGTCTTTGCTATCTTGTTAAGAATAGTAAGCTCTTCATAAAAATCTCCCTTTCCAATATCAAGTGTAGTCTGCGCATCCTCGTAAGTGTATCTTCGATGTGAATTGATGAGTGACCTTCCATACCACTCACCGTACACCTCACCTTCATCGTCAAGCTCAAGCACGCACGACATCACGAGACGGTCTTGTCCTTGCACGAGAGAGCAGAGGTCGTTAGAGAGTACTTCAGGGAGCATCGGAATACATCTGTCAACGAGATACACACTAGTCTGTCGAGCGATAGCATCCTCATCGAGCGCCATACCCGGGCGCACATAATACGACACATCTGCGATATGCACACCAACCTCGTAATGACCGTTATCAAGTTTCTTAAATGATATAGCATCATCGAAGTCCTTAGCATCAATTGGGTCAATCGTAAACGTTGGCACCTGACGGAAGTCTCGTCTTCCGGCTTTGTCTTCTTCTGTTATCCCTCGAGTTTTAATAGCATTAGCCTCTTCCACCACAGCATGATTATGCTCATCTGAGAATCCTCGCTCAAGAGCGTATGCAAGCATCTCTGCGTTATTATCTCCAGGCATTCCGAGTACCGCAGTCACCGCTCCAATTGGAGACTTCTTCGGATCGGACCACTCAAGAATTGATGCTATTATTTTCATTCCAGGCTCTGCATCATGAAGATGATTCGTATCAATCAAGATATCGGTATACATCTTCTTATCGTCTGGCACCAGGAAGCACATCCCATGATCCTGCTCGAGCACTCCAGCGTATCCTTTCTTACTTCTCTCGATGACATGTGTTACTTTTCCGAACATCTCTTGCTCCCCTTTTTGATTGGTGTGCTTACCGAGAAGCTCCACCTCTACAGTGTCATAGTGGAGCGCTGTATTAAGATGCGAATGATCGACGAATATTGATCCTTCGGATTCCAATTCCGCGACACGAACATATCCGTCTTTTTTGGACGTAATAGAAATTGAACCTGTATAAAGTCGTTGCATATTGAACTACTATATCATGAAATCACAAAGTATCAGATATTCTGCTTAAGAATTTTTATAAAAATAAAACTTGACAGATTACATTAAGTATAATATATTAAAGATAGCCCATGCAAATTTTGCATGGATTTTTTCTTTATTTTGGAGTAATATCTTGGCAACTAACCCAAAAACCATGTTCAACAACCTCGCTGCTGGCGATGTCATCAGTATCTGCGGGATGAAATCCGAATTCCTGGTCCTGAAAACCCGCGGAGAAGGTGGTGAGTGGAAGCACCTCGGTCAGATCTGCGATTGTGGCAACCATGTCCACGGTATCTCTCGCCTGTTCCGATGGAGCGACGAGAAAAGAATGCCTGTCGACAAGGACGGCAACATCCTCAACATCTGGCACAGCCCACAGGTCACCAAGGAAGTGTCGGTCCCCCTTGCCAAGAAGTTCGAGGGCCTAGCCGTCGATGACGACCTTCCTGGCAACGAAGAAATAGACCGCTTTTTCAATGAGAACCCTGACTTCTGCAAGGCGGTCGGACTCGGTCTCTACTCGCATGCCGGCCTTGGCGTGACGGTCGTCGCCATGATCCGCGCCCTCGGCGGCGCACTCAGCAATGAGCAGGCAGCCCTGGTCGCTGTGGCTGCGGAGATTCACGCACAGGTCTCCTCCCCCTCCGCGCACATGAGCTCCATGTCCATGCTACTTGGCGCTCTCTCGGACACCAAGCGCTAGTCGCAGTAAAGCGACGCCTCAAAAGCCTCGTCATAGACGGGGCTTTGTTTTACTCTACTTCGTATACCCTTCTGCGTCTTTTAAATTAACAGAGAGGAGCTTAGACCCACCCTCAACACCAAGTGTCACCCCATAAAGCATATCGCAGTGATTCATGGTCTCACGGTTGTGTGTAATCACAAGAAGCTTACTCTTCTCTGCGAGCCTCCTCATCATCGCACCGTACTTCCTAGCATTAGACTCATCAAGTGGCGCATCTGTCTCATCGAGCACCATAAACGGTGGTGGTGTGACTTGCGACATCGCGAAGAGTAGCGCGATCGATACGAGTGCTCGCTCACCACCTGAGAACATAGCAAGCTCTTTCACTTTCTTATTCGGCAAGCTCACATCTAAGTCGATTCCTTCTTCTACCTCCTCTTCACCTAATTCATTTATTCTTTTACGGGTGACTTTTGTGAGCGACGCTTTGCCTCCATGATATATTTCTCCAAAAAATGATGAGAAGATGTTTGATATCTCTTCTATTCCTGACAAGAACTTATCATGTAATGTACCTGTTAATTCTTCGATCAAGAGTAATAGCTTCTTTTCTGTTTCTTGTATATCGAGCAACTCTTTCTCAAGATATATATCTCTCTCTTTGGTGGTCTCATACTCTTTAACAATCTCATCTTTGTTAGGAAGACTGGCTTCTTCAATACGCAACTTGGAACGCTCAATAGCTCGACGCAAATCATGCTGAGACAGAAGAGTGTTCTCTGTATCATCTACAAGCTCTCTATACTCGGCCATTGTTCTGCCTACAATTAAGATACCCTCTTCGAGCAATGCTTCAAACGATGCCGACCTCTCTTCTAATTCTCTTTCTTCTTGCTCTCTTAACCTAATCTCACTAGAAAGCTCTCGCAACTTACTCTCTAGAAGCACCTTCTTCTTCTCTTCTTCATGGTGAGAGACGAGGACACTACTCATAGACCCAACCACAATATCGATACTGTCAGACAAAGCTTTAACGTTTCCGCTTAACTCTCTCGCATCCTTTTCAAGTGTGATGATTTGATGTTTTATTGTTTGTATTTCTTCTTCTAACTCAGTCTTACGCTTATCGTCATTATAAATATATGCGTCAAAAAAAGCATCAGCATCTTGTGATAAGAGGTTGAGTGTATCTTCTCCTTTTTGATACTCTTTGGAAGAGATAAAGCGTATCGCTGTTCCAATTTTGTCATGTATTGCAGTCTTGGTTGTGACGAGAATATTCTGTTCTATCGATACGCTAGACACTTCGACTTCTCGCTTGAGTTCACGCTCCAAAAAACTAACCTCTGCTTCTAATCTTCCTAAACTCTTAGTTACTTCTCGTAATTTCTCTTCATCAAGTGACTTCTCAGCTAAGAGTCTCTCTTTCTCTGCTTCTATCTTTCTCTCTTTTTCTTCTTTGGTAGAAACATCTTTTTGCTCACTCAGAAGTAGTAACTCTTTTTTTATTGTTTCTTCTACGAGATGAAGAGAGTTAGCTGTTCCTCTTTCATACATCTCCCTTTTCTTATTGTCTATTTCTTTTTCTTCTCGTTTTAAATAGACCGACAAATACCCAGATAATTTTTTTCTTTCTTCTTCACCTTGTTCGATCTTTTTAACCTGACGTTCTAAGTGAGAAAGATGAGGCTTAACTTCTCTTCTGAGAGCTTCCACTTCTTTGACATGAGTTTTGACTTTCTCTAACTTACGACTACTCTCGTTTAATCGAAGATGAAAGACCCTGAGCCCAAGCGCATCTTCGAGCGCTTCCTTTCTCTCTTTAGGGTTAGCGAGAAGTATCTTGTCAGCTTCTCCTTGATTGATAATAGTATGAGCACTTCCTCCAATACCAGCAAAAGAAAGTAATTCCTGAACGTCTTTTAATCTCACCTTCGCACCATTTAATGTGTATTCGCTTCCACCATCTGCATAAATAGTGCGAGAAAGCGTGAGTTCATCATACACAAGATAAGGGGCGAGGTCACCACTTGCATGAGAAACAGAGAGTCTACTTTTATCCCTATTGTCTATCACCATAGTGACTGTTGCGCGTGACATAGGCGATAAATGTTCTGAACCTTTGAAAATAACATCACTTCCTGACTTTGAACGCATACTCTTCATTGACTGCTCTCCGAGTACGAACCGTATCGCTTCTGCGATATTTGACTTTCCGCTACCATTTGGTCCAACAACACCAGTCACTTGATGCGTAACATCAAGTGTTGTCTTCTTGGCAAACGATTTGAAACCATTAAGAGTAATGTGTGAGAGATGCATGAATAGCTATTAGCTATTAGCTTTTGGCTTTTAGCTTTTTTATGAGTGTAACACAGAGCTCTTGCTCTTTATGTTTATAGAATAAAATCTATAATATATGACGAAAAGTAGGATACTTGCTCTTTTAAACTGATGGTCACAACAAAAGCTACCACCGTTCCACCAATCATGTCATACACATCGTGAACCCGGGAACGGACCCGCGCATACATAATTAATAACGACACTATCAAAATATACGCAAAGAATTGTTGACTAACCTGGTACGTAGTAAATGTGAGCGCCATGAGTCCTGAAGCGTGGGCAGAAGGAAATGCATATGAATCCTCTGGAACGGACGCCATGTGCTTCGGGCGATGTTTTTTGAATATATACTTGAGCAATTTTGCTGAACAAACAGCGAGTGTGACAATTGATCCGATATTTATAATTCTGAATAAACACTCCTCAAAAGAGCTTAGCTGAAAAAGCAAAATAACAAAGAGAGCAAGTGAAGCCAAAACTCCATACACAGCGATTATTTTGAACACTTGCATTTCCTTCATATAAAACTAAAGTATAGCATCATGCTATACTTTAGTTTTATATAGAGTCAACTATTCTATTACCGCTATACATCTTAATACAAGATTATCCAATACCAATGACATCAATTCAAGCAATTATTCTAGGCGCAGTTGAAGGAGTAACAGAATTCTTGCCTATTTCCTCTACTGCGCACTTGATCCTCACTTCTCATCTTCTATCTCTCCCTCAAACAGAAGCTCATATTATGTTTGAAATAGCTGTACAATTAGGAGCAATATGTGCGGTGATATTATTATTCTGGAAGAAATTTCTCTCTATAGCCAGACTCCAAAAATTAGCTATTGCTTTTATACCAACAGGAATCGCTGGATATTTTCTCTATCCTTTTATAAAAATACTTTTTAATACTCCTATCATCATCGGCTTCACGCTTTTAATCGGTGGAATCATCATACTCTTTGCCGAAAATAGATACACAAGAAGTGAAAACGATGGTGAAGTGCACGCCAGACATGATATCACGTTTAAAGAAGCGTTTTTGCTTGGTGTATACCAGTCTATCGCCATCATACCAGGAGTATCAAGATCTGGCGCGATTATTGTTGGGGGGCTTTTTCACAAAATAGAGCGTTCGATACTCACTGAATTCACATTCTTATTAGCTGTCCCTACAATGCTCGCAGCAACAGCATATTCTTTATTCAAAAAAAGAGACTTATTGCTCGACGTAAGTCATGAATGGGGACCTTTTGTTCTTGGATTCTTGGTATCATTTATTGTTGCTTCTTTTGTCATAAAGTTCTTCCTCGATTATATTAAGCGACATTCATTTACTATTTTTGGATTCTATAGAATTATTCTTGGTGTTATTGTGATTGTGATGTTCTTGTAATTGGTACAAAAATTGCAACATAAAAATACAAGAGCGAAGGCTACGCCTTCGCTCTTGTATTTTTATGTTGTCTCCTTTTTGTTTTCTGCGTTTACATTACTATACTCTACGTTCTATGTTCTACGCTCTGTATTCTATCTCTATCTCCTGTACTTTCTCGCTATCTTGAAACGATTAAGCTCTCGTTCAATTGTGCTTTCAATTCTTCCAAAATCTAAATCTTCTTCTTTCTCTTCTTTCATTTCTTCGGCACGTTTAAGAGCTTCTTCTATCTTAACCATGTCTAACCCCTCTATCTTATCTGCGCTCTCGAGCATCACCACCACTTCTGTTATACCTTTTCTGTGTGGGCGAACATTCACAAGACCTTTGTATACAGCGAATCCTATCCCTGTCTCACCTTTTTTAATAATCATTTCCCCTGCTTTGATTGTTGAAACAATAGGTACGTGCTTTGTGAGCACAGTAATCATACCGCTCGTAGTTGGGAGAGTGACGCTTGATACAACTTCATCCACAAGAACACTATCTGGTGTTACGACTTTTAGTTTTAACATGACTAGTTATTGATTACGAGTTACTGGTTACTAGAGTGTAAGACTACAAACTAGCGATTAGTAACTATTGATTATTTTGGTGTTTAGCTATTACATCATCGATAGACCCTTGCATATAAAAGTTCTGTTCAGGGATATGATCATGCTTGCCTTCAAGAATCTCTTTGAAGCTTCTGACAGTATCCTCACGCTTCACATAAACACCCTTAGCTCCAGTGAACTGCTCTGCTACGAAGAACGGTTGTGATAAGAACTTCTGAATGCGACGAGCACGAGCAACAGTCTTCTTGTCGTCATCTGAAAGCTCATCCATACCAAGAATAGCAATAATGTCTTGAAGATCTTTATAGCGTTGGAGAACTTTTTGTACACCTCGAGCAACATTATAATGTTCTTCGCCGACAACATCTGGTTGTAATATCGTTGAAGATGAATCGAGCGGATCAACAGCTGGATAAATACCGAGTTCAGAGAGCGGGCGAGAAAGTACCACTGTTGAATCAAGGTGGGAGAATGTTGTTGCAGGCGCTGGGTCAGTTAAGTCATCCGCTGGGACATACACAGCCTGCACTGAAGTGATGGAACCATTCTTGGTTGATGTGACACGCTCTTGCAATTGTCCCATCTCTGTTGCAAGTGTTGGTTGATAGCCTACCGCTGAAGGCATACGACCAAGAAGTGCCGAGAGTTCAGATCCAGCTTGTGTGAAGCGGAAAATATTGTCTACGAAAAGGAGAAGATCTTTCTTTTCTTCATCGCGGAAATACTCTGCCATAGAAAGAGCAGAAAGTGCCACACGTGCTCGAGCTCCTGGCGGTTCATTCATCTGACCGAATACCAAGACTGTCTTATCAAGCACTCCTGACTCTTCCATTTCACGATAAAGATCATTCCCTTCGCGAGAACGCTCACCGACACCTGCGAAGATTGAATACCCTCCGTGCTCCTGCGCGATATTACGAATAAGCTCTTGAATCACCACAGTCTTACCAACTCCTGCACCACCGAAGAGCCCAACCTTACCACCTTTAAGGAATGGACAAATAAGATCTATCACCTTAATACCAGTTTCAAGTACTTCTGCTTTTGTTGATTGTTCATCAAAAGAAGGCGCTTTGCGGTGTATGCTGTACTTTTTCTTGGTGACGACTTTTTCTTTGCCATCGATTGGAGCACCGACAACATCGAACATTCTCCCAAGAATCTCTGGACCAACCGGTACTTCGATGGACGTGCCAGTATCTGTCACATCCATTCCACGAGTGAGACCATCCGTAGAAGACATAGCGACCGCTCTCACATCCCCAAAGCCCAAATGCTGAGCAACCTCAAGCGTAAGCACAGTCCCATCTGTGTGTGTCACAGTGAGAGCATTCTTGATTGCTGGGACATTGCCTTCAAATGTCACATCGACAACTGGTCCGATAATTTGTGTAATTGTTCCTTTCATATGTTAGTGATTAGTGGTTAGTAAGTTAGTGGCTAGTAATTGGTTTTGCTCGGTGATTCAGGTTGTTATTCCGAGACTGTTTATAAAAAAGACTTTCATATTAGTTATTAGCAAGTGCTGCAGCCCCTCCTACGATTTCTGATATTTCTTGCGTCACCGCACTTTGACGTGCGCGGTTATAATACAACTTCAAATCTTTTTGAAGCTCATTCGCATTATCTGTTGCTGACTTCATAGCGAACATTCTCGCTGAATGCTCAGACGCATAACTCTCAAGAATCGCTCCATACACAATGTTGTGGAGCATCATAGGAATCACTGTTGAGAGTACAGTATCTTGATCTGGTTCATAAGAATATCGCGGCTCGCCTGTAGCGTTAGGTTCTCCGTCCTCACTAAAAGGAAGCAGTTGAACTAGTGTTGGTTCAAATGATGACGCATTAACATAATCAGTATAGAGAACTCTCACTGTCCCTATTTCTTTTTGTTGATACATTTTAACAACAAGATTAGCAACAGCTCGAGCATGATCTCCAGTGAGTACAGCATGGTTAAATGATGCCACAACAGGAACATGTAACTTCTTAGCAACCTTCTCAGCAAATTTGCCAAAACAAATAAGCTTCAACTTCTTTTGTTCTTCTTTTGAATAACTTTCGAGGAGCTTCTTATACACATTCACATTGAATCCTCCACAAAGACCTTTGTTAGAAGCTATCATAATCACAAGCTCCGTATCTACTCCATTATGATTAAGCAATTCATGCTTAACAAAAGAATCAAGAGAGAGATCTTCTAGAATATGCTTTGCTTCTTCGTGAAAAGGTCTAAGTGTCAAAGCAGAAGAAATTGCCTTCTTCATCTTAGCAGCAGAAATCATCTCCATTGTCTTGGTGATTTTTTTGATACTGCCGACACTTTTTATTTTTTGGCGAATTGCTTTTGTTTGCATTGTGATAAATACAGGACTTAAATGTGAATATTATCCACGAGTACTAGAGTAGTCAGTTAAAGCTTTTTTGAGTGCGCCTTCTACTTCATCATCCCAACCTTTGTCTATCATAGAGAGCACATCCTTGTGTGAAAGAGAAATGTATTCATGCATCTCTTTCTCCCAACGAGCAATATCTTCTACAGACACATGGTCAAGATATCCATTGTTAACCGCATATACCGATGCAATTTGTAATGCTGTCCCTACAGGATGACCGTTGACTTGTTTTAGAATTTCGGCTGTTCTACGACCTCGTTCAATTGTTTTCTTGGTTTCGTGATCGAGATCACCATCGAATTGTGCGAATGATTCGAGTTCACGGAATTGTGCCATTGCAAGCTTCATCTTACCCGCGTTTTTCTTCATCGCTTTAGTCTGAGCTGATCCTCCTACACGAGATACAGAAAGTCCAACATCAATAGCCGGTCTCATGCCTTTATAGAACAAGTTAGAATCAAGGAATATCTGCCCGTCAGTGATTGAGATAACGTTAGTTGGAATATACGCTGACACATCCCCTGCTTGTGTCTCGATAATTGGGAGCGCTGTGATTGACCCTCCACCTGAAGCTTCATTTCTGCGACACGCTCGTTCGAGTAAACGTGAGTGGAGATAGAATACGTCCCCCGGATACGCTTCGCGACCTGGCGGTCTACGAAGAAGGAGTGACATCTCACGATATGCTACCGCATGCTTAGAAAGATCATCATACACAACGAGTACATCTTTTTTCTTATTCATAAAATATTCTGCGATAGCTGTCCCTGAATACGGAGCAAGGAATGAGAGAGCAGACGAGTGTGACGCTCCGGCCAATACGATAACGGTGTATGCGAGTGCGTCAGCTTCTCGTAGCTTCTCTACGATTTGAGCAACTTTGGACTCTTTTTGACCAACAGCGACATATACACAAATAACGTCTCTCCCTTTTTGATTGATAATAGTATCTATCGCAATCGTAGTCTTGCCTGTTTGACGGTCACCAATGATGAGCTCACGTTGTCCACGACCAACTGGAATCATTGCATCGATTGCTTTCACTCCTGTCTGAAGAGGGACGTTCACTGGCTCTCGAGACATCACGCCTGGCGCAATCTTCTCTACCAATTCCATAGACTGTAACCCTGTAAGCTTCTCACCATCAAGAGCATTCACAAGCGGATCAACGACTCTCCCTAAGAGTTCATCCCCTACTGGAATAGAGAGAACTTTCTTTGTTCGCTTAACCTCTTCCCCTTCTTTTACTTTTTCTGATCCAGAGATGATCACCACACCAACCATGTCACTCTCTAAGTTAAGAGCAAGCCCTCTCGCGCCAGAAGAGAAAACAACTTCTTCCATACTCGCAACTTCGCGTAGCCCAACAACTCGCGCGATACCGTCTCCTACAGAAACGACAGTACCTATATCAGATACTTCAATACCCTTTTCTAGATCTTTAATTGTTCCTTCTAATTCTTTTATAATTCTATCTACTGACATGGTGTGTTTGTTATTACTACTTATTTATTTGGTAAAAGCATCGACTATTCTCTTTGCGCTAGCGTCATGCATAGTGTTTTTGTACACAGCACGAAATCCAGCTAAAAGTTCCGGGGTGATAATAATTGTATGATCTTCTTTCTCTCCTCCTACCATTTTCTTGATAGTAGAAACAGATGCTTCACTAACAGGGAATGGGGATTCTATACGAACAGTTGATTGTGACTTTTCATTATTGTGTAATCTCAAAAGATGCTTAGCTACAGACGGGAGCAGAGCTTGGAGATTATACTTAGCGAGAATTGTTGTAGCTTGAGCTACAGGGATAGCATTCTTGTATAACGTCTTAGCAATAAGGAGAGATAAGGACATGATGAATTATTTAACACGAGCTATAAAAGCATCGTTTTCAGCTTGATTCATTTCTTTTTGTAGTGTCGTTTTATAAAGAGAAGCGACGAGACTAGGGGCGCGAGATAGGAACTCCTTCTCAACCGAAGTTGTTAGATCTTGTTCTTTTTTAAGAAGTGCTTCTTTTGCCTTTCCTATTTCTTTATCAGCATCTGCTTTCATAGAAGCGACGATAGTTTCTCCATCTGACTTAGCGCGTTCCAAGATTGCATGACTTTCTTTTTTGGCTTCAGCTATAATTGATTTCTTTTCTTCGGAAGCGGAGAGTAGTATCTTCTCCCCTTCGCTCGCCTGGTTTAAGCCACGTTCAATAATCTCACCTCTTTCCTTTATTGTCTTACCTAATTTCTTAAAGAAAAAAGTATGAAGAAGGAACAAAATAATGAGAAAGTTGAAAAAGTTAGCAAGTGCAACATGCCAATTGAATCCAACTGAAGAAAGAATATTTAAGAGTTCAGACATAACGATAAAAGCATTTAGCTTTTAGCATTTGACTATTAGCTAAACACTAAAAGCCAAAGGCTAACGGCTGTTACTTGAGGAGGAAAAATGCTACGAGAGCGAAGATCGCTGTAGTTTCTGTCATCGCGATTGCGATAATCATCTTAGAGAAGATAGATCCTTCAATATCTGGGTTGCGACCAATCGCTTCCATAGTCTTACCTACGAGATACCCTTGACCGATAGCGGTACCGAGCATTGCTAAGATACACATTCCTTTTGCGATATAAATTGCAGCTTCTGGAGTCATATAAATTCAGTTATTAGTTAATGGTTGATAGTTTGTAATTAAATATACAATTCAAATACAATCTATTTACTTAAGTTTTCAATAAAATAGAGCCCCGGATAGGACTTACTAAAAGAGTATACCAGAAAAGCTTAAAATATGGAAAAAAGGGATTCTATAAACTTGAAGAATAACGAATATTCTAGATACTCTTTTAATGTCCGTCCTTACCTTCTTTTTTAAGCACAAGAGAATAATATACAGTAACCAAAGATACGAATACTATAGCTTGCACAACTGATACAAGTACACCCATACCCATCCATAACGCAGGGACAACGAATGCGAACGCACCAAGCAGAATGATCATAAGCACTTCATGGGCGAACATATTCCCAAATAATCGAAGTGACAGCGACAACATCTTAGCGAATTCAGAGATGAGCTCAATGATACCAACAAGGAAACCAACGATCGAGACCATCCCCTCTCCTAAGCTCTTCTTGAATCCTTTGATCACTTGTTTAATCTGAATAAAATGAGAGAGATATGGGAAGACTCCTTGCTCTTTCATTCCAAAATATTGCATCATCACAATCACTGCAACAGCGAGCCCAAAGGTAGTACTAAAATCAGTTGTCGCCCCACGGAACAGTGTTATATGCTCCCCCACTTGATTATAAACATAAAATCCAGATACTCCTGGTAAAATCGGGAGCACATTAGCAATAACAAGATACACAAAAAGCGCTCCAACAAAAGGAGTGACCTTCTCGCCTTTTTCTCTACTTCCTAATATAGAAGAAAAGAACGAAGAGAGAGACTCATAGATCATCTCAAAAACATGCTGGACTTTGGATGGAATAAGTTTTGAACGAGAAGCATATATCACCATAATAACAATGAGCGCCATGACAAAAAATGTCGCCATTGTTGATGTCGCTATTGCAAATGGACCAACCTGTCCCAAAACAGGTGCTTGTATTGTCGGGAGCGGTTCTACAACTTGGAAAATACTCCCTGCATGTTCTTGACTATTGATCGCCATAATTATTCAAATCGATTATATCACAAAAATAAAAACTAGCGCTTTTTGTTTATTTGATTATGTTTCTACCTTCATCACACGAAGTTAACACTTTTAGAATATAATGCTGAGCATCCCTTTTTAGGCACCTGTTATTGATCATCCTTCAATTCAAAACTGACATAAAGAGCGAATAAACCAAAGACACTTGTGAGACCAATCATCACACCCTTAAAAAATAACCACTCCGAAAAATCAAAAAATGTTCGAACTATTTCATTAGCACAAGCTGTGATCAAAAAGTAACCAATCCATAAATGAGTGAGTCTATTCCATGCTCTATTTGTGAGCGGGAATAGTGAATCAAAAGCATGCTTGAGAAATGGTTTTTGAAATATCATCCCTATCACTAAGGTGAGAGCGCATGTCATATCATATAATGTATCTCTCATTTGAATAAAAGAAACATCATTCAAATGAATAGTGAGGTATCCAAAGAATGTGGTGATGAGCGCGATATAAAGCGCAAGATACGGTATGCGTTTCTGTAAACGAAAAGTAATAAAGGTAGATACAGTGGTCGCAACCATAAGTAATGCGGTTGACGTATGAATGCTCACATAAGGAGTTGTCGATAAAAACAACAATACCGGACCGAATTCAAGAAAAGCAGAAAAAATGAGATGTCGTATGATATGCGCAGAGAACATCTGTTGTTTTGGTTGTAGCATGATATGCTTCTTAGTGTACTACATGTATAAACCTCTTATCACTATTTACTCCACCATTTAGTTATGAACACACACTTAGAATCCGCTGACACACAGCCAGAAACAAGCGAAGATATTAAAACACTTTCTATCAAAAGGCATAAACCTTTTCTCACAACTCCTATAGCTATTATTATCGCGGCTATAATTTTAGGAATGTCTCACATTCTCTATGCGATCATCATCGAAGGGAAAAGTTCTAGTGACACCACTTACTTCTTAGGATCGTCTCTTGGAGAAAATAGTTACGCTACTGGTAATATCAAAAGTGACGTACTTGTCGTTGAATACTCTGACACAGAGTGCCCTTTCTGCGCGCGCCTATATCCAACCATGTCAGAGATACAGCGCAATTATAGCGATAAAGTAGCATTTGATTATAGACATTTCCCATTAACAAGTATTCACCCGAATGCTTTCGGTGAAGCAGTAGCTATAGAATGTATAGGTCAAGAGCTAGGCGCAGCCAAGCGACGTGAATATATTGATAGATTATTTAGTTACAAAATAAATAATAATTCAATGAAACTTCCAAACGGGGCAAAAGAAGCTCTCGCAAAAGATGTCGGAGCAAACGCTACTACATTTGCTTCATGTCTTTCACAACAAACATCAAGCGATATTGTGAACGCATATATAGCAGATGGTATACAAGCTGGAGTAAGCGGCACCCCGGCTACCTTTGTTCTTAAAAGAAATGGTGACCGATATGAGCAGATTGCTGCAATCGAAGGAGCGAGAGAATATGCGTACATTGAGGCAGCGATCCTCTCAGCGCTTAAAAAGTAATTCTATCTATATCAGACCTAATCATAACAAAATCCATCAAAGAATTTCTTTGATGGATTTTGTTATCGAATACTAAGTATTGGGTATTACTTCACTTCAAATGAAGCTCTTACTATTGCTGTGACCTTTTTCTCTATTGTTGAAGTATCATAGGAACCATAATCACTCACGTCAATACTGTTTCTTTGTGTAACTTGGAATACTCCTTGTGAAGCATTACGCACTCCTCCAATTCTATCTCCTGTGGACTTAGCTATTGCTTCTGCTCGTTCTTTGGCGTTTTTTGACGCTTCTTCGAGAAGTTCAACTCGAAGCTCAGATAATTTGTTATAAAAATAATCAACAGCAACGGTTTGAATCACAATGCCTTTCTTGGCTAATTCTGACTGCGCGTTGAGTGAAAGATTTTTGATACGCTCAACATCAGATGATTCAACGATAATTGTTTGAGTAATACTATAATTAAAAGAACCTGAACATTGTTGCTTGCCGAAGCCGTCATACATCACTTGTTGTTGTGACTGGCACACAACATTAGATACTATTGGCTGCACAGTAATATCCTTATCCTCTATTCCTTGTGATTTCAAATAACTCGCAGTCGCAAGACCTTCTGACTTAACACTATTTGAGACAAAGAGAAGAGCCTGTGCGTCTCCCTGACGAGTGATAGAGAGTGTCCACTTAGCAGCATCGCTTGTAACCATTTTCTCTGCTGTACCTGTTACTGAGATCGCATTATTCTGCCCCATGTCACGAACACCGGATGCCAGCATGATCATCCCAAGAATAAATGCAAATGACCCTATTGCTATTATTTTTATATTTTCTGTTTTCATAGATATTGTTACTATTAATTCTCTTTTAAAGTATACACACAAAAATACTTTACACACAAAAAAATAGGATGTAGTATAGTAATTCTGACGAAAGTGTTACAACAAAAGTCAGAAACAAGGCAACATTAAAGTAGCACACTACTAAAATGTTATAAATGTACTTTTTCACACAAGAGGCAAACATGACATGTCAAGAACAGGCTACTGCTATTAAAAAGGCAGTCAAAGCAATCACCGGTGATATCACAATCACAATTGGCAGCGTACATTACATGAACGCAACAGCTACTGGAAACACGAAAACATGTTCCCAAGAAATAACAGTCAGTCCAAAAACCCTTAATTTTGTTCAAATTAAAGAAAATTCAAGACCTTCAAGGCAGGCCTTATACGTTCGAATGGTGTTTGGTGATCGGCTGCTCATCGCAAAAGACAGGCAGGCAGAGAACTTGATTGCTTCGCTCACAGAGGAGAAGCTGTGGCCTTCAAAAGGCGCCTTTATCCTGGCAGCCCAGAAAGTCAAGGTTATTGGTAACAAAATCACCCTCTCAACCTAATCACACTCAATCAACAACCTCTGTTCATTAAGTGATGAGCATCAATCGAGCACGCGTATTGCGTTGCTCGATTTTTATTTATTCTTAAAGATCTAAGCAGTAACTTGCCAATAACACTATTTACTACCTTCACTGTATGAATTTATTTTTATTGTTTAAAATAAATATTTACTTTCTTAAAAAATATTGTATAATATATTAACGGAATTAACCGTATTAACTGTACATTCAACAAGGAGAACACATTGTGGCAACCAGAAAAAAACCATTTCGACTCAACGTCAATCTTCTAGCCAAAGCGCTTAGCGCCGCATCCATGAGAAAAAACGGTCTCATTCTCAAAATTGCAAAACGAGGAGGTGTAGAGGTGAAAGGCTTCCTGATGAAGATAATCTCTGAGCCTATTCTCGTCAAGAGAAAAGACAGACGACTTGTTATTCTCGTGGGGGGGTGTGAGCTTCGTATATGTGGTGACAAGAAAAATGAAACACTCCTGCATCTATGGGCAAAAGATGCACTCTCCTCCCAAAATGGCGACCGTATCTTGTACGGTAACCCCAGCTTACTTTTTGATTTGTATTAACCTAAACACATATTGATCTGTGATCAAAAGTGCCGCTCCTTGAAGCGGCACTTTTTATATATCTTACATCTAAATCATAAAAAGCACCCTCCGCCATAAAAGACGAAAGATGTCTGAATTTGTTTGTTCAACGTTTTTTTGCAACAACAACAATATGTCTATCGATTCCTGCCATAGCCTCTTCTTCTGAATGATATAGTCGACTGATTAAAGGTAGGTACATTTCGTTTTTCTCTTGCCCGTGACCTGTCGATGAAACAAAATACTCATAACGAGCAGAATCCCCCCGTACATACCCAGAAATTTTTACTACACGCAACTTCTGAGGAGGAACGATTAGTAACTCATTCTGACTCATAAAATGTGAGGTTGTTGGATGTTGACCAAGGAGACCGTGATCTCTTGGGGTGACAACGTACATAAGGTGTGCAAATCTTTGTGATGTGTTATGAGCTTTTCTAAGGTCACTCCCGATCGAAGCGATGCTTATGTTAGATTTCAATCTATTTCCTCTTTATAAGAACAACGAAATGACTATAGTAACAAGAGCCATAGATACTGTCAACACATAAAACGTATAGATACTGCGGCTAAAGAATCTGATGTTTACAGCTCCGCCTTCACTTCTCCGATATGCTCTTTTGGTTTAACGTCATTAAATATCTTTTCTATCTTCCCCTCTTCGTCAATCAAGAAACTCATTCGATCAATTCCCATATACTCTCGCCCCATGAACTTCTTTAATTTCCACACTCCATATGCCTGACACACAGAGGTATCTTCGTCTGCCAATAATGGGAAAGGAAGTTCATACTTATCTGCAAACTTCTTGTGACTCTTCACAGTATCTTTACTCACCCCAAGGATCACAAGCCCCGCCTTTTGTAGCTCTTCATAATTATCTCTAAAATTACACGCCTCTGTAGTGCATCCGGGTGTATCATCTTTTGGATAAAAATAAAGGAGCACCTTTTTGCCTCTATAATCACTAAGAGAATGAGACTTATCGTCTTGATCTTTGAGAGAGAATTCAGGTGCTTTTGATGTTTCGGATAGCATAGTGTAGTTAAGTATACCTGTATGTATGATGTTTATACAACACTAAAAACGAGGAAGAATTCAATTATATGGACGATATTTCATAGTCTTCTAACTAAACCTAATGAGAATGATGATGGTGTGCATGAGAACCAGATGAAGTGTCTCCTTCTTTCATTAAGAACACAGCGATGAGCGTGGTGAGCGGTACCGCCAAAAGAAGCCCTGTTGATCCGACAAGAGTCCTCACTATCTCTGTGGTGACTATTTCTCCGTTAACAAGCATGTGGAGGGGGTTAGAACTAAGATAGAGATAAAGGAGAAGCGGGAGAGATGCACCAGTATATGCCAAGATGAGTGTATTAATCACAGCCCCCATATGATCCTTTCCCACTTTCATGGCGCGTATATATAATTCTTTGCGAGAAAGATGAGATCCTGCGTTTTTTAATTCTCCAACAACACTTGCTTGAGTAATACTGATATCATCTATCACTCCTATCACTCCTATAATAATTCCACCAATCAAGAGCGCGACAAAATCAAGCTCGCCCTTGGTTGTGAGATTAAGAAATACTGACTCTTCCGTAGCGAATCCAGTAAGCGATGTAAGAGTGGTCGCATAAAGCGCGAGCAATAATGTCGCAAGCACTGATAACGCACACCCAAGATACGCAGATACTGTCAATCGAGAGAATCCATGCGTAACAAACATCACCACAAAAAGAGATAGAAGTGCGCCTGTGGTTGCAATAAGAACAATATTGCCTCCATAAATCATTTGAGGGAATAATAATTTAAAAATAAAACCAAACGATATAAACAAAGCAATGAGTGAGAGAAGGCCTTGTTTTTTGCCTATGAGTAATACAGTGACGACGAAGATACCAAAGAGAATCAATAATCCTTTTGATCTATCAACTTCAAAAATACTAAAATACTCACTTCCATCCTGAGTCTTGGTATATCTAATATACACAGTATCACCTTCTTCTATGCGAAAAGCAGAATCAGCCACAATCTCTTGTCTTCCGAGAAGTTCACCTTCTGTGATTTCTATTTTGAACTGAGAAGAGGTGACATATGTATTGGTGTTAGGTATCAACTCTTTTTTTGAATCAACAAGAGAGAGCACTTTCGCCCTCGTTAGTATCTCTTTATCTTCAACAAATGCACCATTAGCATGAAAAGCCTGTGGCAGAGCAAAAGATATCGTGATAGGACTTGTGATGAACACCGAAACAACCAGGAAGAGAATCCCTATGCGCAGTTTTTGCATAGGCCGTATATTTCTATTGAGTGAGTGCTTGTATGCTTGAACTTTTTGCTTTTCTTAAGCATTTTTTTGACAGCATCTTCAACGGATATTCCTTCTATCTTCTCAATCGTCTCACATTTACCGCACACTATCTGATGTGACGCTCGTCCAGTCTCAAGTTCGTAGTGAGCATGTCCATGATTAAAATCAAGGCGACGGAGAAGTCCGGCTTCATGGAGTGAGCTTAGGTTACGATAAACGGTCGCCTGATCAATATTCTCTTTTTTGCGGAGAACATCAACAAGCTCATACACAGTAATCGGCTGCTTCTGACGCGCTACAACATCTAAGACAAAGATTCGATGATCTGTGACACGAAGTCCTGCTTCTTGAACCATAGTTTTGAGTTCTTCTTTTGGATAGACTGGCATATGTAATCATACTATCATAGTGTCAGTATTTTTGCTAATGCGAATCTTTTGCAAAATATACTCTATGCGATATACTATGTGCTATGTCTACTCTATTACTAGCTACCTTGAGCGCCTTTATTCTTCCCCTTTTGGCACTACTCGCTATTCTTTTGAGAAGAGAGTTGGTGTCAGGGAAAGCAAAGGTTCTTCTCCTTGGATTCGGCATACTTCTCCTTAGTTACGCAGTACTAAGCGATGTCCTGCATCATAGGGATGAATTAGGGTTAAGAGAATTACTTGTCTCTCTCATCGTTGGAGCAATCACCTTTTTTATTCTCGCATCATTTAATAAACACCATAGACATAACAGGGAAGAAGGCGGGGTAAAGGGTATAGTGTTGAGCGAGGCACTCCACTCCCTCATTGACGGAGCTGTTATTGGTGCAACATATCTCGTCAATCCAGTATTAGGTGGAGCTGCAACTCTTGGTATAGTAGTGCACGAATTCCCGAAGATACTTGGCACGCTCGCCCTACTAAGGGGGCTCAATCTTTCAATTAAGAAAACAATATTCTACGGCATGCTCGCCCAAGGAGGAGCTCCTGTGTCTGCGCTTTTTATTTTTATCCTCGGCAAAGAAATAGACCCGGAACAATTCCACTTCCTCGAAATCGCCAGCCTCTCCTCACTCGCTACTATTATTATCTGGATACTGTATTTAGAAATCAAATATCACAAAAAGCATTCACACAGTCATAGTGACCATAATCACTCTCATGATAACTCATAGCATTCTCTGATTTCTTACACTCTCTCGCTAATTTACATACGCGAACTATTTGCATAAAGTTAAAAACTGTGGTATAGTGCTTATATGACTGATTCTGTTTTGTTTAATACAATACTATCCTTGCCAAGTCTCCGACCCTCTCCCCAAACCAATGAGGCTTTTTCTCAACTTGTGTGTTTTTGTCTACAAGCTGAACCAAGCGATATAACCCTAAAGAAGGCCGCAATCAGAAAGTTAAGAACTCTCTCTTCCAAAGCAGAAAGTGAGATGGAGGCATACTGGGCAAAACAAATAATCTCTTCCCGAGAGCCAAATAAAACAATGCTTACATTTTGGTATTATCAGAATTATGTTGAATTAGTTAATCTAGAGCACTCTTACTTTTCTAAGCTTTTAAAAGACAAGAAAAGGGTTTTGTTTTTAGGTGGAGGACCTCTTCCCCTTACTGCGATTCTCCTCGCACAACAATATGGGCTAACCTGTACAGTGATTGAGAATAACAAGAGAAGCTATTCTCTCGCGTGCAAAGTAATCGCAAGTCTTGGATTAAAATCAATGATTTCAATAGTATATGAGGACGCTCGAACTTTTACAGCGTACGACTCCTTTGATTTGGTATATATAGCTGCATTAGTTGGAATGACAGAATCCTCTAAGCATGAAATTATTCTTTCTGTTCATCAAAAGTTAAACCCAGGGGCACTTCTTATGTGTAGATCTGCACAGGGTGCAAAAACTCTTCTCTATCCTCCTGTCCCAAATAAAACAATAACGGCACTTTCTCCAGTATTTCATATTAACCCCACTAGCTCTATTATCAACTCTTTTATTATCTTACAAAAGACGTAAGTTTTTTGTAAGATAATAAAATATGTCTCAAGAAATCAAAGGAGAAACCATGAATACAACTAGCAACGAAAGCTTGTTTGAATACACAAGGAGAGAGGTAGATGCACTTCTTCTTGCTTATAAGAACTATAAGGAGCTTGATGCTCAAATAGCCTCCGGTCTTATCTTGTCTGAAAAACCAAAGTTCAACCTTTTAGGTAAGCCGGGGGTGATGCAAAACCTCGATCCTTTAGCAGAGGCAAAGAAAAGGTTAGATGAAATTGGGAATGGTATGAAGTTCCAAAACCCACTTATCTGGCTCATCTACAAGTACGAAGCGTATCAGCACGAAGACAAGCCTCTTAAAACGGTAGCTGATCTTATCGCTCACTGCGAAGTAGATGGTATCTGCCATAGACGATTCGACGCTATCAATAGATATCTAAGGGAAAAGCACAACGGCGGCGACATAACCAATCTTGCTTTTGTTAGCCCTGAGACAAGTATGGAGGACTTAGCGAAAGATAAAAGATTCATCGCCATCTGCTTTGACCTTTCCTTTCAGACCAAATGGAGTCGTCACGAGAATGACAGAGCTGGTAAGTGGAAACACTATGCGTTCGATAAAGAGCCTGTAGAAAAATACTCTTGTGGTTGTTGCTAGTTCATAGCATCTATCATACTAGTAGAGACTCAGGCTCTCAAGACCAAGCGGTCGCCTTCAGGCGACCGCTTTTTATTTCCCTGATTCTACACGCTCTATGTTCTATGTTCTAAACAATTACCCCCCCTCCTATGCACTTCTCACCATCATACACAACAAGAGACTGTCCGCTCACTGCAACTATATCTCCTTCAACAACTTCAAATGTAGAGGACGACAAGGCCTTAACTTTAGCTAGAGGTGCTCTATAGCGAGCACGTGCATCGTACACCTTCCCCTCCACAATATCACTAGTCCAATTACACGATGTGAGACTAATACTACTTCCATATGCTTCTTCTTTTTTGGTATGAGATACGGTGAGTGTGTTCTTATCAAAATCTTTTGCTATTACAAAATATGGTTTCTCGTCGTCTCCCTTTTTTGTAATCACAAAACCGTGCCGTTCACCGATGGTATAAAACGTAACCCCTTCGTGATACCCAATTACTTCCCCCTCTTCATTCATCACATCACCCCTCTTCTCTTCTATATACCCCTTAAGCAAAGTCTTAATATCAATAGTCCCGACGAAACATAATCCTTGACTATCTTTCTTGTACGCAACAGGAAGATTGACCTCTGCTGCTATCGTACGCACCTCGGTCTTTTCAATCCCCCCAACAGGAAAAAGTATCTGTGGAATAACTTCTTTTGATACAGCCCAAAGGAAGTATGTCTGGTCTTTGTTCTCATCTTTACTCTTAACAAGAGTCTCTCCATTATGCTCTGCATAGTGCCCCGTAGCTACATAGTCTGCCCCTTGTGACTTGGCCCATGTATAAAAAGCACCGAACTTCACTTCGCGGTTACACATCACATCTGGATTAGGAGTTCTGCCACTTTTATACTCACTAATCATATAGTCAATTACTCCTTCTTTGTATTCCTTTTCGAGATCCAGTGTAACAAAAGGAATATCCAAATGCGCAGCGACTCGCATCGCATCTAATCTGTCTTCTTTCCAGGTACACTCTATGAAGTCTGGTTGCCATACTTTAATAAACACTCCAGTGACATCATACCCCGCTCGCTTAAGCAAAAGCGCTGACACTGAGGAGTCCACTCCGCCTGACATGCCTACAAATACCCTCTTTTTCATTATCTTTACTCTATCACAATTTTCCACTTGAAGCATATACAAAAAGATGTAGAATGAAAGAAAGTAGTTCTGTCTTCCTGTTACCTTCTATAAGGAGAATATCATGCGAATTAAGATGCGCGGCAGTGGTTCAAGGGCTTTAGAAAAAATCTTGTTCCATGCTCTCATATATCTCGGTATTTATGGAGTCGATGAATGGTCAACTGACCTTGACGAGTATCCTTCGCAACAAAGTATCCCATGTTCAACGTTTGCATAAAACGATTGAAAAAACAAAATCGCGCACATGTGCGCGATTATTGTTTGTCACTCTATTACTTTACAGTAAGAGAATCAAGGATATTCATCGCAGTTTCATTGTCTCCTTTTTTGGATTCTGCAACGATGAGCCATGCCCCATCTTTAACCGAAGCAACATGCCATACGCTTGTCGACCCTTCAGCTACAGTCCACTCTTGTGAACCAATGGTAGTTGTTCCTGTAACAGATACTACTTTTACATTTGGTGCAATAACTTCTGTAATATAGTCAGCCGGTGTATATCCACGTCCACCTTCGTAACTAAAATACATAGCATTAATGAAAGCGTTTGCTTCACCAATTACTTTCACATTAGCCCCATCTCGTTCGATAAGAGTAGACGCAATTTCTGGAATATCAAAAGCGTATCCAAGAACTTGCTCCCCTTCAAAGAAACGTGTCACTGTCCCCTCTACTAATTTTGTAGCCACTTTTTCTGTGACTGTTACTTTTTCATCATTTGCAACCTTACGGTTTTTCATCACACTTTGCCCAAGAGATACAAGAGCAAAAAGAACAACAATTCCTACGATATACGGTACATATTTTTTCATACCCTTTTAGTATACGCTTCCTAAAAAATCATGCAAAATCATGAAATATATCTAGTGGCAATATTGACTGATAAATATTTTATTTTATATAAATATCATACGTTCTTTCTATTTCGCATTTTGTATTTTCTATACTCTATACTCTACGCTCTACATTCTGCTCCCTAATTCTACCCTCTACTCCTTATCTTCTCGTGTGTGTCTTTCCTTTAACACCTTTATCTCATCGCGCAATATTGCTGCTGTTTCAAAATCAAGCGCCTTCACTGCTTCTTTCATTTGCTTTTCTTTTAGCTTGATAAGCTTGTCGGGATTTTTCTTAAATAACTTCTCATCAATCGAGAGCTCTGCATTCACAGCTTTTGCGTGTTCACTTTGTAACTCTTCAGTGATGTCTTTAATATTCTTTGCAATAGTTTTTGGAGTTATGCCATGCTCTTTGTTAAAGGCTTCTTGTATTGCACGCCTACGATTAGTCTCGTTAATAGCCCGCTCAAGCGACCCCGTCATCACATCAGCGTACAGAATCACACGGCCACGAGAGTTGCGTGCAGCACGACCAATAGTCTGAATGAGGGACGTTTCTGAACGAAGGAATCCTTCTTTATCTGCGTCTAGTATTCCAATAAGAGTCACTTCAGGTAAGTCCAATCCTTCACGAAGAAGGTTCACGCCGACAAGACAGTCGAACTCTCCTTTTCTAAATCGTGTAAGAATCTGAATACGCTCCATGGTCTTAATATCAGAGTGAAGATACTCAGCCTTAACACCTTCACCACGAAGATATTCGGCGAGGCTTTCTGCCATCTTTTTGGTAAGCGTAGTCACGAGTATACGTCCACCACTCTTCACGTCCTTGACCGCTTCGTCAATGAAATCTTTTACCTGTCCTTTATACGCACCTGATTCATTAACCTTTTTGACTTCAAGTTGCGGGTCAAGGAGACCGGTTGGGCGTATGATTTGTTCTACAATCTGAGCCGACTCTGTGCGCTCATACGCTCCCGGGGTCGCAGATACATAAATAACTTCGCTTATACGCTTCTCAAATTCTTCGTATCGAAGGGGTCTATTATCCTTCGCAGAAGGAAGACGGAACCCGTACTCAACAAGAGTCCCCTTGCGCGACTGATCACCTGCGTACATTCCATGAAGCTGAGGGAGGGTCACATGGGACTCGTCTATTACGGTCAAAAATTCTGGTTTACCATTCTTATCATGAGGGAAATATTCAAGAAGCGTATCAGGCGCTTCCCCTGGCAGCTTACCAGAGAGATGGCGAGAATAGTTCTCAATACCCTGACAGAATCCCACCTCACGTATCATGGCTACGTCGTAACGTGTACGACGTTTTAATCTCTCTGCTTCTAGAATTTTCTTATCATTATCGAGCTCTTCAAGTCTGAGCTTAAGCTCTTCTTCTATTGTTGTAATAGCTCTCTCTCGTGTAGGGATATCAGAAATAAAGTGCTTGGCTGGGAAAATAAAATAATCCTCCACCACTTTTATTACTTTCATTGAAACTGGGTCAACCACTTGAAGATGAGAAATCTTTCCTCCTGCTATCTCTATCTGAAGCATCACAGTTTCAGATATCGGCATGATGTCAATACGGTTTCCAATAGCGCGAAATGTTCCAGGTGAAAGATCAGCATTAGTACGCTCATAATAAATCGCCACGAACTTCTGCATCAAATCAAACTTGGAGATAGCGCTTCCAACTGATATCTTGAGATTCTCTCTTTCATAATCTTTTGGAGAACCAAGACCATAAATACACGACACAGAAGCGACAATGATGGTATCTTTTCGTGTTAGAAGTGCCTGAGTTGAAGCATGGCGAAGTCTGTCTATCTCTTCGTTTATCTGTGCGTCCTTTTCAATATAAGTATCAGTAACGGGCATATACGCCTCTGGTTGATAATAGTCATAGTACGAAACGAAATAATGCACCGCAGCATCAGGGAAAAAGGTTCGAAACTCCTGCGCGAGCTGAGCTGCGAGTGTCTTATTGTGAGCTATGACAAGCGTTGGCTTCTGAACTTGGGCGATGACATTCGCAATAGTAAATGTCTTTCCTGTTCCAGTGGCACCAAGAAGTGTCTGACGTAGCATGCCTTTTTTGAGACCGTCGACCAAAGAAGCGATAGCTTTGGGCTGATCGCCTGCGGGGGTGAACCCTTGTAATTTGAATTCTCCTTCGGACTTTCTTGACATAAGTGATATGTAATTATAGCATGACATTATTGATTGTTCTTTTTTCTTCAAAAACACTCTGAAAGGAGATAGATTCATGAGCAAGATTCCAAATTGGGTACTGTGTATTGTTGTACTCCTTGTCCTAGCACTCGTCAATATCTGACGGAGCTGGGACCATTCATCTGAAAGGTCAACCTTGGTATGAAAAAATTATTCTGGGTGTTTCTCTGTGTACTATGCACAATAGCTACTGCGTGCTTTTTCATGCTCAATATGAGTGTGTACAAACTTGCAATTCCTGTAGTCCTTGGCACACTATGCCTCGGAAAAGCATGTATCCACGAAGATCCTTATCGAAAAAGTGTCTTCAGTCGAATCACAACATGGCTCGATGACATATTCAACAATTTCGGGGAAACATTCGAAGCAAGCATGAAAGGGCTGCTTGTTGCTTGTTTAATCGCTATCCTTGCTGTCTGCCTTCTCGTTCTCGCTTTCATTTACTTCCCGAAACTAACGGCGTTTCTGGTTGCATCTCTGATCGTGATAATATTCCTTGTTGCCTTCTTCAAGGTTGGGCGATTCTGTCCGTCTAATCTACAAACGTTTTGTTTCGGGATTGCTACGATTGTTGTGATCACACTCTCACCTGAGTGGATGAAAGTGATAATGATGACCCTACTAAGCATAGTTGGCCTCAGTCTACTCATACTCCTTGCCATCATAAAACGGGCAAGCGAGCATACACCCTGATGGGTAGCGACCAAAATTCAGTCGCCGTAATGTAATCATTACGGCGACTTTTGTTTGACTATTACTACACAACACCGCCCTCGCCCTGCATTATTTGTAATATCTCTCAACAAAAGATTCCTTAAATTCTTCAAATCTATTTTCTAATAATGCCTGTCGAGCATTTTCACATAATGTCACCAAAAATTTGAGATTATGAATTGACGCGAGAGTACCTGCGAGCATCTCATCTGCTTTAAATAAATGATGCAGATAACTCTTTGTAAACTGATGCGTATACCAGTCTTGATTATCTGAAATAGGACTCATGTCTTCTCTATACTTCGCATTCGTTATATTGATGCGCCCGTCATAGGTATAGAGCGCCCCGTTTCGCCCCTGTCGTGTGGGTGACACACAATCAAATGTGTCTATTCCATTTTCTATACCGAGTAATATATCTATTGGCTCACCAATTCCGAGCAAGTGCCTTGGTTTATTCTCAGGCAATTCTTCGCACACCCATCTCACAGCTGTTCCCATATCTTCTTTAGTGAAACTTCCTCCGATTCCGTATCCGTCAAAATCCATAGCACCAAGCGTGCGTGCTGACTCACGACGAAGTTCTTCATAAGAACCTCCTTGCACAACACCAAAGAGTGCTTGCATCTCACCTGTTGCTTTTGATACTCCTAACTTCTTGTGATGATTGAGACTGCGCGCTGCCCACGCATGAGTTCTCTCTAATGCCCTCTTCTGATATTCAATTGGGGCTAAAGGAGACGTGCATTCATCAAATGCAAAAAAGATATCAGCGCCTAAGTTATGTTGTATCTCCATACTTCGTTCAGGAGTAAATCTATGTTCACTTCCATCTATCACAGACTTAAACGTGACTCCGTCATCGTCAATCTTTGCAAGCTTCTCATGAGCACCTTCATTCTTAATCTCTTCTGATTCTCTTTTGCTTATTTCTTCGCTTGTTGCAATCTTCCCAACCCCATGCCCTAATGCTTGTCCAAGAGAGAATACTTGAAATCCCCCTGAGTCAGTGAAAGTAGGCATAGGCATACTTAGTATTTTTGATTCATCTGTTGTCTCTTGTCTATTGTCTGCTGTCTCTCCATGTAACCATCCCATCATACGAGCAAAGCCGCCATGACGTGCCACAAGTTCATCCCCCGGCTGGAGATAAAGATGATACGTATTAGCAAGCACTGCGTCAGCTCCCACATAATCACGCACCTGCTCTCCGGTGAGTGCTTTTACTGTTGCTTTTGTCCCAACTGGAATAAAGGCGGGGGTCTTGATATCACCGTGTGGGGTATGGATGATACCGGCGCGCGCCAAAGGCGCGCGCATTGTACCCCCATCTCCCCCGTCCCCTCTTTTTAGAATCTCAAAAGAAAATGACATAGTCTTTACACTCTACCATATTTCTGGCAACCTTATAGTATAAAAACTTACAAACAAAAAGAGGCGCCCGTTGGGCGCCTCTTGGGAAAACGAAACACAAGCTCAGTCCAAGAATGAGTACTCGGCAACAGCTTTTTTGACAGCTTCTTCTTCGACGGGGAAGTCCCCGTACTGAGCGATGATGGCGACCGCATGACCATCAGTGCTCGCCACCGTGACGATCGGGTCAGCTGCGTAGCGGCGTTTTTGCTCTTTCATTTCAAGGGCAATGCCCTTCGTGCTTGCAATCATCTCAAGGGCAATGCCCTTCGCGCTTGCAATCATCATCTTCATGGGGTCGGTCACAAAAGTAATCGCCCCCGTATCGACAGTCAGTCGCATCCGGTCCGTCAGCCTGGCTTCGTACATTCTAGAAAGGATTTCCTGTACCTCTTGTGGAGGAGTAGGAAACCCAACCTTAATGCTAGAAAACTCATCCTTAATGCTCGAATGCCTTTTCCAAGAGTTGAAACGCTCATACCAGTCGGTGTTCTCCGGCCAAAGGAATCGATGTATTCCCCCGGCTTTTTTGACCTCCTTTCGAATCAGTCGAGCATGATTGCGAAGCCAGTGCTCAAAAACTCCCCTAATGACAAACGTGGAAATTACACCAAGAATCCCTGAACCGATGAGGGAGCCGACAAAAGACGAGGAAACGTACCCGGAAAAAATGCCGAGATTGCTTGCTGTAAAAAGAAAGAGTGCAGTACTGGTAAGAAAATACATCGAGCCTGCAATGCCGCTCAACCAAAGACTCTTAGCATTCTTCGCCGCCGTAACAACATCCTTCGGGAGACGTGTGAAGTTCACCGAAACCAAAACACTTCCATCCTCGCGAGGGAAGAAGGTGTAGAGATTGGACTTCTTGGCTATCGCCGACCAGAGTCCAGGCGGGAGAATGACGATCGGCCCCACAGACGCTTGTGCGAGCTCGGCCTTGAGCACCTCTGCAGCAGACGCATATCTCTGGGACTCAAAGATGACATGCTGAATCATTCTGTCGGCAGCCGCAGCCTGACCTTTGGCCGAAACAACGGGAAGGCCAAGGATGTGGACCTTGGCATCATCGCCGGCCGCACTTATTTCTCTGTTCGTGAGCTGGCGATTTTGCACCCGCTTCTCAACGAGCTCAACGGCGCTGATGATATCAGCAAAAGACGAAGCTTGCATGGAAGTTCTCCTAGGTAAAAGAAAAGATAGCAACGAACAACTAGACGGCAGGATTACTGTCGTAAGAAAATACTACAACAAAATCAACTAAACAACAAATGGTAGATACAATAATAATTTGACTCATACTCATAAGTATTGTAGCGTGAAACCAACTTGTTCATCGTTATTCCCCTTTCAACCCAGTAGACAGAAAGGACTTCACATGAGCCGAGCAATACTCCGGCTCATGCAGGGCCTAGACCCTACTGAGCCTACCAAAGAAGCTTTGCAGGAAGTCATCTGTAAAGTGTTCTCTCATCTTAGGTTGCGAGAGGCCGAGAGACTCTTCCTCCTTCTTGCCTTTAACATCTCTTTTGACGGGCACAACCTTACTCCAAGGAGGGCAAGTGGCGAGATCTACTTCTTGCATGTATTCAGACAGTTCATCTGTGCGGCATTCCTTATGAGTCGCCATCAGGTACTTTCTATCAAAATGCTTGCAGCAATTCTTCTTCATGGCACTGTCGAAGATGCAACGAAAGCTGGATCAACCCGCCTTCTTGCAAAAACAACCATACACCTCATCCTTCAAGATGAAGACGTGGAATACATGGTTATGTGTCTGACGAAGAAAGCTTCTCCGAAAGAAGAGAGACGAGCCTACTTAAAAAGAGTCTTGTCTGTCGATGTCTGGGAAGTCCTCGAGCTAAACCCTTTGACGCAAACGATAACATCCTCACCCTATCGGCGATGCCAAAGAAAAAGCAGCTGGAGAAAATCCTTGAAGTGAAAGAGTTCTATCCCAGGCTTGAGAAGCGAGCTCTTGAGCTCATAGAAAAGCTTGGGCAAGATGGCAGCCTCCCTATGTACAAGAACTGGATGCGTCTGGTGGAGCAGCTACATCTAACCCTTCAGAAAAATGTCAGGTTGCAAGAGGAACGTTACAAAAAAGAGTTTGCCTCTTTGTGGTCGCATGCATACGTCGAAAGATAAGTGCGTGCGATTTTTTTATTGTGTAACCGATGACGCAATGACATCGACAAGCTCCTTGTCAAACATTGTAGGTAAAATATTCTCTGGAGAAAGGTCTTTTACATGAGAGGCAAGTGCATGCGCGGCGCGTACGAACATCTCTGTTTCGAATTGCTTGATATTATTATCAAGCATACCTTTAAATAACCCTGGGAAGATGAGTGAGTTATTGAGCTGATTAGGATAATCACTACGTCCAGTCGCAATAACTGCCACACCTGCTTCTTTAGCAACGTCAGGCATAATCTCAGGGACTGGGTTGGCGAGTGCGAACACGATAGCATCTTCATTCATACTCTCTGCCATTTCTTTGGTAAGTGCGCCTGCTTTAGAAACACCAATGAACACGTCTGCTTCTTTAACAGCATCAGCAAGGGTTCCACTGAATCCTTGAGCGATGCTTTTTGATACAAGCTCTTTCTTTTCTTTATTCATCTCATCCCCTCGCCCTTCAAAAATAATTCCTTTTGTGTCACAGAAAAGAATGTTGGTATACCCTGAAGCAAGAAGAAGTCTAGAAACAGCAACGCCTGCTGAACCGACACCGTTCACTACAATCTTGATATCCTCTCTTCCTTCTCGACTTGTCACTTTGAGTGCGTTAATAAGTCCTCCGAGAACAACAGTTGCTGTCCCCCACTGATCATCATGCATTACAGGAATAGGGAGTTCGCGACGCAGTCTCTCTTCTATTTCAAAACACTTTGGTGCTGCAATATCTTCTAGGTTCACCGCTCCGAACACAGGAGCAATCTGCTTCACTGCTTTTATAATTTCTTCTATGTCTTGAGTATCTAAACATATCGGAAATGCATCAACATCTGCAAATGACTTAAGTATCGCAGCCTTCCCTTCCATCACAGGAATAGCAGCATGGGCACCTAAATTACCGAGTCCAAGTATCGCTGAACCATCGGACACTATCGCAACAGTATTACGCTTAAGTGTATACTCACGAGCGTTATTAACATCTTTAGCAATTTCTTTACACACTTCTGCTACTCCTGGGCTATATGCTCGAGAAAGATCGTCGCGATTCTCCATAGGAACTTTGGTGTGTAATTCAATTTTACCGTGATGTGTCTTGTGTAAAGCTAATGCTTCTTGGTTGTAATCGTGTGACATATTAGTTACTAGTTAATAGTTACTGGTTAATAGTTATAAATACGTAAATGCAAATACTTTAGATACTTTAGTATATACTACACCTTATGAAAGAATCTATACAAAAATATTTACCTAGTTTTGTGTACGGCGGCTCAGATGGAACTGTGACCACTTTTGCAGTCATGGCAGGTGCAGTAGGAGCAGGAATCGATACACGAATAGTTTTAATACTCGGCATTGCTAATCTAGTATCTGACGGCTTCTCCATGGCATCAGCTGATTATATGGCAGAAGACTCAAGAAAAGGAGAAACTAAAGCAACAGTACTCAAAAACTCTCTTGTCACCTTCTTCTCTTTTGTGGTTATTGGTTTTATCCCTATTCTCCCTGTTATCTTCGCAGCAAAAGAAAAACAGTTCTTCCTCTCTGCACTTTTCACACTCATAACGTTCGCAATAATCGGCTATCTACGTGCGCGCATACTTAATCGCAATCGAATATTGCTCCCACTCCAATCAGTCGCTATTGGGAGCATATGCGCAACTCTCGCCTATGTCGTTGGAGTATACATCTCAAAACTAGTCTAAATCTTTGGAACGTGAAAGACTGTCTTTGATTGCTTTAATTATTTTTAATTTATCACTCTCTTCTATATATGAAGGGACATTAAAAAACATAAAGTCAGTATCTCTAAAACTCTCCCACCCCTTCTTTTTATAAATATGTTCCCCTTTTCCAGTTAGTTCGAGGGAGCGCAAAATTCCTACACTTTTTTTACTCTCAAGAAAAATATTGAGTTCATCAACCAATCTTTGACCTAAACCTTTATTTTGTAAAGGATAGGAAACTTCCACGAGCTCTACATAGTAGCTAGGCACAATATCGTTTCTGTAATGAAGATGACTCCAGGCAACTGTTTCGCCGTCTTCATTTTTAAGATTAAGCGAATGGAATCTTGGTCTATAATCGCTATTTTCTATAGGATTCTTTTTTTCTAAACGAAACATGAATCTCTACTTCCTATAGAGCTCCATCTTCGCTCTTACTACTTTCTTCATTTCATCTTGCCCTGCACGGCCGAACTTATACGGAGCAACTTCATTTGGATGTTCGCTCAAATAATTCATCTCACCATCACGAAATGCTTTTCGTATCTCAGTATTGATATGAATAATCGCCACACCATTATCTATAGAACCCTTAAGATCTTCATCGGTATTCCCAGATGCTCCATGAAGCACAAGCGGAGTTTCAAGAACTGCAGTTATCTCTTTAAGTCTATCAATACGAAGCTTAGGCTCTTCAGCGTCAATGAGCATCCCATGCACATTACCAATCGCTGGAGCAAAGAGGTTAACGCCAGTACGAGAGACGAAATCACGAGCCTGGTCAGGAGTCGTGAGATTCTCTTCAGTTACTCCTTCTGGAAGAGCTGTATTAAGAGATGACGATTGCCCGATATATCCGAGCTCAGCCTCGACAAGCACTCTCTTCCCTGTTCTCTCCTCATATGCGCGCACAATATCAACACATGATTTAACAAGTGCAATATTCTCTTCATAAGGAAGCTTAGCCCCGTCGACAATCACGCTATCATACCCAGCTTCTATAACTTGTGTTACTTTTTCTATTGAATACGTATGATCTGCGTTTAAAAATATTGGTATTGAATATTCTTGATTAAGTTGATCAACTATCGCACGCACCATCTCTACTCCCATATAGTCGCGCTCACCCTCACTCACTCCGATAATAACTGGTTCACCCAACTCTTCTGCCACTTCCACGATAGCTCTTGCTTGATCGAGATTAGAAATATTAAAATGCGCTATCGCTTTTCCTTCATTCTTGTATTGCTTGATAAGGTCAAAATAAAATTCACTCTGTTTCTGTAATGTTTGCATATCAACACAGTATAGCGATACTAACTGATATACTTCAAGGTATATGGAAAATACAAACAAACTAGACTTTGTCGCCTTCGGTGACACTGTAGTTGATGCTTTTATCAAAATGTCTATCGGTCATATAGAAGAAGGAGCTCACGGAAGAGAACTTTGTGTACCGTATGGAGCAAAAGTGCCTTTTGATGATGTGTATATCTTGCCAGCGGTCGGGAACAGTGCGAACGCTGCAGTATCAGCTGCGCGACTCGGACTATCATCTGCGCTCGTCGCTTCTGTTGGAGGTGATGATAATGGGAAGCTTATTTTGGAACAACTTAAGAAAGAAAATGTAGTGACAGATCACATGCAGGTCTTTAATGATAAAAAGACTAATTATCATTATGTACTATGGTATGGTGATGATAGAACTATTCTTATTAAGCATGAAGAGTATGAGCCACGCGTCCCAGAGATTGGATCTCCTACATGGGTCTATTTGAGCTCACTTGGCAAGCACACACTTCCTTTCCATCATCAGCTTGTGGAATATGCCACATCCCACCCCGAGGTTAAAATAGCATTCCAACCAGGAACGTTTCAGCTTGGATTCAAAGAACAAATATCAGAACTCTACAAAAAAACTGAAGTAGTGTGCATGAATAAAGAAGAAGCCGAAGGGCTATTGAACAAAGAAGGAGTCGATATGAAAGAACTCTTAGACGGTATAGAAGCACTTGGTCCAAAAGTAACAATTATCACCGATGGTCCTCATGGTGCTTATATGAAATACGAGCACTCGTACTTCCAAATGCCAGTGTATCCGGACCTTGCTCCACCGTATGAGAGAACAGGAGCGGGTGATGCATTCTTTTCTACCTTTATCGCATACCTAGCTAAAGGATATGATCCGACCTACGCTATCAAAAGAGCTCCAATCAATAGTATGAACGTTGTGCAGCATGTAGGAGCACAAGAAGGATTATTGACCGAACAAGCGATAGAAGAATTACTCAAGAAAGCGCCAGCTGATTACGAACTCACGATATTAGAATAGTTACTGGTTGATAGTTACTGGTTACTAGAGCCCCCACACCTTCGGTGCGGGGGCTCTTTATCTATTGACTAGTGCAACGTCTCTCTCACTTTTTGTACAATATGTTTTGCGGTGAGACCGTATTCTTCATATAATTCTAACCCTTTTCCACTTTGCCCGAATCTATCATGTATACCAATACGACCAATACGTAGAGGGTGGTGCTCGCTTAAATATTCAGCTATCGAGCCTCCTAACCCTCCCGCTATCTGATGCTCTTCTACCGTGACAATTGCTTTAACATCTTTGGCGATTCTCAATAATCCTCCCACATCGAGCGGTTTGATCTGCGGAACATTAATGACTCGAACTCCTACTCCCTCCTTTTCTAATTGAGGCGCTGCTTTTAGAGCTTCATAGAGAATCGGACCAGAGCCAATGAGAGCCACATTATACATATAATCTCCACCGCTTTTATTAAGCGATGTGTACAAGCTATACATTTTGCCATGTTGCCACACATAATTATCTAACACCATAAGAGGAGTTTTTTCTCTTGTTAATCTTAGATACGCAGGTTTATTACTCGTCGCGATATATTCTGTAATAGCTTTGGCTTCTGTAGCATCACAAGGAACATACACTTCCATATTAGGAAGCATTCTCATAATAGCGATATCTTCTATCGCTTGATGGGTGGCACCATCTGGCCCTACTGAGACCCCAGCATGTGCCCCGACTATCTTCACTGGCATGTTGTTATAACAAATAGTCGTTCGTATCTGTTCCCAATTACGTCCCGGACTAAACATCGCATAACTAGCGATGAATGGAATATACCCCATAGCAGCCATCCCGGACGCAACTCCTGACATTGCTTGTTCTGTGATACCAACTTCAAAAAATCTTTCAGGAAAAGCATTTCTGAAAGAATCCATCTTTACACTTTCAGTTAAGTCAGCACAGAGCGCGACGACTCGAGAATCTTTTTGACCAATTGAGAGCAAGCCTTCTCCAAAGCCTTCTCGTGTAGCTTTGCTTTCTTCTTGTTGGGTGAATAATGTTTTTCGTATCATATAAATCTTAATATCAATAAAAAGTTAGTCGATCTCTGAATGCAGAACTTTTCCTCGCATCGTTCTTAATTCTTTGAGTGCCATCTTAGCCTCTTCTTTATTAGGAGACTTGCCATGCCATCTATAATCACCTTCAAATTGAGTAACCCCCTTACCTGGAATAGTGTGAGCGATAATGATAGTTGGTCTATCTAATGTACTCTTAGCTTTACCTATCGCTGTACCGATGTCACGGAAGTTGTGACCGTCAATTTCTATCACATGAAAATTAAATGCTTCCATTTTATCTTTGAGAGACTCAAGCGGTAGAACATCTTCGGTGTATCCATCTATCTGAATAGTATTACGATCGATGATTGATATCACTTTGTTTAATTTGTATTTATTAAGAAGAAGAAAAGATTCCCACACTTGTCCTTCATTGATCTCACCATCCCCCATACAACAATAAAAATATCTGTCTGGTTTGTGATGTTCTAATCTATCCATAAGCGCCATACCAATTGCTTGTGAGAGCCCGGATCCAAGAGGGCCAGATGATGTCTCAATACCAGGAAGTGTCCCTCTGTGTGGGTGCCCCTGGAGACGTGAACCAAACTTGCGAAGTGTCTTCAACTCCGAAATAGAAAAGTACCCCGCATGAGCCATGGTCGCATATAATACTGGGGCGATATGACCATTAGAGAGAATCACCCTATCTCGCTGAACCCAATCAGGATGACGTGGATTATGATTCAGAAATCTAAAATAGAGCGCAGTGAATATATCAGTCATACCAAGCGGTCCCGCTGTATGACCGCTCCCAGCTTCAGTAAGCATCTTAATAATGCTCTCTCTGATATCTTCTGCTCGCAATGTTAATGCTTGTACTTCTACATCTGTAAGTGGATACATGCACGTAGTATACAGCGAAGACTCTATAGTAGGTAGAGGATAGTCGAAGCTTATGAGACTATCTTATGAAGAAGACTCAAGTATCTCTTCATATGCTTTTCGTATATTAGACTCCCCATATATCGCTGAACCAACGACAGCAGTATCGGCCCCTGATCGCTTCACCAAAAAAATAGTACTGTTATTCATCGCACCATCTACTTGAACACTAATATCAGGCATACGTCGTTTAATCTTCTCTATAACAAAAAGAACTCTGTCGTCGAACGCTTGTCCTTGTGCTCCTATATGGCGTATACCCATAACCTGCACAAATACATTATTAAAATTCCGTCGTTCTATCAACACTCTTTCAATAAAATTATCAATCGGAGAATCATTGGATATAGAAAAACCAACGCTCACATGTTTATGATGAGACATTATTTCTTGCAACATCAAAAAATCATGCCCTTCCCAAGCATCAATATGAAGTATGACTCGCTTAGCTCCAAGCGACAGCGCTCTCTTTAAAAATTTAACCCAATCTTTAATCATGAGATCGAACTCATATTCGAACCCATCAGGTAAATGAGTTTCTTTATATGGGAGCCATGTTCTCTCAAGACCAATAACGCCGTCACACAAATCAATCTGCACTCTCTTTGTGACACCTTCTGTCTTGAACAATAATTCATGCAAATGATGAAATGAATGTGGAAAGATAGCTGGAGTAATGAACATGCTCTTAGTGTATAGCGATTAGTTCTTAGTGACTAGTGGAGAAAGGAGAGCTAGAGCGGTTTGCTTTTAGCTATTAGCTCTTAGCTGTCGTTTTTTAGAAACGAGATACATAATAATATTTTATTTAAAATATTTATCATAAATCGATACTGTAGTCTTACTCTCATCACATTCTCTTCCGTACACATCACATTCTTCATTAATGTTTGGAATAATAGGAGAAAATAAAATTGCGAGCAATAGTAATCCTACAACAATAAGTGTTCCTTTGTTCATATTCTTTTATACAATATGCTTACTTATTTCATCAATCTGTATAACACGCTCTGAGTGTCGCTCCTCATGTGAAAATGGTGTAGACAAAAATAATTCAAGCGCTTGTATCGCCTCATTCTTCTCTACGAAGCGCGCACCGATTGATAGCACGTTCGCATCATTGTGTTCGCGACCTAATTTGATCAACTCAAGATTCCCTCCGGCATACACGATAGCTCTTACATGACGATAACGATTAGCCATGATAGCTTCTCCTTGACCTGATCCACCGAAGATTACAGCCATAGATGGTTCATGCATGGAATCATGTTGCACCTTTTCTGCTGCAAGAGAAATAAAATGCGGGTAATCATCTCCTGACTCAAAAGTGAGAGCCCCGCAGTCATAGACCTCCTGCCCTTTTTCTTCTAAGTAAGCCTTTACTTCTTCTTTTAAATTAAACCCTGCGTGATCAGTAGCTAAATAGACAATAGACATAAGATATTAGACATTAGGTACACGGACCAATAAAGTATAAAGTATTTTCATGACTTCATTTAAGAGACTCACTGCTATAGTATAATCTTTTTCTATCACATAGCCCAAATCTTTAGAAATTAAAAGTTGGGTTTCTAATTCAGCAGCAGAACCGTAAGCAATTTTTAAAAACTGCGCATTTTCTTTTTTGCCAAATCTTATGTTTCCTTCTGCTACATTAGAAGGGATAGACACCGCTGCTCTTCTCATTTGAGAAGTTAAACCAAAAATTTCTTCCTTAGGAAACTTCTTAGTGATGGCATAAATCAAGATACTTAACTCGTAAGACTTTTGCCAAACGATTAAATCTTTATACGAAGCCATAGATGTATAATGAATCTGTATCTGTTGTCTATTGTCTATTGTCTATTGTCTATTGTCTATTGTCTGAATAGCTCTTCCTGCTTTAATAGCGTGTTCAACAAGTGTGTTAGTGTACCCCATCTCATTGTCATACCAAGCGAGTATCTTCACAAGATTACCTCCGACAACTCGAGTCATCTTAAGATCAGCAATAGACGCGTATGGGAGTCCGATAATATCACTCGATACAAGCTCCTCATCTGTTGCTTGGAATATTCCACCCCATCTCTCAGTTTGAGCAGCTTGACGCAATATCTCATTGACTTCATCTTTTGTAGTCTCTCGCTTAGCAATAAACGTAATATCAGCAATAGACCCAGCAGGAGTAGGTACACGAATAGATACACCATCAAAGAGTCCTTCAAGTGAAGGGAATGCTTTGGTGACAGCAATCGCAGCTCCTGTTGAAGATGGTACGATATTCTGTGCAGCAGCACGTCCCTCACGAAAATCTTTTTTGTTTGGTCCATCAACAATTGATTGTGACGCAGTATATGAATGTACTGTGTTTAGGATAGCTTTATCAATACCAATAGCTTCATCCAAAATAGCAATAACAGGAGATGAAGCGTTAGTAGTACATGATGCATTTGAAGTCACTTGGCATGTGCCGAACTTTTCTTCATTGATAGCCATGAGGATGGTCTCACCTTTAACAGACTCATCTTCTCCTTTCTTGGCTGGAGCAGATATGACCACATGCTTAGCTCCCCCCTTCAAATGAGCTGCTGCCTTGTCATAAGTAACAAAGAGCCCAGTGGACTCAATCACCACATCGACATCGAGTGTGCCCCAAGGGATAGCACTTGGATCTTTCTCTTGAAATACTCTAATACGTCGTTCACCATCATGACCCTCCGTGAGAAGATACTGTTCAGTTTTAGCAGGAATACCACCAACATCAGGAGAGAATCCAGCACTTGTCTCATTCACTTCTGGATGAACATCAAAATGTGACACTCTATATACTGTGTCATACTGGAGGAGATATGCGAGATTATGTATATCTCCAAGGTCATTCACGGCGACCACTTCTAGATTAGGATTGTCATACGCAATCTTAAAAAAAGCTCTTCCTATGCGCCCAAAACCATTAATACCTACGCGAATTTTTTTGTCCATATATTTCTTAGTTTATAGTCAATGGTTAATAGTTACTAGTGGACAAGAATCTCACACGTACTAATCAGACTGTCTAGTCTTGAAGTAGAATTTAGATCTGTTACCATATACCACATGAAAGCAATAGAAGTAACTAATCTCAAAAAAGAGTACAAGCTGGGCAAAAAGATATCTCACATAGTAAAAAATATTTCTTTTGATATAGAAGAAGGTACTGTCTTTGGATTCATTGGACCAAACGGAGCCGGCAAAACATCTACCATAAAAATGTTAGTCGGTCTAAGTCGCCCAACGAGCGGCTCTGTCAAAATTTTTGGTGAAGATCCTTCTTCTACTACAATCAAGCATGATATTGGGTTTATGCCGGAATCTCCCCAGTTCTATCAATACTTAACAGGAGAAGAATTTTTGACCATGATAGCTGATCTCTTTTCGTTGCCTAACAAAAAACATGTCATACATACTATTTTGGAAGAAGTTGATCTTGTGCATGGTGCTCATAAAAAAATAAGGACGTATTCCAAAGGAATGTTACAACGTCTTGGCTTAGCTCAAGCGATGCTGAATAATCCGAAGCTGCTCTTCCTCGATGAACCACTAGACGGACTCGACCCTCTAGGGAGAGCTGATATCAAGAAGATACTCAAAAAAATAAAGCAGTCTGGCAAAACTGTATTCATTAACACTCACATCTTGGCAGATGTAGAAGAAGTGTGTGATCAGGTAGCTATTATCGATAATGGTTCACTGCTAGCTATCGGAACACCGGAAGTATTAAAAGGTGAGCACAGAGATCTCGAAGAGGCTTTTGTGTCAATGATTACTAAAGAGCGATTATCAAGGAAACAAGCAATATAATACACACTCCCTATGAATACTATTATCACTATCGCCAAAAATACATTCCTAGAGACTATTCGTGACCGAGTACTTATGTCTGTATGGTTCGTTATTATTGGGATTATTTTGTTTAGTCTTTTTGTTGGATCAATTTCTCATGACCACAATGTGCGTATTATCACCAACTTCAGCATCACTGCAATATACCTCCTTCAGGTGTTTATCGCATTGTTCATCGGTTCTTTCTTGATGTACAAAGAAATAGAACGCAAAACCTTTTATCTCATCATTCCAAAACCAATCTCTCGCCAAGCAATTATTATAGGCAAAATGCTTGGTCTCGCCACAACAACATTCGCAGTAACTGTTTTATCAACAATATTTTTGTTTGTACTACTTCTGATTGTTGGAAATACGAGCTATATTCCTGCCATCACCCTATCTGCCGCACTTTCTTTTATTGAGTCTATTCTTCTTATACTGATTGCATTACTCTTCTCATCGTTTATGTCTCCGGTGCTTGCTTTTATTTCTTCACTGGCCGTATATTTTATTGCTCACGGTGGAGATATTTATCGTTTTATGTTCACATATACCGATAATGTAATAACTGAATATGTTTTCAAAACCATATACACCATTGTCCCCAACTTTGAGAAGTTCAATATACGAAATGATGTAGTGTACGGAACATTACCATCTCTTCCGATGCTCTTATATACCATTATCTATGGAGTAGTATGTGGCGCGCTTCTCCTTCTCATCGCTGTTAATGTTTTCAAGAAAAGAGATTTTTAATTACATGAAGATTAGTCTGTTACATCATAAAGAAAAAATACTTGTCATAGTGCTGTCTCTTTCTTTACTATGTATCACTTCATTAATTCATGTACACTATGATAAAGTTTCCCCACCCTATTCACTTAGATTAGAAGCAGTCAAACGAGATCTCATCCCGGCTGAGTTGCTATCATATGGACATTTTGGATTCAAGACATTTTTGGCAGACATTTATTGGTTACGCGCGATACAAGATTTCGTGGCTTGGAATGGGGAAGAACTTTTCTTTTTAGATTATTTCAAAAACATATCAACGCTTGACCCACGCTTTGAACACCCTTATCTCTTCGCTATATGGACTATTCCACAAGACAGAAATGATATCGACCGTTTGAATCAAGTAGCAGAGGTTGCCAAGCGAGGAATAGAAACCATCCCTACAAGCTGGCAAATCCCCTATCATCTCGGAACTCAATACTATCTATTCACAAAGTCTTATAACATAGCCAAAGAGTATTTAAAAATAGCCGCAGAGAAGAAAAATGCACCACCTGGGGTGTATCTCAATTACTCTTCTTTTGTTATCAATGAAGTCAAAGGCTACAAAGCGTCATTTGATTTAGTGAAAGTGATTTATGATACAACTAATGATGAAACATTAAAAAAAGTACTAGGTCTCGGTCTTGAAAAAGAAGTGCTCACTACCATGCTTGAGCGTGGCATCCTCGCATACAAAACAATAACAGGCGTATACCCGTCATCCCTAGAAGCGATGACTGACAAAAATCTCGTATCACTTCCGCAAGAATTTTCTGAAAAGTTTGTAGTTACCATCAACAACAAGACTGGGGCGTTTAAAATTGAGGAGAGGAAATAAAGAGCAGTTTGTAGTCAGTAGTTTATAGTTTGTAGTAATACAATAACACAACCAAGCTGGATACACTCACTATTCTTTTGCTTGGCTGCGAGTACGCAGCACCCTGCAAAAATATAGTCGCACTAAACGTGCTCCTTATTTTTGCGGGCCCACGAGGAAATTCGGTCACGAATATTTTGTTCGCCGTCGCTCTCAAAATTTCTCGACCCCGGCTCACCATCTCGCGTGGTCGCTCGATAAGGTTCCGCCTTTCGATTCCTCACGCATGACACGCAGGTGTCGTGCTGTGGGCCCGCCAAACACAAAATAACAAGCATATACGCGGGGGAATTTGTGTTTTGCGGGCCCACAAG
>JBDKJD010000004.1:0-75233 GCA_039796775.1 Candidatus Parcubacteria bacterium | reverse complement strand
AATTGTATCAATTCTGTTACAGGAACAGTTGTTAACCAAGTATCTTGTCCAACAGGAACAACCCAAAGTGGTAATAACTGTATTAACAACATAACAGGCACCGTTATCACCAACACCACTTGCCCAACAGGTACAACTTGGAATGGGACTAATTGTATCAATTCTGTTACAGGAACAGTTGTTAACCAAGTATCTTGTCCAACAGGAACAACCCAAAGTGGTAATAACTGTATTAACAACATAACAGGCACCGTTATCACCAACACCACTTGCCCAATAGGTACAACTTGGAATGGGACTAATTGTATCAATTCTGTTACAGGAACAGTTGTTAACCAAGTATCTTGTCCAACAGGAACAACCCAAAGTGGTAATAACTGTATTAATAATGTATCAGGAACAGTTGTTAACAATACGACATGTCCTTGGAATACAACATGGAACGGTACCAACTGTATTCAAAACGTAACAGGTACAGTCATTACTAACACCACATGTCCTACTAACACCACATGGAATGGATCAGCTTGTGTACAGAATGTATCAGGACCAGTGATTACAAACACTACTTGTCCATGGAATTCAACATGGAATGGGTCAGCGTGTGTGCAGAATATTCAAGCCCCAGTTATTTCTTATCAAACATGTTGGGATGGATCAGTAATACCAACAACATCTGCTTGTGCTTCACAGTATAAAATTTGTCCAAATGGATCAAGTGTTCTTGTTACACAACAGTGTCCAATCGTTATCGCTCCTGTTACACCTAATATTCCAACCCCTGTTAAGGTTGTATTTAACAACGTGGTAACAAACTTGGCTACACAAGTTACTCAAAAAGAAGGACGTTGTAATGGTATTGGTCTCATAGCTCAAAATGCTCCATCAACTGGATGGTTTGAATATGGAGAAACATCCAATCTTGGTAGAACAACAGTTCAAGCTAATATCGGATCATCTGATACAGCGCCATTCTCTAATCTTCTTACTAATCTTAAACCAAACACTACATACTATTGTCGAGCTGTTATGCAGAACAAGCATGGTATTGTAAAGGGTGAAATTGTTAAGTTCACCACTAAGAGTTCAGTGACCAAATATGTAGCACCGGCTCCAAAGCCGGTTGTGACAAAAAAGGTGACTACAACAAAGAAAGAAGAAAAGGGTGTTGTGTGCACTGACGGGACAACGCTTTCTATTAAGAATGACGGAGTAGCGACACTTCTTTCAGAAGGGAATAAGTTAGCTACTCTCTCAGTAGAAAAAGTAGCTGGAACACTCGCAACTGATGAAGTAGTTAAGTATCGTGTAGCATATAGAAACTTAGCAGACAGTCGCTTAACTGGTGTTGTTGTTAAAGTTAAACTCCCAGAAGAATTCAGAGTTCTTGAAACAAGTGGAGGATTGTATGACGCTAATACAAGAACTATTACACTCAATCAAGACGTTCTTGATCCATATACAGAAGGGAGTGTTAGCTTCTCGGCGCTCGTTGCTAAGAATGCACCACTTGGAAAGACAGTAATTGTTAACTCATATATCGCATACTCAGTTCCTGGTTCTCAAGCACAAGACGAAATAACAGCATATGTTGTTGGATCAATTGTTCCTAAGTCATCAGTAGAGAATGTAGATACAGGAGCCAAAAAAGTAGTAGGTGTGTCGTATGGTGGATCTCAATTCCTCCCAGACACACTTATTGAATGGTTAGCATTGCTCGCTATACTCTTCATTATTTTCATCCTAGGAAGAAGCTTGTACGCTTCATACAAGGGTGAAAATGGCTCTCATCACTAAAATATAACCAAAGATAAATGCCTCACAACTCCGACCAAAAGGTCGGAGTTGTGTTATTATTAGGGCATGAAAGAGACTTTTGTTGTTGAATTGGAAGAGCTAGAAGATTTAGCTGTTGATGTACTTGATACACTCTCACATCACAAACAAGAGGAAGGACAAACGTTACTCCTTAAGGGGAATCTAGGTGCTGGCAAAACAACATTTACCAAAATTCTCGGTAAGGCATTAGGTATTCCTGAAGATGAGATACATAGTCCAACGTTTATTTTAAAAAAAGAATACAAAGCAACTCATCCTCGATTCAAAAAATTAATCCACGTAGATGCGTATCGTTTTGAGACAACAAAAGAGGCAAAGGTTCTTGATCTCGAAAAACACAAACAAGAAGAAGGGTCTCTTCTTGTGATTGAGTGGCCAGAGAATGCAGGTATTGAAAGCGGTGACATGGAACTCTTTTTTGATTATGATGGGGATACTACTCGCTCGATAACAATAGATTATTCACGGCCTGATTATGTCTAAACAGTATACAAAAAAAGTAGCACTTCTTGACGCACACGCAATACTTCATCGCGCGTATCATGCTATGGGTGGATTCGCGACGAGAGACGGGAGACCAACAGGGGCACTCTACGGATTCGTGACTATGGTCCTTAGATTATATGAAGAAGTGAAGCCAGATTATATATTTGCTTGCTTTGATTTACCCAAGCCTACGTTTAGACATTTAAGTTATGAAGCGTACAAAGGAGGAAGATCAAAGACAGATGACGCGCTCATAGAACAAATAAAAGAAGCGGAGACCTTAGCACTCGCTCTTAATATACCCGCATTCAAACAAGAAGGGTTCGAAGCAGATGATTTGCTCGGTACCTTGGCTGAACTTTTAAAACAAGAAAAAGATACACAAGTTATTATCGCAAGTGGAGACATGGATACATTTCAATTAATAGACAATGACAAGGTTGTTGTCTATACGCTCAAAAAGGGTAATAGCGCAGCACTCTTCACAGAAAAGGATGTGATTGAGAGATATGGATTCGCGCCACATCAGATTCCTGATTATAAAGGGTTCGCTGGAGACAGCTCAGATAATATTATTGGTATCAAAGGAATAGGAGAGAAGACGGCGACAGCATTGATAAAGTTTTATGGAAGCGTTGAAGGTGTTTATCAACAAATAAAAAGCAACAGACAAGATTTGTTAGATAAAGGATTTTCAGAAAGAATAACTTCTCTTATAGAAGAAGGAGAGGATGATGCGATTTTTTCTAAAACACTTGCGACTATACGAAGAGACGCACCAATCACGTACGAAGAACCGCAACAGCCATGGATAGATGGCATTCAAAAAGAAGTCTATGAAGCAATGTGCGACAAGTATGAATTCAGATCACTCAAATACAAAATACCAGAAAAGGAAGGAGGGAATAAAAAAGAAGCTCTCGTAATAGATGACAGTACGTTGAGAGAATTACAAGTAATGACGAACTTGCTCCATAGTGAGATGACCAACCCTTCATTTGATGATATTAAATCACTCCATACTTCTTCTTCAGTGGCAGACTTACAACAGTCGCTCGTTGATGATTTGAAAAAGAATAATCTCTATACGTTATTCTTAGAAATAGAAAAGCCGATAATGCATATCTTAGATAAAATGCATGCGTCCGGAATATCACTTAATGTTCCGTTTCTTTTTGATTTAAGTAAGGAACTGCATACACAAACAAAAAAATTAGAAAAAGAAATACACACCCTAGCAGGGCAAGAATTCAATATTTCATCCCCAAAGCAATTAGGGGATATCTTGTATACGACAATGAATTTAGGGACAAGAATAAAAAAGACAAAGACTGGACAGAAAAGTACTAATATAAGTGAATTAGAAAAAATAAAAGACGAACACGCAATCGTCCCTCTCGTTATTGAATATAGAGAATTGTCTAAATTGCTTTCAACATACATTGACCCACTCCCCACCTTTGTCAAAGAAGACGGGAGGGTGCATGCGCGATTCATTCAGACAGGCGCGAGCACAGGAAGATTCAGTTGTGAGGATCCTAATCTGCAAAATCTCCCAGTCAAAAGCGATATTGGCAAAAAGGTGCGAGAGGCTTTCATTGCTCAAAAAGGCAAAGTGTTACTCTCATGCGACTATGCTCAGATAGACTTGCGTTCAGCCGCGATTCTCTCAGGCGACAAACATTTGATAGAAATATTTGAAAAAGGAATAGATGTACACACCGGAACTGCCGCCAAAGTATTCAAAGTCAAAGAAGGAGATGTGACACAAGAGATGAGACGTCATGCTAAGGCTATTAACTTCGGTATTTTGTACGGCATGGGAGTCACAGCACTCAAAGAAGGGATGGGGGTAGAACGAAAAGAAGCCCAAATGTTTTATGATGAATACAAGAATACCTTTACACGGCTCATGGAATATTTGGAAGAGGTCAAAAGAGAAGCGTGGGACAAGGGGTATACGAGCACTCTTTTAGGAAGGAGAAGAGAAGTGCCACTCCTTAAGAGTCCGCTACCTTTTCTAAGAGCGCAAGGGGAGCGAATAGCTATCAATGCTCCGATTCAAGGGACAAGTGCTGACATATTGAAACTCGCGATGATAGACACAGATGCTTACATAGAAGAACATAATCTTGAAAGCAGGGTTTCCCTCCTTGTACAGATACACGACGAGCTTGTTTTTGAAGTCGACGAAACAATTAAAGATGAGATACAAGAAAATATAGTCTCCATACTTCAAAATGTGTTATCAAAAAGAAAATTAAGCACACTCCCACTCACTGTTGAAGCGTCTTGCGGTGCTAATCTAAAATCAGTTTAAGTGATTAAAAGTAATTATGATTTATTGTATAGTTGGAACAGACAAAGAAAAGAGAAGGATAGCAAGAGAAGGGTATGAACACTATCTGCCTTTTACTGACGAGATAACAAAGGACGATATAGAACGATTAGAACTTTTAAAAGATGAGACGTCACTCTTTGGGGATCAGATAGTGGTGCACTGTGGAGGAATGCTTGAACCTGCGAGTGTTAAGCAGAAGTTTTTGGAGCTATTGCCATCACTGCAGGCATCAAAGAATATTTTTATTGTCGATGAGCCATTTTGTGACACACTTACTTTCAAAAAAATAGCACCATTTGCTACTGTTGTACACAATGCAATAGAAGAAAAAAAGAAAGACAATACATTATTCAAATTCGCTGACTATTATGAAGTAAGAGATAAAAAAAATGCTTGGATTTTTTTTCAGTCAATAAAAGGGGAATATGAAGGGGAACAGATTTTGGGAATTCTTTGGTGGAAACACAAAACAATATGGGAAGCAACTCTTCACAAAAAGGCAACTCGTTTTAATAAAGTAGAATGCGAAGACTTCGCACGATCCATAGTCTATGCGTTTATCAATGCTCACAAGGGTATAACGACAACAGAAGATGAGATAGAGAAGCTACTACTCAAGCTCTAATAACAAGAAGAAGGGTGTAGGTATACTATTGTTATTGTGTCTCAAGATTGGACCGACAGACAAGTTCTTTTGTCTCAGCATCTTCATAGCGTTCGTTGCTGATTGGGTATCGTGATGATGAAGTGATGGTGGTTACATTCAAATACCATGTATTATGAGGCGCACTCCACGTGCTTTCACAGATCATATTAGTGTTAATGGTGTGATATTTAAAAATAAGTTTTTGTTCCTCTGTTGCTAGGAGGAATATTTCGCTATTACATGCACGTTCATCGTCTTGTGAAAGGGTTGAAGTGTTTTCTTCGTAGAGTAACACTTTATCATTAGTGATAGAGTCGAATATGTATATTCTGTTTGAGAATTCGCACAACTCTCTATTACCAAAAGAATTTTCACTTATATAATATTTGCCAACCTGTCCTTCAACAGGAACACCATCAACCACAGGAGTTGTTGATCCAACACTAATAGCGTTCACTGTATGAGTTTCCCATGAAGAACCAGAACTGGTTGATGTATACGATGAAGGTGGGAGGGCTGCGACAGCGTTACCGTTACTATCTATAATTGTGCCATTATTAACTGAGTAGCGCTCATCGTTATATGTTTTTGTTGGAGTGTTGTTACTATTTGGTACGGTTTGGTTATTTGTTGATGAAGAAGGGGTATTGTTTTGAGAAAACAAAGACACAAAAGAGCCAAGAGTCTTTTCGATGACAGTAATTAGTGTGTTGTCTTTTGGGGGAGCAACAGAGAGAGGAACTCGTTCTTTTTTGGGTAGTATTTCTTTTGGTGTTTTGGTTGCGACTTGTTCCAAGAGACTCGCTTCATCAATAGGTTTTGATTCTAATTGTTGTGTGATAATAGGGGATATTGAATCCTTACAAATATCGAATTCACACGATGGATACACTCTTCCGACCGTTGTCCCATCAGCACATATCATGATGTCCTGCTCACATTGATTACGTGATGTTTCATTGTTGGAATAGAAATAATAGATCAAGGAGATGATTATTAGAAGTGTCCCTATTCCACCACTTATCAGATAAGGTTTATTCATACCAAGTAGTGTATAGTGCTAACCAATGACTGAGAAGTGGAGAGGGTGGTGTTTTTGCTCTTATCTTAAATAAGACAAGTAGTTGGCTCACTCTTGGGGACTCAAAAAGAAAGATACACCATTAGGCGTTTTCTTTTTGAGTCCCCAGAAGGGATCGCCCCTCCTTTCAGTCGAAACTCATTATTTTTATAGTCGCTTCACTCCTTAAAAATAAGAGCCTTCGGTTCGATCCGTATGCGAAGCAACATTAAAACAATAAACACCTCTTCAGTAAAAGAGATGTTTATTGTTTCATGTGCCCCCAGAAGGGATCGAACCTTCGACCGTCTGCTTAAAAGGCAGCTGCTCTACCGACTGAGCTATAGGGACTGGAATAGTTTTTAGTTACTAGTTTTTAGTTCTTAGTAAAATACAGAATACATATTTCTAAAAACAAAAGACAAATAACGTCACATTATCCTATCAAATATTTGACAAAAACGCCAGTCCGCTACCTGATTATCTAGGTTTTGAAGATGTTCCAAATGTTTCTAATTGTCCAGAAGCATTAGGGCCAATATATGGCTTAGTCTTATCGTCTCGAAGAGGTCCTCCTGTTATGTACCAGAGTATCCATATTATCCAGAACCCAAAGAAAATTTTAAGAATGACTCCCATGGGCTCTAGTTTACAGTTACTAGTTACTAGTTGCTAGTGGAGAGGTAAAATCTAAATCTTTAGCTGAATCAGCGCTGACAGGTTCTGCAAAAGTGTGCACTGCGGCCTCCGAGGGTTAACTTCTCAATTATCCCGCCACACTTTTTTGTAAGACACGGTTTCTTGGTGCGAAGGTAGACGAGATGATTTTCATGAAAAGCGCCACGCGCACCAGTAATGTTGCGATAGTCACTCGTTGAGTCGCCACCAAAATCTATTCCTTTCACAAGGACCTCCTTCATTGAAGTGAAGAGAAGTTTCCATTCCATCCCAGTAAGAGACTTTGCTGTTCGAGTTGGAAGAATATGAGCTCTGTGTAACATTTCATCAGAGTAAATATTGCCAATACCTGCAATGATAGATTGATCCATGAGCACTGTTTTGATTGCCCGAGTAGGGGATTTCATAATCCGTTCCTTGAAGTCATTTTGGGTGAATGTCGTTTCAAGAGGCTCTGGTCCAAGGTGCGCCAATCTCTCCTTGTGTAACGTATCTGTTTTTTCTACTACTATGGTGCCGAACTTTCTGGGGTCACAGAAGACTAGCTGCTTGCCATCTGAAAGCATGAAGACAACGTGGATGTGCCGGTTGTAAGGATCAGATAAGGGCGTGTTCTTTTTAACTGGCACCCAGCTCCATTCGCGTCCATTATATTTTTTATCCTGCCTATAACTGCCGTACATGATATGCCCCGTCATCTTCATGTGCATGATAATGGTGAACCCGTTTTTAAGGTCGATGAGAATATGTTTTGCTCGACGACGAACTTGAAGCACCTTTTGATTAAGTGTGTATTTTTTAAAGTAGGGAAAGTACGTTTTGTCTTTGATCGTATTCCTCGTTAGCTTCGAAGTGCTCCACATATCAGACCACACATCGGTAATAGAAAGCCCAGGCAATACTTTCTGCAGCCCCGTTACTGTTGTGTGTACTTCTGGAAGTTCTGGCATAAGAGTAGATTAAAGACAGTAGACAGTAGATGATAGAAAAATGCAAGACTTGAAAGAGGTTGAGGAATGTGAGAGTATCCACATAGGCCCTCGAAAGAGGATTATCATGTTTTTAATGGAGGCCATCATGGCTAGAACCAAGTCCAAGAAAAAAATAAGAGCATCCACCCGTAACAAAAGAAATCACCGCGTTAAACGCGCGGCAAAAAAAGCACTCAAGGCTGTTAGTAAAACAGTGCCAGTACCCACTCCACCAAAGATCAAACCTTCACTTTTGAAAGAAGAAGTTGATGAGTTGCGTCTAAGATTTGGCTTGAGCAAAAATACACGTCTCGTGCTGTATCAAAATATGCCCTTCACGACCATTGGTGCTTTGGTTGAAAAACTGAGAAATGGTCAGAAGATTCGTGGCATCGGCCCTGCGAGAATGCAGGAAATCAAGGATTCACTTGCACGAGCAGGGGTTACTATTTGAGTCATTGTGAAGTGAGAAGCCGCGCGTAGCGCGGCTTTGTTTTTTGCTTAATACTGACGGCCAAGAGCCAAGAGCTTCTCCAGTTCTTCTTTCGCCACGGTTACGTCATCCCACTCTTCCTTGCTTCCATTTGGTCCCATTATATACGGGTCAGTGCCTTTACCGGTGATGAGTACTGTGTCCCCAGTCCTTGCTAGTTGTAATGCTTTTGCAATAGCTTCTCTTCTGTTTTCAATAATTATCGGTGTGTGTCGTGTCACGCCGGACGCAACAGCGTTAATGATGTGCATCGGATCCTCGTCGTACGGGTCTTCATTAGTAATGATTATTTCATCACAGTTTTCATCTGCAATCTTTCCAAGCACAGGACGCTTCCAAGAATCACGTCCACCTCCAGTTGATCCAAGCACTGCTATCTTACGAGAAGAAGGGAATGCATCATACAGTTTTTTGAGAGAGTCATCTGTGTGAGCGTAGTCAACTATAACAGTAAAGTCTTGACCTGCCTCGACTCGCTCCACTCTTCCACGAATTATGGTGAGACCTTCGAGTCCTATCTTGATTGTTTCTAAAGGTATAGCGTACTCCTCAGCAAGTTTGATAGCAGAGAGTGCGTTTAAAATATTGAATCTTCCAGGAAGAGGTATGACCATCTCTACTCCTTTGTACTCTATTCTACTAAGAGAAGTATTTTCCTCAAGTAGGTTGACTTCTTTTAGAGAGTAGCCAATATTTTTTTCTACATCATGGATGAGAAAAGAGTGACCATGTTCATTGTCGATATTGGCAATCGACATACGATTAGGTTTTTTGCTTTTAGCTAAATGCTTCACAAGTCGTAGCTTCGCATTCTTATACTTATTAAATGAACCATGAGATTCTATGTGTTCAGGGGAGAGATTGGTGAAGATGAGTGCATCCATCTCAACGCCAATGTGGCGAAAGAACTTAGCACCTTCAGATGTCATCTCCACTATCGCATATTCGCAATGCGCCCGCACTGCATCATGAAGAAACTTCTGTGTAAAGAATCTCCCAGGCATGGTCATCTTATACTTGTTAGCTTTGGTTGTGTCACCTATTTTGAAACGAATGGTAGAAAGTATGGCTGTCTTTTTGCCCGCTGCTTCAAGAACGGCATTAACAAACTCAGTTGTAGAAGATTTACCTTTGGTACCAGTTATACCAATTACTGTTATTTTTCTAGAAGGTTTTCTATAGAGCACTGTTCCAATAATGGCTAACACAAGATGATAAAAAGGTTGGAAGAATCTATATATTTTTTTTGGTATATAACGCTCAATGAGGCGAAGGATTTGTTCTAACATAAGAAATTAATGTAAAAGATTGAGAGCTTCTCTGATAATGGCGCTCGTTGATTTTTTTTCGATGTCTATTTTTTTTATAACAGCATTAATTTCTTTAGTTCCATAACCTAGCGCTTCAAGAGCTAGCCTTACCTCGTCTTCTTCTTTGGAGTGTTCGGTTGTGATGAGGTGGGTTAATTTGCCACGTAATTCGAGGATAATTTTTTCAGCGGTTTTTTTACCTACCCCTGGAGTACGTGATAATTGCTCAGCGTCACCTTGCTCTATACAAGAAGCGATAGAAGAAGGCGAGGAGAGTGACAACATGGAAAGTGCGCTTTTAGGTCCAATACCAGAAACACTGATAAGTTTTTCAAAAACAAAGAGCTCTAAACTTTCTCTGAAACCATACAAGGTTAATTGATCTTCTCGTACATGTGTGTGTACAAAAAAAGCATGAGCGTCTCCTTTTTCTGCTGAGACAGCCAGGGAGACGGGGACTAATATTTTGTACCCAACACCATTTACATCGAGGAGTACGTGATCACCAAAAGATTCGATTATTTTTCCAGAAAGATATCCAATCATAAAAACAGTATATAGTCGTTCGTGATTAGTGGCTAGAGGGTTATATTATTGCTTAGAGTTAGGTGTGTTTATTCCTTTTTTCTTTGCATAATATTAAAAATGTGTTAGTATCATACTATTCAAAAACTTTAGGCACTAGTAACTAATATCAAGCATTTATGGCAATTACCAAAACAGCAAAACGTCAAATTCGTGTAAGTACTCGCAAAAGAGTGTTTAATGACACTCTTCGTCGTACTATGAAAGAAGCAGTAAAAGTTGTACGCAAAGACGTTATCGCAAAAGATTCAAAAACTGCACAAAAAGATTTATCATTAGCATTCAAGGCGCTCGACAAGGCAGCTAAGCGTGGCACAATCAAAAAAGGCCAAGCAGACCGTAAGAAATCCCGTCTAGCAAAAGCAGTAGCTAAGGTTGCGAAGTAAATATATTATAAAAATCAAAATCCCCGAAAGGGGATTTTGATTTTCTGATCTGACATAGGGATATGCACTTCCTTTCTCTCGCCAGGAAGTTCGGTCACAGAGCTTCTCCTCACTGTGTTCGTCGATAAAGTTCCGCGACCCCCCCATTCGATTCCTGATGTGCGACACGTAGGTGTCGTACATCTAATACTGCAGAATATAAAATACCCATCACTTTGTTAGATGGGTATTTTATATTCTGTGCTCTCGCCAGGAATCGAACCTAGATCGCAAGTACCGCAAACTTGCATTCTATCCATTGAACTACGAGAGCGATGGAAAAATACTACCACATTATAATGTCTTTTACTAGTGTGAAGTCTACTAGGTTAGATTGTCATTATAGAGAGTATTATGCATAATTTATTGTTTTTAGTTTCAAAATATGATAAAGTGATGCAACAAATAAATACGGAGGAGTGGCAGAGTTGGTCTATTGCACTTGTCTTGAAAACAAGAGTCTGGGTAACCGGACCGTGAGTTCGAATCTCACCTCCTCCGCCAAGTCGTTTAGGTTCTGGTGCTCGAGGAGCATAGAAAACTAAATGAAAATAAAAACCATCAATTATGATGGTTTTTATTTTTCAAAATTCTAGTATTCAATGGTTATTTATGTTGTAATTAAGTTATCTATGATAGATAAGAAAGAAATAGAGGAAAAGGCTAAATATTTTGAAATAAACCCCACACACGTAGAAAAGGATTATGTTTTTGGTTGGGTTTTATTTGGTATTTTTACTGCTAGTAATTTAAAAGATATTTTCTTTTTAAAAGGAGGTAATGCTTTACGAAAAGGATATTTTGAAAATACTCGTTATTCGAACGATCTTGATTTTGGTATTCATAATGATGTTGACCCAGATTTTTTACTTCAAGAACTTAATAAAGTTTGTGATTTTATTCAGGAAAAAAATGGTGTTGTTTTTACAAAAGATGACAACAAGGTAAAGGATAAATTTAAAGAAGGACAAGAACCTGTAACTGGCTTAAAGGTTTATGAGGCAAAACTTTATTTTAAGGATTTTTATGGTAACCCAGATATTATAAAAATTAAAATATCAATGGACATAACACGTTTTGATAAAGTAATATTACCAATTCAAAAAGTTAAACTAATTCATCCATATTCAGATAGTGGCGATCTTCAGTGTGAAATTTCGTGTATGAAATTAGAAGAAATTGTAGCAACAAAACTAAAATGTTTACTACAAAGACAACATGCTCCCGATTTATTTGATTACGTTTATTCTATTAAATTACTTGGAGGATCTCTAAATAAAGAAGAAGTTGTAGAAGTTTTAATACAAAAAACTATTTTTAGGAAAAACCCTAATAACCTTAAGGATATATTACTTAAAACACCATTCGACTACTTTAGAGAGTTTTGGGGTAAAAGTGTCATATGTTCTAAAGAATTTTTGTTGGATATAGAAGATGCTATAACTTTCTTTTTAGAAGATTTAGAAAATCTATTCAAAATTTATCCAGATAACGGTTACCGCTCGTCCATTTATTTTTCTCCAGATTTTAGAGTGCCCATTATGAAAGCTGGGAGAGATCAGAAGGTGATAAAAATTAAATATAGAAATGAAAAAGGCATTAGCGAAGAACGTTTTGTTGAACCGTATTCAATAAAATATATGAGAAAAGAAGATGGTACTGAATTTGAATATTTATACGCTTATAAATTAAGAGGTGGTTTTAGTTCTCCTAGTATTAAAATTTTTAGAGCCGATAGAATGGTGTCAGTAGAAAACACTGAAGAAACATTTGATCCCAAATATCAGATTGAACTTTGTAAGTCTGGGGAAAAACCAGAAAAGCCTTACTTTTTTGACCCAAACAAACCAGCAAAGTCACCAGCTAGGATAATTACAAGAGTTAAGAGATTTGGTGGTTTTTCAAGTACAAAATATATATACGAATGTAGTTATTGTAATAAAAAGTTTACCAAATCAAAACAAGATGGAAAATTAAATCCACACAAAGATAAATTTGGGAATAATTGCTATGGTCGTCATGGTTATTATGTTGATACTAAATATTAATTGATTAAACAAAACATATGTCACCTTTTATTATCGAACCTAGTAAAAAACAATACGCACGGGTTTATGAAAATACTTTTCTTTGGAATGAGGATAATATCTATGTAATGGCAAACCATAGATTGGCTTTATGGTGTTGGTTGCAATGTGAAAACATTTCCGATAAACAACACAATCTTATACACATAGATGAACACACAGATGCTCGTAGATGGGAAGGGTTAGGTGAGCCAGAGTGCCTAGAACAAGCTCTCTCCGTTTTTGATAACTTGAAAGATTTTAATACTTATGAAAGTTTGCAATGTCCTTTTCGGGATCCTTGGACAGGAAAAGAAACGAGACCTTGTATAACATATGATAATTTTGTACATCTTGCCGTAAAAGCAAAGGTATTCAATCATTATTATATATATTCTTCAACTGGTGACTGGCATACTGGGTTACCAGAAAAAGATTTCCATTTTTTTAAAAAGCTGGCAGATATTTATGGGTTAGTAGATTGCATAAAGCAAAGTAACGGTAAATGTGTAATAGATATTGATTTAGATTTTTTTGATTTCAAAGAAGAAGGTTTTTCTGGAGATGATCCAAAAGATCTACAAGAAGAAGATTTATTAAAATTCGTTTTCAATGCTTTGGCTGAACACAGAGATCTCGTTTCAATGATAACAATTTCGTTAAATGAAAGTCCTGGGGACCCTCTTTGGGAAAAGAGACAAAATCAAATGGAAATAGTTAAAGATATTCTTAAAATGAATATTCCTATACCAGTGTGTGCTTTTTAAATCAAACTAATTTGTTTATTATTCAATAAAATCTTACTCTTAAAACAACCTAATAATTCTCGTTTTTCTAGATCTTTCCCATCTTTCAAAATATACTTAGCGTAGTTTCGTATATCGACATCTTTAATTTTAATTTGTCGTGTATCTCCCAAAACACTCTTTTGAAAGCTCTTAATTCTTTCAACCTCTGTTCGTATCTTTTCTTTCATTCCTATCTCGTCTAAGTCAATTTTATCTAGCAGTTCCTGGAACTGTTTTATAAGATCTTCTTCGTTGGTATAACCACATTTACAATTCTTGTCTTTGGCTTTAGTACAGCCATAGTATACATATCTGTGAACATTACCATTTTTCTGCTTCTTTATTTTTTCATCAGCACATATTCCTGATCCACATAAGCCACATGTCATAAGTTTAGTAAAAGCAAATTCTTTACTGTTAAATTCAGTTCTTGTTACCTGTCTAGATAATTGCGACTGAACAAGATCAAAGAGTTCTTTAGTGATTAATGGTTTATGACTTCCTTTGTACCAGTTACCACTACCACGAGGATATTCAAATTCACCGTAGTAAAAAGTATTCTTTAGAATTAGATTAATATTGCCTAATGATAGATTTTTGTGACCTGCTGCTGTTTTAAAATTCATATCAAACTTTAACCAGTGATAGACTTTTAAACCGCTCCATTTATCGTAAGCAACTTTCTCAAAAACTTGTTTAATAATATGTCCTCTGTCTGGGTCTATAAGTGTTTGACATTTTCTGTCCATTCTATTTTCTTTTAAATATCCAGTAGGGGCAGGACATGGCCATAAACCCATTTCGACTCTTGTTCGCAATCCTCGCTTAACATTTACACTTTTGTTGTCATTTTCTAATTTTGCTTGAGAACATAAAATCATCAAGAGAAACTTTTCATTTGGTGAATTTGAAAATGTTTGTCCATAGGTTCGTATTTGAAAAAGTAATTGTTGATCCATAAGGTCTACAATAGAGCCTAGATCACCTGCATTTCTGCTAATTCTAGAAGCATCCCATGCAAGTATTCCATTAAACCTACCTCGTTTAATATCCTCTAATATTTCTTTAAATACAGGTCTTTGGCCTGAATCTTTTGCTGAATGAGACTCTCTTCTAATATCTATTATTTCAAGATTTTCTCTTTCTGCTAATCTAAGCATTTCCTTAATCTGAGAATCAATAGAAAGAATTTGTCTTTCTTCTGATTCCGTACTTTTTCTTGAGTACAAAACATACTTCATTTTTTGTACTGGAGCTATTGTCATATTACCCATTAGTCCATATGTTTCTTGTTGTTCCATATTATATTAATGACAGAACCAAAATCTCTGCATAGTCTATGCAGAACCAAAAAAGATTACATTGTAAGATGTTTATTTGTTGAGCAATAAATTGAATAATCTGTAAATAAGAGTAGAATATAAAGTAAATCATGGTAATTTTTCTGCTAATCATAATAGCTATAGGGGTTTTACTTATAAGTGAACCAGGTCAGGCATTATTAGGGTTTTTTATAGGATGGGGAATTAGACTCTTGCTTATTGGTATTGTTGGTGTAGTTCTTATTGTTGGATATTTTTATTTGAAGAGTGACAAACAGGATACTCAAGTAAATATCTATACAAAAACTAGCAATAGTTCTCAGGTTTTAGATTATAACCAGAAACCTGAGACTAGGGACGATATATTTCCAATGGATAATATTGGGTGTAATCAAAGTAGTTGCGATCAATACGCTTGGTACGACCGTCATAATGTTGCTATGGCCTATAGATGTTATCCTGGTAACTGTACTTCAGAACAGTGGGCTTTTGCTGTGTATGCAAATTCAAATGATTCTAGGGGTATTGATTTAAAAAAACAATCTGATGTCGTCTATGAAAAAAGTAGAGTTAAATATAGCTCAGAGAAATGTGTTACTGAACACGATGTAAAAATTTGTGATTTGAAATATAGCTCAAAACAAAGGCAAGACCTTCCTTTATACAGAGACGTAACAGCAGAAGGTAATTCTATTTCATGTATTGAAATGAATTCTGGTGACGTTATAACTAATAACATCAATAGTATTAGGGCAAAGACTGGTAGTTCATTTTGTGTTTCAGATTTTGGATATGTATATATAGACCCAAATCTAAAAGTTAATAAATATTGGGATTTAATTGAAAGATCTGATAATAGTAGTCCGTACAAAATTCAAAAAAATTATGATACTTGTATTTGGACTTGGGCAGATGGAAATGGAAATATTCCTTATATGGAAATATTTGGAAATGTTGGAACAAGAAGTGGTTACTCTGTTAAGGCTTTCTGTAAAAATGGTAATGACCAGGTAGATATTTATTCATATAGAGAGTAGTTATCAATAAATGAAATTTTCTATTATTATAAAATCAAAACAAATAATAAAGTATATTCTATGGTTTTTCCTTTTGATTTTAGGTGTGTTTTTATTTTCAGTGTTCTACTATTATAAATTTGATAAAAATTTATTTTTTAAGTGCCCGGATAAATTTTCTTCCTCAGAAGAGTATGTAATGTCTGTTGCTGAATGGTCTAGTACATACTTAAAAGATCATCCAAACGCAACTCAGGAAGAAATCAGTAGTGAAAGGGTAAGACTCTTAAGAGAATTTAATTGTGAAGAATCTCCTTTTGGTGTTGTTGGAACAATTCCAGAAATGAGTATGCCATTAAAATATTTTTCTGATAAAGATATCGCTTGGGGTTCTGGTGATCCAGAGGATAAGAATAAAATGGATTATGCCGTTTTAGATACAGGGTATCAATCTTTTCCAACTAAAGATATAACTTTATCAAGTAAAGATTATTCAAATGAAATTAAAGATTTACCATTAGTAAAATCAAATAAAGAAATTTTTAAGGTTGGTAGTGATGGAAAGGTTGAATGGGATTGGTTATACAAAGATCAAATAAAAGAATATGGTGATCTTGCTTATCGTTTTATTCCTGAAGGTTATACAATCGTAGGGCTTGAAAAGTTTGATGTAGATGGAGACGGTAAAAATGAAACTATAATATCATTATGTGGAACAGGTGGTAATCATTGCCCTCATCAAATCATTGTAGTTAAAGGTAATAAAATTATCTTTACAGCAGATGCGGGACTTACAGGGTTAGATATTACTAAGAATGATAGCGATAATGGTTTTTATATGCATTGGGTTCCTTCAGAAGGGGAAGAGTGGGATACAGGGTTATGTTGTCCTCCTGGGTATATGAAAACAAGGTTTGTATATGAAAATGGGATATTTAAACCACTGTATGAACAAAAGGTCTTATATTTTAAAGTAAACAATAAGAAATAATGTTAAGTTGTTTTATTAAAAAGTGACAGTTAAGTGTAATTAATATAGTTAAAAAGTGTCACTTTTGTCACTTTTTTCCAGTGCTCGAGATGCATCAATTGTGATAAATTGGAATAGTTAAAAATAACCTTACAGGTCTTGTTCTCAAAAGGTTCTAACTCGAAGACCCCCGCTATAATATAAAAGTATCGGAGCAGACCCGAATACCTAATATATATGGATAAACAAATTAAAAAGAAAGTTGTGGTATACGCAATACAAAATAACCAGCTTCTTGTTTTTCGTCATGTAGATTTTTCATATGAAGAAGTAGGCTTACAAGTTCCTGCGGGTTCTGTAGAAGAAAATGAGTCTTTAGAAATTGCTGCACTAAGAGAACTTACAGAAGAAACAGGCTTAAAAGACTTTGAAATCATTGCGTATTTAGGAACTTCACAATATGATATTTCTCCCTACAGAAATGAGATTCAGGAAAGACATTTTTATCTCGCAAAAAGTACAAAAGAACTTCCTGAAAGATGGTTTAGTCAAGAAGATCATGATGGTATAGGTGAACCGACTAAGTTTGAATGCTTCTGGGTTCCTCTTGAAAGAGGTCATATTATTCAGAGTGGGCAGTCTGTTTTTCTTTGGAAAGTTCAAGAATTTCTCAAATAACCATAGCGGCCTACATACATATTTCAAAGTTTGGAGAAGATGATAAAATACCTTTATGGGGTCTAGACGTGTGGGTACTTAACCCACACTCTCCGCCATAAGAATAAAGTATCGGAGCGACCTAGATACATAATTTATGAAAGGACCAGAATCAAAAAGTAATACTGAAACTCAAGAATCTGCGCCAAGAAGATTATTTTCTGGACTTTCTTCAATTATGGATCAGGTGTTACTAGATGAAAATAGTAGAAATTCTTTACGAGTTGGTAAAATTCTTTCCAGGGTAAACGCTACTCTTGTAGTTAATGAAGCGAGTCCTGAATCAAGCGCAAAGAGACTTGAAGACGGATCTTCTCAAATATCTCTCGGCGCTATGCCATTTCGCAGGGAAAGTGTAGATAGTTTTGGTTGGGGAGTTGATAATGCTAAGGAACAGCTTCTCATCAAATTGGCTCATGAATCTGCTCATGTTTTTCAAAATCAAACAGGATATGAACAAGCTCTTGTTAACTTCTTGAATGGTTCAAATGAGATTGATGAAAAGTTTCACCCATACCTAGAGTTATATGCATTTCTCAACACTAAAGGTGTTTGTAACGGGTTGGCAGATATGAATGTATATCATAGACAAAACAGAGATACTGGCCTGCTTAGTATGAATACCTTAGAAGACATGACTGAATTCATAGGTGCATATCTTATTAGTGACGATTATTTTAATTTTAGACTAGAAGGTTCTAAGGTTTCTCTGTCTGATGAAGACAAGAAAAAGATTGCAGTATTAGTGATACAGATTGTAGGAATGTAGTATTTTGTCTTAAGGTAATAGCGACCCACATACATATTTTAGAGTCTGGAAAAGACACTAAAACATCCTTGTGATGCTTGAGCTAGTGGGTACTTAACTCATATGGCCCGCATATGCATTTAAAACCACGAAAAAGAATCTTGTGGTTTTAAATGCATATGCGGTGTATTTTAAAAACAGCTCGAACGGAATTCTGCCCTCGCCGCGCTTTGCGCGGCTCGGGTGTGGCGGGGCAAAAATGAGCGGCTCCGCCGCGCACACTCCAAACTGCCAAAGAACCTAAAAACAAATCGGCTCAAACCATATTTTGTAAGGGCAAAAGAAATTTTTTCATAAGGTTTTTTCAATAGTCGGCAATCTTGCCGCCTATTGACTTTTATTGTGTAATATGCTACCTTGATTTGAAATCCAGGCATGTCGCTTAGATTGGTAATTCAACCCCTGTACCTTGAAAGGAGGACCACACGATGAGCAAACTCACGCACGTTCGAAAAGCACTGCAAAACAATCCGAACATCACGATCGTCGGCGCGCCGGAGCGGAACTATCTACCAGGCAGGGACGGCTACTGGAGCCACACCGTGGATTTTCATCGCCCCGAAAACCGGCGGCGTGTACACCGCCAAGGAGCTTCAGGCGCTCATGATGTCGCTCGTCCCCGAACTGGAGCCGACCTCCAAGGACAACTTCCGCGAGTGGGATAGCGAGATGGAGTTCGGCAAGCTCTACTTCGATGAGGACATCGGCACGGAAGCCGTTCGCCACGAGATCGTTCTCACCGACGAGGACATGTTTTCGTCCAGTGGCTTCATCGACGGCAAACAGATCATCGAGCTCACCGAGAAGGTTCAACGGCGGACGTGGGTGCGTTTGTTTCCGAATGCGCAAATCGCCGTCGCTGCACTCGAAGGCGAGAACGAGTGTCGAATCCCCAAAAACGAACTCGTGAAATATCGCGGGATCGTCGCTCGACTTGCCAGCGCCCTCTCCTAGCGCCTAGCGGAAGCACAGCTGTGCGCCGCTTCCAACCACGCGCGCCATGTCCACCGGACCTCTGGCGCGCTTCTTTTTGTAAAGAACTATTTTGTGCGTGCTCCGCACGCTCGAATTTGTATTCCGCCAAAGAAAAACTTAAAATTGTCAGTGTGCGCGGCGGAGCCGCTCATTTTTGCTCCGCCACACCCGAGCCGCGCAAAGCGCGGCGAGGGCAGAATTCCGTTCGAGCTATTTTTAAAATACACCGCTTGCCGCTTGAATAAAAAACCCAGTAGTTACTGGGTTTTTTATTCACAAGCGAGGCGCAGTAGCAAACCACCTGCGTGGTTTGCGTGAGATGAGAATAGGGGTCGCGAATCTGCTTCGAGGAACAACGTGACGAGGCAGATTTGTGAGCGAATCTCACCGCCTCCTACTTGAGAAGCTTGAGAACTTTGAGAAGATCAACACTAAAGGGGTTCATAAGGGGGATACTACTCTAAAAACACTTGTTTTACAAGGAGTCAAGAAGTACTGACTATAATTTGTGTTATTATTAAGTCCATGGAACAATCACCTAATAATTATAGAAATGGTCTTGCAAAAGATTTAAAAGAGTTACGGAGTCAAGGGGTGAAGGTAAGAAAGATGCTGAAGATTTTCTTTCTTTAGCTAAAAAAACTTCAAGGTATGAAGTGACAAAAGATGAACATTTAAAAGCTAGAGATGTTAAAACCAATATTGCCCCAGAAAATAAACAAGAAGCCCTTTCTCCTGTTGAAGAGTCTTATAAAAGAATTTTGCAGGATCCAAGAGTTCATGTTTTGATAAATGGAACAGGTAATATCCTCAACAGAGAGGGAGCTCCAACCAAGGGTCAAGTTTCTGCAGGGTGGAATAAAGATACTCAAAGCATGGTTACTATCGATGACCTAGATGTTGAGAGATGTCTTGATTTTCCTTATCCAAAAAATTCATCAAAATATACATTAAGGAAAAGCACTTTGAAGGGTGGGCAGGTTTTAATACTAGACGTTACAGTTCATGGGGCATCTGGAAATAAATTTCTTGAAGACAATAGAACTGGTTGTCATCTCACGAGTGCTATATACTTTACAGATGAAGCACAAATAAGAGATGTACTAGGTGAAGAATTATCAAACACAATGTTTTCAGAGGAAGAATTGCTTACACAGAAAACTGGTGAACTGCTTCTTCTATTTTTAAAAAGGCTAGTACCAGACTATTATGAAAAAGTTGTTGGTTAACAAACCTTTTGTTTTGTTAAAAGTGTTCCAACTTCGTCCCACAATCCCCGCCAAAATTCGGAATTCAAATTCCCGCCCAAAATATGGTCGGCACGAAGCGTCGTCTGTTTTGCATTCCCCTCTACAAAATCATGATTCCGCAAGAGACCTCTTTCAACCCCCCATTCCCTACTACTCATGTACCAAAGAATACATGTACTAAGTGATGAAAAGTTTAGAAGCAAAGACAGAAGTAAAGAGAAAGAGTTCTTATTGTGTAAATAATTACACCCAGTTACATAAGATGGTGTCCACTAGTCACCAAAGACTAATCGCTATACACTATCGTTATGAAATATTTAGGCATTGATTATGGTTCAAAGAAAGTCGGCTTTGCTCAATCTGACGATGAGGGGAGATTGGCATTTCCTCTTATGGTGTCACCCAATGACGCCACATTGTTAAAAGATACTCTAGAACTCATCAGAGAAATGAGATTCTCTACTGTTGTCATCGGTGAAAGCGTTGATCAACATGGCAAACCAAATGCTATAGCAAAAGAAGCGAGAGCTTTTGGTCTAAGAATAGAAGAAGCGATTGATGTAAAAGTGGTGTTCGAAAAAGAATGGTTCTCAACTGTTGAAGCGAGAAGACAACCAGGCAAAGAAGGTTCTCATGATGTTGATGATCAAGCAGCAGCTATCACTCTTCAACGATATTTGGATAAGACAAATGGCCCAGGAACATACGAAGAAGATGACGCTGTAGAAGATGATGAAGATAGTAGCGATGAGAAAGGGAACGATTCTTGGTAATGGGATAAAGGTTAAGGAATAAAAAGTGAAGAGTAATGGATTTAGTATTTTCTTGCTTAGTCTCTGTGGCGCTTATATACTCACATGATGAACACAGAAGAAAAAAACACAGAAACTCTAGAAGAAAAGAAGAATTTTATTACCATAGATGACTTTCAAAAAGTAGAGATACGAGTAGGAAAAGTGCTCTCTGTTGATATAGTAGAAGGAGCGGATAAACTTTACATCCTAAAAGTAGATCTAGGAGAAGAACAACCACGACAAATTCTTTCCGGAATACGAGAGTTCAAATCTCAAGAGGATCTTCTTGGCAAACAATTCCCATTCGTGACCAACTTAGCTCCGAGAGTGTTACGAGGGTATGAGTCACAAGGGATGATAGTAGCGGGAAATGATGAAAACGGTCTAGCGCTTTTTAGTCCTACACAAACACTTAAGAATGGTACTCGTCTAAAATAATGAACATCGTCAACAAGACAGATCATTATATTGCTCGACTCGCTCAATCAAAGAGAGTGAAGGCGATCACCTTTTTTCTAGCTTTTTTTGAACAATCTTTTTCTCCTATCTTAGTAGAAGCATACATTCTTATCATTCTTTCTTATAGAAAAGATATTTCTTGGAAATTGCTATCTTTTATCTCAGCGCTCGGTTCTACGCTCGGAGCTTTTGTGACTTACTGCATAGGGTTTATCTTATTTCAAAAATTTGGTGAACGTGTGATTGATATGTTTGGAATCTCTTCTTTTGTGGACAAAGCAAAAATTATTTATAGTGATAATGTTTTTGTTGCGCAGTTCATGACAGCGTTCACACCGTTACCAGATAGAATCTTTTCTTTTATTGCTGGAATATTCGGTGCTAGTTTATTGCTTGTTCTTTTGGCTACATTTTGTGCGAGATTTTTGAGAGCGGCAATCGTTGCATATTTGGCATATGAGTGGGGAGATGAAGCTAGAGAGTTTATAAAGAAGCATACAAGACTAGCTATGGCAGCAACAGTTTTTCTTGTAGTGCTCTATACGCTTTATAAAGTTTTAGGGTAAATTGTTTCTGCGCGCAATAGATCTCCACTAGTAACGAGTAGCTAGTAACGGTACACTGTTACCATGAAGCATCATCTTTGTATTCATCAAGATTACTGTACCTTTGACGGCGAAGTTATACCGCTCGGCAAAGTGCTTATAGAAAAAGACATCACTCATGCAATCAACGACATTCTAGATTCAATCATTCACAAAATTGGGAACGGTGAAGTGTTGGTATGCGGCACAGGGGATGCACGCAGAATGCTTGGCAGAAAATTAGAAGACAGACTAGGGAGAGAAGTTATTTACGAATAGTTGCTTTTTTTAACAACAAGAGTGGGCTTGTAAATAGATGTACGTAGGAGGTGTTATGTATACTTTGTTTCCTCAATTTTTATCACACAGTGAGTGTGATAATGTACTTGCTCGTTACAAAAATTGTGAGTTCACATCTATTGGAACTCTTCAAAAAGATGGGAGTTATCAAGATAATAAAACTATCAGAAATAACAGTCAGATAATTTTTGATGATGAGTGGTTAATGGGTACTCTTAGAGAACGATTATCTTCTCTTGTTCGTTTGTCCTATATCCATAACGAGTTCAGAATATCTCGATATGGTCCAGGTCAATTTTTTAAACCGCATAAAGATGGAAGTAGACAACAAAAAACAAACACAACGATGCTTATCTCCCTTAATGATGATTTCGTTGGAGGAGAGACAAGGTTTTGGGAGAGATCTGTAAAAGAGGAACCACAAACGTATCGCCCTAAAAAAGGGTCGCTTATCATGTTCCCTCAAACCCCTAACGCCGTTTGGCATGAAGGGTGCGCTGTGACAAAAGGAGTTAAGTTCGTAGTACGAGGGGATATGTTTGTTGAAGCTTAATTAAACCCTGATCAAAAGCATTCATTGAAATAATGAATGCTTTTTTTGTTTGTTGTGCCCTCGCTAGGAATCGAACCTAGAATAACGGCTTAGAAGTCCGCAGTTATATCCATTTAACTACAAGGGCAAGTGTTTATCATACTAGCAAAAAAAAACAAAATAGTGTAGTATTATTGCATAAAAGAAAAAGGGCGATTAGCTCAGTTGGTAGAGCAGCGCATTTACACTGCGAAGGTCGGGGGTTCGAATCCCTCATCGCCCACCCTAAAAAGAGTATGATTTCATACTCTTTTTTACTAGGATCATGAAGTTTACTATACCTATCATTTTTGAAAATACTCATGTTGTAGTCATCAACAAGCCTGTTGGTATTATTGTGCACCCAGATGGTCGTCAAGAAGAATATACTGTTGCTGATTGGATGAAAGAAACGTATGACGTCACACATGTTGGAGATGAGGGGAGAGAGGGTGTTGTGCATAGAATAGATAGAGAGACAAGCGGTGTTCTCATTTTGGCAAAAGATGCAATCGCTTTCACAACATTAAAAAAACAATTTCATGATCACACAACTAGAAAAGTGTATAGAGCAATAGTTGAAGGCAGTATTAAGCATGATACAGGAATGATTAGCATTCCTCTTGCGAGAGCAAAGTCAGACTTCCGCAAGCGTACTATTGTTGACCCTTTCTCTGATGATATGAGAGGGGAGGAGAGAGAGGCTATCACAAGGTATAAAGTCTTAGAAAGAGTGAATCATGAAGGCAAGTTTTATAGTTATGTAGAAGTGTATCCGGTCACCGGGAGAACCCATCAGATTAGAGCCCATTTTAGAGGGATACGACACCCGATTATAGGTGACGACCTCTATGGGTCTTTTGATGGCAAAAAAATAGCACCGAGGTCTATGCTTCATGCATATTCACTCACCATTACTATTCCAAAAGACATGGAAGGACAAGAAGAGAAAACATTTATTACTCCTGTCCCAGATGACATGAGAGAAAGTCTTACATCGCTTGGTTTTCTCAAAAAAGATTAAACAAAAAGAGAATATTAAGAAGATATTGCAAATACTCGCTTTTTGTGATACTATATTCTCCACTAATTGCATTTATTATGAAAACAACTATTTCTTTCGCGCCGGTAGATATTGAAGCTCGTAAAGCACTTGATTTTTCTTCTGGGGACACACTTCGTGTTTGGAACAAAATTAAAGAAGCTGACGGTAAGACACGTCTCCAAGCTTTTGAAGGTATACTCCTTGCTCGTAAGCATGGTACAGAAATGGGGGCAACATTTACACTCCGCCGTGTAGCCTCAGGTGTTGGTGTAGAGCGCGTATATCCACTCTTCTCTCCACTTATTGATAAGATTGAAATTGTCCGTCGCAACAAGACACGAAGAAGCAAGCTTTATTATGTTAGAGACAAAGCGCTTCGTGATGTGCGTCGCAAGTTAAAGAAAGATACTCGTGTTGTGAAGAAGGGGGCAACAACAACAGTCGAAGCAGTTGTTGAAGAGGTGGCAGAAGAAACACAATAATAAAAAACAAAACAGACCAAAAGTCTGTTTTGTTTTTATTGTTTTTTATGATAGTATTTTCTTACCTCACTTAATTGTAAGAATAAAATACAACAATACGAGACTAAAGTAGTATTTTATTTTAAAGTAAATTATATATGCCCAGGTGGTGAAATTGGTAGACACACTACCTTGAGGTGGTAGCGCCGTTAAGGTGTGCTGGTTCAAATCCAGTCCTGGGCACATTAATACAAAAACTACACCTTAATAAGTGTAGTTTTTGTTTCTCTATATTTTGTTAAAATTAAAAGCCCTCGAGAAATTCTCGAGGGCTTTTGTGAACATGAGTTCACCAGTGACGTACCAAATGTAGATAGGTTATTTTTGACCCAAGTGGAACTACTCTTATCGAATAATTACGCAGTAGATAGTGATTGAAATCAATACATCCGTAGAGAAGGGGTACTTCTCCTTCGGCTACTCTTCTTTTTCCTGGTTTAGCCATCTCATCTCTGTACTTAGCGTACACAGCTCCAACACCACCACAGAGGTCAACATGTTTCCCTGACAAAAGCTTCCACTCATTAGCTATTGTGAAGTAATCAGTGGCGCCATTTCTGCTGTTTTTAAATACACGACCAGCACCAACAAATGGTTGACCTCCGAGAAATGTCACAGGGAGCCAGATATCAAGCTCAAGGGTTGGGTTTTCTTGATTGAACAGGTTAGGCTTGTTGCCGGTTTGGTGATCGCTCCATCCACCAAAGCCAACCGATACACTTCTGTGTTGTCTTGGTGGTGGGATTTCGTTAGCTGGTTCTTCGCTAGGAATAGAAGCTAGCTGTGTATTTGCTTTATCTTGCAAGGGTGCGTGATGAACAGTACACAAAATACTGTAAATATCGACACATGCTCTTGGTGTCAAAGTAGACGCGAAACCAGGTGTAGCGAACATTGTTGTAATCATGAGAAGGTGAACTATCTTCATTGCGATCTCCTTTTGTTAATTCTTACAAAGAGCTCAAAAGAGCGACAGAATGTAATCCTAGCATTTATTATTAGGATGTGTCACCCTTCAAAAAATATTAAATATGTGTTAGAGTATAATCCTTATTCGGAAGCGAATAATGTATATGGTGCCTATAGTGTAATGGTTAGCACGCGGGCTTGTGGAGCCCTCAGTTCCGGTTCAAATCCGGATAGGCACACCGTTTACAGAAGAAAATACCTCTTTCAATGAAAGAGGTATTTTCTTCTTGAGTTGTAAACGGATTGTCCTGAGGTACTCCGAAGGGTACACCAATTCGAAAAATCAGTAAAATCAACGGTTATTTTTTGTACTCTTTCGCAAAAAACACCTAGATTGGAAATGGTATACTTTTGTAATGTTAGAAAAAATACCAGAAGCTGTAAGAAATATAAATACTGAACTTGAAGATTTGGCTCTTATTGTTGCTAAAGAAATTAGAACTGCAAAGGATTTAACTTTTGAACAAAGAAAAGAGCTTTTAGGCTTGGTTAGAAATTGGTCGGAATATGTGAAAAATAATGGAGTAGATCAATCAGATGTGCTTTCTGTGAGGTATCATTTACTTGAGTTTTCAAGGAATAATTTTAAACATAATACTGAATTTGAAAAAGATGTTAAGTTGCAAAGTATTCCCGTTGATAATTTAGAATTGCCAGATGGTTCGTTATTTAAAGATTACATAAATAGAAATTTTGAAGGCGGTGACATCTTTAGTGACGAACACACTGCAATCTATGGTGGAATCGCTCGACTTGCTCTTAAGTTACACGCTTCACAAAGTAACCCTAATTATGATTCTCGTTTGATTGATTCTGAATTACCAATAAATGATGTTGATGTCGTTGTGGATGACAAGAGTGTGGGTAATAAATATAAATCAGGTATAGCTGGCACAAGGGTCGTTGGAGACCTGGAAGAGTATTTGAAAGCGTATTACCAGACAGTTGAATGCACAATCAACCAAGCTTTAATTTATAAGGGGGAGCTTTTATATACTGAAAATGCTTTACAAGATAATACGACAGGAGAACTTCGTTTTATTGAAAAAGGTGAAACCCTGTTTAATCCAGATTCTGTGGTCTTGGAAGATGGAAAAGTATTTGTTACGGGCAAGGGGTTTTATAGAGCATTAGCTTACCTTCTAAGACATAAAGCACATAAACTTTCTCTTTATCAAGATAATCTAGATTTTTTAAAGAAAAATAAATACACTTGGGCTTCTCCACTGCCAAAGATTTTATTCCTTAAAGATGCAGAGGCAAGAAATAGAGCAATTAACGAATGGCACAGTCTTGCTAGGAGTTTAGGGGTGACACCTAGCAGAAACCCTGAAGAATTCTTGGAAGAAATTATTTCTGAAAATCCTAGTATTGTAAATTATAATTTTAAAACTGAGGAAAATAATGCAGAAGAAATAAGGTGGATAATAAATCAATTTTTGAAATCGGGGGTTAGAAGTGTTATTCCAGATACATACCCAAAGGGAATGAGTAATGAAGTTGTCACTATTGATATGCGAGAATTAGAAGCCGAGGAACATGACCTGAGTAAGTTTTTTGAAAAAGTAAATTCCACATTTAAAAATGCAAACTTTAATATAACGTAAACCCAAGTAGGGTGAATTATTTCTCTGTTATCTGAGTTCTAACCCCGTCTACGACAGTACGCCAAAAGTAAAACCCCTCATTGCTGAGGGATTTTACTTTTGGCGTGCCTATCCGTGGGAAGGGGGTCGGGGACGGCTAGTAAGTTGTACCGTGAGGTAAGGCGGTTTCCCTGTGGAGGAGAGCAGTGAGCGAAGCGAGTGTTGAGAACCGTGGCCGAAGTCCTCGAAGAGAGGACGTAGGTTTCGAGCGTAGCAGCGCGAGAGGCACAAAACTGTAATGAGCGACAGCGAATGAAAGTTGGATAAGGCACACAAATTCATAAAAACTAAAAAGTCCCTATTTGCTCTGGGCTTTTTGGATACAACGTTTACATACCCATTCGCTAATTACACAGGAGGGTGGAACTGGTATACTTACGGAATGGAAAATTCATTTAAAGAGCCACAGGGATTGCAAAGAGTAAATAGGCAAGAATTGGTGTTAATTGATCAAACGAAAAGAATAATCGACTCATTTGATATTAACCAGATTAATTCAATAATTAATGAGCTACTTAAAAAATCAAATAGTGATTTAGTTGTTGTTGAGGGTGCTATTAAAACAGATGTTATTTTTGATGCTTCAAGATCTGCTAGTGGTTGGCATAATGATAGAGAAATAAAAATTAATGCTGCCAAATTTACTTTTGACCAAGACTATAAAAAAGATTATCGTAGAATATTGTCAACGTATATCCATGAGTATGTTCACGCATGTGCAGTAAATCAAAAAAAGAAAAAAACTACAGGGTTTAAGTATATGATTGAAGATAAAGAGATAAATGTTCCCATAAATGAAGGTTTTACAGAGTTAATAGCAGACTACGTGTATGAAGAATACCTAAAAAGGAGCGGTGACTTGAATCGATTTGGACACACAAGCCACCAAAGAACTGTTAAAGGGTATATAGAAGAAAGGGTAGAAGCTCTTCAAATGATTTCTGATTTCGCAAAGAAGGAGGGAGTCCCAGAGAGTGTTGTTTTCGGTGCGTATGTAAGAGCCTATTTTTCTCATGATGCTAGTTCTTTTGAAGATACTATTTCTAAAGTTTAGTTATTTCAGAAATGATATACTAGGGAAATGGAAAGGCAAGCAAGTGAAGAGGGTTCGTATAAAAGACTCAATAAAATTGATAATCTTCAGTCCGTTTTAGATTCAGACATACTTGAGTCTCTTCAACAGAAATATAAGGTTAGTAATAATTTAGAAAAGCTAAATGACGCAAGAGCAGAAGTAGGTTTTTATTTTAGAGACCTTGAATTACGGGATGGATTATTACAAAATAAAAGTATTCTAGATTTGGGCTCAGCAAATCACTTTTTTGATGAATACTGTGAGCAAAAATATGGATCTCGTGTTGTTGCTGTTGACATAGAACAAGAAGAACTTGGTGTTAATCACCCACAGGGTATAGTTACAGACGCCAGAAGTTTACCTTTTAAAGATGATTCATTTGATTTAGTTATTTCCCATGCATCAATGCCCCATATTCTTGTTCCTCAGCAGAAGAGGGGTAAGTGGCTTACAAAAATTGATGGAGAGACCAGAGAGAAAACCTTAGAGGATGTCCTGGATGTTTTCAGAGAATCTTATAGGACTCTTAAGGTTGGCGGGTAAGTAAGAATGAGTACACTCAGTGCGAAAGAGGAATGGGAACACATCGGTAACAGGATACACAATCGTATTAGGCCATTTATTACAAAATCTTCCTATAACCAATTTGAGAGAATTAATGTAGTGAAAGAAGCTCTAGAAATTTTTGAAAAGGAAACTGGATCACAGTGTACTTTCAAAACAAATGAACGAGGAGGTTTGATTATTATACTAAAAAATACCCCTCTAGTTAATGAGAGAAGTCATAAAGACGTTTAATAGAGAAAGTCAATTTGGCGAATAATACTTAATTGCATGTTTATTTAAGTAATATCAAGACTTTTACTCAGTTTTAACTTCACTAACTTCTTTTTAAGGCAAGGCACTTGTTTTCTGTCGTGGTATGGGGTGTATCCTGCAACTCCTGAATACAGCGCTGGTTACTATATTTAGTGCCACTAAACTTAAGCAATAATTTGTTTTTCTTGTAAATAAGAAAGAGTAAGGACTTTAGATAAAGGGTTGAGATATACTGTTTTTTCTACATTACAAATTGCGATGTCGTGATCACCTGCAGGTATCAAATTAGATTCCTTTTTGAGAATAAAGTACCCAACGCTTTGAGGTAGAAAAGAAAAAGATTCATCTTTGCAAGCTATTTTGATAATCGAATTCATTTTTTGAGGATAGGTGAGAGTTGATTTTTTACCTAATCGTCTCACAAGAGATACTTGTTCTTCAGATAATAATTGTACCAAGATACGATCTCCGTTTTGGATATTCTCATATGTCTTGGTGTTGTGATATACAGCGATAACATATTTCTTGGGCTGCATAGAAACAGGGGTCATGTACGTACAAATATTCATATTCGGCATACCGTTTTTATCACATGTTGAGACACTCCATACGGGCATGTCGGGCATATTCCACAATTTTTTCATAACTCTATAGTAATACATTATAGGTATAAATAAAATGACACACCCTCCAAATAAAGGTTATTTTAGAATAGTGTATACTTTAGTCATATGGAATCTATACATCAAACAACCTCCCCAGAACAAGCACTACACAACCCCCAAGATGTATTTGACCGTATCGAAGAGGTCAAAGGAGGTCTAAGAGAAAAACTTCATGAGGCCAACGCTATTCTTCTTGAAATAAGACAGAAGCCCAAAGAAGATATGAGCAGAGAGCGATATATTTTAGAAAGTGCAACTTTAAAACTTATTGAATACTTTGAATTAGAAATAAAACAAGAAGAAATAGGTTTAGAACTAGCTAAAAGAAACACCGAACTTCTTCGAATGGGTATTGAAGTTTCTGGAGTTAAGGCAACCAAAGCTGCGAATGGTGACATTCTTGATACAAGGTATAGCGTTGGTGATAATCGATCGGTGGCCTAGTATACTGTAACAATGTCAAATCATTCTTTTGATCATTTTAATTTTGAATCAGCGATTACTTGGCATCTAGATCAGGTGCGTAAGTTGCGTGCCCCGACCGGGCTCTTCACAGCATCAGCGCATGACGTCGCAACTGGATACAACAAGGCATGGCTTAGGGACATTTATTTCATGACTCTTGGATTCAAGTGGACAGGTGAGTGGAATATGGTACAGGATGCTGCTCGTGCGCTTCTCAAAATATTACAGAAGCATAAAGAAAAGATTAGCTGGGCTGTGGAGAATAGACCGTTTGCAACATATCAATATATTCACGCCCGCTATAACCCAGAGACATTTGATGAATATTGGGAAGAGTGGGGGAATAAACAAAATGACGCAGTCGCCGAGACCTTGTATCTTATTGCTGATTGCGAAGTGTCTGGACATTCGGTTGTAGAGACAGACGAAGACCGTGCCCTTGTGCAGCTTCTTGTGGATTATCTTAACAACATCGAGTATTGGCAAGACGCTGACTCTGGTATCTGGGAAGAGAACCAAGAGGTGCGCGCATCATCCATTGGAGCGTGTGTGCGTGCTCTTAAGACTGCAAAAGACTTGCCGTATATCGTCATCCCAAGCGAGATGATAGAAAAAGGGGAGCGAGCCCTTCGTGCGCTTTTGCCGCGCGAGACAGCTACTCGTTTTTGTGACTTAGCGCTTTTATCGCTTATATTCCCATTCGATGTTGTCACTAAAGAAGAGAGAGAAAAAATTCTATCGAATGTAGAATATTTTCTTACTCGTGATATGGGGGTTATTCGTTACAGAAACGACAGATACTATAACAAGAACGAGGTAGACGGCTACTCTGAAGAGGCTGAGTGGTCTATGGGTCTTGCGTGGCTCGCTATCATTTATGCAGAATTAGGAGATAGAGTAAAAGCAGAAGGGTATTTAGAGCGAGCAGGTAAAACAATTAACAAAGAAGGCCTTATCCCAGAGCTCTGGTACTCTCATACAGAGAATCCTAATGAAAATATTCCACTTGGGTGGGCTGAGAGTATGTATGTCGTTGCACTGGTAAAGATTAAGCTCTTAAGAGGTTAGGTTATGTTTGGAAGAAAACATGAGCCACAATTTGATGTCAATGTTCCGATCAAAAGCGAGGAAGAGATGGACTACGTTGAAAAGAAAACTGCTGAGTTAAAAAATATTTTAGAAAAGTTAAATATTGATTTACTAATAGATATTTTTAGAGAGATTCATCTCAAGTCTATAGTAGGTGACGATGCAGACCCCTATGCTCAATTTTTAAAAATAAAAGAAAGAATACGTAGAATTATTGGCGAAGATATATTTGTTAATTATTCTAAACGTATGAATCACTCTGGTGGTTTGGCATATTATGATAGTGGTTCTATCGGCGTTAGTTCTGAGCTTCTGTCAGACCAAACATCAGAGTTGGGTATTTTAAAAATAATTTTACATGAACTAGTCCACTCTTTTTCTGGAAGAGGAGGTAAGGGTTTAGAGGGGTGTAGAAAACTTAACGCAAAAGAACATTTTCTTGATGACACCAGAACATTCGTTGCTTTAAATGAAGCCGTTACAGAGTTTGTAGCAGATCATGTTTTGGTAGAATATATAAAAAGAGGTGGTGATAGGAAAATGTATAGCAATTTTGATAAAGACTTTAAGAATCATCAAACATATTTTTTTGAAAAAACAGCAACAAGAGAAGCGGTTCATGGTTTTTCAAAAGAGTTTGGTGTGCCAGAAGATATTGTCTTACAGGCACTTGTTGGTCATTATGTAAGAGGGGATTTTAGTGAAGTCTTTGAAGATATGACAGATGACGAAAAGAAGCTTTTTGATGGTGTGAAAGAAAATAATGTAACACTTGTTCAGTTTTTAAGAATTCTTTTTAAAAAACTAACACGGTGATTATATTTTTAGCTAATATTGTTACTGGAAAGGTATTTTTAATTTGAAATATATGCTATTCTTTAAAAATAAATAATGAAGCGCCACAAGTATATCTTCGTTATAGGTGGAGTCATGTCAGGTGTTGGTAAAGGAATCACCACCTCTTCTATTGGGACCATTTTTCAGGCTAAGGGATATAAGGTCAATATCATAAAAGCAGATCCATATCTTAATGTGGACGCAGGTACCATGAATCCGACTGAACACGGAGAAGTGTTTGTGCTTGATTCAGGTCTGGAGACTGATCAAGATATGGGGAATTATGAGAGATTTTTAAACAAAGATGCCCATCATGCTGATTATATGACTTCCGGAATGGTGTATTCTTCTGTGATAGAAAAAGAGCGAGCGCTCAAGTACGGTGGCAAGTGCGTTGAAGCAGTCCCTCATGTGCGTGACGAAATCATAGACCGCATACAAGAATCGGCCCGTACCAGCAAGTCAGATATTTCTATTATTGAAATAGGTGGAACAGTTGGAGACTATCAGAATATTATGTTCATCGAGGCTGCGCGCGTGCTTAAGATTAGACACAAGGATGACGTGGTGGTGATTATGGTTTCGTATCTCCCGATTCCAGGAACGGTCGGGGAGATGAAGACCCGTCCTACTCAGCATGCTGTGCATCAGCTCAATTCATACGGTCTTCACGCTGACTTTATCATCGCACGTGCGGAGACTCCGCTTGATACAAGGCGTAAAGAGAAGCTTTCCATTTCATGTAATATTCCTGTCGAGCATATAATATCTGCGCCTGATATTAAGAGCATTTATGATGTACCGCTTAATTTTGAAAAGGATAGATTAGGGACCCTTCTTGAAGCTACGCTTTCACTTACTCCCAAGAAAACTAATCTCAAAGAATGGAGCACTTTTGCTAAGAAGGTTCACACTGTTAAAAAAGAAGTAGTGATTGCTGTTGTCGGTAAGTATTTTAATACTGGAGATTTCGTATTATCTGATGCGTATGTATCTGTGATAGAGGCTGTGAAGTTCTCATCATTTTCTCTTAATGTTAAGCCGCGTCTTATATGGCTTAACGCTAAGCAGTTTGAAGGTAAGCGTGGGCGTGATGCGTGCAAGAAGCTTCTTAGAGATGTGGACGGTATTTTGGTTCCAGGCGGATTCGGGTCAACTGGTATTGAGGGCAAGATTAATGTTATACAGTTTGCGCGTGAGAATAAGATACCGTACTTTGGTCTTTGTTATGGGATGCAATTGCTCGTCATTGAATATGCTCGCTCTGTAGCTTCATTAAAAGACGCGCACACAGTCGAAGTGAATCCAAGTACCACCTACCCAATTATCGCAACTATGGAAGATCAGAAGCAAAAGATACGAGAAGGGAACTTCGGAGGCTCTATGAGGCTAGGAGTGTATGACTGCGTGCTCAAGAAAGGCACAATAAGTTATGACGCATACAAGAATGCCAAAGTAGGTAACGAAAAAGGAGGCAAATATATAATCAAAGAACGCCATCGTCATCGCTATGAAGTGAATAGTGAGTATGTAGAGATATTAGAAAAAAAGGGCCTAGTATTTTCCGGTATCTCACCAAGTGGGCATTTGATGGAAATTGCAGAGTTACCAAAGACTGTGCACCCGTTCTTTGTCGGAACACAATTCCATCCTGAGTTACTAGCGCGACCGCTTGCCCCACATCCGCTCTTTACTGCGTTTATTAAAGCCGCGCTCAAGAAAAATAGGCAATAAGAATTTGACACATAGTAATATTATGTGTTATAATATATACCTGTTCTTTACATACTATAATCCACAATTAAACCAAAGCAGAAAGCTTTTAAATCAAATTTTTAAGGTTTTCTGCTTTGGTTTAATTGAACCTTTCGGTTCGAACTGTAAGCATAAGGAGAATATGTCATGAACAATGACACGAACTCACGCTATTTGGCTAAAGTCATTATTGACTTGGCTTCTTTCATCGCAATGTTTCTTGCTGAGATTTTGAACATTGAACAGCTCAAGTACTGGCAAGCGCACAAAAATGAAATGAAGAAAAATTTGCGAGAGGCATTCAAAATGTGCTTGACGAATTTACTCCCATGCGTCTCGACTGGCAAGCGTTTTACAAAAAGCGCCATAACTGGGATGTGGACTTCTCGCAGGTTCGCATTCCGCCTTGCCCAAGCGTTGCGCACAGACTTCTCATCATCGCCAAAGGTTTGACTTGTGAAAAGGTCTACGCGGCGTGGCCTTTTCCAAAGTGGAAGTATTCCGGTGAAGAAAGTCTCGACACTATTGTTACAGTGAATGTCCGCACGAGTGCACATGGGCATTATGCCATTTGGGTTCTTGGTGGAATTGAACCAGATTCTGAATTTTTGGGACAAGCTGTGCGAGTTGCTGATCCTTATATGAAAATCGGAATGACGCTCCCCGAGCGCCTGTTGCTTGAAGACAAATACTTTGACGAAACAGGTAAACATCTCGACGTCATTGGCGGCACCTTCTGTGGTGGTTCGCGCTATGCTGACGGCGGCGTTCCGTTCGTGCGCTTGAATCACGATGGTCAAGTGGGCGTGGGTTGGCGCGAGGTTTATGGTTCGTTTCCACGCTATGGTGTTCGCCGAGCAGTTTCTGCTTAATACTTTTTTCTTTTTCACTTAGGCGATGTTGTATAACATCGCCTATTTTTATACTATACTTTTGACTATCAGCTGTTAAGCCAGTTTACTCACAAAAGTGAGAGAATGGTAGTTTGCTGATTATATAAAACTGCTTGTATATATGTATGTATATCAAGATACAGCACAATGCTTGCATCAACAAGAATAAACTCAGAACGTATAGCAATATACAATCGGTGTAATGGATGCATATATACAAAATAGTGGTTCGTGTGATGTCGATAGCAACGTTCCGTATGTGAACCTGGATCACGATGGTCAAGTGAGCGTGAACTGGAACAAGGTTTCTGGTTCGTTTCCGCGCTATGGTGTTCGCCGAGAAGTTTTAGCATGAAAGTACAGCAACGTAGTTGCTGTACTTTATTCGCCCCACTGCGTAGTTACGCAGTGGGGCGAATAAGAAAAGTAAAACAGGGGATAGATTTTTTAGGATATGTAATATTACCGCATGCACGTGTTGTGCGCACGAAGACTAAGAGACGTATTTCGCGTAAGTTACGAGAGGGAGTATATTCATATAACAAGAACGCCACCTTAAGAGATAATTTGGTTGCAAAGATACATTCCTATTTAGGTGTCTTTTCATACGCTAATTCTCATACAGAGACTGTCTATCTACAAGAGTTACTCCGTGTAGTTTCTTTACGCAAGTGACGCTCTTTGTGGTAGTATTTCCCCATGACTTCTCTCAACGACCCTCTTTATTCATTTGAACTAAGTGAAGAGCTTATAGGTAACGCCCCAAGCGACAAGCGTGATGAGTCGAGGCTTTTTGTATTTGATACGAAGACAGGTGCTATACATTTTGATCATTTCAAAAATATCACAAAGTATCTCCCTGAAAAATCACTCCTTGTGCTTAATGAGACTAGGGTGGTGCCGGCGCGAGTGTATCTCCATAAAGAAACAGGAGGAAAGGTCGAAGTGCTCTTCCTCATGAACTTGTGGCGAGAAGGGGAAGAGATTATCCCAGCGATTGTCGACAGAAAAATTGAGGTAGGGCAACAATTAGTATCTCATGATGGAGCATATACATTTCATATTGAGAAACAGGACGAGAATGTCTTTGTTCTTAAGCCTCTTTTTGGTATAGCTACTTTTCGTCAGTTTCTTGATACTTATGGTGAGACACCACTCCCGCACTATATACAAGGGGTAGAGATGACAGAGGAGAAGGTGCGTGCCAGGTATCAGACGATATTTGGGAAGGAGGCATACTCGATAGCAGCTCCCACTGCGTCCCTTCACTTCACCGAAGAAGTATTCGCTAGTCTCAAAGAAAAGAATATAGAGAAAGCGGGTGTGACGCTTCACGTTGGTTTAGGCACCTTTAAGCCGCTCACGGACGATAACTTCAAGAATAATGCACTTCACTTGGAGCGGTATGTGGTAAGCGAAGACACAGCAAAGCGCTTACTTAAAGCAAAAGAAAACAAAACACCCATCATCGCAGTTGGTACAACATCGGTGCGCACCCTTGAGTCGTATATAAGAGATCACACAATAGGCGAGAAGGCAGAAGATGTGACAACTATTTTTATCCATCCTCCGTATCGCTTCGAGATGGTAGATCATCTTATCACCAACTTTCATTTGCCGCAGTCATCGCTCATGATGCTCGTCGAAGCGTTCCTTGCGCATAAGGGGTCCGATAAACATTTAATAGATCTTTACAAGATAGCCATAAAAGAGAAGTTCAAGTTCTATTCATTCGGAGACTCAATGTTAATTCTCTAACGCTATGAAGTGGAGATACTTCAAAACATTACGAGAGAAGCTCTTCGTGTATAAAGCGCTAAAGAAAGGGAATATAGTTCCCTTATTACAGTATGCACTCTATAGAGCGAGACTCTCCCACTTTTTCAAGTTCACTAGAAAGTGGTATACGATGAGAGTGTTTTATTCGCCGTATGCTTTTTGGTTATGGACTCACAAAGAAAGAGAAAAAGATGAAGAGTTATTTTTTGAGAAATTTTTGAAAGAGGGGGATGTGGTTGTTGATTGTGGTGCTCATTTGGGCACACTCACTATCACCGCATCAAAAATAGTCGGGGATAGAGGTCATGTGTATGCATATGAAGCTCATCCTAGAACATTTAGTTTCTTAAAGAAAAATATACACGATAATGAATGTAAGAATGTCACAGCCTTACATGTTGCAGTAACAGATACCAACCAATCAGTGAGATTCTCAGATTATTATGTGAATGATATGAATTCAGTCGAAGAGAACGGTCCGCTTGAAGTAACTGGAAATACTCTCGCGTCATTGCTCTATGATGTAGAGAAAATTGATCTTCTTAAGTTAGACATAGAAGGGAGCGAGCTTCCGGCACTCATCGGAGCTTGTGATGTGTTAGAGAGAGTAAAAGCCGTGTACTATGAAATAGAAAAGCATGCATATGAAAGATTTGGATATCATCCACAAGATGTGATTACTTTTTTGGAATCAAAAGGATTCATAAGCTATGTCTATGATAAAGATTTTGTAGTATCAAGAATAGATGCTTCTCGTATCGCTAAAGCGAGATATTACAACGTCATCGCATTAAAAAATATCTCGTCCACATATTTTAAAATAGATTAAGAATAAATTTTGTTATACTTTTGTTATGAAAAAGCATCAACATAATTTTTTGGCTTTGTGCGGAGTGATTGTGCTTATTTTTGCACTCATTTTTGTTATTAAGAATAGACAAATAAACGAAGGGGGAGAGACATCACTCACCGCCAAAAGAGCGGTTGTCGGAGGCGTTAGTTTTTTGTACCCAGCAGCATATGGAGAAATGATGAAAAGTGAGAGCAACGCTCAACCTGGACAGCCAAATATTGTGATTTTTGAGAATACTGATTCCGCTAAAGCGTTCTTCTCAAATACCGCAACAGTTCCTGGAGAGGCTCCGCCTACTATCACGCTTCATGTGTATCAAAAAACTTCGACAGAAGATACAGATACTTTCTTGAGGAAAGCATCTCCGTACATATTCTCAAAAGGAGCAGGAAGACCAATAGTCCTCAACAACAAAGAAGCTCTCTCATATACATGGGATGGGTTGTATAAAGGGGATAGTGTTGCCTTCACACGAGGGGATACGGTATATCTCTTCTCTGTTACCTATATAACAACAAATGATCCTATTGTGAAAGCATATGAAAATATTGTGAATCAGTTAGAATTCCAATAGTTCTTATGGCAAGTACTCCAGACGTGCAAGATAAATATTACACCTCACTGTTAGAAGCGATAGTACTTTTCTTTATCAGTGTGTACGCGACACATATTGCGAGCAGATTCGCAGAAGTGAAAGCGAGTAATTATGTTGAAGATATCATACTGAGTAATACACGTGTATATGATTTTGAGATTCTCTTTGTGCACGGAGCTATTATGCTGACACTTTTTGTCGTTGCGCTTGCTATACGATTCAAAAAAGTAGCACCATTTCTCATCAAGGCGGTATCGCTATTCATTATCATACGAGCGTTCTTCGTCTCTATGACTCATATTGGCCCTTATCCGACCAAGCTTGATTTGGAATCAAGGTTACTCGACTTCATCACCTCTGGGAACGATCTTTTCTTTTCTGGCCATACAGGATTACCATTTTTGATTGCGCTTATCTTTTGGAATCATCTTTATTTGAGAATTATTTTTATTGTTGCAGCGGTAACAAATGGTATTATCGTTCTCCTCTCACATCTTCACTATACGATCGATGTATTCGCTGCTTTTTTTATCACGTATACGATATTCCATATAGCTCAAAAGTTATTCAAAAAAGACTATCAACGCTTTGAAGAGCGTGATACTATGCATGCATAAGCCTGCGCTCTATGTATAAGAATTCATTACCCCAAGTACATGTTGATATACAACCTCATCTTGTTAAGGAGGGGGTCTTCTTGATAGATCAAGAAGTGTGGAGCACTCAAAAGAGAATAGCTCGCATTTATGGCAAAAGTGTTCCAACCATTAATGATCATTTGAAGAAAATTTTTGCTGACAAAGAACTTGTGAAGCCTTTGAACGAAAGAGAAATAGTAGTTACTCAACTAGAAGGGAAAAAGAAAGTCTCAAGAACAACACTTGTATATAGTACAGACGTGTTGATTTCTATCGGTTTTAGAGTCAACGGGGAATGGGGGAAAGAGTTTCGTATCTGGGCTCGTGATATCGTGAGAAAAAGTTATGATCCAAAATCTCATGTGGAACCGCTCATCAAAAAACCTAAGGTCGGTAATTAGTCTTAACTTTTGCGTGTAAGTATTTTTGAATATATGCGAGCGTGATTGTTGTCTTCTTGCCTGGATTGAGGATGAATCCCGGGTCCCATATTGATTTTATTTCTTTGAAGAAGTTGAACATGCGTTCATTGTAGATCTGTTCTATAAAAGGAGTCTTAGTGATACCGTCTCCGCTGTGTATAGAAACCCCTGATACCAATGGAGAGATTATAGTAAAGAGTGTCGAGTGCAATGCGACAAATGTTTCCTTATAGGTGTCACTGAATGGGTCAACTAATACAGTACATCCAATATGTGAACTACCGACATATCCTGTGACTGAGCTCACATATCCTTTGGTCTCAAGTTCCTGAGTTAGGGTTTTTATGACGGCTTGTATGGTGTGAGGTTTGGTAACTAATCCTTCAAATGAAGAAAGTGTCACAAGTGAACCCTTGCTGTATTCATTAAACAATGAATGTACAAAAGAATAGCTCATGATTGTATCTGCTCTTTCTATGTCAGAATCTGCTTTTATAGAAAGTTCATCGAGAGGTAATTGTGAATGGAAGAGTGCGACACGATCATGTAATTTCTTTTTATTGAAATCTTTATGTATGGCAATGAGGCAATATTCTGCATTTAAGAATAAAGGAGAAAGTCCTGGCCTGTAACGTTTGATGAGCTCCATATACGCTTCGTCATACAAAAACAGTCCTTCAGCTCCGTGTTTTTTGGCGATAGCTACAGCGCTCTCTATTTCATGTTCAAGTAAGGGGAGATATGACACTACGGTATGAGGACGCTTCTGTATAATTCTGCACTTAAAAGAGGTTACAATTGCAAGCGTCCCTTCACTACCACACAATTGATCGATGAGCTGACGAGGGCCAATCGATGTATTCCAAACATAATATCCAGTAGCGTCTTCACCTTGATTGGCATTGAATGCCCGTAGATGAGGTGACTCTTCACCTAGTCGTTTGAATAATTGTTGATAGATAGCGAGCAATCTCCCGCTTGGGGCTATGCCTTCTCCTATAACATGTTCTTCGCCGTTGTCTAACATGACTGTGACCTCTGTGACCCAATCACGAATGCTCCCATGAAAGAATGAATAAGGGGACGCGCTTCTGGTGGCGAAGAGTCCTCCAAAGGATGTGGTCTCTTCTCCAAGAAGTGTCGGGATCTCATACCCTATGTTATCTAACTGTTCAATAAGTGTGCGTGTGGTGATGCCAGTATCGAAGGTGACAACTTGGTCCAACATGTTAATGTGTCGTATCGAATTAAAATATCGCGACATATCAACAATGATGCCATCCCCGAGAGATCCACCAAGTGTGCTTGCGCCAAGTCCACGCACCGTGACAGGCATCGAGTATTCTTTAGCGAAATGAAGTACTGCTTTTATGTCAGAACTTGATTTTGGATAGACGATGCAAGTAGGTTGTATATAATACGGGGAATTATTTTTTGCGTACATGTCTTTCACTTGAGGAAGACAGGTGATTTCTCCAGAGATTTTTTTTGAAAGAGGGACAAAAAGAGGAGGGAGTGACTCAAATATTCTAGATACCATTTTCATAAATACTTTTTCCGTTCATATAAAGAATTCCAAAAATCACAACGAATAATAAAATGATGATACAAGCCAAATAGAAGTGGCGTATGTATTTTTTGACTGAAATCGGTGTATTGTTAGAGAGGGGGTTGTTGTTTATGGTTTCCATATGTTGACCGCAGTCTCAGTATACTCTCTTTTAGCTTTTTATTTTGTGATGTTTCCACATTAATTTAGCACTAAAAGTAGTATACTAAACTGTATCATTAACAATATAAAGCAAAAGTAATTTAGTATGAATATTTTATTATCATCTCTTTCAAAAATTTATCAATACGCAACAGTGCTCATCGTGGTTGCTTCGCCGTTGTTTTTTATTCCAAAAACAAGTCTCCCTGCAGATACGACGTATTTTGTATTCATGATGATTGTGGTTGCGGTCGCTTCAACTGCGTATGTTGCTAACGCTCTTCTTACAAGAACATGGCATACTGTTTCGAAGTTAGAATTCTTGGGCTATTTCGCTTTTGCTTTTTCAGTTGTTGCTTCTATTTTGTTCTCCTCATCCCCAAAAATATTCCTGTTCGGAGACGGCTTGAATCATTATTCAGGAGCATCCCTCCTTACACTTCCTGTGATTATGTATTTAGTAAGAGCGCTCCCTGAATTAATTCGTCAAAAATTAAAAGTAGCTATTCTCGCTATTCTCTCAGTATCTGCTCTTGTTTTTGTGACAGCACTTATGATTGGTGGACAATTACTCACTGTTGCCAAAGGGCTCTTCTCTTCATTCTCTTCATCAGTGTCTTTTGCTACGTACATAGGGCTCTTCTCTGTTGCTGTACTCTTTTATGTAGCGAAAGGGTCTCTTAAAAAACGTTACAAAGCATTCATGCTCATCACTGGACTACTCTTCATTTCTTGGGCTGTGAGTATTTCAACAGAAAACAGTATTCGTCCAAACCTCAAAAGTACCCTTCTGGTAGGTAAGAATGTTCTTGTTGAAGATGGTCTCTTCGGTGTTGGTCCTGGTAACTTCTCTCGAGCGTGGCAATTGTATCGACCGCAAGACGTTATCAATTCTCAATTCTTCGGGTATGAATTCTTGCAAGGAGCAGATACTGTGTCTACACTCTTTGTGACCATTGGTATTTTTGGAATGCTCTCATTTCTTTTGTTTGTGCTTGCGGCTATCTATAGTACCTTTATCAGTTATCGCCAACACAAAGAGGGGATGGAACATAAGACATCGGGTCTCTTGTTTGTCACTTTGCTGTATTTCTTGGGAATGGCGCTTCTTGTACCGTTGTCGTATTCAATGCTTGTAATGTGGATGGTGATTTGTGGTTTAGGAATCGCTAAAGCAAAGCTTACAGAATTTCACCCTCATAAAAAACTAGGATTCCTTCTTGTACCACTTGCTGTATTGTTCATCGTGCAAGCATATGTGAGTGTTGAGAAGGCAAGAGCGTTTTCACTCCTTGCACAAGCTCAATCTGCTCCTACTGTTGAGCAAGCTGAAGCGTTGATCAAAAAAGCAGCAGGAATATATGAGTATGATGGGTTCTATAGAGCAAAAGTAGAATACGCCATCACCTCTAATCGTAATCTTGTCTCTCAAGCGTCAGAGGATCAGGAAGCTCTCAAGAATGCTTATCTTATCAAATCTCAAGAAGCAGTAGATGCAGCCCTCAAAGCGAGAAACCTTAATCCTTCTAATTATCAGAACTATGTTTCTCTCGGACGTGCATATGAGCTCGCTATTCCTTTTGACAGAATAGGAGGATATGAAAATGCCAAGAAGTCTTATAAGGAAGCGATTGATCTTTATCCAAATAATCCATTCCTATACTTGATGCAAGCACGCCTTGAAACATCAGCAGGAACAAGAGATGTGGCCAAAGAGTGGTTAGGAGAAGCGCTTAAGAAGAAGCAGAACTTTGCAGATGCGCTCTATCTCATGAGTCAGCTTTCAGCTAGTGATAATCAAATCGAACAAGCGATCTCTTATGCTATTGAAGCGATTAAGAGCGCTCCTAATGATCCACTTGCTTATACACAAGCAGGCCTCCTTTTCTACGCAGCTCGTGATTATCAAAACGCAATACTCGCCCTAAGAGCAGCTCTCGAACGAGATCAGAATAATGAGAACGTGGCATACTTCTTGGCACTATCACTTCGTGATGGGGGTAATAGAGAAGCGGCTGTCCCGCTTGCTGCGGAACTCTTAAAGAGAAATCCTAATAATCAAGAGATACGAGCGCTTGTTAATAGTCTTCAGTCAAGATAGGGAGACAGGTATCAAGTAGTTGCTATACTTAGTTCATGAATCTCTCAACCGTAGAGCAATCACTTGATGAGCTCATGTCTCGTCACAAGGAATTGACGATAGAAACGCTAAGAACTATTCTCACAGCGTCCCTTTGGGATGAGAAGCATATCAAAGAAGCTGAATTGTTATTCAAAGGCAGACAATCTGTTATTGCAAATGGTGTGCCTACTACACCTCAAACATCTCTTCAAGAACAAGGAATCAATGAACCTAAAGTCGAGACACAGATACCCCTAACAGATCCTTCTTTGGAGGTGCCTTCTACAACTATTACAGAATCAGCACAACCAGATACTGTAGTGAAGATAGAGGAATCTTCTGTGACGCCAGACGTTACATCAGCGAATATCGTAGCGTCAAAAGGAGAAGAAAAAATTTCTTTTATTAGGGCAGATGGAGAGGAGGAGGGGGATCTATCAAATATTGTGACAGATGTTGCTGAGTTGCCTAAGATTAAAAAAGAAGAGATTAATATTTCATCAAACAATAATACATCTGAGTCGATTAAAGAGATTGGTGAGCAAAAGGAGATACAGTCAGAAGTTAAGAGCAATCTGATGTCATTAGAGAATACTAACAATAGAGAAGAAAGAACATCTCTTGTAGAAACAAAAGATATTCCTAGTATTAAAAAAGAAGTAGCAATTCCAGAAGATCTACCCCTGCTTCCTTTCGAGTCTTCTCCTCATGTGTGGTCATTCGCTAAATATAAGTCAACTTTCCACAAAGAGCATTCACCAGAACAGATAAAAGAAATGGAGGATACTACTCTTGTGACAAATAAAACTCACGAAGTAATAAGAGAAGACACAAAGCAAGAAAGTGTCGATGCACACTTCAAAGAGGAGGTGATGCTCACAGAGAAAAAAGGCACATCTCTATTCACCATAACACCAGCACCAACTCCCGTAACTACGGTCACAACTCCTGTAATTGATACCTATGTTGCGACATCTAATAACCCAAGCAATCAAGCAGTTCCTGAAGACGAGACGCCTTCAAAAGTGGATCACTCGATGAGTGTTTTGGCCTCTGTGATGCTGTTTGTTATACTTTTATTACTCGGCTATATGTATTCACTTGGTCGTTTATAAAATAATACTTTAGAATCATGGAATTAAATAATTACAAAAAATATACGTGGATTGCAGGGACTGCAGCTCTTTTTGGAGTCGCATTCGCCGCATTTGCTTTTGGTTTAGCTTCTTTTAATGAGATGAAATATCCTAATGGTCAGATGGCAACAGTCACCGTCACAGGGGAGGCAGAAGTGACAACTAAGCCAGACGTTGCAACAGTAATGTTTACAGTAAGAGAAAAAGCAAAGACCGTACCGGAGGCACAAAAAATGGTTGAGAGCAAAATAAAAGCAGCACTCGGTGAACTCAAAGTTCTCTCCGTTGAAGAAAAAGATATTAAGACTAATTCATATAATGTTTATCCAGAATATGAGAACCCTGTATGTAATGGATATGTATGCCCTTCATATACTCCAAAGATATCAGGCTATCAAGTATCTCAATCAGTTACAGTAAAGGTTCGCAAGGTTGATCAAGCAGGTGAAGTCTTGGGTCTTGTGGGGAAGGCTAACATCACAGAAATCTCAGGCCCAGACTTCACTGTAGACTCTATCGAAGAATACAAAGCAGAAGCCAAAGAAAAAGCCATCAAAGAAGCAGAGAGAAAAGCAGAAGAGTTGGCGTCATCTCTTGGGGTGTCGCTTGGAGCTATCGTATCCTTTAGCGATAGTGATGGTGGATATATGCCAATGATGTATGCTAAAAGCGCAGCTATGCCTATGCCTATGGATATGGCAGGGTCTATGAGAGCTGAAGCTGTATCTCTCCCTCAAGGTGAGAATGTGATCAAGTCTAATGTTTCTATCACTTACGTTTTGAAATAATTAAAAGCGTTAAGGGGTAAAAATAATAAAGTCAAAGAAGGCGCCTTACGGCGCCTTCTTTGACTTTATTGCAGCTCCATCGTGCTGACTTCCGTAGAAAGTAGTAAAACTACTTTCTGTAATAAAAAGTCGAGCCACCCTAAAGGGGCTTGACTTTTTCTTTTGAGGGAAGTATTATATAAGGTATAAGTAATGCCCCTCGGGGTGTTTTTTAGAATAAAGGGTTCGAATCTGTTCACTATTTATAATAACTATTTATTTATGAAATTATTGCAGTATTTAAAAGAAACAAAACAAGAACTCAAGGAGGTTGTATTCCCTACACGTCAGATAACAGTACTCTATACGATTCTTGTTATTGTCATTTCACTCCTTGTTGCAGTGTTACTTTGGGCGACAGATATCGGGTTCAAAGAGCTACTCTCTCGATTGGTAGCGTAGTTAACACTTTATTCTTATCTAATAATCTTTAATTCATCTTAACTATATGGCCAAACAAGAATTTACAGGGGAGCGTCACTGGTATGCTATTCATACCTACAGTGGATATGAAAATGCTGTACAAAGAAATCTCAAACAACGTATTGAGTCACTTCAAATGCAAGACAAGATCTTTGACGTTGTTGTCCCTCTAGAGAAAAAGATAAAAGTAAAAGGTACCAAAAGAGTAGAAGTAGAAGAGAAGGTGTATCCAGGGTACGTTCTCGTAGATATGATTGTAGATGACAACAGTTGGTATGTTGTACGTAACACCCCTCGAGTGACTGGATTCGTTGGCGCAGGAACAACACCAGTTCCTCTTACTCAAAATGAAATTGACTTCCTCTTCGGTCGCATGAAGACACAAGAGACTACTCATGATATCGAAATCGGTATAGGGGAGCTTGTGGGTATTGTAGACGGACCTTTCAAGGATTTTGAAGGAAAAGTTGGAGAAGTAGATAAAGCAAGAGGTAAATTAAAAGTATTCGTTAACATGTTCGGAAGAGAAACTCCGGTTGAGCTTGATTTTCTTCAGGTTAAGAAAGTCTAAGTTGGAATCATATTGAAACTTTAGAAAAAATGTGTTAGCATTACAAAACATTATATAAACTATTATGGCAGCAAAGAAAATTACAAAGTACGTAAAAGTTCAGATAGAAGCAGGGAAAGCTACTCCTGCTCCTCCACTTGGTCCAGCTCTCGGCCAGGCAGGTGTACAGATCGGTGACTTCGTTAACAAGTTTAACGCAGCTACAGCTGGTCAGCAGGGGAGAATGTCAGTGAAAATTTATGTGTACGAAGACCGTACATATGATTTCGTTATCAAGACCCCAACTGCAACTTCACTTGTTATGAAGGGAGCTAACGTGGCTAAAGGTAATTCAAAAGGTAATGCAGGAACTATCACAAAAGAAAAAGTGAGAGAGATTGCAGAGATCAAGATGAAAGACCTCACTGCTAACACCGTTGAACAAGCGATGAAGATTATCGAAGGTACAGCACGTTCAGCTGGTATTAAGGTAAAATAATTCAAAACTATATAAAACCCTCCCATTATTTGTATGAGAATTAACAAAAAAATCTGCATTCGCAGATTTTTTTGTTATATGATAGTGTTATTACTGTACAACCTTTACGGTTGAGTTGTTTTTTTACAAGGAATTTTGTCATGACTTCCTCCATTGGTGTTTTTAGTCAAACCGATCTCAAAAATCTTGTTCTTAACAAAAGAATTAAACCACTTGCAGGTTTTTCTGAAAATCATATCGGTCCCGCTTCAGTTGATCTCACGACAACAGGTGAAGCGTATCGTGTGAACCGCCTCCTTTCCCCAAGTGAGCTTGAAAATGAAACGATTCGCAACCTTCTGCCAAAAATGGGCGCTTCGAGAATTAATCTCGGAGATGTGATGGAGGTTGGTTCTACCTATCTTGCCAAAGCAAGCGTCGATATCAACTTCTCTCCAGGAATGTATGGGTATCTGAATGCAAAATCGAGTTCTGGTAGAAATTTCTTGTTCGTCCGGTCTCTTGCTGATGGTGTCCACATGTTTGATTCTGTTGATGTGAGGCATCGTGGTTATACCGGTGAACTGTGGCTTGTGCTTCAACCCCTTGCATACCCAATTGTTTTTACCAACAAGGAGTGCTACAACCAACTTCGTGTTTTTGATGGCGACACTCGTTTTACACCGCGAGATCTCGAAGAGGTCCTTCAAAATAATGATCTCTTGTATCGTCGTCAAAATCAAGAAGCGTACAACCAAGAATATCTACCGTTGTTTACTCATAATGGCTCTGTGCTCTGTACCTTGTGTGCAGAGCCTGAGACCCATGTTGGGTATAAAGCAAGGAATACTGCAAAGCCACTTAATCTTGCTGATCGTGACCTCAACCCTCGTGATTACTTCGAAGAAGTGCATGCGGATCGCTTTGGGGGTGGGGAAGCAGACGGTGTTGTCTGTATCGAAAAAGGAAGGTACTATCTTCTATCTACTAATGAAATGCTGAAGATTCCAGATGGGCACACAGCGGAATTGAAAGCGCTCGATACTCGTCTTGGTTTTTTCTTCACACATTTCGCAGGATTCTTTGATCCTGGTTTCTTCGGAACAGCAACACTTGAAGTTTTTGCTCCACAGAATGAGTTTTTGCGACACAAAAAACCGCTTGCTCGTTTTGAGTATGAGACTATGCGCTCTAAAACAGTTTCATATGCTGCTTTAGGTAATTACAGTGGCCAGACTAAAACTCAGCTTCCAAAGCAGTTTACTTCCTGGTAATACTGTAGTTACGTTAATAAAGACTGAGCTCTACGCCCAGTCTTTTTTCTTTTTGTTATACTTCTACTATGAAACTTAAAATCAAACGTCTTTATGATGAAGCAAAGTTACCTACTCGTGCACATCATGATGATGCTGGGATTGATTTTTATGCATATGGAGAACATACGATTAATCCTCACGAGACACTTTTTGTTCCAACTGGAATCGCGTGTGAAATAGAAGAGGGGTGTGTTGGTCTTATCTGGGACAAGTCATCAATTGGTGCTAAAAGTATTAAGACACTAGGTGGAGTAATTGACGCAGGATATAGAGGAGATATAAAAATAATGATACACAATCTCTCAGATGAAGCATATACATTCTCCCATGGTCACAAAGTTGCACAGATGATTATTCAAAAAGTAGAGTTCCCAGATATTGAAGAAGTAACTGAATTATCAGACTCTCTCCGTGGGGAAGGGGGGTTTGGGAGTACGGGAAAGTAGTTTTGCTTTTAAAGAATAAAACCTGTAGGATGTAGTAGGGTAGTTTTTTCATCAACCTGTTACAATTCTCGAAAGGAAATAAAAATGGAACAAGAGTATTTTCGCATGGAGGGCAGCATTGCTGTTCCTACCGAATTTGGCTTGAATTATCTGGCCAAGATCACGACTGATCCGCAAGGGTAGGTGTATGCCTTCTCTCGCGAAGCCGAACCCTTGATGATCGCCGGCGCCATGGCTCGTCTCTCCCGCACGGGGGACGACATGCGGATGGTGATCCTGAAAGAGTTCGCCGGTAAATCTGGTGATGTCTTGAACGGGCTCTTCAAGCGTGTGATTACAGGCTACGGTGACGACTCGGTGCAGCAGCTCATGCCGCTTTCGGTCGTCGTCGAACAATGCTCTAACATCATGACCAAGTTCCTGGAAAGGGGGCGGTTCGCTGCCTACCTTGAACAGTCGACCCGTTACATCTACTTTGATGTGCAGGTTTACGACAAGGACGGCAAGCTGGTGTATCGGTACTATGTGCCGATGAATTTTCCAGAAACGCTTCTCAACAGGTATCGCACGGATATGGACCGCATTTTCGCACTCTACTCAGAAGTGGTGCGGGAGCTTTCGGGGTACATCAGAAAGAAGTCACCCTTTTCTTTGTCGGATCCTTCAGAAGAAAAAAGGGAAAGAGTCGCATGGATGGGTGCCACCCGCGCCCAAGCATGTGATGCGGCACGTAACATGCTTCCTGTTGCGACGACTTCGACAGTCGGCATTGTCGGCAATGCGCAGTCGTTTGACTATCTCATCATGCGACTTGCGTCGCTTGATCTCCTGGAAGCCAACGAGCTCGGGAAGAAGCTTCTCCAACAAGTTCGTGTCATAGCTCCTCAGTTTTTTGAGCGCACGGATATCCCTGAACGCGGTGGCGCAGCAATCAATTATCGTCGACAAATCCGGCAGGATGTTCGTGTCCTTGCTAAGGAATACCTATCTCCGGAAGAGATCATTGCCCCTGGTGTCGAAGTCAACCTGGTTAATCACTGGCCTCAGGATGAGATGTCTGTTGTCGCGGACTTGTTGTGGACAGGTTCTGATCAAAGCTACGAAAGTGTCATGCGGCAAGCCCAAAACCTCAGTCAGGAGCAACTCGTGAGAGTCCTTCAAGCAGGAATTGGAACCCGGTACAACCGGCGCCATCGCCCAGGACGTTCGTTCGAATTCCTACAAACCAAGTGGGAAAACGTGACGGACTATGGGATTTTTCGTGACCTACAGCGCCATCGCCCAGTAGACGGCATGGACTGGCAGGATCTTACGCCGTTCCTCGGCTACGAGATTCCGCCTGTTGTGATTGAGGCCGGACTAGAAAAGCCGTTCGTTGAGGCGTTCGATATCGCGGAAAAGTTGTATGGTGAAGTTAAAAGGCAAGGGTTCGAACAGGAGTCGCAGTACACCACCCTGCTCGGGCACCGTATGCGGTGGCGTGAAGCGGTTAACACGCGTGAATCTTTCCACCTTCACGAAATCAGGAGCATGCCAGAAGGCCATCCTGGTTACCGCAGGGTAACTCTCACAATGCATGAGAAGTTCGCTTCGGTATATCCGAGGATTGCGGCAGCAATGAGGTTCGTGGACACAAAGGAGGATGCTGAACTCACTCGGCTTGCTGGAGAGATGGCAACTCAGGCCAAACTTTCCCTTCTTGCAGATTAAAGTTCTTTCCCGAAAGGGTTAAAAGGCGGATTGACATCTGCCTTTTTTGTTTGCTTGTGACATCTCTTTCTTTACTGTAGGCTAAGATGTAGGTTCATTTTACATTCATACCGAAAGGTGAAGGAGAAAAGACATGTCAAGCAATGATACAATTTTGATCGCTATTGAAGGGTCAGACGGTTCTGGTAAAGAAACTCAAAGCAGTATGCTTAAAAAGTGGTTTACGGAGAAAGGAAAAACCGTCGGGAGTGTTTCCTTTCCAAGGTATAAATAGACCGCAGGGGGTTGGGCTTTGTGGGAGGCACTGAAAGGTCCCAACAAAGACGTATACAACTTTGCAAACGTTGATCCATATGCCGCAAGTCAACTTTACTCTGCAGATCGCAGAGAATCTCTTCCACATTTAGAGCAATTGATTCAAGTAAATGACATTTTGATCTTTGATCGATATGTTGAATCCAACTTACTTCACCAGGGTGGTAAGTTTCCAACAGAAGAAGAAAGAGAAAAGTTTGGTCGATGGCTCTATGATTTTGAGTATGGAATGCTTAAGCTTCCACCTCCGCACGTGACCGTATATCTTGAATTACCGTTTGAGGTTTCTCAGAAACGTGCACAATTGAGAGCTCAGTCAACGGGTGGTCAGCTTGATGCAGTAGAGCGTGATCTAGTATATGTCCGAAACGGACATGAGGCAGGAATGTTTTATGCCAAAACATTTAACTGGCTCAGTATTCCATGCGTACGTGATGATGGGTATGAATTGACCCGTGTTGAAGTACACCAGCTGGTAGTCGAAAAAATTAGGCCTCGGCTTAATTTAAAGTTTTGATTACTCATGCATGCATGAGAGCCAGAATTTGCGTACGCAAATTCTGGCTCTTTCTTTTTAATATATAACAAATGATGTAGTATAGAGACATGAATGCATATGATGTCATAAAAAATGAAATACAGAAATTAGGAGGAGAAAATGTGTCATTTATTCTTGAGACCCCTTCTGATATTGCTTATGGTGACTACGCTACTAACGTATGTCTTGTTCTTGCTAAACCGCGAGGTGTTTCTCCAAAAGCTCTTGCTGATGAGTTTGTTGCGAAACTCGAGATTGCTTTAAAAGAAAAGGGCGTTATTTCTAAAATAGAAATCGCAGGTCCTGGGTTTATTAATTTTTTCTTAACAGACGAAAAGATCCGAGAAGAAAACAAAGAAAAAGAAATCTCTATAAGATTAAAAGGAAAAAAAATTCTTGTTGAGCACTCATCTCCGAACCTTTTTAAGCCGTTCCATATTGGGCACTTGATGAATAATATTGTCGGAGAGTTTGTTACTCGTGCTGTAGCAAGAGGAGGGACACAACCCCAAGTACTATGTTTCCCATCTGACATTTCTTTTGGTATCGCCAAGGCTATTTATATTTGGAAGAAGGATAAAGAAGAGGGTGTGTCACCTGATATTAATTTTCTTTTACAAGATCATTCGCTTGAAGAAGAGTCAAAGATAGTAGATTATTTCGGAACCTGTTACGTGCGTGGAGTAGCTCTTGCAAAAGAAAATCAAGAAGCAGAAAAAGAGATGCGACAGATCGCTAAGAATCTTTATGAGAAAAATTCTGGAGAAGATGTAGAGTTATGGCACAAAGCAAGAAGCATTAATACTATCTATTTTGAAAACGCACTCGAAAGCCTTGGCTCAAAAATGGGAAAAGTTATTTTTGAAAGTGATGTTGAAGAGATCGGGAAAGAAATTGTTCTTAATCACACTGGAGAAGGGAAAGTGTTTACTGAAAGTCAGGGTGCAATCGTCTATGTTCCAGATGAAGAGAGAAAAGATATTAATACCTCAGTATTCATTAATAGCGAAGGGCACCCAACCTACGAAGCGAAAGATATAGGGCTTATTTACAAAAAGTTTACTGAGTACGGAAATGTTGATGTATCATATTTTATAACAGACACAGAACAGACGCACCACTTCAAGGTTGTTCTTGATGCGACTTCAAAGATAGATGCCACATGGAAATCGTGGGCTGATAAAAGTATACACGTACCTCACGGTCGCATGCTCTTTAAAGGAGCTAAGATGTCTAGTCGCTTAGGTGGTGTACCGCTTGCGCTTGATGTTATTGCTGCAGTCGAAGAAGAAGTAAGAGAAAAAAGTAGTGACAAAATTGCGCACTTAAGTGATGAAGAAAAAGATAGTCTTGTGCGAGATGTTGCACTCTCTGCACTTCGTGTGGCAGTGCTTCGTTCAAAGCCGGGTATCAATATTAACTTTGACCCTGAGACGTCATTGTCATTTGAAGGAGACTCTGGTCCGTACCTCATGTATACGCATGCACGTACTTCATCACTTCTTGAGAAGGGTGGTGTCGAGAATCCAGAGTTTGGTAATTTCGCAGCTACATCACTTGAAAGAGAGTTGCTTCATTACGAAGAAGTGCTCACAGACGTTATCGATACACTCTCACCACAGAAGCTCGTGAGTTATCTTTTTACTATCGCCCAATCATTTAATAGTTATTATGCATCGAATCAGATTATTGTAGAGGAAGATGTGGAGGGGAATGCTCATCGCTTAGCTATTGTGAGAAGAGTGAAGTATATTCTCAAGGACGGGCTCCATGTTCTTGGATGTAATGCGCCTGAGAGAATGTGATTTTCAGGCTGGGGACATCGCCTGAAAATCATCCCGCTACGCTTTAGCGAAGTGGGGAGTAATTAGTGATTTATAGATAACCTTTTTATTTTTTAACCAAAGTGTTATCATTATTTTATGAATAAAAAAACTGTTATAAAAAGCAATTTGCTTAAAATAAAGTTACCTAAAATAAAATCTGAAAAAAGTGCAGCGCAAATTTTGTCTGAACTAAGATATGGATCAGTATAGTGGCTTCCTGATCGATTCCAATGTTGTCATAGGTCTACTTGTTCCTGATGAAGAGTTAAGTTCTGCTGCGGCAGATTTTGTGAGAAAGATAGGATCAGACTTAGGAAAAAAGAAAAGAATTTTTGTTAGTGAGACGAGCATAGAAGAGACAGCTATTGTTTTGTTAAGAAAAGGTTATCATCCAGAGGATGTGCAAAAAGCTATTACTAAATTTATTTTTGATCCCGGTGTAGTGGTCCTTAAGTTGTCTTTCTTGAGTTTTATTAAAGCCGTCCATAAGTTTCACAGCAAAGAAGAGGTTAAGAAAAAGATTAGGGATAACTTTTTAAGAACAACAGATCTTACTATAGCTGCACACTCTTTAGCTATAGGAGTTCCTCTTGTTACTTTTGATAAAAATCTGTATGTTTCAGTTAGATTGTATACTCCTGTTTTTACAGCAGATAACATTGCTCTTTTAGATAAAGAAAAGATATCATCTCTATCCTAATGTACTTTACTCTTTTCTTTCATCCTTGTGTTTTATTATCAATACTATAGAATAGTAACTATATAACGTTGATGGGACTAATCACCCCGGAGTTATGGGAAGAAAAGTATTCCCATAGGCAAGACCTATGGAAATACTAAGTAGAACCCAATACAAATGAGTTGTTCGCATCGTTAAGAAAAAAACTTTTTCTTAACGATGCGAACATAAACCAAGGTGGTACCACGACATTTAAGAATGCTCGTCCTTGTGAACTATGAGAAATCGTAGTTCATGAGGGCGAGTTTTCTTTTTTCTATCAACTAATTAATTATTATGAACGATACCCCAACCCCAAAAACTATTAACGAGAAAGAGTTAGAGACATTGGCTTTCTGGCAAGAGAAAAAGATTTTTGAAAAGTCGCTCGAGACTCCAGGCGGAGATGTACCAAAAGGAGATTTTACTTTTTATGACGGGCCTCCGTTTGCAACAGGTCTTCCACATATGGGACATATCTTGGCAGGTACCATCAAAGATGCGATTCCAAGATATCAAACAATGAAGGGGAACAGTGTTCGTCGTGTATGGGGTTGGGATTGTCATGGGCTTCCAATTGAGAACTTGATAGAGAAGAAACTCGAACTCGCGTCGAAGAAAGACATTGAAGAGTATGGAATAGGAAAGTTTAATCATGAGGCTGCTGCGTCAGTTCTACAATATGATGCAGAGTGGAAAAGAATAGTTCCCCGTCTTGGAAGATGGGTTGATATGGAGCATCCGTACAAGACGATGGATCACACCTATACAGAAAGTATTTGGTGGGCGTGGAAAGAACTCTATACGAAGGGTCTCGCATATGAAGGGAATAAGATGATGCATATCTGTCCGAGATGTGAGACCCCGCTTGCTCAATCAGAGGTTGGTCTTGAGTATCATGATGTCACAGATCTCTCAGTAACTGTGAAGTTTGAGCTTTGTGATGAGCTGGGAACATATGTTCTCGCGTGGACTACAACACCGTGGACTCTTCCTGGAAATACAGCACTCGCAATCCATAAAGATATAGAGTATGTAAAAGTAATGAATGTAGAAGGGGAAGAAGGTGCAACCTTTATTCTGGCTAAAAGTCGAGTGGAAGAAACTTTCAAAGGAAAGGTGTTTACCGTAGGAGAAATAGTAGATGTTAATAGTTTGATAGGTAAGTCATACCTCCCACCATTTGCTTACTTCAAAGACGTCTCTCTTGAGAACAAAGAAAACATTTGGAAGATATGGCACGCAGACTTCATCACCGACGACACAGGAACAGGTGTCGCGCACGAAGCTCCAGCCTTTGGAGCAGATGACATGGAATTAGCAAAAGCTAACAAGATACCAATTATTAAGCACGTGAAGATGGATGGAACATTCACAGATGCTGTGACTGATTTTGCTGGAATGAAAGTGAAGAAGAAGGATGATACTCAATCAGCTGATATTGAAATCATTAAATGGCTCGCCCATAACGGGAAGCTTTTTGAGAAGCATAAGATAGTCCACTCATATCCACTCTGCTGGAGATGTTCTACACCGCTTCTTAACTATGCGACATCGTCATGGTTTATCGATGTTCCAAAAATCAAAGACAAACTCCTAGAAGAAAATAGTAAGATTGGTTGGACACCGTCACATATTAAAGATGGCCGTTTCGGCAAGTGGTTAGAAGGGGCTCGTGAATGGGCTGTATCTCGCACACGGTATTGGGGGGCACCACTTCCTGTGTGGAAGAGCGAAGATGGAGATATAAAAGTTTTGGGTTCCTTGAAAGAGCTCGCGCAGCTTCGCAAAGATAAACCAAAGAACACCTACTATGTCATGCGTCACGGAGAAGCGTGGAGCAATGTGAATAATATTTTAGATAAAGGCACCAATAAAGATAATCATCTTACGGAAAAGGGGATGAGTCAGGCAACAGACGCCGCTCTACTTCTTCAGGACAAAAAGATAGACATGATTGTCGCGTCTCCTGTACTTCGTGGAAAGGAAACAGCAGAGATTGTTGGCAGTATCCTTGGCGTTAAGGTTGAGTTTGATGAAAGACTGAGAGAGTATGACATGGGAATCTTTGACGGGAAGAGTAGGGATGAATACTTCGCCTCTCTTCCTGGATCATTCGTTGCATATGATACTCGTGTAGAAGGCGGAGAGACTCACGAAGAGATGATGCATCGCTCCGTGGCCGCACTCTGTGATCTTGAGAAGAACTATGAAGGAAAAAATATTCTCATCGTTACCCACGGGGGTCCTGCGCGTATGATTTTTGCTGGAGCTACTCTCACAACAGAAGAAGAGTTGATACATGATGACGAACATGAAGGTGCGAAGCTTTATCCAGGCAATGCAGAAGTGAGAAAGCTTGATCTATTGCTCGTCCCAAGAGATGAGACTGGAGCTATTAATCTTCATCGTCCGTATATAGATGAGGTTGTCTTAGAGATTGATGGGAAAGAATACAAGCGTGTAGTTGATGTGTTTGATTGTTGGTACGAATCTGGGTCTATGCCTTTCGCTTCTCTTCATTATCCATTTGAGAACAAAGAACTCTTTGATAAAAACTTTCCTGCTGACTTTATCGCAGAAGGGATGGACCAGACAAGAGGTTGGTTCTATTCACTCATCAATCTAAGTGTCGGACTCTTTGATAAGGCGCCGTACAGACATGTCATTGTAAATGGCGTGGTGCTTGCAGAAGGTGGAGAGAAAATGAGTAAGAGTAAGAAAAATTATACTGACCCGCTTCTACTTGTAGAAAAATTCGGTGTTGATGCAATTAGATACTTTCTTTTATCATCGCCAGTTATTAAGGGTGAGAGTGTTGAGTTCTCAGATAAGAGTGTGGAAGAGGTGTACAAAAAAGTTATACAGCGTCTTGAGAATGTGCTCTCTCTCTACGAGATGAATAAGATAGACGGTGCAGAAAGAATGTCTGTCGGAAACAATGTACTAGACAGGTGGATACTTAGTCGTGTCCATGAGGTTGTAAGAGACGCAACTAGTGGGTATAACTCCTACACTCTTGATGAAGCAACTCGAGGAGTCGATCAGTTCGTGGATGATCTTTCTGTGTGGTATGTACGCCGCACAAGAGGCGCACTTAAAGGAGATGAAGGTGAGGAGATAAAGAAAGAAACCTACGGAGTACTATCATACGCCCTAGATGTATTCTCAAAAGCTATAGCGCCTGTTATGCCGTTTATGGCTGAGCGTATCTATATGACGGTGAGCAAAGAGAAAGAATCTGTACACCTAGAGAGCTGGCCAAGCGAAGGAATGATCGAAGAAGAAGTTCTCACTATGATGAAGAAGACTCGTGAACTTGTCTCCCTAGGACTCATGAAAAGAACAGCTCTTAAGCTTAATGTTAAGCAGCCTCTCCTTTCTGTCACATTTAAAGAAAAACTAGATGATGAATATAAACAGCTCATACTTGATGAGCTTAATGTGAAAGAGGTTAAGTATGATGTAAGCCAAGTAGAAGATGTAACCTTAGATACAACTATCACCGAAGAGTTGCAGAAAGAGGGGGATCTCCGTAAGGTAATGCGCGCAGTACAGGATGCTCGCAAAGAAGCAGGGCTCGTCCCTGGAGATGAGATAACTCTCACTATCTCAAAAGATCTTGATTTTGGAGACATGTCTTCACTTCTTTCTGTTTGCAAAATAAAAGAAATTAAAGTCGACATATCGCTTACCGAGAACGTGGTCGAACTTTCTTCTGGTGTGGTGTATTTATCTGTTGTCTAATGTCTAAGCTCTAACATCTCTTCCATTGTGGCTATAGAAAAATACACAACAGATTCTTTTGTTATCGAAAGTTATGATCAAGGAGAACATGACAAAGCTTTTAAACTTTTCACAAGAGAGTTCGGTTTGATTATTGCTATCGCCAAAGGTATTAGAAAATTGGAGAGTAAGTTAAGAGCGCATATACGCCCAAGGCAATTATCAAGAGTTACTTTAGTAAGAGGCAAAGAAGTATGGAGAGTAGTAGGTGGGGAAGAGATACTGATGGAGTCAACATTACACGACACAATCACTTCGCTTATTAATAGATTCATCAAAGGACAAGGTCCAAGTAGAAGATTATACGATCAGATGTATGCGTTATTAGAAGCGAGTGCTTCATATGACGAAGAAACGACAAGACTCCTTATTCATTATGTGATGTTGGTTGAGCTTGGATATGCTGACGCTATGATAATAGGTGCCAAAGATATAACAGAATATAAGTCATACACGACACATGATCTCTATACTCATGTACTTCTCAACAAAGAAAGAGTGAAGCGTCATACATTACAAGTGCTCAAAGAATCACAATTATAATCACAAGTCTGCTATACTCATAGATACAATTCTACATATACGTTGTATGGAAAAAGATAACACTATAAGCCCTCTTGATAGAATAGAGCATGAGCTCTATGATCCAAAAAATAAAGATTTTAATGCCGATATTCATCGGGTGAAGTCCACCAAGAATGTCGATCTCCCAACATCCTGGGGAGAAGATGGTCCTATTCTCGTCAAAAAAGAAGATAAGAAATTTTCTTTTGGGTTAATGTTCTTTTTGTTCTCCCTTATTACTTTGCTTCTCGTGCTTCTTTTTACTGCATATAGAGTTATCTCTCTTCAAAATGTAGTATCTGCAGCCAACATAGATACAACGCTTGAGATAACTCCTTTTGTCGAAGGAGGGGATACTGTACCGCTTGTTGTTACACTTCGTAATAACAACAAGGTGACACTTGAAGATGTGACTCTGACATTATTGTACAAACAGGGGTCGTCATCTGAAGATGAACAAGAGAAGATACAAGAAAAGAGACCGGTCGGAGCTGTTGCCAAAGACGAGTTCAAGCGACAAGACTTCTCTCTTAGTCTTTATGGTAGAGAAGGGGAGAGTAGAGATATAACAGTGAAGTTGGAATATAAAGTACCAGGATCTAATGCGACGTTTAACAAAATCGTAACCACGGACGTAATCATAGAGACGCCACCCGTCTCTGTCTCAGTCAAAGGACCAGAAGTACTCTCGGTTGGACAAGAAGGAACGTTTATATTCACGGTCGAGAATAATTCATCAACATCATCACCTAAAAGTGTGTTACTCGTCACATTCCCTCAATCCTTTGAAAAGGCAAGCGAAGAGCGTCCACCACTTCCACGCACTACTTCATGGGAAATCCCTTCAATCAAGAAGGGTGAAAAGTATAGTTTTTTTGTGAAGGGATTTTTCAAGGGAAGAGTAGGAGAGGTTGCTTCTATTGTTTCAAAACTAGGTTCACAAAGTGACTCCAACAAAGTGCTTGGCATTGTTTACTCTTCAACGGTCAAAGATGTCACACTCAGAAAGTCGCCACTCGATACTCAATTCTCCCTCTCTTCTACAATAGGAGGAGACGAGTCTATTACCTACGCCGATAGAGTGACAGTGGTTATTAGTTACAAGAATGCAGGATCAAAACCTCTTGAGAATGTAGTATTACGACTAGCGCTTGACGGTGACGCTATTATCTACAATGATGTTGCCCCAAACAAAGGTTATTATGATTCACAAAAGAAAACCATCACATGGGATGCTTCGTTACTCCCTGATCTTAGAATTCTTCCACCAGGAGGTCAGGGAACACTTGTGGTGAGTATGCCTACTGTCACGAGTGGCTTCAACTCACCAACGCTTTCACTCTCCTTAGTCTCTGAAGCTCTTGATGTTTCTGATTCTGATGTGACTAATGTGTTTTCTAAAACATATGCGATCAAAGGAAGTGCTTCACTCGAAGCTAGAACTTCATATGCAAACGGGTCACTCAACAACACAGGTCCAATACCACCGGTTGCTAATAATCAAACAACCTACACAGTCTCGCTCTCTATTAGTGCACAAAATGCGATTAAGAATGCTAAAGTTTCTTTCACGCTTCCTTTTTATGTTTCATGGAGAGACGTGTATGGCAGCGGTCAATCATTTTCTTATGACGCTAGAACAAGAACTGTTTCTTTTAATGCCGGAGCTCTTAATGGTGGAGAAACCAAAACAGGTGAGGTGAGTCTCGCAGTCAAACCTTCTCTTAGTCAAAGAGGCACCTCTCCTGCTATCACATCAGCAATTGTCTTAGAGGCTGACGAAGTATTATCTAAGAATCGTATTAAGATTACATTTGATCCGATCACCACCTTTATCAAAGGAGAAAATTGGCCAACCAACCCCTCTCTTGTAACAGAATAACTTTCGTCAGTTTGTGATAGAATAGCGTTATGAAAGAATCTATTACAATTTCTATCTCTAGCGGGTCAATTATAAGAACCATACTGTTTCTTATACTTCTTTTTACTTTGTTCTACTTGAGTGAACTAGTGATTGTTATCTTGGTGGCGATTATTTTGGCTTCAGCGATTGAAGTGCCGGTAAAATTCCTATCGCGACACTCTATTCCTAGAGGTGTCTCAGTTGGAGCAATATTTATAGCCATTATCTCAGTCATGGCACTCGTTGTGTTTGTATTACTGCCCCCTTTGGCTGATGATGTAGCTAAATTTATTAAGACACTCCCTTCACTTCTTGACTCGATAAGAATTTTTGGAAGAGATATGGGATTCAGAGATTTATCTTTGGCTGTTCAAGAGTTAGGAAGAGATATATCAAAAGGTCAAATATTAACAGTGCTCAAGAATACATTCTTTGGATCAAGTGGAGTGTTCGCAACCACTGCGTCTCTCCTTGGAGGGTTGGTTAATGTTGCTCTTACTTTTATTTTGGCCTTTTACTTAGCTCTTGAAGAAAACGGTGTTCAGAAGTTCCTACGCCTCATCGTACCTAAGAGAAAAGAAGAATACATTACAGACCTTTGGGTAAGAACTCAAAATAAAATCGGCATGTGGATGCAAGGCCAATTACTACTTTCATGTATAGTCGCCCTCCTTGTTTACATTCCACTCAAAATTCTCGACGTGCCCTATGCTGCACTCCTAGCTATGTTTGCTTTTTTTGGAGAACTTATTCCTGTAGTTGGATTATCACTCGCTACCATTCCGGCACTTTTTATTGCGTGGATGCACGGAGGAGCGTCCCTTTTAGGAATTGTTGCAATTGTGTATCTTATTATTGGTCAACTTGAAAACCATGTTCTCTATCCAAAGGTGATGAACAAATTAGTCGGTGTTCCTTCTATTGTGGTGATTATCGCACTTTTGGTTGGAGCTAAGCTTGCAGGTATTTGGGGGGTACTTCTCGCGGTCCCTGTGGCTGCCATCTTCATGGAACTTGCTGACGATGTTAGGAAGAAAAAAGATCATGTCGAATAAAACATTAATCACCACAGCAATTGCGTATGCAAACGGTGCTCCTCATATAGGGCATGCTTTTGAATTCGTCATGGCTGATACTCTTGCGAGATATTCTAGACAACAAGGAGACACTTTTTTCATTACAGGAATGGATGAGCATGGTCAGAAGATACAAGAGAAAGCTAAAGAAAAAGGAATAGACGTGCAAGACTTCGTAGATGCTTATGCAGAAGCTTTTAAGTCACTCGACAAAGAGCTTTCAGTTATACCTGATTATTTTGTACGCACAAGTGACAAAGAGAAACATTACAAAGGTGCGCAAGCGATATGGAATAAGCTCGTAGAAAATGGCGACATAACAAAAGAAAAATACAAAGCTCTCTATTGTGTAGGATGTGAAGAGTTCAAAAAAGATTCAGATCTTAATGAAAAGGGAGAGTGTCAAGCGCATCTCAAGGCTCCAGAAGAAGTCGAAGAAGAGAATTATTTTTTTGATTTACCAAAGTATACAACCAGAATAAAAGAAGCTATGGTGAGCGGTGAGATGCAGGTATTCCCGAAGAGTCGTGAGAACGAAATTCTGGCATTTATTGATAGAGGGTTAGAAAAGGTTTCTTTCTCTCGACCGAGGTCTAAGATTGGTTGGGGTATACCAGTTCCAGGAGATGAAGAGCATGTCATGTATGTATGGTGTGACGCACTCTCTAACTATATTACAGCGATCGGGTATGGCACCGAGTCATTTGATAATGAGAGATGGAGTAACACTACTCATATTATCGGCAAGGATATTCTTCGTTTCCATGCGGCTATTTGGCCAGGAATGCTTCTCTCAGCAGGCTTGGCTCTTCCAAAGAAAATACTCGTTCACGGGCATATCACATCAGGAGGACAGAAGATGAGTAAATCACTCGGTAATGTGATAGATCCGAATGAAGTAATAGAAATGTTTCGTCCCGTGTGCGGTGATTTGGCCGGGGAAGCGCTTCGCTTTGTGCTTCTTCATGAGATACCTTCATTTGAAGATGGAGACATTACTATCGATTCAATACGAGCTTCATACACAGCTCATCTAGTAAATGGCATTGGTAATTTAACAAGTCGCGTGATGAAAATGGTTACAACAAATGGTGTGACTCTCGGTCAGCCAAAGATGGTAACACTCATAGAAGATAATCATGATATGAATCTAGCTTTAAAACAAGTAATGAATCGTATGCGTACACTTGATGAATATATTGCTTCTAATGAACCTTTTAAGGTTATAAAAGTCGACGAAGTAAAAGGAAAAGAAATGCTCTATCATTGTCTCTCAGAGCTTGATGTTATTGTGTGTGAATTAGTGTCATTCATGCCACGAACTTCAGCGAAGATTTTAGAATGTATTCGTGAAAACAAGATGCCAGAATCTCCGTTGTTCGGCAGACTTTGATTTATCTATAAGTTACTATTAGGATTCATTATGGTTCTTTGTTTAGTTGATCTTTGAAGGAGTGTTACCATGAATGCTCAACTTTCTCTTAGCAAGAAAGCGCAATTGATTCAAGAAATCAGCGCGACAAAAATAGGAGGATTTTTTGGCGAATATAGACCACTTTCCAACATGTGGCCATGCCAAGTTGTCTTTGAGGGTGTGATTTACCCATCAAGCGAGAATGCCTATCAAGCTGCCAAGTTTTCAACCGTTCAACAAGATCAAAGATATTTGCGATCTCAGTTTGTTTTTGTGTCTCCAAAACAAGCCAAAACTTTGGGCCAAAAGCGACATCTGTGGGCATATACAGAAGAGGAGTGGGAGGAGCGTAAATTGTCCGTCATGAAACAAATTCTTTGGTCAAAATTTATGGCAACCCAAAACTTGGAGATTTTCTCCTGTCAACAGTAGGGAAACATCTAGAAGAAACGAATTGGTGGGGAGATGCCTTTTTTGGTGTCGCCGTATATCCAGACTCTTCTCGTCAGGGACAGAATCATTTAGGTAAACTTCTGATGGAGACACGGCTAGAGCTTAGTATGGTAAGATCAGGCACGAAGTCTCCAACCCCTATCAAGTAACAGATGAAAAATCTGTCCCCAAAAACAGCTCCCATATGAGCTGTTTTCTTTTATCTAAGAAGATGTCACCGATTGCACCTAATGAGTATGATGTATACTTATTTCTAACCACTAACCACTAACCACTAATAACTACCCCCCCCATGAACTACGCTCTCTTTGATGCCCATGCGCATCTCCATGACAGAAAGTATGATGAAGATAGAGACCAGGTGCTCGCTTCTATGAAGTCCTATGGTGTTGGGGCTATAACCGTTGGTACAGATAAAGAAGAGAGTACAAAAGCGGTTGCTTTAGCTGAGAAGTGTGAGCATGTTTTCGCAAGTGTCGGGCATCATCCAGCAGACAATGTCACGGAGGAATTTGATGCAGGGTTTTATCGCGACTTAGCTAAGAGTAAAAAGGTTGTCGCAATAGGGGAATGTGGACTCGATTACCACTATGTTGAGACATTTTTTGATAGAGATAAGAAAGAGAAGGGCTTATCTTGGAATAAAGACGCTGAAGCAGACAGACAGAAGAGAATTTTTGAAGAGCAGATACATCTTGCTGTAGAACTTAACTTACCCCTCATGCTCCACGGTAGACCAAGTAAAGGCACGATGGATGCGTATGAAGACATGCTTTTTATGCTTGAAGGCGCCAAGAAAAAGTACGGGACTAAATTGCGAGGCAATGCACATTTTTTTGTAGGAGACATCGACATAGCTAAGCGGTTTATTGAGATTGGATTCACTATGAGCTTCTCCGGAGTTATTACGTTTACCAAAGATTACGATGATGTTGTCAGATTTTTACCCCCAACTATGATTATTGCAGAGACAGATAGCCCATATGCGACACCTGCTCCATTCAGAGGGGAGAGAAATGATTCACTTAAAGTGCAAGAAGTGGTTGCTCGTATGGCAGTGCTCAGAAACGAAGATATGGAGACGATGCGTATACAGGTGTTAGAGAATGTGAAGAGAATGTTTTCTATACCAGAATAACTATTTCTCTATTAAATAACCCCTTTACTATTCCCCCAAGTTGACAATGCGCTCAAAAAGGTAGAGGATAGAGATAGTTCAGTTCACTCATATTGGAGAAAATCATGAAGTATTCACCATATACCTCCGTTTGGGGGTATGTTACTCACGTTGCTCTACACCAAAAACGCAAAGGTTGCATCTTAGTCACAATCGCAGGGCGCAAGCTTTGTTTTGATCTCGAAGAAGAAAGTAAGCTTCAAAAGCTTGGATTGCTCAGACTTTCTCGTTCTCGCAAAGGACAAAGAGACAAAGTTTTTCTTCTCATGAAAGAAAACCAAGAAAATGGTACTCACCATCTCATGTGGGGTTGGAATAATCCCAACAATCGCTTTGCTCGTCTTTTGCAGAACACGATTATCAATGAGCAAAGTGGAACGTTGGTCGATAAGGTTATCGAAGCAGACGCGTATAGTGATTTACATCACCTCAAAAGTAAACGTATTTCAGTGTTCGTGTGAAAAGATAACAAACTTCTTGCCTAAAAAGACCCCACATCGTCGGATCTTTCTTTTTGCTTAAAATAATGGTATAATATGTCCCTATGACTGAAAATAATGAAACCATAGTAGACAGCCGTGTATATGAAATCTCTTTTATTTTTGACAATAAATTAGATGAAGCCACTGCGCTTAAGAAAGCTGAAACGCTTAAGCAGTCTATTGCTACTCTAGGAGGTAGCTTCATTTCAGAAGAGGCTCCGTATATGCGCGAGCTCGCTTACGAAATGATAAGAGTTCAGAAGAATGTGAATGTTCGTTTTAATGAAGGATATTTCGGTTGGATAAAGTTCGAGCTTGCTGGTGACAAAGTAGCCACTCTTGAAAAAGGGATCAAGCTAGACGAAGAGGTGGTGAGATATATCGTCGTTCGTACTGTCGCTGAGAATACTGTGTACACCAAGCGTGCCCCAGTAGTTAAAGCAGAATCTCTTATTGATAACGAAGACGGACCGTCAGATGAAGATATTGCCGCTTCAAAGGAAGCTAATATCGACACAACAGCTGAAGCAGAAGTCGTCGTTTCAGCTGAAGAGATTAAGTAGTTTGTAGCATGTGTTTGATGTTATACTAATCATTGATCACTAATAACTAACTACTCTCACTTCGTATGTATTTAAACAAAGTATATCTTTATGGAAATTTGACTCGTGATCCAGAAATGAGATCACTCCCAAATGGAAATAAAGTAACATCATTTTCTCTCGCTACTAACCGTGTGTACAAAGATGCAAATGGTGCAAAACAAGAACAAGTTGAGTATCACAACATCGTAGTCTTCGGTCGTCAGGCAGAGACAAGTGCTCAGTACCTTAAGAAAGGACAAGGTGTCATGATAGAAGGTCGTATCCAGACACGTAGCTGGGATGACAAAACTACTAATGAGAAAAAGTATAGAACAGAAATTGTAGCAGACGCCGTACAATTCGGTCCTAAGTCAGGTGGCCTAGCACAAGCAGGTAGCGACGCTGTCGCTCCTCAGCAACAAGCTGCTGCTAGCCAAGCGCCAGATTTAGATACGATCGATTATGGAGATGCTAATGTTAACATCGACGACATCCCATTCTAAACACATAAAATTATTTCATCTGCTTCGTCGCTACGAAATTTTACTCAGTCAGTGTAGTGTCCCTACATCTCCGTCGTAAAATTTCTAAGCTTCTCGCAACTAAAACAATTTTCTTAGTTTAGAAAAAAAGTATTACCGACTTTAAGACCACCTCAGACTAAATAAATCCTACCCATCTTTGCTTAGGGTAAATAAGAAGTAAAAACTATTAACTAGTAACTATCAACCATTAACTATCTCTATGAAAAAACAAGATCACTTTAATGCAAACAATATAAAGTTTATCGACTACAAGGACACTGAGATTCTAGTAAAGTTCTTGAACCCTCACGCTCGTATGCTTAATCGCAGAAAGACAGGGCTAACAGCTAAGAATCAAAGAGCTCTCGCTAATGCTATCAAGCGCGCAAGATTCATGGGACTCCTTCCATACGTCGCGCACTAAAGATTCAAAGAGAAATAACAAAAAACCGAGCATTGTTGCTTGGTTTTTTGCTTTGTTTTTGTTAGTATAGAAACATTAAAACTATTAACTATCAACTAGTAACCAGTAACTATTTCTATGCATCCAAAAAAAGAAAGAACATTTATTATCCTTAAACCAGACGCGGTACAGCGTGGCTTAGTCGGTGAAATAGTTAAGCGTTTCGAAAGAATTGGTCTTAAAATTGTTGGCATGAAAATGCATATGGTCAACGAAGAGACGTTGTGGAAGCATTACAATAAAGATGATGCTTGGTATCTCAAAAAAGGGACTAATATTCTTGAGAACAAAAAGAAACTTGGTCATACCATCGACAAAGAAGCGATTGAATATGGAAAGGATATTATTCGTGCCATGGTGCACTACATGTGTGCTGGACCTGTAGTGTCTCTTGTTATAGAAGGGAATCAGGCTCAAGCTGTAGTGAAGCGTCTGGTTGGTGGTACTGAGCCTACAACAGCTGACTCAGGTACAATACGAGGAGACTATGCGCTCGACTCTTATTACCTTTGTGATGTTGATGGATCTCGTGGCATGCGTAATCTAATACACTGCACTGATCCGGCAGATGGTGAAGGAGCGTATCAAAGAGAGGTAGATCTGTGGTTTACTAAGGAAGAGATCATGAACTATCGTCTCGTGACAGAAGCAATGCTTTATGATGTGAATCTAGACGGACTTGCAGAATAGTTTAAGATGCTAGACTCTAGAACGTAGAATACAGAGTGTAGAATGTACGAAACAAGAGCGGCGCCGTAGGCGCCGCTCTTGTGTTTACCGCTCCAACAAGAGAACTTACTTTTGAAAGTTTCTCGGAGCCGGGTAGGCGAGAGGGAGTGCATTTTCTAGCAAGAAAATGACACGTACTTTCAAAAGTAAGTTCTGAAAAATAAACTTTTTACATTAAAATAATTCGGCTTTACTTTTTCTTTTTCAAGAATATAATAATGATAGATACTTAGGTATTTTTCTGGATAAACATCTTTCGGGTTATAGAATATTGTAATGTTGACCGAGGTCTCATTCGTTTCTCACCCACCTGACTTAAAACATCAGGAAGATGTCCTAAGTATCTAAGAAAAAACTACACATTGTGTAGTTTTTTCTTTTCTTAATCAAACATCAAGCATGATATACTGCTAGAATAATGAAACATATTCTTTTAGCCTTATCGTTACTCTTAACCACATTCCTCATTTCTCGATATGTTTTTGAGCCAGCTAACTTGTATCACGAATTACCTCTTCTTGATATACCGATGCATTTTCTCGGAGGGTTCTTGATTGGATATTTAGTGATGAGTGTTTTTAATTATTACAATAAACCCTTATCAAAAAAACTTTTGATAATCTCTATCTCTATTGTTGCTGTCGTGTGGGAATTATATGAGTACAATAGAGGCGTTCTTGTATTTTCTTCTTGGTTAGAATATTGGGATACTATCCTTGATTATATACTTGGTGTGGCTGGAGCTTACTACGCTTTTATTCGTAACCATAAATAATTATCACAATGTCTACTTTTCGTATTACCTTTCACGGTGGGGCACAAATGCCAACGGGGTCTAACTTCTTAGTTGAAGTTGGAGGCAAAAAGATTCTCATCGACTGTGGACTTGTTCAAGGTGAATATAATGCTTTACCTATTAATCATGAAGATTTTGCATACAATCCACACGAGGTTGAATATCTTTTTGTCACACATGCTCACTTGGATCATGTAGGCAGAATACCGAAACTCGTGCGCGATGGATTCAGTGGTAAGATTATCAGTACAGAGCCGACACGAGAAATGGCAGAGTTAATCTTGATGGACTCAATGGGTATTCTTCATAAGGAAAGCGAGAGACATCATCTGCCTATTCTCTATGAAGAAAAAGACGTGTTCGCTTCGATGCGTTTATGGTCAGATGTGGTCACCTATGAAGAGACGCTCACTATCAGAGGAGAAGAAGGTGATATCAAAGTCACGTTTAAAGACGCTGGACATATTCTAGGTAGCTCAATGATTGTTATCACATACAAGAATAAAACAATAGCCTTCACTGGGGATTTAGGAAATACACCGTCACCGCTTATGAGAGATACAACACTTCTTCATGATATTGATTATTTAGTTTTAGAAAGTGTGTATGGAGACAGAAATCACAAAGACAAAGATAAGCGCATTGATATTTTTAAAGAGGCCATTACCTCTACTTACGAAAAAGGAGGCACCGTCCTCATCCCAGCTTTCTCAATAGAGAGAACTCAAGAAATATTACTCGCATTCAATGAATTAGTTGAAGGGGGTAAGATTAAAGAAGTGCCAGTGTATCTTGATTCTCCTCTTGGTATCAATATCACAAAGGTGTACAAAAAATACGAACACTGGTTCAACAAAGATATAGAGAGGGAGCTTGTTAAAGGGGATGATGTCTTCGCATTTAAGGGCTTGATTAAAACTCCTTCCCCAGAAGAAAGTAAGTCAATCAACAATGATCATAGACCAAAAGTAATCATAGCAGGAAGTGGTATGAGTAATGGTGGTCGTATCGTTCATCATGAAGCAAAGTATTTAAGTGATCCACGTAATACAATCATCATCGCTGGGTATCAAGCTGTTAACACGCTCGGCCGCAAGATAGTTGATGGTCAGTCAGAATTAATAATTAATAATCAAGTCGTCCCACTACGAGCTCGTGTGATTAATATACATGGATTCTCTGCACACAAAGACTCAGATCATTTAGTTGAATTCGTTGGCTCAACAGCTAATAGTTTAAAAAAAGTGTGTATCGTTCTTGGTGAGCCGAAGAGTACTTATTTCCTGGGACAAAGAATTCATAATGAATATGGTACAGATGTTATAGTGCCAGAGAAGGGGGATGTGTTGGAGCTCGAGTAAAGAGAAGAAATGCAGAACATAGAGTATAGAATATAGATCGAGAAAGAGAGTATTATTTTCTATGTTCTGAACTCTAAGCTCCTCGTTCTGTGTGTCCACTAGCAACTAGTAACCAGTAACTATATACTGTTTTCATGAAAGCACAGACTATTACCATATCAGTATCAGGAGCAGCAGAGATAGCCCACTGCGGCCCTTCAGTTATTCCCGTTGCAAAAGAACTTGGACGTGAAATAGCTCGACAAGGAGCTCAAATTATTACTGGCGCAACCTCCGGATTTCCTCTTTACGCAGCAGAGGGAGCCAAAGAAGTCGGCGGTGTGTCATTTGGCCTGTCTCCTGCTGCGAGCAAGAAAGAGCACATAGAAGTGTATCGACTCCCTCTTAAAGCGATGGATGCTGTTATCTATACAGGATTCGGATTCCCTGGGAGAGACTTGATGCTTGTGAGGTCATCAGATGCTATTGTTATCGGATGTGGCCGTATTGGCACAATACACGAGTTTACTGTTGCCTGGGAGGCAAATATGCCTCTTGGGATACTAGAAGGCGAGTGGGCAACAGATGAAGTAATCAGGAATATTATCAAGAATAGCAATAGAGAGAACCCTAATGTTATTTTTAGTAAAGATCCAAAAACATTAGTTACCAAATTAATCGAAATGGTAAAGGCTCAAGAGCTTACAGGAGAGAGGGAGATGAGACTGTAATGAGCAGCCATTAGCCATTAGCAAACAAAGCGCCCGATGGGCGCTTTGTTGTGCTCAGTTTTGACTAAGAGCTAAAGGCTAACTGCCAAGAGCTGCCCTAGTTATCCATTTACTTGAGATACAACTCGTGTGAAGATTTCTGGATTATTAGCAGCCAAGTCTGAGAGCATTTTGCGATTGATAACCATTCCTTTCTTTGTTAACTTATCGATGAACACTGAATAAGTAACTCCTTGAGCTCGTAGTCCAGCGTTTAGTCTTGCTGTGAAGAGGCGACGCATGTCAGTCTTTTTGTCTTTTCTGTGAGCGAACGCATACGCTCCTGCCTTACGAAGGGCAACTTTAGCCTCAACTTCCTTCTTGCTACGCCCAAAACGATATCCTTTTGCTTGTGAAAGAACGTTTCGGCGATGCTTCATTGCAATCTTGCTTCTTTTTACTCTAGACATGGTGTTGTAATTAAATTATTAAAAGTGGGATTATAGAAGACCAGGGAGAAAACGAGACTTCTCCTTACCTGTCATAACGAATTCTTGTCCTCGCTTTCCAGATAATTGCTTTCTACGAGAAGCTTTTGCGTTAAAGTGGTTGAGCCCTGGTTTACGTCCAATAATCTTACCGTTTTTGGTAACTTTGAGACGTTTTAGGAATGATTTGTTAGTCTTCATACGTGTTTTCTATAATCCGCGATTAGTTGGGGTATTGTATCACATTTAATCATAAGAATCAAGCCATAAACGGCATTTGGCACTTAGCTTATAGCTATTGGCTAAATACTGACTACTAAGAAACTATCTAATAGCTAATAGTTAACAGTCGTTATTTTGCTTTTTCGATAACAACTAGGAGTGATTTGTTGTTTACTTTTTTGAGAGGTTCAGCGATTTTATATTCAGCGGGGATAACTGCCATCATGCGCTCCAATCTGCCTCTTAAGAAGGCTTCGTCCATATATTTGGTTCGCCCTTTTAATTGAAGCTCTATTTTGACTCTATGTCCTTCTTTTATCCAAAGCGCTACCTGCTTTGCTTTAATCATGATGTCGTGCTCAGAAATCGCTACGCTTATCTGTACGTTTTTTGTTTCTGTTATATGAGCTTTAGCTTTCACTTCTTTTAATTTTTTTGATTGCTCATAGGTATATCTACCATAATCAGCGATGCGAGCAACAGGGGGGTCTGATTGAGATGATACTTCAATGAGGTCGAGTCTTGCTTCTTTCGCAAAGACGAGAGCTTCTTCTTTTGAAAGAACTCCTAAGTTTTCTCCTTGTGCTCCGATGACGCGGAGTTTGGGTGAACGTATGTTGTTGTTGATGTTTACTTTATCTGTCAAGGTTGTTTATTGTTTAGTATAATAACACTTTTTTTAGAAAAAATAAAGAAAAACAACACATTCATTTTTATTCACACATACCCCGAGCATTAGCCCGTGGGAACTTTGTAGGAAAGTTTGAAAACCTCGGTTTTCAATAATCCTTGCGGAGCTTTCCTAGATACCCCGCCGATACGAATGGAATGAGTGAGGGAAGGTCTCTGACCCGGGGAGCTTCATTTATTCTTTTGGTGGAAGAGGAAAGAACGCACTCGTCTTTTTCTTATACGCTTCCCATTCAGAGTTACCATCCCACTTTTTCTCAAGCATTGGTATACCTGAGACTTTTAAAAGCAGATACGTGATAAGAAGAGGCGACAAGAAAACAAACAGAGATGTTTGAGAGAATGCCATAAGCGCCAACCCCCACCACATTGATGATTCTCCGAAATAGTTAGGGTGACGAGTATATTTCCATAGACCTGTTTGCATGATTTGAGACCCTTCTTTGTTTCTTCTTTTAATAAAAGTATCTAATTGATAATCCCCGACAGATTCGAAGAAGAATCCAACAAGCCATATGATGAGTCCTATAGAAATATATGGCGAAGAGAGCGATACAGAATTACTCACTGTGAGAGTGAATGGTAACAGCACCACGCTAACAACTAGTCCCTGCAACATAAAGATCTGAAGAAATGATCGTGCGTAGAAATATGACAATCCTTTTTTAGACCATTCTTCTCTCCATGCTGCATAACGAAAGTCTTCTCCTGCTTTTCTTTTGTTTTTGAAATGAATACGAGAAGAAAGTCGTAGCCCCCATAAAGTGATGAGTATGAGGATGAGTGCAAGTAGTGGAGAGATTGGAGCTGTTTGTAACTGAAGCCAAGTCATCACCCATGCTGTGATAACAAATGTCAGTCCGTAGAACCTGTCCATGAGACTGTTGTCTTTTTTATAACAGGCGATAACGAAATAAATAGTAGTGAGAAACGCGATAACACAAAGAGAAAATAAATATGCTTGCATAAAGATTAGTGTATAGCCGTTAGCAATTAGTGGGAAGGGGAGAAGGAGGAGATGGAGCACAGTTTCTAGTTTGTGGGTAGTGGTTTGTAGTAATACGGATGAAGATGCGAAGAGAGAGTGTAGAACATAGAGCGTAGAATATAGAAATTAAAATAGAGCAAAAAAAAGCGACAAGTTTGTGGGCGGATCGGTCACGAAACCCCTCCTCGCGCTGCTCGTCGAAGATGTTTCGCTACCCCCATTCGAATCCTCACGAAAGTGACGCAGGTCACTTTCTTCTAGTCCTCACAGAAATCTAAAAATCTCCTGAGTTGCAACTCAGGAGATTTTTAGATTTTGTGGAGGTGGGGGGATTCGAACCCCCGTGTAACAAGGTGTGAGGCACATTTCTTCTGTGTGTAGTTTACTTTGATGTCTTGTATCTATCATGAAAAGTAAACCAAAAGTAATAGATACAAAGCGCGAAGAATTCGATACATGATTCGCGCGATTCGTGCATCTACACCTAACTGTTATATTGCCTTATCTCTCCCCGTAGGTGCGGAAGAGTAAGACACCAGATCGGCCAGTAATTTAGGCGAATGCTGGAGCGAATGCGCGTCCAAAATATGGAGAAGCGATTGCCTTACCAGTTGATTTTGCAACATGGTGCGCTTGAAAGGGTACGAGTTCTCAAGCAGTCTCGACACAGCATATGAAACACATTCTTATTATCAAAGCCAAAGGACACCCCCGATAGTAGCTGTTAGCTTTTAGCGGTGAGCTATTAGCTAAATAATTGCATAGTAAGTTGATCTAAAAGCTAATCGCTATTTCTTAGTTCTCTTCGTGCAATATCTTTCTTGATATTTTCTCGCTTATCACCTGCTTGTTTCTTTTTGCATAAGCCTAAAGAGCATTTGATAAGGTTATTATTAAGATACAATGAAATCGGGATGAGTGTCAAGCGTTTCTCTTGTTCAACAGCCGCGAGGCGGAATATCTCTTTTTTGGTTACGAGAAGTTTGCGTGTGCGATAGGGGTCATATGACGGCGTGGTGTTGGCAGCTTGATAGGGAGGTATAAAAGCACCCACGAGGAATGCCTCACCTCCTCGTATGATAATTCTCGCGCCGTCTAATGAGCCTAATTTCATTCGTATGCTTTTGACTTCGAACCCAAAAAGCTCCATCCCGGTAGAGATTGTTTCTTCGACTGTATATACCATTCCTAGCTTTTTATTTTCTATTAAACGCATGATTAGTCTCTATTTTAGCATGTGATACAATGAAAGACATGAAAAAAATAAAGTTACCAAAACTCAAAAATCCAAAAAAGAAAGAAGGGGAGGTCAAACCTCCTAGCTTCTCTAATCAACTCTTTGGAGCTTTTATCATTTTTATGTGTCTGGTATGGGGGTATTCTCTTCTCTCAGAAAGAAAGAATATAGAGTCTGTACCGCTTTCTCAATTCGCAACATTGGTGAAGAATAATGAAATTACTGAAGTGGAAGTCTCAGGGGACACTTTGTCAGGGGTTACATTAGATAAAAGAACAATAGAAACCAAAAAAGAATCCGGTGCTTCTCTTGTGACAACATTAAGCGCATATGGTGTGAGTACTACAACACTTGCATCCACCACCGTGACTATTAAAAGTGATAGAGGTTTTGGTTTTTGGGGATCACTTATTCCAATCCTTCTCCCTATTTTGTTTTTGATTCTTATGATTTGGTGGTTAGGACGAGGCATTAAAGGTGCTAATATGCAGGCGCTTTCTTTTGGTCAGTCAAAAGCTAAAATTATTTATCCAGACGATTCTAATCAAAAAGTTACATTCAAAGATGTTGCTGGAGCAAAAGAAGCAAAAGCAGAATTAGAAGAAATAGTAGAGTTCTTGAAATCTCCAAAGAAGTTCACTGACATTGGAGCTGAGATTCCAAAAGGAGTACTTCTCATGGGAGCTCCAGGAACAGGGAAGACTATGCTTGCGCGCGCTGTAGCGGGAGAAGCAGGTGTACCGTTCTTTGCCCTTTCAGGAAGTGAGTTTGAAGAGATGTTTGTTGGAGTTGGTGCATCTCGTGTGCGAGATCTCTTCGATATGGCCAAGAAAGCTTCACCCGCAATTATTTTTATTGATGAAATCGATGCGGTTGGAAGATCTCGTGCTACGTCTATTAATGGTCAAGGTGAAGCAAGAGAACAGACACTTAATCAAATACTTGTTGAGATGGATGGATTCGAACCTACGATGAATGTGATTGTGATGGCAGCAACGAATAGACCAGACGTGCTCGACAAAGCACTCCTTCGTCCTGGAAGATTCGACAGACGTGTCACGCTTGATATGCCAGACAGGGGAGATAGAGAAGCGATATTAACTTCTCATATTAAACAAAAACCTCTCGCTGAAGATGTTAATTTAAAAGTCATCGCAGAGCGTACTCCTGGATTCTCTGGGGCTGATCTTTATTCACTTATGAATGAAGCTGCAATATTGGCAGCAAGAGAAGAAAGAAAGAAGGTCGCACAATTCGACCTCATTCGTTCTATCGAAAAGGTAATGCTCGGCCCTGAACGAAAGAGTCACATCCTCTCACAAAAAGAAAAAAAGATAACCGCATATCATGAAGCTGGGCACGCACTCGTCGCTTCCATCCTTCCAGATGCTGACCCAGTGCATAAGATATCTATTATCTCTCGAGGAAACGCTGGTGGATATACTCTTAAGCTTCCGATTGATGAGAGACGTCTTATGTCACGATCTGCATTCCTCGATGATATCGCTATGTCACTTGGTGGCTATGTCGCAGAAAAGGAAATATTCGGAGACATTACAACTGGTCCATCAAATGATCTCCAAGTAGCTACAAGTATGGCTCGTCAAATGGTAACCAGGTATGGCATGAGCACACTTGGCCCTATTGCCCTTGAAGGGGATAATGAATATTATCGAGGTGTGTACGGTAAAGAATATAGCGAAGTGTATGGAGAGAAGATAGATAGTGAGGTGAAGCGTATCATGGATGATGCGTGGAACAGAGCAAGACTTATTGTGATAGAGAAGCGATCACTCCTCACAGCTATTGCAGAAGAACTCATGCGTGTAGAGAGTATAGAAAGAGAAGACTTCGAGAAGATTCTCTTGGCTCATGGCGTGATGTTAAAAAAACAAGAGGAGATAGTGTAGAGCGAAGATAGGGTAAAGATAGATACAAAAAAGAGAGCAGGATAAATAATAGAGGGGCTTG
>JBDKJD010000003.1:0-81237 GCA_039796775.1 Candidatus Parcubacteria bacterium | reverse complement strand
CGATCTTTCCATCGGTACCTCTTCTGCTTCCTCTCGTTTAGATGTATACCACGCAACATCGTCATCCAATATCGACATATTCCGCCTCATCACAGATGTCGGATCAACAGGTAACGTCAAGTTCCGTATCGACTCAGACGGTGACCTCTTCACAGACGGTGGTACAACCATTAACTCAGGGGCGGACCTCGCAGAAAACTATTCAACAGAAGACTCTACTATAACAGCTGGTATGGTAGTTACTCTCTCTACTTCTACTACACAAACATGGAATCAAGAGCTGTTAAATAGCTCTACAAGAGAGTACGCTCTTGCTACTATACGTAAAGCTAACTTAGGAGATGAAGCATTAGGAGTCATCTCAACCAATCCAGGTATCATCCTAGGAGGTAATACTATTAATGGCCTCCCTGTAGCCTTCTCTGGTCGTGTACCAGTGTATGTAGTAGGAGAAGTAAAGCGTGGCGACTATCTCACTATCTCTACCTCTACCCCAGGATATGCTATGGCTCAAGTCACCAATGGCTCATCCATCGGTCGTGCTCTCTCCTCGTCTTCTCCTAACGCTACATCATCTCTTGTGATGATGATTGTCGAGAACAAGGAGAGGGAGGTGACACTCTCAGGGGTGGAGGGGTTGGCATATATTGATTCCTATACAGCCACATTCTCATCTCCAAAAGAAGCTATACGTTCACAGTTACTCTCAGGATATAAAGTAGTGAAAGAGTATGTCGCGGTATCAGTAAGAGGAATGGTTGGATACTTTGATGAACTGTACGCCAAGATGATGAAGACCGATACGCTTTGTGTAGGTAATACATGTGTGACCGAGTCACAACTACAGCAGATGCTCCAGCAGTCAGGTACACAGAGTGCACCAGCTCCAGTTCCTCCCCCAAGCGGAGATGGGCAGGTAGCAGGTACTTCAACAGATGAAGGAACTGGCTCAACTGAAGGAGATTCTAGTGGAAGCGGAGACGCTAACAGTAATAGCTCTTCAACAGATCCTGACGGAGATACACAGGGTTCGGGAGGTGACACGTAAGCAGGTGACGCACTGGACCCTAATGGAAATGGAGGAGGAGACGCTACAAGTAGCTCATCTTCTGGTGACCCGGTACTTACTCCATAACTTTATAAAATCATTATGATAAAAGAATTCAAAATTGGATTGAGGAGAAAATAGGTATTCATAATGATAAAGCAAGACCCTTTTTTCACGAAAGAGAGGTGTGGTCATGCTCCTTGGGTGAAAATATAGGATTTGAACAAGATGGCACAGGAAAAGACTTCTTACGTCCTGTTATTGCTCTTAAAAAATTTAACAATGAAGTACTGTGGTGTATACCACTCATAACAAAAAAGAAAACAGGAAAGTATTACCACTCTTTTGTTTTGCAGAAGAAAGAAGAAAAAAGCATAGCTATTTTATCTCAGGTACGTTTAATAGATGCAAAACGTCTAAGGTATAAGATGGGAGAATCGTTGCCAGAAGATTTTGAAGAGATAAAAAGAAAAATCAGACAATTTCTTGTCTGAAAGTTTTCTTGTTACCTCTTGCGAGGAGGGCCGAAGCCATTTGTGAATGTAGTATACTAAATCAATTATCATTATGTCAATCATTACTAGAATAAAGGAGGGGGGCAACAAGGGTACCCCTTGCAAAAGGGGCCGCAAGGGGTACCCTTGTTGTCTCGCTTTATTGATGTGATAATCCCAACCAAGAAAGGAGGGGTTTTTGGCGGGCAGGAGGCCAAAAACCCCTCCTTTCTTCACTGCGCAATCTTATTGCCGCATCTATCATTATCGCCACACTTTTCTTCAGTGCCTCCCATGTCTACGCACTTGTCACCAAGTCTTCCACTCCAGCAAACGTCGTCACAAATGGCCTCGTCTTACATCACACATTTGACGGCAAGAGACTTAACTCCTCCACCTCAACCGACAGTAGTGGGCAGGGTAATCATGGAACGGTTACGAATGGAGCAGTGCCGGTAATTGGAAAAGTCGGACAAGCTCTTTATTTTGATGGGGTTAACGACTATGTTTCTGTTAATGGGAGTAATATTTTGGCATCCGATGCTGGGTTTACGTTGTCTGTATGGATTAAACATGCAACCACTACAGTTGATTCTTACGCAACAGTCCGCCTCAGAGGTTCTTCATCTGAGTTCTTGTTTGGGCATGGTAAAACTAGCAACTCTGGACTATTTGGTCGGTCTCTTTATTTTGGCTTTCGAGGTAATACAGCAATTGCTTCCTCAGATGCTAGATATTACACAGATATAAGTTCTGGAAAATGGAATCATTATTTAGTTATATATAACGGAGGTACAAAAAGTTCTACGGGAAGCCGGAAGTTATATATTAATGGAGAAGACATATCTTTAGAGACACAGGGTAGTATTGGCGGAGTAACAAATGTTACCGAAAATGGCAGAGACGGTGGTAGTGGGGGGGGGGCTTGCCCAGGCACACGTTGATGACGTGCGTGTCTACAACCGCGCGTTCACCACGCGTGAGATAGCACAACTCTCAGGTGTGAAGACGGTAAGCAAAAGCGGCATCTTAACACAACCTCTTTCTTATTATAATTTTGATTAAGTAAGCGGGAATGCTATTGATTACGGTAAATCAAAAAGAAATTTAGCGATGTCAGCATCTCGTTCAGCAGGGAAAATAGGAAGAGCTCTTTCTAGTCATGTTAGTATACCGTATCAATCTATAGCAACATCGTCACTTACAGTCATGGGATGTTTATGTTAATGGGGCAGGAGAACATAATGAGCTAGAACTGTATCATGATGATACTGGTGGTTTTGGTATAGCGAACACACAATTTACTTTAGGGAGAATATATTGTGCTAATGGTTGCGGAGGGTCAAGAATAGGATTCTCAAGAGTTGAGTATGGTATGATGGAAGATAATTCTGTTGGTGCTTCTACTTCAGTTTCTTCTTTCATAACCAGTCCTTCTTTTGTTAACAAATGGCATCATTTCACAGGTACATACTCTAATATAACTGGCTGGGAATTTTATTTAGACGGAATTCTATCTTCAACTTCAAGTGATACTGGTATGGTTGGATACTCTTCTACGTACCTTTCTCTTCGTTTTAAAAATATTATCCCAATTGATGAAGTGAGAATCTATGATAGAAAATTAACCGCAGCAGAAATATTAACGATGTACAATGCCGCAAAAAGCACAGACCTTTCTTTTGGAGCTATGAGTACTTCATCGTTACCTGTCTCAAATGGACTTGTTGGACACTGGACTCTTGATGGGGAGACCATATCGACAACAGGAGCGACAACTATAGCACAAGATAGTGTTGGAGGTAATCACGGGACATTCACTAATATGTCGACGACCACTTCTCGTGTGCTTGGGAAGTTAGGTCAAGCGATAACCTTTGATGGCACGAATGATTATTTGTCTGGAAGTACCAGCGCTTTGCTAGCTAACAAACCACTCTCAGTTTCTTTTTGGGCAAAAAGTGATAGAGCTACTGGTCTTTATCAAGGTCCATTATCAAAACAAATAACTCTAGCTGGACTCAAGGGTGGGGATTTTATGCATGGTCCTCTTCCGAGATGAGGTTTTTTATAGAAGGATATAACACTAATTATGCAGCATTTACTAATCTTAATCCAAGACTCTGGCATCATTACGTCGGTGTGTGGGATGCTAATATTTATTTGTATGTTGATGGAGTTCGTGGTACTGTAACAGATACATATGCTGGCAGTATTACAGCGACAAATCCGTTATACATAGGAATAGTTGGTCAGGACAATTATAATTGGCAAGGCCTAACAGACGATGTACGTATTTATAATCGTGGGCTCAGTCAAGAAGAAGTGCGCACACTCTACAGAATGGGAGGGAATTAGGAAGATAGAGTATAGAGTGTAGAACATAGAGCATGGAATATAGAGCGTAGAAATGTAGTTCGTAGTCAGTAGATTGTAGTAACGAGAGGGAAAGATACGAAGTATAGAATACAGAAATATGGTTTGAAGGGTAGCAAGGGGTCCCCTTGTAAGACCAGATGTACAACACAAGAATTAAAATAGATGATACAATTATTGTTATGAATATTTCTATAAAGTTTAAATTTCTTCTGCTTTCATATGTGATTGCGTTCATAACTACGTCATCACTTTTTGCTCAAACAGTAAGCGGGAATGGTTATACACTAGAGCAATCATTTGGTGCGCTATCTGGGACATTGTCAGGTAATGGATATTCACTCACTCAAAGCGCTCAACCGCTAAGTGGGTTGTTCTCTGTGGCGCAATTTAATCTCTCATCTGCTCTTCAGTCACTCTCATCCACCACAGCCACAGTATCATCATCTACTCCGTCTACCCCAGTATCGACAGGTGGTTCCAACGGCGGCGGGTTCTATGTGCTACCGCCTTCTGTGACTGGAGACTATACCAGTACAACCTCAAGCGTTATTTCTTCCTCGTCACCTATAATCAGTGGAAGTACATGCAAGACAAGAGTGACATTTACTGCTCCCATTGATATCACACTCAGTAACAACAAAAGCGATGTCGAGAAATTGGAGCGATTCTTGAATGAATATGAAAATGAAAAGCTTCCAATTAATGGTATCTATGAATCAAGAGATGTAGAGGCAGTTAAACGATGGCAGAAGAAGTATAAAAATCTCATCCTAGATCCAATGCGACTAAAAGAACCAACAGGAACGGTGTATACACTCAGTCAGCGTCACATAGAAAGACAGACCACAGCACCATGTGGAGAGAAAATAGTTGTGAACGCTTGTCCATTTTTTAGAACTAATCTCCGCTTTGGGGATAGAGGAGAGGACGTGCGTAAGGTTCAGCAGTTTTTGAATATTGTTCAAGGCGAACGATTGCCATTAAGTGGGGTATTTGGTCCTCTTACCAGGGATGCGGTTAGGCGCTTCCAGCGATCTAACAGAGTGTATGTTTCTACGTTTATTCCTATTTCTATTGCGACTGGAAATTGGTATACAACCACCAGAATCAAAGCCAACGAAACAATTGGTTGTGATATACTTCGTTAATATAAACGTATGAAACTTAACTCTATTACTTCCTTTTTTGAAAAGAAGAATAAAGATATTACTCATGAAGAGAATGTTTCTTATGATGAGGCGTCCCTTCTAAGGGATAAGATAGAACGTCGCAAGAAAAAACAAAAACGCATCACACGTATTGTTGTCTCTCTTAGTATTCTCGCTTTTATTTTTCTTTGTTTTGGAATTTATTCTCAATATCAACTACACAGATTAGAACAAGAAGAATCATTAGGTACAGTGACTAGTATTAACGGAGAAAAGGTAGTCAAAAAAGTTCCACAAACAGGCGAAGAAATTGTAGCAGCACTAAAGACTCACGTGAAGGTTCCAGAAGGGAATCCTCAAATAGCAGTCGTACAAGATGTGTCCAAACTTAAACAAACTCAAGCATTCTTTAAAGACGCTCAAAACGGAGATGTGGTAGTAGTGTATGACAGTTTGATTTATCTGTATCGGCCGACGCTTGATATTCTGATCGGGTTTGGAGATATTTCTGGAATAGAGGAGGGGAGGCCGTAGATACAGAACGTAGATTGTAGAGTATAGGACTTAGAACATAGAGCGTAGAGTGTTAAAGATGGAATATGGAGTGCCAAACATTAAGAATACAGCTTCCAAGGAGTGAAGGCGTAGCCTTCACTCCTTGATTCATCTAAACCCTCGCAGACTTCCCTACGAACACAACATTTTAGTCTTTTAAAGATTAACTAATCTTTACTATGCTAAAATTGTTTTATTTACTTCAGTGTAAAAAATAACCTATTCATTATATGAAATTTATAAAAAATAAAGACGGTCACCTTGAAAAGGAGATACGCAATGTAAAAGCACAGGAATTATATATTTCAGGGCTATCTTTTAAGAAGTTGCTACTCACCTCAATATGTCTGTTACTGGTGTTAGATATATAATCAAAAAAAGTAATATTTCATCACGGAGTATATCTCAATCACTTAAAACAAAATATAATAGAGACAATAACAGTTTTTCGAGCGTGCTTCCAACGAGTGTTCAAAAAAGACTATTACCGCTCTACTATATCGGTCTCGCTTTATATTGGGGGGAGGGTACAAAATCAGGAACTACACTCGTTTTTACTAATAGTGATCCAGATATGATGCTCTTATTTGTAACTTTTTTAAGAGTTATTTGTAAAATTGATGAACAAAGAATTAAATGTTTGCTTCATATTCACGAAGGTCAAAAAGATAAGAAATTAAAAGATTTTTTGGTAAAAAAATTGTCAATCCCTGTATCTTCTTTCTATAAAACAACTATTCACAAAAAAGGAAAAAGTGATTCGACAAAAAAGCTAGAATTTGGTACAATCTCCCTACGTTATTATGATGCCTCTCTTCTAGAGAGTATTATGCAACATATAAACAATATTAAAAGCCAGAATAGCTCAGTTGGTAGAGCAACGGTTTTGTAAACCGTAGGTCCTCGGTTCGAGCCCGAGTTCTGGCTCCATAAATATGTGGAGCATATTTATTTAGATTACGTATCACTTATAATCTATTGTCTACTCTCTAATATCTGCCCCTCCATGATTGATATCAAAAAATATCTCCTCACACTCCTTATTACAAGTTCTATCTTTGTAACCGCCTTTTTTGCTTCAACCTATTTTTCATCACTACGTACAGAAAACGTAAAAGAAATACAAGACACAATAGCAATAGATATTCTCGCAAGCGAAACACAATTCGATCTTTTAAAAGAAATCCCATGCTCGCACGTTAATGATACTGTCCTTTCGGAGCAGTTATCTCTCGTAGGGGAGAAGCTTTCGTTTACAGAAAACGAAAGAGGAGGCGATGATGCAACCGTACAATATCTAAAAAAATATTACTCCCTCTTACAAGTAAAAGATTATCTTCTGTCAAAGAAGTTAACTGAAAAATGTGGACAAGCCAAAAAAACAGTCTCAGTTATTTATTTTTACACTAACAGAAGTGACTGTAAGGACTGCGCGAAGCAGGGGTATGTCCTAACTCGACTTAAAGAACTCTATCCTAATTTGCGCGTGTACTCCTTTGATTATGATTTAGATCTTTCAGTGGTCGACTCTCTTAAGGCCATATATAAGGTGACTGCTGCACTTCCTACAATAATTATTGATGATAAGGTTTTCTCTGGTTTTAAAACAGTTGAAGAAGTAGAAGCGCTACTCCCTGAGTCATTTAAAGTAGAATCGAATGCTTCCTCTACGGCAGCTACCACCACTAAGAAAAAATAAACATGATAGAAAGCGTTTTAAATGCCCTCATGTACCCGTTCCTATTTCTGTCGATGTATTTTCAGATACTTCTTTTCGTATCCCTTTTTGAAAATAAAAAGAAAATCAAAAACGAAGAAGCCTTCGTCATTACAAAGTACCCGCATGTCACTATAGCTGTTCCGTGTTGGAATGAGGCCGGTACACTTGGTGCAACCCTCACTTCACTTATGGAGCTGGATTACCCTAAAGACAAGCTCCATATTATTGTTGTAGATAACAACAGCACTGATGCGACGTATCAAGTAGCGACAGAATTTAAGACTATTTATCCAGAGAATATTGACGTGTGTATTGAAGAAAAACAAGGCAAGCATAACGCTGTTAATCGCGCTCTTTCAATGTCAAAGAGTGAACTTTTTGGTTGCCTAGATGCTGACTCATTCGTAGCACCGAATGCTCTACGTGTTATTGTTGGTTACTTCGAAGCTACACCAACTGCGATGGCAATAACTCCTTGTATCCATATTCGTAACCCGAGGACATTTATCCAAAGGATGCAGGCTGTAGAATATTTAATGGGAGTTTTTTTGAGGAAAGCTTTTGGACAGCTAGATGCAATTCAGGTTACTCCCGGACCATTTTCTATTTTTAAACGAGAAGTTTTCGAGACATTAGGTGGCTACAAAAAAGCACACAACACAGAAGATTTTGAAATCACTCTCCGCATGCACAAGAATCATCTTAAGATTATGAATTCTCACAAGGCGCTTGTCTACACAGTGGGGCCGTCAACAGCTAAAGGTTTCTTCCATCAGCGGCTTAGATGGGCGAGAGGATTTTTGGAGAATGCTCTTGATTATCGAGAATTATTTTTCAAGAAAGAGTATGGTAATTTTGGAATGTTTACGTTACCTATGGCTTTTCTCTTTATGTTTTATGGGCTATATGCGGCACTCTTTGTGATGTATGGTTTAATAAAAATGATTGTGCTTAGATTAGAAGAATGGATGACTGTTGGAGTTAATCCGTCACTTCCACAATTTGATTTCTTTTATTTTAATACAGCAGTGATGACATTTATTGCGATGATAATGCTCACGATGTTTTTAGTGGTTCTGTATATCGGTAATGTTCTATCGGACGATAAGCAAGAGTTATACAAGAACTTTCCTTTCTTCTTCTTGCTGTATCCGATCTTTGTACCATTTTTTATTGGAAAGGCGATATTCGATACGTTTACAAAGAAAAGAAATGATTGGGTCCTTCAGGATACGAAGAGATAGAGAGGAGGGGTACAGAATGTAGAGTATAGAACGTAGAATATGGTAATACAGATACATTTATACACATTTAATTTATTCGCGAATCAGGCTTACACTTTTTCTAAGCTATAAGCTATAAGCTATAAGCTATAAGCTATAAGCTTTAAGCTTTAAACTATGGTATAATTACAGTCATGTCTTCTCATTTCCACCCTATAACTCAAGCGATAGACAAGGTGTCTCAGATATTTACCGGAATAGGTTTTGATATTGTTGACGGTCCAGAACTCGAGAGTGAATGGTATAATTTTGACGCTTTGAATGTCCCTCGCGATCACCCGTCTCGTGATATGCAAGATACCTTTTGGATAGATCAAAACACTATCTCGCACACTCGCACGAAGACCACAAAAGAACAGGAAGCTGAGACAACTTTTGGTTCACTTGGTTATGTTCTCCGTACACATACCTCCGGTGTACAAGTCCGCACTATTGAGAGATGGATTAAGGAGGAGAGAGAATTTCCGATAGCTGTAGTTGTGCCTGGTAAAGTGTTTAGAAATGAAGCCACCGACGCTCGTCATGAGGCGCAGTTCTTTCAGGTGGAGGGTCTCATGATAGGCAAAGATATTACGCTTGCTCACTTAAAAGGAGTGCTTGAACATTACTTCACAGAATTTCTTGAGAAGAAAACAGAAGTACGCCTCCGCTCATCATTCTTTCCTTTTACAGAACCTTCAGTAGAAGTTGATATGCAGTGCTTTAAATGTAATGGAACAGGGATACTTCAAGATAGTTCGCGATGTAATGTATGTTCAGCATCTGGCTGGATAGAGATAATGGGAGCTGGCATGGTGCATCCACAAGTACTCAAGAATGCAGGACTTGATCCACTTCTGTATCAAGGATTTGCTTTTGGTGGCGGACTTGATCGTCTTATCATGCTCAAGACTGGCATTGATGATATTCGTATGCTCTATAACGGCGATCTTCGTTTAGTTAATCAATTTTAAAAACGAAAGAAGAATTCTCAAAATGGATTTCTGTAAAAAGTAATTTATCAGAAAAAGAAGGGCCTATATTTAGCGAAAGAGATATTTGGTGGTGCAGTCTTGGGAAGAATCTTGGCGAAGAAATAGATGGCAAAAATGAGTCTTGAGAAAGACCCGTTCTTGTTTTTAAAAAATTGAACTCAAATGCTTTTTTGTGATTACCTATTACAACAAAAAAGAAACAAGGTTCTTACTTTTATGCCTACACTCACAATGAACAGGAAAGTTGCATCATTTTGCATCAAATGCGCCACTTGAGTAATAAAAGGCTTTTGAGAAAACTTGGGAAACTGTCAAATAAAAAATTTGAAGAAATAAAAAGAAGAGTAGCAAGTCTTTATCTTAGGGACAATCGAAACCCCGAACAGGGTTCGGGGTTTCTCGGACGCCTAGATGGCGAAGATGAGTAAATTATAGTATTGTTGTAGTATAATGTCAGACATCCTTTTAACCGATATCTTATACATATGAAATTCAGCAAACAATGGCTACAAACATATAGCAAAGAAACACTTAACGATACAGAGACGCTTAAAGAGCTTATTACGCTCAATGCTTTTGAAATTGAAGAAGTGACACAGTATGAGGGTGATGATGTTTTTGATATCAAAGTATTACCTAATCGTGCACATGATGCTCTCTCTCATCGTGGTATTGCACGTGATGTCACAGCATTATGTAAGACGACATTCGTCGACCCTGAGATGTATTATGAAGGAGAAGGGGACACTGCTGTCACCCCACCTCACATTGTAATAGAAGATAGAGATGCGTGTACCAGATTCATGTCAGTTCGTATTGATGGAGTTACTGTCACCGAATCTCCAGAATGGCTCAAGAAGCAACTTCTTGCTATAGGACAAAAGAGTATTAACTCAATCGTTGATATTACTAATTATGTGCAATTCGCTATCAACAAACCGATGCATGCCTATGATGCAAGTCTTGTAGAAGACGCTACGCTTATTGCCCGTTTCGCACGTAGTGGAGAATCTCTTGTCACATTAGATGACAAAGAATTATCTCTTAATGAAAAAACACTTGTCATCGCAGATACCAAAAAACCTCTTGGTTTGGCTGGTATAAAAGGAGGCAAGTATTCAGGGATAAGCAGCACTACGACAAGTGTTATTTTGGAATCTGCTAACTTTAATCCTGTTCTTATAAGGAAAACATCTCAAGCCTATGGCATAAGAACAGATGCTTCAAAGCGTTTTGAAAACGAATTGAGTGATTCTTTGGTTGAAGAAGGGCTTCGTATGACGATCGCTCTTATCAAAAAACAAAATGAAGGAGCGGTGATTAGTAATATTGTTGATGTGAAAGGAAGAGAAGAACAACAGAGAACTATAAGAATTACTTTGGCAGAAGTCAATCGTTATTTAGGAACGTCATATCAAAGAGAAAAAGTTGTTAGTGTATTTGAGGCGCTTAATTTTTTGTATACAGAAGATAATGGAGTGTTTGTTATCGCACCACCGCTCAACCGTCTCGATATTGTTGCCAAGGAAGATATTATTGAAGAAATAGTACGCATCAACGGTCTCAATTCTGTACCAAGTGTGTTACCTGATCTAAAACGAAAAGGCATCCCACATAAACGGCTCGCATATGAGAATATTGTGAGGAATATTCTTTTTGCTCATGACTTTTCTGATATTATGACGTATTCATTTGGTAATCAAGGAGAAGTCAGAATCAAAAAAGGTCTTGCGAGTGATAAAGAGGTATTGCGTTCTAGTCTCTCAGGTGGGGTGATGCATGCATTTTCACTCAATATGCAGAACGCTCCACTTCTTAAAACAAACCTCATCAAACTCTATGAGTTCGGTAATGTTTTCACTAAAGAAGGTGAGAGACGTGAGCTCGCACTATTGATAGACGACGGCAAGAAGAAATCATCATATGAAGCAGATATTGTAGCTATTGTTTCTAATATCAAAGATGCGCTTCAGGTAGACTCGATACCATTTGTTGTTGCATCAACTAAACCGTATTGTGTTGTGATTGATTTTGATGCACTTATAAGCAGTCTTGAAGAAAAGACTGAATATATTCCACTTACCTCACATACATTAACTTCGTCATATCAACCTGTGTCACCATATCCTTTTATTGTGAGAGATGTGGCGGTGTTTGTACCAACAGGTATTACGTTTCCTGATATTATGAATGCGATTAAGGGAGCACTTCCATCTCTTGTTATTTCATGTGATATGTTCGATACATTTCAGAAGACATTTGAAGATGGAACACAAAAGACATCCTACGCCTTTCGTATGGTTCTTCAGTCAAGTGACAGAACGCTCACAGACGAAGAGGCTAATGCTGTAGCTGATAAAGTGTATGCAGCCCTAAAAGAAAAAGGCTTCGAGGTGAGATAAAACAGTCGATAGTTACTAGCTTATAGTGTGTAGAGTGAATGGTATTTAGGTTCGTGATTGCTAAGCTGATAAGCGGTACGTAGTAGCTCTTTTGTATTCTATTTACTTATTCTTTCGGCGGCTTTCTGTAAGCAATTTGGTGTTGTGATCTGTATCCAAGCATCTGTTTTTATGATATGTACAGGGTGATCTTTGGCAACTGATACAAGGGTGTGAGGGAGCCCGTACTCATTCTCGCTCACTTTTACTTTTTCATAGTTAAAATATTTTTTTGATATAGTGTACGCCGCTGCATTAATGAGCGTCGTCTCAACCCCAGTGTCTGCAAGGCCTTCATTTAATCCAATGAATAGTCCGTCACGTTCTACAACTTTGCCTGCTTTTATATTTTTTGCTTCTTCTCCGCCGTCTACAACAAGCATTGAGAAAGGATGCTTAGATAGTTGTTCTAAGTCTTTTTTATCATAGATATCATCTCCCATCATGATGAGAGCTCTATCGTTTATATATGGTTCACATAATGCAATAGCTCCACCTGTGCCATCGAGTACATGTTGTTCTATATAACGTATAGGGATACTATTCCATGTGTCGCCGAAGTAGTCGCTGATCTTCTTCTTTAAATACCCAACCACAAGAATAATTTCTTCTACGTTGTTTGGAAGAGCTTCCAATTTCCATTCGATAAGATTTTTATCAAGCACGGTAAGCATTGGTTTAGGGAGTGCGTCAGTCAGGGGTGCCATACGCGCGCCACGACCGCCGCATAGAATAATTGCTTTCATCTCCTAATACTAGCATTTAATAGCATTTTTTGGTACAACTTTATATATGAAGATTCACTGCATTGGAATAGGAGGAATAGGACTTTCTGCGTTAGCTAGGTACTACAAGTCACAAGGCCATGAAGTTTCTGGGTCAGATAGTGCGGCATCAGACTTAACCAAAGCACTCGAGAAAGAAGGAGTTATTTTTTACCAAGGTCATGATGCTTCTCATGTTACTGAGGATGTTGCAAAAGTTGTTTACTCTATTGCCGTACTCGACACTAATCCAGAATACGAAGAAGCTAAGAAGCGAGGTTTAGAGCTAAGGACATATCCAGAAGCATTAGGTGAAGTAACGAAAGAGAAAACCACAATAGCAATATGTGGTACCCACGGTAAGACTACAACTACTGCGATGACTTATTATGCTATGAAGGCATGCGGTATCCGTCCAACGGTTATTGTGGGAAGCTTGTTGGCAGAAGGTGGTACTAACTTTATTGCAGGAGATAGTGACTATTTAATTGTTGAAGCGTGTGAATATAAGCGATCATTTTTAAACCTTCACCCAACTCATGTCATTGTCACAAATATCGACGCCGACCACTTGGACTATTATAAAGATATCGATGATATACGAAGCGCTTTTCAGTCATTCGTAGAAAAACTAGACAGTGAAGGGGTTCTTGTGACACATCCAAATGTAACTCTCTCAACATCAGCTAAACATATTGCTGTGGATGCTGAGGTTGGGACAACGATTAGCCTCTCAGTGCCTGGCACACATAATAGAGAAAACGCGAGTCTTGTTCTAACCTTACTCAAGTCTCTTGGGCTTGATGAAGAGAAGATACGAAAGGGACTCTTATCATTTCCAGGGACATGGAGAAGAATGGAATATAAAGGCACAACAAAAGCAGGCATAGCAGTTTATGATGATTATGGTCATCACCCTGCAGAGATTCTTGCTACACACAAAGCCCTAAGAGAAAAGTTTCCTAAAGGAGAGTGGTATATTGTTATGCTATTTCAGCCTCACCTGTATTCTCGTACTAAGGTACTGCTGTCAGATTTTGTTGAAGTGTTGAGTGAAGTTGACGAGGTGTATATTCTTCCCATTTATAAGGCGCGATTAGAAGACGACACGGTGATTAATCAGGATATTGTCGTTGAAGCCATTAACACAAAAGGAGGTAACGCTAAAAAACTAGATTCACTTTCTCTTATTGCGTCTTTCGTCAATTCTTATACAAGAGAGAAGACTGTGATTGTGAATATGGGTGCAGGAAATGCATTCGAAGAGATTAATAAAATTGATTTTGTGTAAATAGAGTATGAAGAAAGAACTATACGAAGATTTTTTTAAAGGAAAGAAAGTAACTGTTATGGGGCTTGGGTTGCTTGGTCGTGGTGTAGGGGATTCTCGTTTTCTAGCATTACATTGCGGAGAGGTAATAGTTACAGATAAAAAGACGAGAGAGCAGCTTAGTAGTTCTGTTAAAGAATTAGAAGAGTTTGACAATATTATCTACCATCTTGGTGAACACAAGATGGAAGACTTTGAAAATAGAGATTTTATTATAAAAGCGGCTGGTGTGCCGTTTGACAGCGAATACCTTCTTCATGCCAAAAAACACGGAGTGCCAGTGTATATGACTGCAGCAAAAGTGGTTTCCATATGTATGGGGAGGCTTCCTGATGTTACTGTTATTGGGGTCACTGGCACAAGAGGCAAGAGCACAGTGACACAACTTATCTCACACATCCTTAAAGAAAACGGTATAAGTGTTAAGCTTGGAGGAAATATTCGCGGAGTTGCTAACCTTCCTTTGTTAGACGAGGTAGAAGATGGTGATTATCTAGTGCTAGAACTTGACAGTTGGCAGCTCCAAGGGTTTAGGGATATGAATATTTCACCCCACATTTCAGTCTTCACTAGCTTCATGGATGATCATATGAATTATTATAAGAACGATAAAGAGGCGTACTTTAATGACAAGGCTGCTATTTACCGAAATCAGGAGAAGCATGATGTTCTCATCGTAAGTCCGCAGGCTCAAGACGAAATCCTAAAGAGGGATAAGCGACAGGCTATGATCGTTGCTTCAAAAAGAGTGGTGCCAATGAATATGATAGGTGAGCATAATCAGATGTCCGCAGGACTCGCATACGAAGCTGCCCTTCAGTGTGGATTAACTGACGAAGAAATTGATACTGCTATCGCTACGTTTAAGCCAGTAGATGGACGCTTAGAAGATCTTGGTCTTTTCCGAGGTGTTCGTGTGTTTAATGATAATAACGCAACTACAGGTGACGCTGTTGTTGCTGGTATCAAGGCAATAGAAGAAGCATTCGATAAAAGCCCTTTGGTTATAACAGGAGGAGCTGATAAGGGTCTACCGAAGGAAGAATACGAGATATACCTAGAGAGTCATACACAAGAAGTCATTTATCTTTCTGGAACTGGGACTGACACCATATCACTTCCAAAAAAGTATCTTTTTGAAACTTTAGAAGAGTGTATAGAAAAAGCTTTCACTCTCGCGAAAGAGGGGGATATTATTTTATTTAGCCCTGGATTTGCTTCTTTTTCAAAGTATTTTAATAATGAATATGAACGTAACGACCTTTTTATAAAAGAGCTCAAAAAATACATATAAAAAACCTTGAAAAATAAGGATAATATTGTCAATTTTCCACTCGCTTTCTAGTGCTTTAAATGCTATAATTAAGTGTATTAATTTAATACTATATGGCAGCAAAAAAAGCAGGCTCTTACGGGGCAGAATCAATTCAGGTGCTTGAAGGATTAGAGCCGGTACGAAAGCGTCCTGGAATGTATATCGGGTCTACTGGACCTGATGGACTTCATCATTTGATATGGGAAATATTCGACAACTCTCGCGATGAAGCGATGAATGGTCATGCTAATCGAGTAGAGGTAGTTCTTCTTCCTGACGGATATGTACGTGTTGTTGATAACGGTCGTGGTATTCCAACAGGTATTCATCCTAAGACTAAAGTATCTGCTCTTGAGACTATTATGTGCACGCTTCATGCTGGAGGCAAGTTCGGAGGTGATGGCTATAATGTCTCTGGCGGTCTTCACGGTGTGGGGGCGTCAGTTGTGAACGCACTCTCTATTCATACTAAGGTAGAAGTTCATCATGAAGGAGCGTGGTTCATGCAAGAGTATAAGCAGGGTATCAGGAAGGCTGCAGTGAAACAGATGGGTAAGAGTAAGTTCAGCGGAACCATTGTCACCTTCAAGCCAGATGCTGAGATTTTTAAAGAAGGAACTGAATTCAACTGGGAACGCGTCGTTAACCATCTCCGTCAGCAAGCGTATTTGGTTAAAGGGCTCACGATACACACAATCGACGCTCGTACCTATGAAGGCAAGATTGATATAGAAGGAGAGACATATATCTATGATTTAGGATTCGAGCAACCATCCCAGTCATTTTATTTTGAAGGAGGGCTCAAGTCTCTCGTGAAGCATTACAATGAATTTTCTAAGCCAATACACAAGAATATTTTTTATGTAGAGAAAGATCAAGATGGGGTAGGGGTTGAGATAGCGCTTCAATATATCGACGATCTATCAACCAAGATTGCAGCGTATGCGAACAATATCCCTAACCCTGAAGGTGGAACACATGTGACAGGATTCAAAACATCACTCACACGACTAATTAATGCATATGCTCGCAAGGCTGGTATCTTAAAAGAAAAGGATGAGAATTTAACAGGAGATGATGTGCTCGAAGGACTCACCGTTGTTATCTCTGTGAAGCTTCGTGAAATTCAATTCGAAGGTCAAACCAAAGCGAAGCTTGGTAGTATGGAAGCTCAAGGTGCTACAGCAACAGTGTTTTCAGACGCATTCACATTATTCTTGGAAGAGAATCCAGATGATGCTAAAGAGATTGTTAATAAGGGTCTTCTCGCGCTCCGAGCTCGCAAGGCTGCCAAGGCTGCCAAGGACTCAGTACTTCGTAAGGGTGCGCTCGAAGGATTCTCACTCCCAGGCAAGCTCGCTGATTGTCAGAGTAATGACCCTAGTGAATCAGAACTCTTCATTGTAGAGGGAGATTCAGCGGGTGGGTCAGCTAAGATGGGGCGTGATCGTCGTACTCAGGCGATACTCCCACTTCGTGGAAAGATATTAAACGTAGAGCGTGCTCGATTAGACAAGATGCTTGGAAGTGAGCAAGTGAAGAACTTGGTACTCGCTATGGGGGCAGCAATCGGAGACACGTTTGATATTTCAAAGGTTCGTTATCACAAAATGATCATCGCAACCGATGCGGATGTCGACGGGGCCCACATTCGTACACTTCTTCTCACATTCTTTTATCGTTATTATCGTCCAATCATCGAAGCTGGGTATGTATATATAGCGCAACCTCCTTTGTACAAAGTGTCTCATAACAAAGATGTTCGCTATGCATATTCTGATGAAGAAAAAGCTCAAGTCTTGCGTGATATGGGATTCGAAGATATTCAAGTTGGAGAAGAAGGTGCTGGAAATGAAGGAGGAGATGACGTTGCTGAAGACGAAGGTGATAATAAAGAAGAAGAGAAGACTACTTTAAAGAAAGGCAAGAAGCCGAACATTCAGCGTTATAAAGGTCTTGGAGAAATGAACCCAGATGAACTCAAAGAGACAACAATGGATCCGAAGAATCGCACACTCAAGATTGTGTCTATTCATGAAGCAGAAGAAGCTGATAAGATATTTGAAATGCTGATGGGTAATGAAGTCGGTCCACGCAAAAGCTTTATCCAAACTCACGCCAAAGACGCGAATCTCGATATTTAGGAAGGTGTAGGTCAAACTATACTAATGTTTTTTGTGGTAGAATAGCATCTCTTATATGCGTTGGATTATTTTCACAGGGACATGGCGTCTCACTAATACAGAAGTTGAATGCGATGTTCGTGCGGCTGCGCGCGAAGTCTTTTCTCGTGGTGATGGAATGGTAACAGGTGGAGCTACAGGAGTTGATTATTATGCTATGGATGAATGGATTAAACATGATCCAATGTGTTCACGAATTCGTATTTTTATCCCCGCAAAACTTGATCATTTTATTTCTGACTATCACAAGAATTGGAAGCACTCACCAGTTACAGATGAAGCTATCAATGACGTAGAACGAGTGCTTCGTTATATACAAAAACATAATCCAGCTGCGATTCTCGAAGTGAAAAAGATAGAAGGCGATATCACTCAAGAAGAGTACGATCTACGCCACAATGAAGAGGTGACATTCTCTGATGAGGTATTCGCGTTCCAGGTGAACAATTCTACAGGTACAGGAGATACAATCACTAAAGCAAAAGCCGCAGAGCTCTCTATTACTCTTCACAAAGAATATTCTATTTTAGAATAAACCACATACAGACTTTAATTTAGATTTAACATCCTCATTATTAAAGTCTTCGCGTTACTAGACTGGTTTAAAGTATATTGATAAGGGAACATATCTGTGACATGATAATAGTCTTCTTTTAGGAGTAGATGCGTATGAGTAATCATGCTGAAGCGTCTAATGATCAGCTCTTTTATGATGGGTGTGTCTATATTGAAACCCGTCAACAAAGATTTTTTGCAGCCAATGATGAAGGAGATTTAGATGAGTCGATATCCCTAGTTTGAACAAAGCCTCCAAAAACAACATGGGTCGGGGAGTCCCCATTCAAGCACTGACCAAGGAGGCCGCCCTCGTGTTGCTCAACAGGGAGCTTATTACCCTCCAAAGCAACAAGGAGGTTCAACTCCTCAAACACAACAGCAGACGTGTAGCTAACAATAATTCTCTCCGCTCTCACTCGTTGATTACAAACCTTTACGTTTAAACGCAAGGTTTTTTCTTTGACAAAAAACTATTTACATAGTATAATATGTGTGTTGTTATTTTTTATAAGGAGCAATCATGGAAACACCAAACAGTGGGGTGGTAACTGAACAGGGTGGTGGCCTTGTTAATCCATCACCAGCCCAAGACTGCTTTGATGCTTGGCGTGCCCTAGGTGAGTGTGTCACAGCTTGGAATGGGAATGGTACTCCTGCCCCTTGTCAGACACAACAACTTGCGTCACCGCTATCTGCTGGCACATGTGGTGGTTGGCAACCAAAACAAGGAGAGCTCCACTTAGATGAGTGATGTGCTCAGTGTAAGCACATCACAAATGCCCTCAAACCTAAAGGTTTGAGGGCATTATTTTTATAGTCAGCTTAAATCTTTTTTGTAACCTCTTCTCCTAATTTAACTATCAATTCTTCAATGCTCATTTGTCCAAGATTACCATTATCACGAGATTCTAGTGTCACCTTATTCGCCTCCATGTCTTTATCGCCGATTACAAGCCAGTATGGTGTCTTCATTTCTTTTTGATAACGCACTTTTTTACCGAGCCCATCTTTTGAAGTATCTAATTCTACACGTAACCCATTTTTTCTTAGAGTTTCAACTATACCTTGTGTGTAGCTATGATGCTTTTCATTGATCGGAAGCACAGCAACTTGCACAGGTGACAACCAAAGAGGGAAGTTGCCGCCAACGTGTTCTATATAAATAGACAAGAATCTTTCGAGAGAGCCAGCGATTGCGCAATGTATCATGACAGGCATCTCACGTTTACCTTCTTCTGATACATACTCTAGTCCGAAGTTGGTCGGTTGCAAGAAGTCTATTTGAATAGTTCCCACTTGCCATGTGCGGCCGAGAGAGTCCTTGGCCATGAAGTCAACTTTTGGTCCGTAAAATGCAGCTTCCCCTTCGCCGTCTATCCAATTGTTGTTTGATTTCTTTTCAATCAAATTCTTGATAGCGCCTTCCGCTTTCTGCCATATTTCGTCTGAGCCTTTGTACTTTGGTTCATTGTTTCGTCTTGAAAAGCGAGGAATTAATTCCTTGTAGCCAAAAGTAGAATAGAATCGCTCGATCAAATCCCAAATACCTTCAACTTCCGCTTCTAATTGTGATTCACGACAAAAGACATGCGCGTCATCTTGAGTGATAGAGAGGACACGATTAAGTCCAGAGAGTTCTCCTGACTGTTCATCACGATATACCATTGTTGTCTCAGAGTAACGTACAGGAAGTTCTTTGTATGATCGTAACTCACTCGCATATATTTGTGTATGATGAGGACAGTTCATCGGCTTCATACAATAGGTATGCCCGTCGCGTGTGTCTATTTTGAAAAGATCCTCAGCATATTTCTCCCAGTGACCACTTTTAAGATATAAATCTTTTTTGGTGATATGAGGAATCGCTACTGGTTGATAATTGTATTGTGATCGTAACTCCTGAACATACGAGTCAATCTTCTGACGAAGTATTGTGCCGCGTGGTGTCCACAGTGGTAGACCAGGACCCACCAAAGGTGAGAAGGTGAATAATTTCAATTGTTGACCAACGATTCTGTGATCTCTTTTCTTAGCTTCCTCTAATTGAGTTTCATACGCACCTAGTTCTTCTTTTGTATCAAATGCAATACCATAGATACGGGTGAGCATCTCTCGCTTTTCATCTCCTCTCCAATACGCTCCTGCCACTTTCTCTAACTTAAATGAATCAATAGCGATGAGAGATGTGTTCTCAACATGTGGGCCTTCGCATAGATCAAAAAAAGTGTCTCCTGTATGATAGAGTGTCACAGGAACGTTTTCTTCTACAATACCATCAATAATCTCAAGTTTATATTTATTAGATGAGAAAAGTTCTTTGGCTTTTATTTGTGAGACCTCTTCTACACGGAAGTCGAGATTCTGTTTGAGGATTTCGATCATTTTTGACTGGAGAAGAGGGAGTTCGTCTACACCAACCTTCTGTGTGCCGAAATCTATATCATAATAAAAGCCGTTTTCGGTCACTGGACCAATAGTTGGAAGCGCAGACGGGTAAACATCTTTGATTGCCATTAAAAGGATATGGGCGAGAGAGTGACGCTTTTTATTAAGAAGTGATGATTGAGACTCGTTTTTCATAGATACTTCTCATAGTAACAAAAGTGTCAAAAAAGACAAGTAAAATAAGAGATAAATAAGACAACAGAATCCCATCTTGTCTATTCACAGAGAATCTTTTTTTGAAGCTATTTTTTTCTTGACTTTGAGGCTCCTTTTTGTACTATTAGATGTACCTTACCTTGATTATGAAGACAGTTATGACTGAATTCAGGGGAGGCTAATTGAAAAAGAAACGTATATTTATGTCACCACTTATTATCGGTTTAATTGTTTTGGCGGTTCTCATTGTTATCGTTATTGCGATGTACAACAGCTTGGTCACTCTTCGTATGAGAGTGAAGGAAGCATGGTCAGATATCGAAGTGCAGTTCAAGCGTCGTTATGACCTTATCCCTAATCTTGTGAGCACTGTTAAGGGTTCAGCTAATTTCGAGACTTCGACTCTTGAGAAAGTTGTCGCAGCGCGCAACGCGGCTATGGCGACAACAGGGACAGGGAAGGAACATGCAGAAGCTGAGAATATGCTCTCAGGGACTCTCAAGAGCATCTTTGCATTAGCAGAAAGCTATCCTGATCTTAAATCAAATCAGAACTTCTTACAGCTTCAAAATGAGTTATCAGACACAGAGAATAAGATTCAGGCAGCTCGCAGATTCTATAATTCAAACGTTATGGCATATAACACTAAGATTCAGACAGTGCCTAGTAATCTCATTGCCAAGATGTTCTCATTCACAGAAGAAGTATTCTTCGAATTAGATGAAGCTGATCAAGCTGCCAAGAACCCAGTCAATGTTAGCTTCTAATGATTAGTCACTAGTCGTTAGCGTTTAGTCACTGGTCGTATTATGAAGTCATATAAAGAACTTATTGTGTGGCAAAAAAGTATAGACCTTGTAGAAAAGATTTATTTAGTCACTAGTTCTTTTCCTCAAACAGAATTATTTGGTTTAACAAGTCAGATGAGAAGGTCTGTGATATCAATCCCCTCAAATATCGCAGAAGGGTTCTCAAGAAAACACACAAAAGAGTATGTTCAGTTCCTGAGAATAGCTTATGCGTCTCTTTCTGAACTCGAGACTCAAGTAGTTATTACTAAAAGATTAGGGTTTGTTAAAGAAGAAAATTTACTTCAACACGAATTGCTTATTGAAGAAATTGCTAAAATGCTAAATAAACTTATTGCTACACTAATAAATAAAGAATGACCGCTAACCGCTAATCACTAACAAACTAACTTACCAACCTATGAATTTATATTCCAATCAATCAGCTAACATACGAAAGACATGGTTCATGATGACCGGGTTCCTCCTTTTGGTTATCGTGATTGGTTTTACGCTTTCGTTTATGTATGGCAACCCTTCGCTTCTTTATGGAGCGATAGCGATAAGTCTCGTCATGAATGTTGGAGCATACTGGTTCTCAGATAAGCTCGTACTTTCTATGGCGAATGCTCGTCGTATAGAGTCCAAAGAAGAATTCCAAGATCTCTACAACACGCTTGAGAATCTCTGTATCACAGCAGGGCTTCCTATGCCCAAGCTCTATGTGATTGATGATCCAGCGCCTAATGCATTTGCTACAGGACGCAATCAAGATAACGCTGTTGTTGCTGTCACCACAGGACTCCTCCCACTTCTTAATAAAAGTGAATTAGAAGGAGTGCTCGCTCATGAGCTAGCTCATATCGGCAATCGTGATATGTTACTGCAGACAGTTATTGTGGTATTCGCGGGAATGATTTCTTTCGTGGCAGATATGGTGCTTCATGCTTCTATGTTTGGAGGCCGCGACAATGAGAACAAGAGTCCGATCTCCTTAGTATTAGGAATAGTAGCGATAATTCTCGCGCCTTTAGCTGCGATGATTATCAAGCTTGCTATCTCACGCGAGCGTGAGTTTCTGGCAGACGCGACAGGAGCGCTCATTACTCGCTATCCAGAGGGTCTTGCATCTGCTTTAGAGAAGATTAGTAACTTCCATCAGCCGATGCGGGTACAACATGCAGCAATTGCGCACCTCTTTATTTCTGATCCTAGTGGAGTGAATGATGAAAGTGAGATTCGTGAGCATGAACAGATAAGTTGGTTCCAAAAACTCTTCATGACACATCCTCCAGTTGCAGAGAGAACAGCTAGATTACGAGGAATCAAGTAACAGTATATGATTACAGGAACAATGATGTTTGTGGGACTTCTGGTGTGGGCGCTACTTTCCTTTGTTGTGTATGCATGTTACGTGCTCGCAATTGCGTTCACTCTTTGGATGGTAGTTGACGCTGCGAAGATGGATAGATTCCTTTGGGTTGTACTCATTGTTGGTGTGCCTGTCATTGGGCCTGTTGTGTACTTTTTTGTTGAGAAGAAAAAAGAGTATAAGAGGGTGCCTAAGTTATTCGCTGAGAAGAAGGAGGGGGAGGAAGAAGAGTACCACGAGAAGGCTTCTAATAGTTAGTAGTCACTAGACTGTAGTTAGTAGTTAGATGCAACAAAAAGCGAAACTTTCAGTTTCGTTTTTTGTTTTTTAAGAGTAGGGATTCGGTCGCCAAACATATCTTTTTCTTTCATTGGTTACAATTCATAAAAAGATTATTTCGCGACCCCGCTTCGTCCTCACAATTTTGAGTACAAAGTTGACTTCGTGTCGGACTCAGTTCGAATCCCCCACCTCTCATGCAAAATATAATCACACAAAGTTTCACTTTGTGTTCATTATTTTGCAGAGGGTGGGGGATTCGAACCCCCGAAGGCTTTCACCTTGCTGCCTTTCCAAGGCAGTGCACTAGACCGCTATGCGAACCCTCTAGATATCTTTTCTGATCGGAAGATTATATCATATTTTCCGAGAGAGTATTAAACAAGATACAGGTAATACCCCCCCTCGCTATGGGAGTCTCGTCGTTGCGAACCAGAAATAGATATATCACTTTGTTTCATGTTATTTTTTTAGTATGCTTCTAGGATTATGTTTATTACATTTTTATTATTATTCATCGGTTTAGGTATTTTGGTGGCAGGAGGAGAGATATTGGTTCGTGGAGCGTCTTCTTTGTCCAAGTCATATGGAGTGTCATCTCTTGTTATTGGGCTAACAGTTGTTGCTTTTGGGACATCAGCACCTGAGCTTGTGGTTAATATGGTATCTGCGGTAGGTGGTAACACTGATATTGCTCTTGGTAATATCGTTGGGTCCAACATTGTTAATATATTAATAATACTCGGAGTGTGCTCTCTTATTATTCCTCTTACTGCCGCGTCTTCTACTGTGTGGAAAGAGATACCATTCGCGCTCCTTGCGATGGTTGCGGTGTTGTTTGTTACCCAAGATGTACTTTTAAATGGTGACGCTCAGAATCTTATTACAAGAGGGGAAGGATTACTCCTCATCTCTTTCTTTGCTATTTTTATGTACTACATTTTAGAGCTTGCAAGGAAGGAAAGCCCAACCTCTCAAGGTGAGGATGAAATAGTTCTTTACAAAAAACCACACGCTATCATTCTGGTCGTCCTAGGACTTGTCATGCTCTTCTTTGGAGGAAAAGTATTCGTCGAGCAAGCGGTGGTATTAGCAAAAGTTGCAGGACTTTCAGAACTCTTCATTGGCCTCACTATTGTCGCCATAGGTACGTCTTTGCCTGAGCTTGTCACATCTATCATTGCAGCTAAAAAAGGAGAGACAGATCTGGCTGTTGGAAATATAGTCGGCTCTAATATATTTAATGTGTTTTGGATACTCGGGCTCACATCAATAATCACACCAGTTACTGTGTCAACTTCATCTATTGTTGATATTTTAGTTGGTCTCTTGGCTGCGCTTCTTTTGTTTATCTTTATGTTTATGGGTAAGAAGCATACCCTTGTCGCATGGAAGGGGGCTGTGTTTATTATTATCTATGTGGCGTATGTTTTTTATCTCGTCGCCCGAGGATAAATATATGCACTTATCCTTTAAACAAAAAGTATGTGATGTGGTGAAAGCGATTCCAGAGGGATCTGTTATGACTTATAAGCAAGTAGCAGCACAAGCTGGGAATCCTAAAGCGTCTCGTGCAGTTGGGAATATCATGGCCGCCAATCAAGACAAAAATATTCCATGTCACAGAGTAGTTACGTCAGATGGAGCGATAGGTAGGTATAACGGACTTAGAGGGAAGAGTAAAGAAGCTCTTCTTAAAAAAGAAGGTGTGAAGTTTTCATCGTCAGGGAAAGTGTTGGTATAATTAAAGAAAAGAAGATGAAACTTTCTACCAAAATAAAAGCATGGGCACATGATTATCTGTACATGCTTTATGGTGTAATGGCGGGTATTGTTTATATTACTCCTCACCGACCACACAGTTACGCTAGTCATTTGTCTAAGAATCCAGTAGTGATTCTTCCTGGGGTATTTAATAAATGGGGATTCATGAAAAAGATGGTAAATGAACTACATAGATTGGGGCATCCAGTCTATGTAGTTCCTAAGCTTGGGTATAATCTTCACACCATTCCTCATTCTGCAAATTTGGTGACAGAAGTTATTGAAGAGAATAATTTAAAAAACGTTATTCTCATAGGACACAGTAAGGGTGGTCTCATAGGAAAATATATTCTTTGTCATAATACTACTAAAGGAAAAGTAATCGGCATGATCTCTATTGCTACGCCTTACTCTGGGTCAGAGATGACAAAAGTTCTCCCAATTGCGCCGCTAAAAGAATTACATACGACAAGTCAAATAATTAAAGATTTGCAGTTACATGTAGATGTAAATAAAAAAATTATTTCTATAATTCCAGAGTACGATAATCATGTCTGGAGTGAAGAAGGAAGTTATCTGGAAGGAGCTAAAAATATACACGTCCCAGTGCACGGGCATCACAAAATCGTTTTTGACAGAGAAGTAATCGCTTCCGTGGTAAGTTCAATAACAGAAATAGGTTCGCTATATAGTATCAGTACAAAATAGAGATGGTTATTTTTTAATACGTGCTATTATCTAATAATGTCTAATAAGTACAAAGGAGTTATCATTGCTTGGTCTATTGAATTTGGACCTATTGCACTTTTTTTCCTCACCTTGTCTATTTTAGGAAGTGAAGATAAGGCGTTCCTTATTTCTACCGCTATCTTTACTCTTTGTACTGCGCTTGCACTACTTGCATCATATGTTTTAGAAAAAAGAATTGCATGGTTCCCACTTATTGCTGGAATATCTGTTATTCTTTTTGGTGTGATCACGCTCTTTTTTAAGAATCCAGAACTCTTCATGATAAAGGATACATTTTATAATGGGTTCTTTGCTGTCTTTTTGCTAGGAGGAGCTTTAATAGGCAAAGCGATGCTCAAGCCACTTTTTATTACGCTCTTTGATATACAGGAGAAGGGGTGGTATATCCTTTCACTTAGATGGGGGATATTCTTTTTGCTCCTGACTATAACCAATGAAATAGCTTGGAGATTCTATGATAATGACGTGTGGGTACAGTATAAGTTTTGGTCTACTATTTTGACTGCGGTGTTTGGCATCTATCAACTTACTCTCTCTCGTAAGTATAGAAACGAAGGCTCAAGTCCGCTCGGTATGCGTATGGAGCTTTATCACGAGATGAAGAAGTAACTCATGTTACTAAGTCGTTACTATGCACGAAAGAATACTTCTTTTATTCCCTCATCAACTCTTTAATCCCAAGCTTTTTGATAAGGATATAAAAAAGATTTTTCTTATAGAAGACCCTCTCTTTTTTAAGGATGAGTATCATGCTCTTACGTTTCATATTCAAAAGCTTATGTTTCATCGTGCGACCATGAAGGCGTATGAGCAAGAATTACTCGACGCTTCTTACGAAGTGAGGTATGTGCCCTACGAAGTAACTAAAGATAAAAGTAAGGGTTTGGCTTATTTACTTCCACATCTTACCCATTCAGCAACGTGTGTGTATTACGATACTGTTGATTATATTTTAGAAAAGAGATTGCGCGCATGTGAGAAAGCGTCAGGAATCGTGTTTACCAGATATGAATCACCAATGTTTCTTCTCTCAAAGGATGAGGTTACTTCTCTTTTGCCTAAAGCCCCATACCGACTCACGCCTTTTTATATTCATGTGAGGAAGAAGTATCAGATTTTGATGGATCAAGATATGCCGCGTGGTGGCAAGTGGACATATGATGTCGACAATAGAAAAAAGATTCCAAAGGGAATGGAAGTCAAAGAAGCGCTCAAGGAATATGATAATCACTATATACAAGAAGCGAGATCGTATGTGAGAGACACGATACAAGCTTCCTACGGACAAGGAGATATATATTATTATGCAACCACGCGACAAGAAGCAAAGGAGGTGTTCGAATTATTTTTGAAAGAGAGGTTCAAAGACTTTGGTCCGTACGAAGATGCAATCATCTCAAACGCTCACGTTCTTTTCCATAGCATGATTAGTCCATATCTCAATAACGGCCTTCTTGATCCAGAGTATGTAGTGCGAAGAGCGATAGAGTACGGAGAAGTGCATGATGTAGGAATAGAATCAATAGAAGGATTCATTAGACAAATCATCGGCTGGAGAGAGTTCGTGCGTGGTGTCTATGTAGTAGCAGGTGTCACACAAAGGAAGAAGAATTATTTTGGATATACCAAGAAGTTGCCTGCATCTTTTTGGGATGGTACTACCGGGTCTACTCCAGTTGATGTATCTATTCAAAAAGTTCTTAAGACGGCATACCTTCATCATATTGAGCGGCTTATGATAGTTGGGAATTATATGCTCCTCAATGAATATTCGCCAGATGAGATATACAAGTGGTTCATGGAATTGTTCATCGATGCCTATGATTGGGTTATGGTTCCGAATGTATACAGCATGATCACGTATTCTGATGGCGGTATGATGATGACTAAGCCCTATATATCAGGAGCTAATTATATTTTGAAAATGAGTGATTATAAAAAAGGGGAGTGGGGAGATGGGTGGACTAAACTTTATTGGGACTTCATCAAAAAGCATCAAGAGCTTTTTATTAATAATCCTCGTATGAGAATGCTGATCACAAAACATGGCAACGAATAAGTATTCAGATGATACTAAGATGTGTCCTGTGTGTAAGCGATCGTTTAGCAATCGCGCATCATATGCTAAGCGAGGTATATGGGACAGTGTTATCTACTGTAGTGACGTGTGTAGAAAAAATAAGAACAAAGAGAAGTGATAGACAACGCTCACAATCAAGCGTATACTTAGCATACTAACTATTTTATATAATAACATCTATGAATCACTACAGCTATATACACAAGACATTACTAGGAGGTATGGACTCTCTTTTAGCTATCATCGCTAAAGCAGAGGCTCTTTCTGTAGAAAAAGCCATCACAGAAAAAGAGATACTCGAGACCAGATTAGCGCCTGACATGTTCCCTTTTGTTTCTCAGATTCGTATCGCAACAGATGACGCAAGACGTAACCTCTTTCTCTTAGCTGGCAAAGAGCATGTGAAGATGGATGACACAGAAACAACCTTCCAAGAATTAAAAGTTCGAGTGAACAAAACAAAAGAGCTCCTGCTCACACTTCAAGAAGAGGATTTTGTGGGAGCAGACGAGCGACATATCAGTCTTTACTGGATGGGTGGAGCATATGTACTCGGTAAAGACTTCGTAGAAAAGTATCCTGTTCAAAATACCTTCTTTCATATAGTGACTGCGTATGATATCGTACGACACTTGGGTGCTCAGATAGGGAAGATGGATTATCTTGGTGCGCTTCCTATGCACACTGCGTAATTATTTATGAAAGAAGCGATAAGCATACAAGGTCTCAGGAAGACATATCGCGATGCAAAGGCTGAAACATTGCATGGCATCGACCTCTCCATTCCTAAAGGCCAGTTCATAGGAATACTTGGTCCAAATGGAGCCGGCAAAACGACGACCATTAGCTGTATCACAGGGGTAACATCTCCGACAGAAGGCGTCATAGAAGTACATGGTCATAACGTTGTAGAAGAGTATCGTCATGCTCGAGCATGTATTGGTGTTTCTCCTCAGGAGTTCACTGTTGATATTTTCCAAACGATAGATGAGATGCTTGATTATCAGGCTGGGTTCTTCGGTATCATAGGAGAAAAAATGGAGAAGAGAAGACAAGAGCTTCTTGAGCTCTTTGAGCTTGTGTCACACAGAGACAAGAAGTTTCAATTTTTATCAGGGGGTCTAAAGCGTCGCACTATGCTCGCTAAAGCGATGATGCACAGCCCAGATATTCTTATCTTGGATGAACCAACCGCCGGAGTGGACGTCGAGACACGTCAGTCATTGTGGAAATATTTGAGAATCTTACACAAAGAGGGTAAGACAATACTTCTAACGTCTCACTATTTAGAAGAAATAGAAGCATTGTGTGAACGTGTGGCGATTATAAAAAACGGCGAGATTATACAAGACGGAACAATAGAAGAAGTAACAAAAGGTCGCAAATTAGAAGAAGCATATCTAGAGCTTATCGGACATACTGCATAATTATATGAAATCATATCTTAATAACTGGATAGGACTCTACACACTTATTCGAAGAGAGGTCGGGAGGACGAGGCGTGTAATAGGGCAGGCGCTTATCGCACCTTTCTTCACTGCGGTATTGTATATTTTTGTTTTCGGTTTTGTACTTGGGAGTAAGATTGATCTGATAGAAGGATTACCATACCTTACATTCGTATTCCCTGGGGTATTCGCCATGAATCTCATAATGGCTGTGTTTTCTGCCACGAGCTTCTCTATTTATTTTATGAAGTTCCAGAAGACTATTGAAGATATGCTCACACTTCCTATCTCGTATGTAGAACTAGTGCTCTCTCTGATTATAGGAGGTGTGGTGCGAGCGCTTGCCATCATGGTCGCACTTTCTGTTGTGGCGCTTTTGTTTGGAGTGAACACAGTAGAGCATCCGTTCCTCTTGCTCGGATATGTGCTCCTTGCTTCATTCCTCTTTGGTTTCTTGGGTATTATTGCAGGCATTTGGGCAGATAATAGTTTTGAGAAGTTCGGCATTGTGACTAACTTTATCTTAACCCCGCTTACATTCTTGGGAGGTGCATTCTACTCTGTACACATGCTTCCAGAGAAGTGGCAAGCAATTGTTTATCTTAACCCGATATTTTATGTCGTGGACGGTATCAGATACGCACTCACTGGATATCACGAAGCCTCGCTACTTCTTGGAGTGACTGTGCTCGGCACATTAACAGCGCTCTCGTTAACTGCATGTGTGTACATCTTCAAGACAGGGTGGAAGTTGAGAGCGTAATTAAACAGCCATTAGCTTTTAGCCGTTAGCCAAAAGCCAAGCGCTAATAGCTAAAGGCTTTTGTGTGGTAGTATTGTGTGAATGAAAGTCACTCTTGTCTTAGATAATCTCCGCTCGGTATATAATGTTGGGTCTATTTTTCGTACCGCGAATGCGTGTGGCGTGACTCATATTATCCTGTGTGGCACAACGCCAACTCCGCTTGATAAATGGGGGAACAAAAGAAAAGACTTTGCAAAAGTAGCACTCGGTGCCGAGGAGATCATTAGTTGGGAATATGAAGAAGAGACAACCAGAGCGCTCCTTAAACTCAGGGAGAAGAATACATATATCATCGCAGTCGAACAAGACGAGAAATCAATAGATTACAAAGAGGTGAGTATAAAAGATAAAGAAAATGTTGCGTTCATTATTGGTCCTGAAGTTACCGGTATGTCAGAAGAGGTTTTAGCTATGTGTGATGTAATAGCAGAGATTCCGATGCTCGGAACCAAAGAGTCACTTAATGTGACAATAGCAACAGGAATTGCTCTTTATAGAATATTGGGAATATAATAGACTTCACATACAACAACATGGATACAATTTATCTTAAAAATTATACGGTCGTCGCCAAACACGGCTATTACAAAGAAGAGCATTACAAAGCGCAGCGTTTCGTGGTGAGTGTTTCTGTTGTTTGCTCTACAGCAAATGCAGGCAATAGTGATGATCTAAAGGAAACTCTTAATTATGAATTCTTACGCTCATCTGTGCACGACATTCTCATGAAGAGCCCACACAATCTCATCGAATCTTTAGCAGAGGAGATTGCAAAGTCAGTACTTACTCATTCAAAAGCAGAATCAGTAACTATTGATATCTCTAAGCCTGATATTTGGAATGACTGTGTACCTGGAGTTGTGATAACAAGAGGGAGGTAGTATATAGAATTGCCCTTAGTAATGTTTGGGTATATAATCGAAACATATGAGCCTTAGATTCACAGCAAGTATAGTTAAAGAAAAAAATATTTTTGTCGCACGATGCATAGAGCTTGGTGTTGTGAGTCAAGGCAAAGCGCTAGATGAAGCAATGGATAATCTCCAAGAGGCGGTAAGTCTTTATCTTGAAAATTCTCCAATCAAAAAATCGTCTTTCAAGAGCCCAGTATTCATCTCTTCCTTTGAGGTTGTTGAGTAGTGTATGTCTAAGACATTCTCTGGCAAACAAATAGTAAAAGTTTTAGAAAAATATTTTGGTTTCAAGGTTGTTTTTCAAAAAGGAAGTCACGTTAAGGTAATCAAAGAGGTTAAGAATAAAGTTATAACAAGTATTGTGTCACTGCATAAAGAAATAGCAGAAGGCACACTTCACGGTATTTTAAAATTAGCAGAGATAGAGAAGAAAGATTTTTTGAAACACGCTAAATAAGTAATATGTCCCACTCGTATTGTGATTATGTAGCAAAAATAACTGACAAGAATGATGTCGATAAGATCTATCACGACCTTCATTACGGAGTACCGATAGATGATGATGACGAGCTTTTTGGAAGACTTGTTATGGAGATTAATCAGGCAGGGCTATCATGGCACACTATTTTAGTAAAAGAAAATAATTTCAGAAAAGCGTATGACAATTTTGATATTAAAAAGGTAGCGAAGTATGATGAGAAAGACTTCACTCGTCTTATGAATGACGCAGGGATTATTCGTAATCGCTTAAAGATCGGTGCAGCCATTTATAACGCACAAAAGTTGGTAGAGATACAGAAGGAGTTTGGTAGCTTTAGGAAGTGGCTGAATGTTCAAGCTAAAAGCGAAAAGCTAAAAGCCGAAAGCAGTGCAAAAAAAGAATGGGTTAAGATTTTCAAGAAGCAATTTAAATTTGTAGGAGGTGAAATAGTGGGGGAATTCTTGATGAGCATCAATATGCTTCCAGGTGCACACGGAGAAGAATGTAGATACTATCGAGCACCTAACAAGCGTTAGAGGTTTATGCTAAAATAGCTTACATATGAAAACACTACCGCTTACACAAAAAGATTTCGCTTGGGTGAAATGGACACCAAAGCAGATGGAAAAGATTGCAAAGAGTTATCTTGAAAATAAGAAAAAAGTCTATCAAGAAATAAAGTCTATTCTCCCTGAAGAAAGAACATTCTTGAATACTGTGTATGCACTCGAACGCGCAGATGATATGTTCGAAAGCGCGCTTTCAAAGATGGGGCTACTCGCAGAGACATCAACCAAGAAAGAGGTCCGAGATGGTGCTACAGCAGTCCTCTCTTCTGTCTCTGAAAAGGCGGTAGACATAGAGTACGATAGAGATCTCTACATCGCTGTACTTGAATACTATGAAGGGAATTTTCGTGATGAAAAAAAGTCTTTGAGAAAAGAAGATATCAAGCTCATTGAAGAAACACTTCGCGAGTATAAGCGAATTGGTTTTGATTTAGATACTAAAAAACAAAAAGAATTAAAAGTTCTTTTTAAAAAATCCTCCAAGCTTTCAATCGCTTTCCGTAAGAATATCAATGACTATCAAGATTATATCCTTTGTACCAAAGATGAACTTGATGGAATGAGTGAGAATTATATAACAGCACTCCCTCGTCATACTGATGGTAGATATATTGTTTCGCTTCAGTATCCGCATGTGCTTCCTTTTATGTCAGAAGCCAAGAATCGCAAGAAGCGCGAAGAGCTTGCTCTTAAGAATCTCAAAAAAGGAGGCAAAAAGAATCTAACTATTTTAAATGAGTTAGTAACGATTCGTCACAAGATTGCAACTATTCTTGGATATAAGCATCACGCTGATTTTAAAACCGAGAATCGTATGGCCCGTAGCGGGGAGGTGGCATCACAGTTCCAAGAAGATCTTCTCAAAAAAATAGCGCCACAAGCAAAAGCAGAATTACAAGAATTAGGCAGAGAAGCAAAGCAATTAGGAATCAAAAAGCTTGATTACTTTGATATTTCTTTTGTTGGAACATCACTTAAAAAGAAGTTATATGATATTGACCCGGAAACAGTAAAAGCATATTTCCCAACAACTCATGTACAGAAAGAGATGTTTAGAATATTTGGAGAATTATTTTCTATTTCATTTCACAAGACACCGCTCACACTCTGGCACAAAGATGTAGAGAGTTATGAAATTAGAGATGAGTCCAAAGATAACAAAGGTGCTCTTATCGGGTATTTCTCATTAGATCTTTATCCACGTGAAGGGAAGTATGGTCATGCGTGTATGGTAGATGTTGTTGTTTCAAAAGAGAAGACTTGGAAAGGGGAAGAATATCTGCCTGCGTACTCTGTGATGCTTTGTAACTTCCCTACACCAACTAAAAAAGTCCCGTCACTCTTATCTATTTCAGACGTAGAGACATTGTTCCATGAATTCGGGCATCTCCTCCATATGACACTTTCTCGTGCACGTCTTGAGTCACAGGCTGGAGCCAATGTTGCGTGGGACTTCGTCGAGACACCGTCTCAGATTATGGAGAACTGGGTATGGGACAAAAAGGTGATGAAGCAACTTTCTCATAATTATAAGACACAAGAAAAAATGGATGACGCAATGATCGATCGGATCGTCAAAGGTAAGGTTCACATGAATGCTTATTTTTATACGCGTCAACTTATTCAGGGCAAGCTCGACATGGATCTGCATCTTGGAAAAATAAAAGATGTAGAGAGCGTGTACAGTAAGATGAATAAACAATTCTTTAATATAGACATGCCAAAGGTGTCTCCGCTTTTCGTGGCTGGGTTTGGTCATCTTGTTGGGTATGATGCAGGATATTATTCATATCTTTGGGCGCTTGTGTATGCATGTGACGCATTTGAGAGTTTCAAGACAAAAGGAAATAAGAATGTGATGACTAATGCTGAAGTTGGGATGAAGTGGCGAAGAGAGGTACTTGAAAAGGGATCGTCGGAAGATGAGATGAAGCTTCTTACTAACTTCCTTGGGCGTAAGCCAAGTAATAAAGCGTTCTTGAAAGAGTTGGGTATTAAATAGTAAACAGGTTATTTGATAAGCAAAAAGAAAAAGCAGCGAGGTCGGCTGCTTTTTTCGAACATTTTTCTTTAGTTTGCAAACTAAAGCCTCACCGGTAAGTGGGGTAGAACTTGTTGTTTATCGTGATTCCAACAAGAATGCTCTTACATAAGAATTCTAGCATATGAAGAAAAGAAAACGGGCTAGCTTTTTTAGAGAAATTGTGTTATAATATTCCCTATCTAAGCGGTACAGTACCGCTTCATATTTTTCTACAAAAACATTTTAGTATTTTGTATTGTCTAATCACTAATAACTAACACCTAATAACCATCTCGGTATGCAACAAGAAATTCGTAATATCGCCATCATCGCTCACGTTGACCATGGAAAGACAACTCTTACTGACGCGCTCATGAAGCAGTGTGGGGTCGGAGTAGAGGGTCAGACAATGGACTCTAATCCAATGGAAAAAGAGCGTGGTATCACAATTACCGCGAAGAATACTTCTGTGCCATACAAAGGAGTTAAGATTAATATTCTCGATACTCCAGGTCACGCTGACTTCGGATCAGAAGTAGAGCGTGTGTTACGCTCTATTGATTGCGTACTCCTCGTTGTTGACGCTCAAGAAGGTCCAATGCCGCAGACACGTTTCGTACTCAAGAAGTCTCTTGAGCTTGGGCTTAAACCTATTGTAGTTATTAACAAGATAGACAAGCCTGCAGCTGATGCGACTCGTGTACATGACGAGGTGTTCGAACTTTTTATGGAGCTCGGAGCTAATGATGAACAACTAGATTTCACCACTGTGTACGCAATCGGGCGTGAGGGTGTAGCTATGAAGAATCTTACCGATGAGAAGAAAGACCTTTCACCGCTTCTTGATATCATTCTCGAGAAAGTTCCAAAGGCAACTGGAGATATGGCTAAGCTTCCGTGTGCTCAAGCTTTTAATTTGGCATATGATAACTTCCTCGGACGCATGGCCGTTGTTCGTATGTATGATGGAGTTCTTAAAGTTGGAGGAGAGTATACAATCAAAAAAGCAGACGGTACAACATCTAAGAGTAAGATTACTAAGATATATACCTTCAACGGTATTAATAGAGTTGATGTAGAAGAAGTAGCGGCTGGAGATATCGCTATGATCGCTGGGTTCTCTGATGTATATATTGGAGATACCTTTGTTAAAGAGGCGACACAAGAGGCGATGCCTGCTATTGCGATTGATGAGCCAACGATTGCTCTTAACTTCCTCGTGAACGATTCTCCATTTGCCGGTAAGGAAGGTAAGTTCGTCACCGGTCGTCAGATTCGTGACCGTCTAGAGAAGGAGCTTGAGATCAACGTAGGACTCAGGGTGGATTTTGATACTGATAAATATCTCGTGTATGGTCGTGGAGAGCTTCATATCGGTGTACTTCTTGAGACAATGCGTCGTGAAGGGTATGAATTACAGGTATCACAGCCTCAAGTTATTTTCCATGAAAAAGACGGCGTTAAGGAGGAGCCATACGAAGAGCTTGTTATTGATGTGCCAACAGAATCATCCGGTGCAGTGATGGAGAAGCTTGGTCGCCGCAAAGCTATGATTACCGATATGTCAGAGAAGAATGGTATTAGTCGTATCAAAGCAGAAATCCCAACACGTGGGCTTCTTGGTTATCGTGGAGAGTTCGTCATTGATACTAAAGGTCTTGGTATTCTCTCAGCGCGTTTCCTCAAGTTCGGTCCATATGCAGGAGAGATTACTCGCCGTCTCGTAGGTTCTATGACATCAATGGCTACAGGTAAGTCACTTGCATTCTCGCTTTGGAATCTTCAAGATCGTGGAGTTATTTATATCTTACCTACTACAGAAGTATATGAAGGTATGGTTATCGGTAACACATCAAAGGGTGAAGAGATGATGGTGAACCCAACTAAAGGTAAGCAACTTTCTAACATGCGCTCATCTGGTGCCGATGAAGCTATTGTTCTTGTGCCTGCATGGGAGATTACAATTGAGCGTGGACTTGAAATAATGAACGCTGATGAATACTTAGAAGTTACACCAAAGTCAGTACGTCTCCGCAAGAAGCTTCTTACAGAATCTGAACGTTCACGTGCAGGTCGTCAGGGGTAATACTGTAGTATTCTGTACATGAGTTCCAAAAAAACCAAAATCAAACAATCGCTTTCTCTTAAACAAAAAGTGATTCGTTTTGTTGTGATTCTTTTTGTTGTTACAGGGTTCTTTTTCTCTGGAGAATATTTTTATAGATGTTTTGTTGAGAAAGTTTGTAACAATGAAATGTTTGATAAAATAGTTCGTCATGACGTAACTGTACTGTTACCTAAGGGTGCGCTTATGGCAGAAGTCGTATCTACAGATAAATCAAGATCACTCGGATTATCCGGAAGAGAGAAGATGAAAGATAATGAGGGAATGTTATTTGTGTTCGACCATCCTGGCAAGTATGGCTTTTGGATGAAGGCGATGAATTTTCCTCTTGATATTATTTGGATAGACTATACAGGTACTGTAGTTTGGATAGAGAGAAATGTAACCCCTGATACATATCCAAAACATTTTATTAATGGAATAGATGCTAGTTTTGTTCTTGAAATAAATGCTGGGCTTTCTGACGATTATGGAATATACCTCGGTTCAAAAATAAAATTTGAGAATTAAACTGTTCACCACTTGAGTTATTTGAAAGACTAGTATATAGTGGTTTGGTCTCTATTGGGTAGACGCGCGATAGTAATATCGTGAGGAAAGTCCGAACACATATCAACCGCCTGAGCTTGTCTCAGAGGTAAGTGTTGGAAGCGTAGTGGGTAACACCCACCTGGAGTGATCCACGTGTTGCGAACAGAAACGATCCGATTAAGTTCGGCTGAAACGGCTAAATACATACGTGTGTGCAAGACCGTACTGGAGCAATCCTTTGAGTCGCTTGAGACTGATCGCAAGAGAAGTCCTAGATAAATGTCTACACCCCGTGGGATAACGGTAGCAGAGTTCCGTTGATTGTTATATCACGTAAGGAGTTCAAAACTTCAAAATATTCTGATATCGTTATCCCACGGGGACAGAATTCGGCTTATAGATAGAGACGCAATGAAAAAACTTCCGAAAGGAAGTTTTTTCTCTTATGTTATACTCCTATATATTGTATGATTCTCAAAAACTCAGTAATTATAGCTTTTTTTAGCATTCTCTCAGTTTTGCTCGGAGTTGTGAGAGATAGACTTCTAGCTACGAATGTTGGTGTCGGAGAGATTCTCGACGTATATAATGCTGCATTCAGGTTGCCTGATCTTCTCTATGCGTTGTCGCTTGCTTTTGTGACATCAGCGACAGTGGTGCCTTTTTTAACAGTGGAAGACAAGAAAGGTAACATAGAAGATCCACGTAAAAAACTTTCGTCAACGTTTCTTTTTGTGGGGATAATGCTTACAATTGTTGGTACTATTATCGCACTTACAGTACATCTTTATGCAAGGTTTATTGTCCCCGGATTCTCTCAGGAACAAATAGATACTTTTGTCTCAGTTACTCGATTACTTCTTATTCAGCCCGTATTGCTCGGGCTCACTTCTTTGATTTCTTGTTTTGCTCAATTAAAAAATCATTTTATTATCTTCGGGGTTGCACCACTTGGATATTCACTTGGTATTATTTTTGGAATTATTTATTTATATCCTTCATTTGGAATAGACGGGCTTATTTATGGGGTGCTTGTTGGAGCGTTTATTTCTTTCTTGGTTCAGTTACTATCTTTGCGTAAGGCTAAGATTGGGGAAGTGTTATTTCATTTCTCTTGGGATCACATAAAGGAGCTTGTTTATCTTGGGATTCCGAGAACCGGTCTTAATATAGTTACACAACTTCGTGTGATTAGTTTCACTAGCTTTGCTACGATGCTTGGTCCTGGAGTTCTTTCGAGCTATTTGTTTGCTCAACGTATTATGGATGGTGTTATTCAAATAGTTCAACAAAGTGTAACAGCAGCGAGTATCCCTATACTTTCAAGAGATGTTGTAGAACATAAAGTCACTCTCTACAAAGAAACTGTTAAGCGATATGTTATCGCTCTTGGTGTGGTTGGAGTTATGGCATCGATTGTGTTGTACGGCTTAAGAGAAGAGGTGATTTATATACTCTACGGTAACTCTGGTCAAAATGAATTGATTGCATTCTTTTTGATTGGATTTTTGATCATACTTCCAGTGCATATGATGACCGGGTATCTTGTTGTTAGTTTTTATTCTATGAAAGATACCAAAAGTGTCCTCATGGTCGGCGTGATTTCAAACGCTTTAGGAGTAGTAACGGCATATTCTACGCTTCATCTTGGGGTGATAAGTCTCCTCTATGGAATCACAGTGACATTTTTGATGAGCTTCTTTTTGATGTTGTATTTTTATAACAAGAAAAAACTTCACTAAGATAAGGTCCGTTTCTTTTGTTATTATGTCTATTTTCGTGTAGTATTAGAAGGACTTATGAATATACGCAACTTCTCAATCATAGCCCATATTGACCACGGTAAGTCTACGCTTGCAGATAGACTTCTTGAAGTTACTAAGACGGTGGATGCTCGCAAAATGAAAGAGCAGGTCTTAGACAGTATGGAACTTGAACGTGAGCGAGGCATCACGATCAAGATGACTCCTGTTCGTATGGAGTATAAAAGTGATGACGGTAATGATTATATCCTTAACTTAATTGATACTCCTGGGCATATTGATTTCTCATATGAAGTATCACGTTCACTTCGAGCGGTTGAAGGTGCGTTACTACTGGTTGATGCTACTCAGGGGGTACAAGCTCAAACATTAACTACGCTCGAGATGGCCAAAGAAGCTGGCATCACTATTATTCCAGTAGTGAACAAGATAGATAGCCCGCTCGCTCATGCAGATGAAGTAAAAGACGAAATTGTTAAACTACTCGGATGCGACAAGTCTGAGATACTTGCAGTCTCAGGCAAAACAGGAGAAGGGGTGAGAGAATTAGTGGAAGCAGTAATTAAAAGAATCCCTCCTCCAGTTTCAGAATTTGAATCGTCACCTTCCTCAAGGGCGCTTATCTTTGATTTTGAATATTCCAATCATCAAGGGGTTATTCTTTATGTTCGTATTCTTGATGGTGTGGTCAAAAATGGTGAAGACTTACTATTCCTCCAAGCGAAGCATCGTTTTATCATAAGAGAAGTAGGAACATTTTCTCCAGAAAAAAGAGAAACAGGAGTTCTTCATAAAGGGGAGATAGGGTATATAGTGACTGGTATCAAAGAGCCAGGTATTGCTCGAGTTGGAGATACAGTGACAACATTTGCGCGTCCACTCCCAGCATTCCCTGGTTACTCTCTTCCCGTTCCACTCGTATTTGCTTCACTGTATCCTGAGACTCAAGATGAGTTTGATGATTTGCGTAGCTCACTTTCCAAGTTGAAATTGTCAGACTCATCACTTACCTTTGAAGAAGAAGCGTCTGGTGCATTAGGAAGAGGATTCCGTTGTGGGTTTTTGGGTATGCTTCACTTAGAGATTGTAACTGAACGATTACGACGAGAATTCGACCAAGAGCTTGTTATTACTACACCATCTATTACATATGAAGTAACATTAAAAAACGGAGAAAAGGAAATGGTCTATACACCAATACACTTCCCAGATCATGGGCAATACATAAGTGTGATGGAACCTTGGATAGTGCTTACTATCATTACGCCCCATGAATATGTCAGCACGCTTATGCAATTGCTCCATATACATGAAGCAAGTGTCACGGATATGGTTGATTGGGGGCACGATAGAGTTGAGATGATTATCGATATGCCACTTCGTGAGCTTATGCGTAACTTCTTTGATGAGGTGAAGTCAGCGTCTTCTGGATATGCTTCTATCGCATATAGAAAAGGAGAGATGAAGCCAGCTTCCGTCACGAGACTGGATGTGTATGTAGCAGAAGAGAGAGTCGCAGCATTTTCTCGTGTTATTCCTGAACATAGATCACGTGAAGAAAGTGAAGAAGTGGTTGAGAAATTAGAGAAGATTTTGCCAAGAGAATTATTTAGAATCAAAATCCAAGCATATGTGCATGGTCGTATTGTTGCTTCTCGATCAATCGCTCCGATGAAGAAAGATGTAACAGGGTATCTCTACGGAGGGGATATTACTCGTAAGATGAAGTTACGAGAAAAGCAGAAGCGAGGAAAGGATAGAATGCAGCGCGAAGGTAAAGTTAATATTTCTCATGACACATTCTTAAACATGATGAAACCGACAGAGAAGTAAGGGTAGCTATTAGCCTTTAGCTGTTTGCTTTTAATCAAAAAGGGGTACTATAACTATTGTTGCAGCATTTTCAAAAAAAATTGGTGACACCAATTTCCCTGTTCTTTCGATTGGAATAAATGTAGATAACGGTGTTGTTTTAGAGTCTGTCAAATATCATTCTGGTCCAAATTGTGGTCACTCTTATGATTCTGTATACGTGTCAAAACCTGAAAATCCTACAACTTTTTTATAGGGGCTGCAAAATTTTTCAAAAAAGGAAATAGATGGTTTTATGGAGGACAGGTGTTTAAAGAATCTAAACAACCAGATCTAAGCTACCCTGTCGTTTTTGGAGGCGTCACGCTTGAAGCGTACGCCTCCGGTGAAATGTTTAAACCATACCTTGAAATTTTCCCCCAAGATTGAGGGAATTAAAAAACAGCGCAGTAAGCGCTGTTTTTCTTTAGAGAACTATTGCTACAGAGAAAAGTATCATTCCAAGAATTGCTAAGATAGAAATTCCTGCCCAGATTCTTTCTACTAATTTTCGATGTTTTGAGTTGAACATATAATAGTCGTTGCTACGTGTTAGAATATAGATATACTACAGCATCTGTGAAAGAATATCAACAAAAACATATTATAAGAACGATTTTTTACTCAAAAACAGTCATTGTTATTTTGTTCGTTCTAGTTATTGTTTTGGCGCGATCGGTTGTTGAGCTTAACAATAAAAGGATAGAGATGAGTAAGATAAGAGATGATACAGAAAAGGAAATGCTCGACCTTAAGCAGAAAAAAGAGAAAGCAGAGGAATCTCTTGCGTTCATTAAAACTCCTCGCGGTGAAGAAGAGTATATACGAACAACTCATCCTGTAGTCAAAGAAGGTGAGGGGGTAATCATTGTATACGATAATCAAAAATCTCCAGTGAGTAATGTACGAGAGCGGATTTCTTTTTTGGAAAAGCTAAGTATTTGGTGGAATTCTGTGTTTCGTAGAGGTGATAAATAAGAGATTTTGATTCCCGTGAATATTTTGTATACTCTACTCTATATGGATACAAAAACAATAGAAGTTAATCAAATACATAATGTGGAAATTTATAGCACCCCGACATGTCACTTTTGTCATATGGCCAAAGATTGGCTCGGCTCTAAGAATATTGCTTTCACAGATTATAACGTTGCTGAGAATCTTGATAAACGCAAAGAGATGGTAGAAATGACAGGTCAAATGGGTGTGCCTGTTATCAAGATAGGCGAAGATGTGATGGTTGGTTTCAATCAAGAAATGATGGCGAAGCTATTACAGATTGCTGAATAATTATTTATACAAAAAACCCCTTCACAGTTGTGAAGGGGTTTTGTTATATTTTAGTGTTCTATACTCTCGGCAGAAACCACTTCGTTTTCGGTCACCACTTTGGTATTTTATTTCACACCTTGGGTATTCATAAAACACTCAAAGTCTCGACCCCGAGAAAAACCGACAAAATTATCCTTACAAAAGTCAGGAAGAAAACTTTTGCAAGGATAATTCCGTAGACCGGTTTTTCGTTCGATTCCGCACGAAAAGTACTTGTACTTTTTTCTCGAGCACATGAATGGTAAAAGACCGAGAGGTTTCTCGGTCTTTTACCATTCATGTGCTGTTGCCAAGTCTCGGAATGTATACAATCAAGCCCCGTAAGGATTCCCTGGCGATTTTAGAAAATCTATTTTGACCCCACCCGGTCATGGGTATTTTCTAAAAAATATGCTTACATTTTTGATATACTTAAAAATATGCCTCCAATACAATTGAATCCAAGTGACCCTGGTCAACCAAGAAGAGAACATAGAACTGAGGATCAAAGAAAAGCAACAATGGATCTAATCGACGTTGATCAAGTGATGAACAACAAAGAAGCTACAGCAAACGCTATTTTGGAGCTGTATAAACAGATGAATTTTGGTTTGGTAAACAAAGAATCTGCTGCATCTCTCGCAACAGAGCATTTCTCTCGTGGAGAAATGATTGACATCACTCTTATTATTTTTTCAATGACGGAAGCAAATACTTCAGAAACAGAAAAAAGGGTACTGTTAGATTGGGTAGACATTTATCTTGCTCAACTACAAACACTTACTCAACAAAGAAAAAGGGATGATGATGCGAATAGAATTTTAAGGTTTGAAAATCCAAAAGAGTAGATTCAATTACTTCATAAACATTTCAGTCTATCTCACATGGTTGTGCTCTCGGCAGGAATCGAACCCACATTAATCCCTTAGGACGGGACTGTTCTATCCATTGAACTACGAGAGCTTTTATTTGTGTAGTTTCGATTCTAACATATTTATTCTTTTGATGAGAGGGTAAGTAGGATATACTATTATGCATATGCTTAACAAAAAACTCACCAATGAAGAAAAGTTAGATTTGGTCTATGAAATGACTCTTGAGAATCATGACATTCTTCAGTCACTACGACGACAGCAGTATGTCTCTAGTGCTTTCCGTTTACTATATTGGGTGGTTATTCTTGGTGCTATTGGTGGAGCGTATTATTATATTCGTCCAGCTGTCTCTTATCTACAAGAAAATGGAACTAAATTACAGACAACAATCAATCAGCTCAACGCTCTTAATAGTAATCTTCCAGAAGCAAAACTTATCAATACATTGATAGAAGGTCTCAAAAAATCAGCGACAAGCGGAGAGTAGTACCGCTTTGAAAGTCGATACTTTTTGTGGTAGAATTGCCTAATAAGTAAGCTTGGATAGCTCAGTTGGTAGAGCGCTTCCCTGAAGAGGAATAGGTCCCCAGTTCGAGCCTGGGTCCAAGCACAAACACTAAAATACCACCTTTTCATAAAGGTGGTATTTTAGTGTTTGCTGCGAAGGAGAGATTGTGACCTGCGTCACAATCGACAGGCGAGAAAGCCGGAGCCTTATCGAGCGAGCACGCGCGATGGCGAGGAGTGGCCGGCGAGATTTGTGAGCGGCGGCGAACAAATACTTGTCGGAGAGCCTGGGTCCAAGCACCATAACAAAATCCCCGTTAAGGGGATTTTGTTATGGTGCTTGGACAGAGCAACACCGAAGTGTTGCCCGACAGGCTCGAACGGAAAACCGGTATACAAGTAAACAAGTCATAAAAATTGAGCTCCTTATTTTTGTGACTTGTTTACTTGTCGGTTTTTCTTTAGGTCAAAACTTTGAGTGTTTTATGAGTAACGAAGTTACGACATAAAATACCAAAGTAATGACCGAGCCTAGGTCCATTGATTTCTCAAATAAAGCGAAGCGTTAAGAACCGAGTGGTTCTTAAAATCAACATGAGCGATAGCGAATGTTGATTGAGCCTGGGTCCAAGCACTATCAGTAATCCGTGGTCAAGCATATTTGTATACACAAAATATCAAAGTAATGACTAGTCATCTATCTACTCCAACAAAATAAATTTCACCTATCTTTTACAAAAGATAGTTGAATGAGGTATATGCACTTCTTTAATTACTCAGATAGACTATACTTTTAATATTAAAAGAATTAATTGTATATAGTACATGTTAAAAAATAAAATTATCACGTCAGGGGTTTTGTTAAGTAGTCTTATGATTGCTTCTGCTTTAGTAACGTCTGCACTTTTCCCTAGTTCTGTTGGTACATATAACGCTTGGACCCCATCAACTGGATCGACTCATTACACATTAGTTGACGAGTCTTCATGTAATGGATTAACTGATTACGTACGCACTACAGTTACAGGATCAAGAGACTCTTTTGGTATTTCGCTCAGTTCTATACCAGACGGATCAACGATAACAGCAGTTGCTATAACTCCTTGCGCTTCAAAGAATAAAAGTTCTGGAGCATCAACGATGAATCTTTTTTATAGAGTAAATGGTTCAGATAGTGCTGATACTGGAAGTTACTCACTTTCAGGTACTACACCAACAGTGCTTACTGCTACTAATTTCTCAGGACTCTCTATCGTCAAGGATGCCTCCACCACTTTTGAAGTAGGGGCTGTCTATACATCAGGCACAGGAGGGGCTCGTCTTAGTAATATACAAACTGTAATTACCTATACTCCTGCTGCACCTATAGCTCCTAGTGGGTTATCATCTTCAGTTGTAACAACAGGCACTTCAACCTATGTATCCTCTACTTGGATTGATAATTCAAATAATGAAACAGGGTTTTTATTGGAAAGAAGTTTAGATAATATTTCCTTCTCTGTTGTTGCTTCTACAACAGCTGGAGTTACTTCAAATAATAATTTCGGTGTAGTGAGCGGCACTACCTATTATTACAAAGTAAGAGCATTTAACACAGGAGGATTCTCCGCGTATTCTAACACTACAAGTGTCACTATCCCATAATAATACTCTGTAGAGAGAGTTTGGGAATAACAAAATCCCCGTAAGGGGATTTTGTTATTCTGACTTAGGTCGTCTTCCTAAGTGAATATTATTCCAAGCACGCTCATGGAAATAATAAATGAATACACTTGCTGTATTACTGAGTAATACTATACCAAGCGTTAGTTCTATCTTTCTGGTTAAAATAAATACAAGAGCGAGGTCTGCAATAATACTCACCACTCTATAGCTGATTGCTTTACCAATAGATCTACCGTGATTTTCGTGACATGTATCTTTCATAATGAGATTGTATTAAATTTTTTATAAACACTACATAACAAAGTACCGATCATTGATCGGTACGTGTGGTTTAGATACTTTTTACTTTTAGTTTTGTTTGACGGGCTTTGTCGACTTTTGGAAGTCTGAGTATTAAAAGTCCATGCTTCTCTACGGCCTCTGCTTCTTCTATCTCTACTTCATGAGGAAGAAGTATTGTTCTAGTAAATGTTCCCCAATAAAGTTCTTTATAAAAATAATCATCATGACCAACAGATGTGTTACCATCACGTCTTCCACGTACTGTCACCATATCACGAGTAATAGAGATATGAAGGTCTTCAGGCTTAACTCCAGCTACCATAGCTTCTATGATGATCTCGTTCTGTGTCTGATAAACATCTACGGAAAGCTCACCTTCTTCTACAGGCTCTTCTTCCTCTTCTTCGATGTGATGAATCTTTGATCTCGTTGGGAGAGTTGCGTGTGTAATAGCAGGAGAAGCTGCTCTTGATGGAGCTGCTTGGCGCACTGGAGTCATCTCTTCCTTTTCATCGTCTTGCTCTGGTTGAAATTCTATTTGATCTTCGTCTTCTTCAACTGAAATAGAACCTGCAAGTCGTTCAAAAAATGATTTTTTTTCTTTAAGCATACGTAAATAATTAAGACCTAGGTGTGTATAGATCTAGTATATACGTATTTTGTTAAGTAAAACGAAAGTAATCCACAGATGTGCAGCTGTTAGCTTTTAGCGATGAGCTCTTAGCGTAAAACAGAAGAATACTCTAAGTATGAAGTTTTGTATTTGCTAAATACTAACAGCTAAGAGCTAAAGGTTGTATTCTACCATCTTGTCACCAGAAGCATCTCATCATCTTCTCTCTTAATATCCTTCCAAATTTCTTCTGTAATAAAAGGCATGAACGGGTGGAGTACAATGAGTTGCTCTCGAAGAAGTATAAGAAGAAGTTTCTGGGCACTGGTCTTTTCTTTATCCTCAAGAATTCTTGTTTTTCTAGTTTCTATAATACTGTCACAGAATGTTTTCCAGAAGTAGTCATATATCTTTTCTGATGCGAGATGAAGACGATAGTTCTCTAGGTCGGAGGTAATATCATTCTTTACAACGATCCAAGCATCGTAGAGTTCTTGGTCTTCTTTTGTAAACGCAGTATCTGATTCTTCGTAGTCAGTTGTCTTTTCGAGTACGAAGCGCGTGGCATTCCAGATTTTGTTGGCAAATTTTTTATAGGCACCTACTTTTTTCGGGTCGAGGTTCATGTCGACACCTGGTGCGTTATTCACAATGAGTCCCATTCTTAGTGCATCTGTCCCGTACTCATTAGATACTTCAAGAGGGGAAATGACGTTACCTTTACTCTTACTCATCTTCTTTCCGTGCGCATCACGAACAAGTCCGTGTAGGTAGATGTCTTTAAATGGCACTTCATTAGTCAGGTAGAGGCCAAACATTACCATGCGAGCAACCCAGAAGAAAAGAATATCAGCTGCGGTTTCCATCACCGCAGTTGGATAAAACTTCTTAAAGTCGTCGCCATCAGGGAATCCTGTCGTCGTCAACGGCCATTGTCCTGATGAGAACCATGTATCAAAGGTATCAGCTTCTTGACGTAATTGCCCTCCACATGATTCACAGGAAGCCTTCTCGCCCGCGATGTCTACGAAACCTTTATCACAGGCGTCACATATCTTAGCCGGTATTGGAATCCCCCACACAATCTGACGTGAGATGTTCCAGTCCTGTACGTTACCCATCCAGTGACGGAAAACTTTCTCATGCTGGTCGGTAAGGATTCTGAATTCGCCCTTATCAAGTGCGCTCACCGCCTTCTCAGCAAGTGGTTTCATAGTTACGAACCATTGGGCTTTCACTTGAGGTTCTATCTCGCGTTCACATTTATAACAAACAGAAACTTCATGGGAATATTCGGTGTCAGTCTTAACAAGTAGTCCTTTACTCTCTAGCTTTTCTACAATCTTCGCACGAGCATCTTTTATGTTCATCCCAGCGAATTCTCCTGCAACAGGGAGCAACTTTCCGCGCTCATCTATAATCTGCTCCATATCAAGGTTGTGACGCTTAGCAATGTCAAAGTCGACACCAGAGTGCCACGGTGTGATAGTCATAACACCCGTTCCGAATTCTGGGTCACTCGTCTCATCTTTAATGATTGTTGCTTCGATTGGTCCGTTAATCCACTCAACAGTTATCTTTTGCCCATGAGCAAATTCTTTATAACGCGCATCATCGGGATGCATCACGACATACTTGTCACCAAATTTTGTTTCAGGTCTAACAGTTCCAATCGTGAACGGTCCGTATTTAAAATAATAGAACGGGTCCTTACGGGTTACGTGAGATGTTTCTAGGTTAGATAGAGACGTCTGATGTTTCGGACACCAGTTAACGATACGCTTTCCTCTATAAAGTAGACCATCTTCATTTAGTTTAGAAAAAGTATTATATACAGTCTTAATAACTCTTTCATCTAGCGTAAACAGAGAGCGAGACCAATCACATGATGCCCCGAGTTGTCGTAGTTGCCCTTCCATAAAGGATTTGTTGGAGAGGGTAAAGTCGAGAATCTCTTTATAAAGGTCCTCTCTCTTCATATCAAAACGTGAACGCCCTTCTTTCTCTAGCTTCTTCTCATACACAACTTGTGTCTCAAAACCTGCATGATCAGAGCCGGGGAGCCACAGGGCATTCTTGCCATTCATTCTGTGGTATCTGATTAAAATATCCTGGATCGTCACAAAGAGTGCGTGCCCGGCGTGAAGAGAGCCGTTAGCGTTCGGAGGTGGCATGACAACAGTAAAAGCCTCTTTTCTCTCGCCAGGAAGATTGTCCGGGTTAAAGTACCCAGAGTCTTCCCACGTCTTGTAAAGACCGGGCTCTATCTCTTGTGCATTATATGGTTGTAATAGTTTCTCTGGAACTTGTTTCATATATAAAGAATACTACCATATTTATATTCTATTGCTGAGGTCTCTATATATATAGTATCCTTATTTTCATTATGTTAGATAAACAATCAAAGATTTTAAAGAAAGGAGGAAAGCTCTCACAGGAAGTAGAGAAAAAGATTACAAAGAAAGTTGCAAAGACTGTGTCAAAAAAAGGGACAACAAAAGAAGTAACAGAAAAGTTGCCGGATCATCATTTTAAAAAAGTAAAAGCAAAGCGCGGCTTAGCAGGCTTAGGTCTCTTCGCAGGTGAAGATATCAAGAAAGGGGAACTCATCATTGAATACATCGGAGAGATTCTTAACAAAGAACAAGCTGACAAAAAAGCAACAAGTCAGTATCTCTTCGAAGTTACACGTAATAGAACAATTGACGGTACTCCAAGATGGAATATTGCGCGCTACTGTAATCATGCGTGTGAGGAGGCAGCTAACGCAGAAAGTGAAATTAAAAAGGGTCGTGTCTTTATACGTGCTATCAAAAATATCAAAGAGGGCGATGAAATTGTTTATGATTACGGAGAAGAATTCGTAAAGGAACATATTGCGCCATATGGATGTAGATGCACAGCCAAGAAGCACAGCTACGGAGCAATGGCCGCTAGTTAATTGTTACTAGTTACTGGTTACTAGCAAGAACTGGCACCCATTGGGGTGCCAGTTCTTGTATTATCTATTAACTACAAACTAGTAACTAGCAACTATTTTTGCGACTTCTTCGCATTTGCATAAACGAAACATGACAATAAAAATATTTTTAGTAAGTTATCCACAGAAATAATTTTAATTATACTTGTGTGTCTATGTATGAATGTCATACTTATGCATAGAGAGTACTGATCATTGGTCGTGATCAAAATTTATTAGAACTCTCTTATTTGCATAATAAAAATTTTATGGCAGCAAAAAAGAAAGCGGTAAAGAAAGTAGCTAAGAAAGCAGTCAAGAAGGCTGTGAAGAAAGCTGCTCCAAAGAAGAAAGCCGCAAAGAAGACAGCAAAGCGTGCATAGTACGCAAGTCGCAAAAACACTCCACTCCCATGGAGTGTTTTTGTTTTGCGTACGGATATTTATTTGAAAATGAATATCGTATACCTTGGAGTGCTTTCATGTGATGAATCTGCACAGGAAAAGTTTCCTCTACTTGAAAGTGATGATCTACTTTTGGGTGCGGTTATATATCATAAAGACCTGGTCAGTGCCCATCTGGGCAAAACAGGATGGCGAGTTATAGCTGCAGGCACTATTCCCAAAAATACTATTTCTAACAGTAGTGCGTGGGGGTGGAAATCAACTGGGTATAGAATAATAACAGATCAAGAACTCCGGCCAGATATCGTCGACAAGATTACAGAATATAAAGAAAATCTAAAATCAAGCATCTAACAACTAAGCTCTATTTATGGTATAATTGCCTGATTATGTCACTTGGAATACCATTTTTAGAAAAGTTTTTCCCCGATGAGTCTAAGAAGACTATCAAGAAACTTCTTCCTTTAGTAGATAAGGTTTTTTCATATGAGGAGGAGCTAAAAGCTCTTTCAGATGAAGAATTAAAGGAAAGAGGGCTTTCTCTTAAGAAAGAAGTAATTGGCAAGCTCGAAGGTAAAGAAGGAGATGAGTTAAAACATGAGGAAAAGAAAGTTTTACACGAAGTACTTCCTCTTGCTTTTGCTCTAGTACGTGAGTCCTCACGTCGCACGCTTCACATGATGCATTATCGTGTACAGGTAATTGGAGGCATCCTTCTTCATGAGGGTAATATTTCTGAAATGAGAACAGGTGAAGGAAAGACTCTCGTTGCTACACTTCCTGCGTATCTTAACGCTCTCTCTGGTCGCGGCGTGCATGTTGTTACAGTGAATGATTATCTTTCACGTCGAGATGCTGTGTGGATGGGGCAAGTGTTTGATGCTCTCGGGCTTACTGTTTCTGTGATTAATCATCAATCATCATATCTTTATGACAGCGCTGAAACAGAAGACAAAGATAAAAAAGCAGATGACGAAGAGCGTGACGATGTTGGTTCATACAAAATTGTCTACGACTACTTGAAGCCCTGCACTCGCCAAGAGGCGTATCTAGCAGATATTACATATGGGACTAACAATGAATTTGGCTTTGATTATTTGAGAGACAATATCGGCTATAACAAAGATCAACTTTCACAACGTAAGCATCATTATGCAATCGTTGACGAAATCGACTCCATCTTAATAGACGAAGCTCGTACGCCGCTTATTATCTCTGCTCCCGCACAAGAATCAAGTGAGATGTATGTTACGTTCGCTAAGATTGCTAGGACATTAGTAAAAGACGAAGACTACACAGTAGATGAGAAGCAAAGAGCAATCACTCTCACAGAATCCGGTATCAACAAAGCAGAAGAGAAGCTCGGTATTTCTAATATCTATTCAGTAGAAGGGATGAAGTATGTTCATCATCTTGAAACAGCGGTGAGAGCAGAGGCGCTTTTTGCACGTGAGCGTGAGTATGTGGTACGTGATGGAGAGGTAATTATAGTCGACGAGTTCACTGGACGTATGCAGCCAGGACGTCGCTGGTCAGATGGTCTTCATCAAGCAGTTGAAGCAAAGGAAGGGGTAAAAATTGAACAAGAGTCTCGCACCCTTGCTTCTATTACCTTTCAAAACTACTTCCGTTTTTATGAGAAGCTCGCAGGGATGACAGGAACAGCTGAGACCTCTAAGGAAGAGTTCTATAAAGTGTACGGACTAGTGGTAACACCAGTGCCTACGCATAATCCGATTAATAGAATTGATCATTCAGATCTTATATTCCAGACTGAGAAAGGTAAATGGAAAGCGCTTGCAAAGAAAGTCAAAGAGCTTCATGAGAAAGGGCAGCCAGTTCTCATCGGTACCATCTCTATCGAAAAGAACGAAGCTATTTCTAAGTATCTAGAACGAGAAGGCGTGCCTCACTCTGTACTTAATGCCAAGAATCATGAGAAGGAAGGAGAGATAGTCGCTAATGCCGGACTTCGTGGTGCTGTCACTATAGCTACCAACATGGCAGGACGTGGAGTTGATATTAAGCTAGGTGGACCAAGTGCGACTGATGCCGAGAAAGAAGAAGTGATAGCGCTCGGAGGGCTCTTTGTTATAGGTACAGAGCGTCACGAAGCTCGTCGTATCGACAATCAGTTGAGAGGTCGTTCGGGTCGTCAAGGAGATAAAGGTGAGACACAATTCTTTGTCTCACTTGAGGATGATCTTATGAGAGTATTCGGATCAGATAACATAAAAGCGATGATGGGCCGCTTTGGTATCCCAGAAGATGAGCCTATTGAGTCACGTCTCGTATCTCGTGCGCTAGAGGGCGCTCAAGAGAAGATAGAAGGATTTCACTTCGATACACGCAAGCACACTCTTCAGTATGACGATGTCCTCAATCATCAGCGCACTAGTATTTATAAAAAACGTAGAAGAATTCTTTTTGGTGATGAAAGTATTGTTAATGAAGTCTTTGAAGAACTTATAGCTATTAAGCCTGAGCTAGAAACGCTTATTAAAGACAAAGAAGAGAAGTACACCAAAGGAGCGGTACATCACATATTCCGTATCATGATGCTTCAGGTTATTGATACGCTTTGGATGGAACATCTTGATCAAATGGAACATCTTCGTAGTTCAGTGAACTTAAGAGCATATGGCCAGCGAGATCCGCTTGTCGAATACAAGAAAGAGGGATTGCGAGCATTTAGATCACTTGAGAATACGCTTAAGCATGAACTTATTTCATTCTTGGATAATATCGACGCTTTCTTTGCTTCACAGCAGGCGCGCATGCAGAATGATTTCGTACAAGTCATTCCTGACGCCCCGGGTGCTGATAAGAATACAGCAGGCGTAGATACTAAGGTGAAAGCAGGACGTAATGACCCATGTCCATGTGGTAGTGGAAAGAAAGTGAAGAAATGTGATTGTGAGGAATATAAATACTTGCGTAATTAGTTATTGGTAACACAAAGCGCAGCACTCGAGAGTATTGCGATTTCAAAAGATTGATTACAATCTAAGAAATCGGGAACCTTAGGCCACGCTTTGTGCTAGGATGTAAGCATATGAAAACAGGGTTAGTGTGGTTAATAGGTAAGCCAGGAAGCGGAAAAACGACTGTAGGGGGGGGCACTTGGCATCCTTGTACGAGCACATAGAATATTATTCTTTTAGCACGCTTCTTAAAGAGTTTCAAAAGGAGGTTGGCGATGAGGGGTTCTACCAAGAGACACGAGATAAGGTCTATTCGTTACTTGCTGAGCTATCAGGTAGAAAGTTAGTGATAGTAAGTGGTAACCCGTATACTTCTAGATCGTTTAATGATATGAAAAAACTCACATTATCGTTTAGTGTTATTCATTTTTCCGCACCGGATCATTTGGTGCTCGAACGTCTTAACGCACGAGGTCGAGAAGTGTTTATTCATGATGGTTCTTCTCAAGAAGAACGGCTCAAGAAGTTTAATAACAATGTCCAGCCGCTCATAGACGAAGTACTTAAAGAGATCGGGACAACCATCAAGGTCGAAGGAAAAACTAAAGAGGAGCTAACAGATGAAGTTATTTCGCTTGTGTTAAACTAATAACCAATTACTAATAACCAATTACTGCCCTTATGAAAGACCTCATTAAACCACTCATCGTCACCATTCTCACTTGGGAGGCTAAGCTCACACTTAAGCGACATAAGCCTTTTATCATTGGAGTAACAGGTAATCTCGGTAAAACAGGAACCAAAGATGCTATTTATACAGTTCTCAAAGATCATGTACATGTGCGTCGTAGTGAGAAGAGTATGAATAGTGAGTTCGGTGTTCCGCTTACCATTTTGGGAGAGAAGTCTGCGTGGAATAATCCTGTTAAATGGATGCTGGTGATCATACGAGGATTCTTCGTAGCTATTGGTAAAGACTATCCAACGCATCTCGTATTAGAAATAGGTGCTGATCGTCCAGGAGACATCAAGAGTATTACTACATGGATCAAGCCTGATGTTACTGTTGTGACTCAATTCGGTAAGGTACCGGTACATATAGAATTTTTTAAGGATAGAGACGCAGTAGTTGAAGAAAAGGGATATCTTGTCAAAGCTCTTAAGAAAAATGGTCTCTATATTTGGAATGCGGATGATCATGATTCGAAAACAACTCTTATTGGGAAAACAGAAGCTCGCAAGATGAGTATTGGTATAGAAGAAGATGCCGACATTCGCGCTACTGCTGTCGGTCTCTATGGTGATCCGTATGTTGGAACAAAAGCAACGATTCATATCGGAGAAGAATCTCATGAGCTCGTACTCCCAGAAGTGGTAGGCAAGTCTCCTGTGTATTGCGCGCTCCCAGCTCTTGCAGTTGCGAAAGAGCTTAAGATTCCTATAGCTGAAGCATTACAGGCGCTATGTGATGGAGATACACCAAAGGGTCGTATGCGTCTTCTTCCTGGAATGAATGGTTCGCTTATTATTGATGATACGTATAATGCTTCTCCTAAGGCGGCAGAGCACGGTCTTAAGACGCTTGCTTCTATGGACATACAAGGCAGGAAGATTGCTGTACTGGGAGACATGATGGAGCTTGGCGTACATACAAGAGATGAACACTATCGTCTAGGCACAATAGCAGGAGAGACAGTTCACAAGTTGTTCACTGTAGGTATCCGTTCTCTAGCTACTGCAGAAGGGGCGCTCGACGCCAAGATGAATGAGATAGATATTATGGAATGTGATAACGCAATAGAAGCGGGGAAGGAGTTGGTAAAGATATTACAAAAGGGAGACGTTGTGTATTGCAAAGGGTCACAGAGTGTGAGGTTAGAGCGCGCAGTGAAGATGATATTAGCCGAAACCCATCCGGCAGAAAAGTATTTAGTACGACAAGAAAAAGAGTGGCTGAGCCGTTAATGGTCATAGCTATCAATTAAGGTATCGAAAAAATCTTCTCGAAACAGATAAAGCTTTCTAAACATGCAATAAGGAATAAAGGAGCCATGGTATGGTTTTGATGGCTGGTATTTCATTATAGAAGTTATGTTACTATGGTATTAAAGCTATGACCACATAGAAGTTATGTTACTATGGTATTAAAGCTATGACCACAACAATGCGCATCTCTATTTTCTTACTAAGTGTTGTTATTACATTTGTTCTGTATAATTGGTATATGAGAAACACTTCCCCATTACATACACCCGATACAACACTCAGCGATAATAAGAATTATTCAAAAATAGTTTTAGCAGGTGGTTGCTTCTGGTGCACAGAAGCCGAGTTCAATCATTATCGTGGAGTTATCTCTGCTATTTCTGGATATGCTGATAGCGAGAAGGAGAATCCTCGTTATCAAGAAGTAGGGAGCGGAGAGGTGAAAGCACGTGAAGCGGTGGAGGTTATCTACGATGAGAGTATTATTTCTACGCTACAGGTGCTCTCGCTGTATTTTAAGCATATTGATCCAACAGATGGTGAAGGACAGTTCGGTGATCGTGGGTATCAGTACACTCCTGCTATTTATTACACAGATGAAGCTCAGAAGTCAAAAGCCGAAGCCGTTATTACCAAGATTGACGGCAGTAAGAAGTTCGACAAAAAAGTAGCAGTCGTCGTGCTACCGTTTACCAACTTCTACCCAGCCGAAGAATATCATCAGGATTATAAAGATAAGAATCCCGTGAGATATGGTGGGTATAGAGAAGCGAGTGGTCGCAATCAATTCATTCGTATTCATTGGGAGAAGAAAGACCCGAGCATTATAGAAATATTCGGCGACACAGCTAACACAACTAACACGAGCGCTACTTCTTCTTGGAAAACATTTTCTCAAGAACAAAAAGTAGCGAGATTAAAAGAGTTGTCACCTATAGAGTACAAAGTAACTCAAGAAGATGGTACAGAGCGACCCTTTGATAACAAGTATCATGACAATAAAGAGATAGGAATCTATGTCGACATAGTAAGCAAAGAACCGCTATTTTTATCAAAAGACAAATATGACTCCGGAACCGGCTGGCCATCATTCACGACGTCTATTACTCCAAGTAGTGTAACTCTCCATGAAGATAGAGAATTATTCTCAGTTCGAACGGAAGTGAGAAGCGCTATTGCAGACTCGCACTTGGGTCATGTCTTTAATGATGGACCGAAGGATAGAGGAGGTATGAGATATTGCATGAATAGTGCATCACTCCTTTTTATTCCCCTTAAAGATATGGAAAAGGAAGGATACGGCGAGTATGTTTCCTTGCTTCAATAATAATAAAAGTATTTATATAGAAGAATGAAACAAAACAAGAAAATATAACACCATGGAAACATTACAACTTTTAGTTGCCGAATATCCGCACTACGCAGCCCTTATCTTGATAGTAGGAAAAGTGATAGGAGCAATCGCGTTCTTGCCGGGGACTCCGCTCACACTTTTGGCTGGAGCGACATTCGGAGTGTGGTACGGCACACTGATTTCTCTTGTGGGGAATATTGTAGGCGCGACCTTTGCTTTTTTGATTGCGAGATATGTGATGAGGGGGTATGTGGCCAAGCATTTGCTCAGTAAGTACAAAAAGCTCGAAACCTATGAAGAGAAATTTTTTAAGGAAGGGATGAAGACTGTTCTCCTCTTAAGACTTATTCCGCTTTTCCCGTTCAATGCTCTTAACTATTTGCTCGGGGTTACGAGAGTGTCTACACGAGATTATATGATAGGGACGAGTATAGGGATTATCCCAGGGACATTCGCTTTTGTGTATTTTGGAGAATCACTTGCGATGCTGAGCCCCATCAATATTGCGCTTGCTGTAATAGCGATAGCAGGACTAGTATTAATCGGCAAGAAATTCAAAATATAAAATAATCACTATGAACAAAAAACATTATGACATCATCATTATAGGAGCTGGGTCAGGCGGATTAAATGTCTCTTCATTTTTCGCACGAGTCGGACTCTCTGTACTTCTTGTGAACAAAAGCGAAGCTTCAATCGGCGGTGATTGTCTTAATTATGGATGTGTTCCTAGTAAGGCTCTCATACATACCGCGCGCACTATTAAACAAGCGCATGATGCTAGTCGTTATGGCTATACAGTGTCAGGCAAGACAGACCTCAAAAAGGTATTAGATGAGATACGTCACAAGCAAGATGCGATTCGCCTCCACGAGAATAGTGAATATCTACGATCAAAAGGAATGGATGTTGTGATCGGTGATGCTTCATTTGTTGACGCACGAACGCTTAGCGTTAATAATGAGTTATATTCCTTTAATAAGTGTGTGCTTGCAACAGGGAGTAGAGCAAGAGCTCTCACACTCGCAGATAATGATGGCAGTGTGCCGCTTCTTAATAATGAGTCAGTGTTTTCTTTGGAGACTCTTCCGGACGATTTCGTTTTTCTTGGTGGTGGGCCGATATCATGTGAACTCGCAGAAGCGTTTAGATTCTTGGGAAGTGAGGTGACAATACTTAATGCGGATAAGAAGCTGCTCGGGAGAGAGATACAAGAAGCGAGTGACGCGGTAGAGAGTATGTTCAAAGAAGAAGGGGTAGAGATAGTTAATAGCATGAAGCTCATCAAGATACAGAATGGTCATGTTTTTTATACTGTGGACGATAAAGAGTTTTCTAAGAAAGCAGATGCTCTTTTTGTCGGCATCGGAAGAGTGCTCAATAGTGAAGGTTTAGCTTTAGAGAATGCCGGCATCAAGATAGATGAGAATGGTAAGCTTATCATCAATAAATATCTCGAAACCACTAACCCGCATGTCGTTACGGTAGGAGATATTGCTGGGTCGTTTATGTTCACCCATGTTGCAGAAGAGCATGCAAAAGTAGTGATCAACAATATGCTTTCACCTTTTAAGAAAAAGTCTCCAACGACACTTGCGTGGGTTACCTACACCAGCAAAGAAGTGGCAACGTTCGGTAAGAGTGAGATGATACTTAATGAGCAAAGTATTCCTTATACCGCGCACATGCTTTCTTTTGACGAAGAAGATAGATCTGTTACCGATGGAGAAAAGGGAAGCTTCTTACAAGTATATATCGATGGAGAAGGTAATGTCTTAGGAGGAACAATGGTAGCAGAAGACGCAGGCGAGCTTGTTCAAGACTTGCTCACCGTTCACTATAACGATCTTTCGCTTAAGGCTCTCTATAACAAGGTATATCCATATCCAACTAAGAGTCGTATCAATAGACGCCTAGCGCTCACCTATATGGGGTCCAAGTTATCAGGCCGCACATATGCTATTATTCGTTTTTTGTTTAGGGTATTTTCCTAAATCTAACACTGCTATATTATGAACAAAAAATATTACATCATTGGATTATTCACATGTATTATTGCTGGCGTTTCTTTTTATCTATTCATACTTCCTCAATTAAGAACCTCATCTTTAGACGAGGCACTTCCTGTAGAAGTAAATATAGACAATAAAAAAGAAGTAGTATCTACCACATCTCAATTAGTGGAAGCAACTGAATCCAAAGAAGAGATGAAAGCATCGTCTACGTCTCAATCTGTATCAGCCCAAGATATCGCAGTCTCGCCTCAGATAGCCAGAAGTGCGATAGTACCAACCAAGACACATCCAGCATCTGGTTATGTGAGACTGGTGAGCGAAGGAGATACGAAGTATCTTCGCTATGAAGACTTTAGCACTATCAACGGTCCTGATTTGGTAGTTTATTTGGCTAAGGATTTAGAAGCAAAAGATTTCGTGAATCTTGGGGCACTTAAGGCAACAAGTGGTAATTTTAACTATAAGATACCAGAGAATATTAATATCGAAGAGTATCAATATGCGCTCGTGTGGTGCGAAGCATTTAGTGTGCTTTTTAACTCAGCCAAACTTTAAAGAGATATTAAAGTATTGATTCTCTTAGTGTTATACTTTCAAATATATGAAAATACAAGAAATGCGTAATTCTAAAAAAGTGAGACTATGGGTAATCGGTGGTCTTATTGTACTTGCGGGGGTGTTATTCTTCACTGCCAAGACTACATGGGCCAAGGCTGTGATCGGTGTTATCTTAGCCCTTCTTGTGGGAGCACTTGGTCTTGAAGTTGCTAATACTGATTACGATCTTGATAAGATGATGGAGACTAAGAGCATCAGTGAGTCACGTGTGCTTCGTGACAATAAAGGGAATATTGTACAAGCAGGAACCAAAGAAGCAGCTAATGCCAAGTATACAGACGAGTACAATTGTGATGACTTCAAGACACAAGGTGACGCGCAAGAATTCTTCGATAACGCAGGAGGGGTATCAGAGGATACTAATAGATTAGACGGCAACAAAGATGGTGTTGCGTGCCAGTCCTTACCTAAGGGGACTAGATAATGTAGAGTATAAAACTTTTTCTCACATACTTATGTATACACAATCAGATATCAAGGATGGTTATGCTATGCATCATATAGATGCGAGCTTCATTACTAAGAAGATGCTTTTCTTCTTTTGGATGCCCATGACAAAAGGGAGATATGAATCTCTTAAGAGTGACTTTGTTAAGAATGGTAACGCGATAGACTGGAATATCGGCATGATTGAGGAGCCAAAAATGTTCGGATTCGGACGTATCGGTCTTGCTCATAAAGATGGCGATATGAAAGTAAGCGGGGATTTTATTTCATATATCATGAAAGGAGGCTACTCTCAGTTTAAGGATATATGGCCGAAGATTATGAAAGACTATCCGAATATCAAAGAAGCGTATCATTTCTATCAAACTGATCCGAGTGTTACCAAGGAGGAAGACAATATCACAGTTATTGCATTTAGATAGTTATCTTTATTTTGATAATGGGGGGGGGTGTGCGTGTATAATTATTTTATTAATTATAATATATGACAATAAAAAAACTTTTACTACTATCCCTAATCTCATTAAGCTTTGGAGGTTATTCCTATGCCCAAAATCAAGGAGATGAAGTTTATGAAGATTCTTGCCTCATTATAACAACCCCAGTTCTTCGTCTTGGGTCAAGAGATAGTAACTCTAATAATGAAGTCTCGGCTCTTCAAGAGTTTTTGATAGAGAAAGGAATAATATCGGGATCTGCGACTGGGTTTTACGGTCGCTTAACTGTTGCAGGGGTTAGAAAATACCAGACTGCAAACGGAATTAGTCCAACAGGAAGCGTTGGTTCAATCACAAGGAAAGTGATACAAAAAGAGACATGTTCAAACGAAATATCGTCACCACAATATACAAACCCATCTTATCCAAGTACAGTAACTCCGTCATCTGTACCGGTCCTTAACTTTCCTTTAGGGGGCAACCCTTCACTTAGAGCTGTCAAGCAAGAATACGATCCTCTCACAGGAGTATATAAGACGATTCTTCTTGGGGAGAGAATGAATAAAGTAGTAAAAGTTGTTATTAAGACAGATGCCACAAGTGAAGAACAACAGCAAAGCAATTTTGTCTTAAAAGCTCAGAATACAATAGTCGTTACAACGCCCCAAAAGTATATTGGTAAGTTTCTTAAAATAACTGTAGTTTCTGAAGATGGTTTTTCTGAGACAACAGGCAATCTTTTAGTTGAAGAAGTTAATGGTCAAAATTCTGTACAGGTTAAACCATCAGCTTCTTATGGAACGTTTTCAAAAGAAGATAATGGTATTTACTATATTACTATTTATGGTCAGAACTTAGACACAGTAGGTAAAATAGTCGCTAATTGGAAGGTGGATGGTGATGAAGTTATTGCGCAGAGTAGGACATACAAGAGTCCTGGGGTGATTAGTTTTACAGGAAAGTTTTTGGGCGAGTATAACGGGAATGTGAGTGTAGCGCTTTATGATTCTCTTGGTAATAAAACTTCAGTCATTATTGAAAATATAATTTTTAAACCAACGCCAAAACTTTCTTTTAATCTTGTTCAGTCGATATATGATGCTGGGGGCTATTATACTCAAGCCGTTCTTGACTATAGTATTGATAATTACGCGAAACAGTATGAACTTCAATTAGAGCCAACAGAGATCGCAAGAAACGGCGACGGTTACTCAGGTAACAATATATCACTTGTTGGCTTAGCTGCAGAGTCTTATTACAATGCCCGCGTTAATCCTTGGGCTCCAGGAGGTGCAGCGTATAGATTCTCAGGGCGTAATGGTAAGATAACAATAACAAAACCTTATGAATATAAGGAGGGTTTAACAATGAAAGTTATTCTTGTTGACACCTCAAATGGTAGAACGGTTAGTATGGAAGAGATAAGAATTACTCAATAATTTTTTAATCAAAAAATCTTTCTATGAAGAGTTGTGCTTTAATTATCAATGATATGGTTATATAGTAGATAAGACTATGGAAACAAATCAAACAAGTATTTTACTAAATAACGAATAAGTTAATAAGACTGATGCGATTATTAGTGATATGAAAATAAATATAGAGTGGATGATAACGCTCCTGCTATGTTTCTTTTTAGGGTTCTTGGGTGTCCACAGGTTCTATAACAGAAAGATAGGAACAGGTATTCTTATGGTTGTAACATTCGGTGGTTTTGGTATATGGGTGATGATTGACTTTATTATGATTCTCTTTGGTAAATTTACTACAAAGAGTGGTGAGTTAATTACGGTTAGAATGAGGTAAAAAGCAAACAGAGTTATCAGTATCGATATGACACTTTCAAAAGAACATAGGGACTACTCTATTTATATCGCCAAATATCTTGGTGTCGCTCTCATTGCTGGGTCTGTAGTACATGTTGGTACACTAGAAGCTGATGCAATTCGTTATGTAATTCTTGGATGTATAGGACTTATTCTTATGATTACGGGAAGTATCTATGAAGCAAGGGAGAAAAATCAGGCGGTGGATATGAAGTATATACTTCTTGTTACAGGGCTCTCCTTTGGAACAGGATTTTTATCTGGTGGTATACAGCACTATTTAGATAATCCAGGATACGCTGGCATGCTTCTTGGTATTGGTTTAGTTCTGGCGTATATTACTTTCTTTATTAAAGAAAAATATATTCTTAGTCGTAAGAGTATTGTTGTTGTGAGTCTTATTGCTTTTGTTATAGTTATAACTTCTGTGTTTTTGATTGATACGTTACTTTTGGGTGCGTCACATACGCATTGATTGATTTATTATCATTAAGTATTTTCATTATATGATTTTCAAAAATATTAATTACAAATATACAACTATTGGACTCTCCATTGTTGTGCTCGGTTTATTCATTTGCTGTGTGTGGAATATGTGTTTTGATAGAGATGGAGATTACAAAGAAGGTAAAAAATCTATGATGATGCATCGCATGGGGGATGAATCTATGATGATGAATCACGGTGGAAGCGTGGAAGGCATGATGATGGATATGCTCGCTAATATGCGTGGCAAAAGTGGCAAGGAATTAGAGAAAGCATTTATCACAGATATGATTCCTCATCATCAAGGGGCGGTGGATATGGCGAAGCTTTTGTTGGAGGATAAAACAATAAGTTCTGAATTAAGAAAGTTCGCCCAAGATATTATTACTGCTCAAGAGAGTGAGATTAAGATAATGAATGAGTGGCTTAAGAAGTATTAGACAAGAAATCTTCTCAGGGGGTATTGTGTAGATAGAAGAGATGCTGCCGAATGAAAAACCTTCCCCCAAAGGGGAAGGTTTTTCATTCGGCAGCATCTTACCGCCTCTTTTTAAATGTCGGACGGCTAGCTGCAGCTTTTCTGCACTTGCTACTACAGAACTTCACTGATTCCCAGTCTTCACGTTCCTGGAAACTCTTTTGAGTGTTGAGATCCACTTTACATACAATACATTTTTTATCGGCTTTGAGCATGGTGATAGTGTAGCATTTATCTTTATTTGTGGTATTGTTATAGTGCGCACAAGTTAATAAGTTTCGAGACCGAACTGGTCTTTTTCCGTTAATCGTGTTCAGCATAGGCACTCTATGTGGGAATACAGGATTAACGGTTCCGACTGTTAGCTTGTGCGCACCCACTGGGGTGCCTATCTTGCTATAATAAAGTAGAAGTTAAAGTGTCCTATTTTAATAAAAATATATGAAAATGAAAAAAATTATAAGTATCGTAACACTCCTAACTTTAGGAGCAACAACAGTTTCTTATGCTTCGATTGATAAAAATCTAAAATATGGTCAAAGAGATAAAGAGGTTACCGAACTTCAAGAATTTCTCATTGATAAAGGACTACTTAAAACAACACCTTCTACTTATTTTGGACTACTTACTTTTAAAGCAGTAAAAGCGTATCAAACCAGTGTTGGGCTACCTGCAACCGGGTTTGTCGGTGCCCTAACTAGAGAAAAAATTAATAAGGAAATTGACGCGGTAATTGCTAGTTCAAACGAAGCTGAAAAAGCTGAGACGGGATTTGGTACTAATCAAAATACAAACACAACTCCAACTACACAAGCTGTAGCAAATAACACACAAGCATCAAGTTCTGATTCTATTTACGATACCGATATTAAATATGATAGTCTTGGTAGAAAAATTATAATTACACAAAGTCCAAACTATAAAGTCGTTAATTATGTAACCGCTAGTTTAGTAGACACCAACGGTAAACTTGTAAATGGGTTCTTCTATAAAAATCAAAAACTTTTTATTTCTAACGAAGAGATTGAAATAAAAAATAATCAGATACGTAATATAGATAACTCTCCTAAAATGGTGGTAGATATTTGTAAAAATATAGAAGGAATACAAAGTTATGTGCCTTCAGGTATGTCTGTGGATTCTTATGGTAATTGTTTGACTACTCAAAATACAACATCTCAACAATCCGTAACAAACAACCAAACTTCATTAAATCAAAATGAAAAACTAACTGAAGAGTGTAAATATTGGTCTGGTCCTTTAATCCCTAAAATTAATAATATTTATGTAATACCTGCAGAATTGAAAGACGGTGATAAGAAAACAGGCCCCACTATTTCTGCAAAGATAGGAGATGTTTTGGTTCTTGAAGGAATAAATTTTAGAAACACGTCCCCCGCTTGTGATAAATTTATATGGGAGATAAGACAAAAGATAAGTCTTCGAGCTAACGGATCTAATTCTGACAGCATGCAAAAACCAAGCTTTATTTCTCAAGATGGTTCAGTTATGAAGTTTACTCTTATAGACAAGGGTACTTTTGAAAACTTTCAACTTTACACCGCGTCAGGTGATGTAAGTTTTTACAGTGATTCAAAACTTATCGTAGAGAGTAGGTTCGGTAATTAGGTGCCCTATTTTTTGTGAGATTAAAACTATTTATCCAAGTCTAGAAGTAAGGTATGTGGAAGCCTTGCTTCTACTGATTGCCACCACAAAAATACACAGAAGGAGCCTGTGTATTTTTGTTACTGTGAGTCTTCGTAGGTAGAACATAGCGGGTTCATTACACTACAGAGTCTATTTATTAGTTTTTGGTATATAATTTTAAGCATTCTCGTGAGTCTATGAGATTATAAACAAATAACAAAAGAAGCAAATATTAAAATAATTCCCACAGAACTAAACCAGAATGATTTTTTCAGAGAATCACTTATAATTTTTGCTATTTTTAATTTAGGAATCTCAGAAGTATCATTAACTTCTTTTTTGATTTCTTCCGACAACGCACTAATAGCATCTTTATCATCAGACAAAATAGCACTTTTTATTTCCCTTGCTTTATCATGGTATTTATTTAAATACTCTTCAGTCTTTATCGGTTGTGCTGCTGTATATATTTTAACTTTATATACTAAATATAAAACAGAACCAACAACGAGTAATTCCCCAACGAAAAATAAGATATAGCTTTCTATAAACTGAAAAGCAGTAAAACCAAATCCTGCAATTAGACCAAGTACACCCATTAAAGATTGGGTATACTGGAAAAGTTGCGACATCTCTTTAGAATAGTTCTCACCAAGTTTTTCTCTGATAGTTATTGTTAGTTTTATATACTCAGTTATATCTATATTACCTTTTTGGTTTTGAGTGGGAATATTACTCATAATAATTATGTTTTACTCTTATTAAAATTTAATAGTAACTTTTTCGAACTTCGTGCACTAGTGCTAATTGATGTGGTCACGAGTTACTAATTGCGCTAATCACACTTCGTGTGAGTTGCTCATAAGTACTCGCGACCCCGCCTCGTCCGTTTTAGAAAAGTCAGGAATACAACTTTTCTAAAACATGACTGTGGCCGTCACATCGGCACGTGAGTGAAGCAGTTCACTCACTAAGAAAAACACCCAAAGCTTAACGCTTCAGGTGTTTTTCTTACCGATGTGAGGGTTCAACAGGTAGAACTTAGTGGATTCATTACCCCACAAAGGTTATTTGTTAGTTTTTAGTATATCATTTTGACCCTTCTCGTGGCTATATGAAAAAGTGACAAAAGTGACACAAATAAGACCTATAATGTTACAGTCAGGTGTAACTATTCTTTAAAGATTTTCCCTACAATAACAAAAGCAATTATACCCACAACAGCCCATACGATTTCAAAATAATCATTAGCAAATACTGCTGGACCAAAGATAAGTCCAATAATAAAGAGAATTCCAAAGAAGAAGTACCTATTGAGTACACTACCGAGCATTGCCCATCTTCCTGTAAGTAGAAATACTAAAAGTGAAATACCAAGAATACTTAAGAGAATTTCAGCAACACCAAGCCAGTGTTCTTTCAAGAAAGCAATCAATATACCCCAAAGCATTAAGTACGCTTTTACTGTTGCTTCCTGAAGAGTATTTAAAAACATAGTAACCATTTGACTAGCAAATTCTGGACCAAGTGGTTGTGTCGTAGTTCCCATTCTGCAATCCTAACAAAAATAAAAGGAAATATGAACTACTCGATTTCCTCCTCGTCTTTAGGTTCTTTTCTCCACATTGTCTCACCATTAAGCCATGGATACTGCTTGTATCCCTTACTTTCTAAATATACTTCTACTAAAATCTCTGCCAAATAATCAATTTGATCATCTTCACTTGGTTGAATATCTTTTTCCATATAGATAGTTATAAAGGTTCAGAACTGATGTAGTCAATTCGTGTCCTTTCTCCATCACAGAATTTATCATCTAAAGAAGCAAGTGGAGGTTTACCTCTTGCTGAATACTCAAGAGTCCTGAAGAGGTATCCGAGAAATGACCCTGTATATCTGTAGCAACGAATACACCTCTTTATATGTTCATCAGCTTCATCTCGGTAGCCTTTCCATTTACAGATTTGAGGATATCTATCAATCCACTCGTCCACGGTGTAGTTAATCCACTTAACAAGTTCTGCTTGAGCTAAAATATTACCCCTTTGACTTACTCGCACTAGACGAATAACAATCCTATCCTTAACATCTTTATCTTCCTTACACTGAGCACAGATGAAGGTATACAGCTTATCTTTATATCTATTCAAAACAGTGTCTACCTCTGATTGTTCTTTGTAAAGTTTTACCTGTTTCTGTCTGTGTCTTACCCACCGTCTTTGAAACGACCTATCTAAGCAACAAGTAACCCTATCCCAATCAACATGGCCAGTTTCCGTCTTAATATTCTTCCATACATAACGATACACGCTTGGAGTATTCTTGTAGATCCACGAAGCACAAATTATCTTTGGCTTTTTTTCAGTAAGAGAGGTATTAAGAATCTCAATATATTGGTCAAAAGTCCGCATATAATAATTATATGCTCACCTAATCAAGGTTTAAAGTTAGCTATTAAAACTTTCGGATAAAACTTTTGAATAAAACTCTAAATGCATCTCTCCTCGTGTTTTCCTACTAGTCCAGTACTCTCCTTCTAGAATTCTCTTTGGGCTTTTTATTATTTTTAGAATTGAAGCACCGTCGTGAATAGGGCTTCTATCTCTTATCGTTGCTTTTGATCTATTTGTATAATTATAGGTCAGAGATAAATCTTCACTACTTGGCACTAATGTAATATCAGCTGTAGTGCTATAACTAGTAGATTCTTTTGTCATAAGGGTGCATTTGATTGTTGAGAAAGTTTGACGTATCACTAAAATAACAGGTATAGGATCAACTCCTTTTCCTGTTTCAGGATTTATCCAATCACTTTTTATTTCTCCTTTCCATGTACCTTGAAGATTTGGAACTTTAATTAGCCACCCCTGTAAAATTTTTAGTTTCCATATCCATCTTGAAAAAAGTAATGCGACAAATAAATACCCAGTTATTGCTTGTGGGATTAGTTTCAATATGTTTAGCAAATCATTTGTTTGGTAGGTTTTCGTAACAAAAGCAATAACTGCCCAAATAACAAGGAATGTTATAAATTGAGCGTAGACTTTTACAGTATTGTTTATTTTTTCCATATTATTTATTCGAAACCTATATAATCCCAAGCTCTTGAAAAGAATGCGTGAGCTTTCTCTCTTGTACACACTTGATGAGGCCCAAATATTGTTTTTATATCATTTACTTCTTTAAGTGATGCATGACCACCCGCAGGTAGTGTCTGATTAAAACAATGAGCTAGAACAGCACGAACATCATCAGTATAGGTAGCTCTATTGAAGCTATCATTAGGAGCACTCCAAACCATACTTTGAATTAAGAATGAAGGTATATCTTTTGCTTCCGAAATATTCTCATCTTGCATTTTATTGCGTAAGCGTTTTAGTATTCGTGTCATTTTTCTATACCTTTTACCAGTATTATCGTGCTTATCTTTGCAATTCTGGTAGGTATGATGTGGCCAATTTATAATACGATCACCTTTGTCTGTATCAAAAGCAATCCCAGTCGGCTCGTGATGGTAGAGACTTCCATCATCATAATAATAGCGATACGCTAATGCTGGAACAACATCGGCATCCACCCTGTAACTGTTTGAGTGGATATCAAAAGCTTTATTCCCGCGAGTAATATTCTCTTTACCAAAATAATCTTCAAGAGCAGTTTGCACGAGATTTTTGAACTCCCGAAAAGTTATACTTCCATCCGAATTACCGTAGTACTCCTTTGTTTTTCCTTGAGGATACCTTGGAAAGAAGGTTGAGTTTAGGCAAACACATATATCAACATCACTATCATTTCTAACATTTGTTCTTGATTTATATGAACCTTGTGGAACAATAGATATATCCATAGAAGAAAGTTTAGCGTTTGCACTAATCGCTTTCCTTACTGCCGTTTCCGCATTTTCCATCTTTTCTTGCTCTGTTTTACCTGGGGCAGCTCCCCATGATTTAAATGTATCTTCCCAGGCCATATTAGTGAATCTTATCTTTTGGAGGAATTGGATCATTGCCGTAACTATCTTTGTCACTGATCTTTCCGTCCTTATTATGAATAACATGTTCGACTCCAGCTTTCTTTGCTTCTCTTACAGATTTTTCTTCTGCTGTTGCTTTAGTGTGTGAAGATGCAAGAGGTTTTTCTTGCCCTTCTTTTTTTGTTTCCCACATCTCACGCTCTTTGTTGTATACAGTATGTATATTTCTTTTAGTCATTTTATTAATAGAGATCTGCAGGCAGTACCGCAACCACTACCCCTTGGATCGTGCAATTATTTGTTAATATGATCGGCTTATGGCTTTTGTCTTTAGATTTTGGTCTAAGGATTACTACACCATTACCTTTCTCTAGAATCTTCACGGTCGCCTCATCGTTGATAAGAGCAACTACTTTTTGCCCATCATCTGCAGTGTCCTGTTGTCGTACTAAGAGTAAATCATTGTCATTAATCCCCACATCATTCATTGATGTTCCTTTTGCACGAAGAATAAAATACTTTGAACCTGTTTTTGCTAAAGCAGTTGATACAGGTATAAGTGTTTCAATATTTTCTTCTGCGAAAATAGGCATACCACATGCTACTGACCCTACTAAGGGGATGTTAATCGTACTTATCGATTGTGTAGAATGAGTGCCTATAAGTTTCAATGTTCTTCCTTCTTTCTTAATCATCTTTGCTTCAATCAATCGATCTACCACAAGACTTGCTGATCGAGGAGATTTACCACCAGTTACTTCATTTATTTCACTAAGAGTTGGACTCTTCCCATAATGGATAATCTTGTTGCGGATAAGGGCAAATGCTTTCTTGTCTTTGTCACTAAGGTTATTTGGTATCATGGTATAATTCAGTATAAATAACTATATACTTTTATGCAAGTCCCTGATATACTTTCCTTATGTCAAAAGATGCTAAAAAACCACAAACAGTTGGCGAATTGATCAGTAGCACCTATTTTGATGATGCTCAAGAAACAATGAAGAAGTTTTCTGAACAACGAGAAAAAATACTTGATACGCTCAGACCAACAGTTGAACGCATAGCGGAAATGAAGAATGCTTTTACTCTCCCTGAAATAAACCATCACGTCCTTATAAACTATCAACCAACTGATGTTTTGATTTTAAAGGAGCTACGGCAACTGAATGCGAAAAAACAAAAAACACCACAAGTACAAGGATGTGATTTTGTGGTTGTGTATGATACAAATGACGTGTCCCTCAACAGAGTTATTGATGGAAAAGTTTATTCGTATGACCTATCTGAAAATGGGAAAAGGAAGAGAATGCTTGATCTACTACTAGATAAAAAAGGATATGTACAAACTGAGGAATTAAAAAATCTTTTGGAATGCCCTACTACTCAGGCTGTAGCAAAAATAAAACAAACATTTAATGACTATGCTTCTAACACTTTGAAACTTAATAAAATTGAAATAATTAATAGCAAGAAAGGATCTGGTTACCGCATAAACCCTAAAATTCATATAGAAAAAGAATAAATTCCCAAGTTGACACCATCTTGAGTGGATAACTCTACTGAACTGCTTTGAAAACAAGCAGTTTTCTCTATCTGATGTCATCATCATGTCTATTACATGGGTATATATCATTTTGATTTGATAAAGATAGTAGATTCGTCATCTACCTTACTAACCAAACAAAAAAACTACATGCAAAAAATAGAATGGCGTGCAGAAATTCGAGAAGTCAAAGACCTTGTTCCATGGAAAGAAAATCCAAGGAAAATAACAAAGTTTGCTCTCGAAAAACTGAAAGATAAAATCACTCAAAGTGGTTTTCATAGTGTAATTGTTATTGACACTGACAATACAATTTTGTCAGGCAATCAAAGAAAAATAGCACTCACTCAATTAGGAATCAAAGAGGTACTGGTTCTCATTCCCGATCGTGGTCTCTCCAACGATGAACGTACCAAAATTGCTCTTGAGAGCAATGTGAACGAAGGTGAATGGGATTTTGAAAAGCTGAAATCATTTAATCTTGATCTCATAAAATTCGCAGGATTTTCTGATGTGGAAATTGCGAAGTTTTGGGACGAAGACAAAGACACCAAAGACGACAAGTTCAATGTCGATCAAGAATTAAAAAAGATAAAGACCCCCATTGTACAAAATGGCGATCTCGTTATTATGGGCGATCATAAACTATTGTGTGCTAGTTCAACAGACATACACGCAGTACAAAAATTATTCGGTGAGGATAAAGCGACCGCTATCTACAGTGATCCACCCTTTAATATTGGGCTTTCGTATGATAAAGGTGTGGGCAATACTCGCAATTATGGAGGCACTTTTGACGACAACCAGTCACCAAAAGAATATGTTGAATTTATTCGACAGGTTTTGAAGTCTGCTCTTGCTGTATCTATCGAAGACTTGCATGTCGCATTCTGGTGCGATGAAGCTTGGGTATGGGTTTTCCAAACGCTTTACATGGAACTAGGTATTAAGAATAGAAGACTCAATGTCTGGGTTAAAAATAATTCATCACCGACCCCAACGGTCGCATTTAATAAATGCACAGAATTTTGTGTTTATGGAAGCAAAGGATCACCATACTTGTCCGATTTAGTTAAAAATCTTAATGAGATACAAAACAAGGATTTAAGTACAGGTAACCAGTTACTTGAAGAAATATCAAACCTCTGGGCAACCAAGCGACTTCCATCAAATCAAATGGAGCATCCGACAAGTAAGAATCCAGAATTACATCACAAATTCATTATGCGTTGTACCAAACCAGGCGACGTTATTTTTGATGCCTTCTCTGGATCAGCTAGCACCATGATCTGTGCAGAACAGCTTGGTCGCAAAGTGTACTCACTGGAAATTGAACCTGTGTTTTGTGATCTAGCAATTCGTCGTTACGAAAAACTGACTGGTCGCAAAGCTGAGATAGTCAAAAACTTCTATGAAAAAGAATAAAGTACAAGATCAATTCTTGGAGGAACTAGCAAAAGTTCCGATTGTGCAAGTGGCGTGTGAGAAGTGTAGATTATCTCGTAACTCTGTCTACCGCTGGAGAAAGGAAGACAAAACATTCGAGAAGAAAATGGATGAAGCATTAGCAAGTGGTGTAGCTTTCGTGAACGACATGAGTGAATCACAATTGCTTACCCTTATCAAAGAAAAGAATTATTCGGCTATTTCTTTTTGGTTGCGTCACAGAAATGATAACTACAAAGACAGGATTGAAATTACCACCAAAGAAGACAACGAAGCGCTTTCACCATCTCAAGCAAAAGTGGTAAGACACGCTCTTAAATTGGCTTCAATTACAAAACAAAAGTCTATTAGAAAAATTAATAAATAACAAATATGAAAAATAACAACATTGATAAATCATTATTAAATAAAATGATGAAGGACAGATTAGTAAGAACCACTATTACTAAAGATAGTTTTTTCTACTTCTTTCATTTCTACTATGCTCACTATGTAAAGTACGAAACAGCTGATTTTCAGAAAGAAATTATCCATCTCTTAGAGAAAGGCAATAATGAAAACTTATACGTCGTTGCTTTCCGTGGATCTGGAAAATCAACCATGGCGACAACTGCATATCCAATATGGGCGATACTCGGCAAACAACAGAAAAAGTTTTGTGTAATTTTCTGTCACACAAGAGCACAGGCGAAGCAACACATGATGAACATTAAACAAGAATTAGAAAATAATGATCTTCTTAAAAAAGACCTCGGTCCTTTCCAAGAGGAGTCTGACGAATGGGGATCATATTCATTGGTATTCAAAAAACACGGTGCTAGAATTTCTGTTGCTTCAACTGAACAGAGTATTCGTGGTATTCGTCATAATGAACACAGACCAGATCTCATAATCTGCGACGATGTGGAAGATGTGCAATCAGCTAAGACAAGAGAAGGAAGAAACAAAACCTATAATTGGCTACGAGGTGAAGTAATTCCTACTGGTGACAGAAACACAAGACTCATTCTTATAGGTAACTTACTTCATGAAGATTCTTTACTTATGAGAATAAAAGAGGAGATTAAGGATGGGAAAGCAAAAGGAACATTCAAACAGTATCCACTACTTGATGAAAACGATGTATGTCTTTGGTCAGGTAAATATCCAAATAAAGAAGCTATCGAAGAAGAGAAACTAAAAGTTGCTAGTGAGGTATCGTGGCAACGAGAATACTTACTTCGTATTATTCCAAGTGATGATCAAGTTATTTACCCAGAGTGGCTAAAGTTTTACGATGAGTTACCTCCTGCAACACATAAGGCATATCGTGGAACTTATGCGGGGGTTGATCTTGCAATATCTGCAAGTGATTCGGCTGATTTTACGGCCGTAGTTATGGCTCGTGTTTACGGAAGAAGAGATAAGTTACGAATCTATATCTTGCCTAATCCTATAACCAAGAAACTAAACTTTCCCGCACAAGTTGAACTCATGAAAAACATCAAGATCACTCAAATGCCAAAGAGTACTGATAAGTTATTCGTTGAAAGTGTTGCATATCAAGAAGCATTACCACAGATGTTACAAATGCAAGGAATTCAAGCGGAAGCGATAAAACCAAAGGGAGACAAAAGAACAAGACTCGCACTTACTTCTACTTCTATCAAGTCAGGAATTATTAAGTTTCCACGACAAGGTTGTGAAGATTTAATTAGAGAATTAGTTGGCTTTGGCGTGGAAAAACATGATGACTTGGCTGACGCTTTTTCTTTACTTGTTAACGCGACTCTTGAAAAACATTCAAACGAAGGAACTATACTTATTGCTTGGATTGGTCCTGGAACAAATAATGACGATATAATTCGTCATTCAGATTATGTAGATGTTGGCTAAAAGATATCAACAATTCATTTTCTAAAATATTGTAATACATTAAAACCTTTATTTTGCTACGAGTTTCAAGTCTCACAATGTGACGCTTTTTAAGTCTTGCATAGACTTAGCAAAACAAGTGATTTCTGTCATTAATATAATATGGAAACAAACACAATTGGACGAATTGAAAGCAATATAACGATTTCACCAATAAGAGTTAAATATTGTTTATACGCAAGAAAGTCTACTGAATCAGACGAAATGCAAGCATTGTCTATTGATTCACAGATTAAAGAAATGACAGCAATAGCAGAGCGTTTAGGTTTGTATGTAGTAGAAGTAAAACGAGAATCACATAGTGCCAAAGCTTCAGGTCAACGACCAGTATATAAACAACTATTACAAGATATAGATCAAGGAAAATTTAATGGAGTACTAACATGGGCACCAGACAGATTAAGTAGAAATGCAGGCGACCTCGGGTCGCTTGTTGATTTAATGGATCAAAGAAAATTAATACATATACAAACTTACGGTCAAACATTCTCTAATTCTCCTAATGAAAAGTTCTTACTCATGATTTTATGTTCTCAAGCAAAACTTGAAAACGATAACAAAAGTATCAATGTTAAAAGAGGACTACGAGCAAGAGTTGAAATGGGGTTATGGCCATGTCGTCCTCCTACTGGGTACACAAAATTTAAAAGAATGGATCAAAAATGTGAGTTAGTTATTGATTCAGATCGTGCACCTTTCATTAAACAAATGTTTGAGAAAATAGCTTACGATGGTTGGTCTGGAAAGAAAGTTTGGCATTGGCTTAGATATGATATTGATTTTAAGTCAGAGTATGGAGTACATCTAAGTTTAGGTAACTTTTACAGATTACTTCAAAATCATATCTATTATGGTCGGTTTGAATTTCCTGCTAAATCTGGTAAATGGTATAACGGATCACACAAACCGATTATTACAAAAGAATTATTTGATCTAGTTCAAGAGAATATAAAGAGCCAAACATTACAACCAAAGTCAGAACAGAAAGAATTTGCTTTCACTAAAATTATGACTTGTGGACTTTGTGGTTCAGGTATTACAGCAGACGAGAAGTTCAAACATCAACAAAATGGAAATGTGCATCGTTATGTATATTACAAATGTACAAAAACCAGAGACCAGAATTGCACTTGTGGATTTATTAACGAAGAAGACTTACTTGAACAACTAAAAAATCTAATGGACGATATTGATATTAAGACAGTACCAATGCGAGAAAAGATTGCTAATGAAGTTAAAAGATTTAAATTATTTCAACAAACACTTTTAGGTACAAAAGCTCAAATTACTGTAAAAGATATTGATATACGAAATTATGCTAAGTTTATTTTAGCTGAAGGAGATATGGAAGAAAAGAGAGAATTCTTAAGATGTTTAAACTCTAAAATCACATTAAAGAATAAGGTCATTACTATTTTGTAACGACTGTAAAAATTATAAATAAAATGATATAATCTTATTCGTCTACCCATAGTTTGTTGCAGAATCGCGAGGCTACCTTTTTTCCCAATCGTGGGTAAAAACGGGTAGCTGAGTCCATGATTGGGATCCTCGCGACTCCAAGCTATGGGTAGACCTCGGCTACCCATTTTTGATTAGCCGACATAGATGTCTACCCTATGTCTCAATACAATACTCAACAAGAGCTTTTTGCTCATATTAAACAACTTGAAGAACAAATTACTTTCTTAAAAAGAAATAAGAAATATGGACTTGCTTGGGAGAATAAAACAGAAGATATTGTTTTATCTTGTGAACACAATATTCCAGTTTTAAAAGAAGTTAAAAATAGAAAAGTTTCAATAAAAGATTCTTTACCAGACAATTTATTAATTGAAGGTGACAACTATCATAGTCTTTCAGTATTAAATTATACTCACAAAGGCAAGATTGATTTGATCTATATTGATCCTCCATATAATACTGGTGCCAGTGATTGGAGATATAACAATGATTATATTGATGGTAACGACCAGTGGAGACACAGTAAGTGGATTTCATTAATGAAAAACAGACTGTTGCTAGCAAAGAACCTTTTATCAGAAGAAGGTGTTATTTATTGTGCGATTGACCATTATGAACTTTTCGGACTTGGACTTTTATGTGATGAAATTTTTGGAGAAACAAACAGATTAGGTGTAGTTACAGTGGTACACAAACCAGAAGGAAGGCAATTTGCTAATTTCTTTAGTCCGTCTAACGAATTTATGTTGGTGTATGCAAAAAATAAATCCTCTGCAAAACTCAATCAAGTTATTTTAGACGAAGAGCAAAAAGAACGATTTAATGAGAGCGATGAAAAAGGAACCTATTATTTAAAAAACTTCATTAGACTAACTGATGGTAAGTATAGTTTAAGAGAAAATTCACCAGAAGGATTTTATCCTATATATGTTAGTAATGATCTTACCAGTTTTAGCTTAGAAAAAATAACTGGTTATACGGCAGTATTTCCTATTACTGATAGAGGTGTAGAAAGAACATGGAAAACCTTTGGTGATACTTTTATGGAAAAAGTAAAGGAAGGTCATATTATTGCTAAGAATGAAGATGGAAAGATAAATCTTTACGAGAAGTTAAGAGAGGACCAGGTTATAAAAACTCATTGGAGTAGAAAAGAGTACCATGCATATCACTTTGGGACAAAAATAATAGAGGATATTCTAGGTGTTAAAAAGTTTGACTTTCCAAAGTCGTTAAATCTAATTGTAGATATATTAAAACTTAGTACTAAAAAAGATTCGACAGTGCTCGATTTCTTTGCAGGTTCAGGTACCACTGGTCATGCTGTTCTTGAACTTAATAAGCAAGATGGTGGTAATCGTAAGTTCATACTTTGTACCAATAACGAAAATAAGATCTGTGAAGAGGTTACATATGAACGTGTTAAGCGAGTGATAAAAGGTTACAAAAACAAGAAAGGAGAAAAAGTCGAGGGACTCAGTGGTAATTTGTCATACTATAAAACTGATCTAGTAAATATAGAGAAATTACACAAGGTGTCAGATGAAGCAAAAATAAAAGTCACCTATCAGGCAGGAGAAATGATCGCTGTGAGGGAAGACACTTTGAATGAAGTTGAGAAAAATGAGTGGTGGCAAATTTTTGAAGGAAACGGAAAAATATCCGCTATTTATTTCAAAGAGGATAAGTCAAAGCTCAAGGAACTTATTGCTCTACTTGAGAAGAAAAAATTACCTACAGTTTTGTATATATTTGGTTGGGGTAAAAATGAGTTTAGAAACGAATACAGTACAAAGCATATAAAGATTGAGGATATTCCTGAACCAATCTTAGAAGTGTATAAGGAAATTAATCGCCTATAATTATATGTTCACACTTAAACCATTTCAAGAATCTGCTATTTCACATCTTAAAGAGAAGTTTCTCACTCTCTGGAAACTTGGTGATCATAATCTTAACTTAACTTTTAAGTCTCCTACTGGTTCAGGTAAAACAATTATGATGGCACAGTTTTTGCGAGATATTGTAGCTGATCCTAGATTCTCTAATGCAAACGTATCTTTCCTTTGGATAACTAATTCAGACTCGCTTGCAATGCAGTCAAAAGAGAAACTATTTAATTACTATGGTGGAGCAAGCGAAAATGTTCTTCTCGACATGAATGACTTACGAGACGGTTCTATTCCTAAAAATGGAATCTTTTTCATAAACTGGCAAAAACTTGTATCGAAATCAAAAGACAACAGAAAACTCCGTACTGAAGGTGAATCAAATACGACTTTCGATGAATACCTTGAGAATACTCATAATATAGGTAGAGAGGTTGTTTTGATTATCGACGAGGAACATATCGCTTCTTCTACAGTACTTGCTAATGATTTAATAAAAAATATTATTAACCCTCGTATTATTATTGGAGTATCGGCCACACCACAAACTACAGGAGTAACTGTAGAAGTTAAACGAGAGGATGTAGTACGTGAGGGGCTCATTAAAGAAAAGACTATTTTTCAAACAGAAGAAGATTTAGACCTACCCGAATTCAAAGGAATGGATCAAGACGAGATGCTTATCACTCTCGCATTCAATAAAAGAAAAGAACTAGTAGGACATTATAAGTCACTCGGTATAGAAATTAATCCACTCGTACTTATACAACTTCCAAACGATGATAAAGGAGATAAAAATACAACCACTCTTACTAAGCAAGATCTAATAATGAATTCTCTTAGATCAAAAGGTGTAGGAGAAGATGAAATTGCTATTTGGCTTTCAGAGGATAAAGTTAATTTGGCAGATATAACAAACAATACTTCACCGATATCATTTTTACTTTTTAAACAAGCAGCGGCAACTGGTTGGGACTGTCCACGAGCAAGTGTACTTGTTATGTTCCGTGAGATTAAGAACCCGACCTTTGCTATACAAACAGTAGGAAGAATACTACGCATGCCACTAGGCACTCATTTTGCTTATCCTGAGCTTAATATTGGCTATCTGTACACAAACTACAAGCGAAACGAAGTGCTTACTGGATATGCAAAAACTACTACTGAAAACAGACCTGCTATTTATGGAAGTTATCGAAAGAAAGAAGTAACACCAGTTACTCTTGAGTCAGTCTTCATGAGTCGTTCAGACTACAACGACTTAGGCGACAGTTTCCAAACAACTTTTAAGGAAGTGGCTAATGAATACTTCAGTATTACTTCTAAAGATACTGTGGCTAGTTTTCCTAAAAAACTTAGTGCTAAGGGATTAGATATAGATCCTTCTGTTACTAACGGTCTTATTACAGGGGTTGAAATCGATGATTATGATAATTTTACAGAAGAGTTGCTTACTGAAGGTGATAGTCATGAACAAGAAATGTCACAACATGATATGGAGAAGATATACAATCTCTTTTGTTTTAATATTATATCTAAGCAAGTTGATGAGAATAAGAAATTTGCACCTGAGCGTTCTTGGGGAAAGTTAAAGAGTGCCCTTAATGTCTGGTTTATGAATATGGTTATTGGAAATAGACAGAAAGCATACAAGATAATCGTAAATGACTTTCTTAAGTCATCAAGTGTCCTTGCTCCAGTTATTGCTAAAGCTCTAGAAACATACCGACCACTTCGTGAACAGGAAGTAAACAAGAAGTCTGAACGAGCAAAAAGAGTTGAAACTATTTCAGTGCCAAGAGATACTATTTTCTTTACTGATCAGTATGAAGAAATGAAAGTTAAGAAGTCTGCTATGTCTCCATTTTACATAGAGAAGGACTATAAAGGTGAAGATAACGAAAAAGAGTTTATTAAATTCCTAGAAGAAAATAAGAATGTCCTATGGTGGTATAAGAATGGTGATTCGGGAAGTGAATATTTCTCACTTGCTTACTACAATCCTGACGAGAATAAAGAAAAGCTTTTCTATCCTGATTGGATAATTCAGACTAAAAACAAAACATGGATAATTGATACGAAGAAAGGAACGACTGCTGAAATTCTTGATACTAAATATAAAGCAGAAGCATTGCAAGAATGGATTAAAGGTAAGAAGAATTTCGATGGTGGTATTGCAGTACAGGATGGTCCAAATGGTTGGAAAATAAATAACAGTAAAACATATTCATATTCTCCTGCTTTTCATGGTTGGGACTCGCTTGCTGAAAAGTTATTGTAAAAGTTATATTTACACTAATCTAATTATTTATAAATAATGTTAATCATTCTGAACAGATAAAAAGTACTCGTTTTTTATCTGTTCAGAAAACCTAAAAGTATTTGCGTGAGATAGGACACCTAAATATGACATAAGAGTGGCGTCTAGTTTTGTTTTATCAATCTGATCTGCTCTATATAACTTCATCTTAATATCTAATTTTCTCCTTACTCTTTTTAATGTTCTCTTACGAACTTTAGTATAGTAAGGGAAAACAATATAACCAAGAAAATCAACACCTTGTGAATATTTACGAATTTCAATCTTTTTAGGATGTATTGTGAGTTTTAATTCATGATTTAAGAAGAGTGAAATTTCTGTTATAAGTGATAGTAAATAATCTTTACTATCACTTATAACAACAAAGTCATCAGTATACCGAGCGTAGTATTTAACTTTAAGTATATGCTTCACATATTGATCAAATTTGTCCATGTAAACATTTGCAAAGAGTTGAGAAGTAAGATTACCGATTGGAAGACCTTTTCTTTCAAAGAGATTCGATTGGCTACCATCAAAACTATCGACCACCTCAATAAGTAGATTCATGAGTTTTTCATCTTTAATTCTTTCGTGAAGAATTTGGATTAGAATCTTGTGGTCAACTGAATCAAAAAACTTCTGTATATCACACTTTAAGATAAAGACATTTTTGGTATTGTTATTACTTGCTTTTAAAAGCATAGATCTCATAGCATCAACCCCTTTATGTGTACCTTTACCTACTCGACAAGAAAATGAATTGTGAATAAAAATCTTGTCATAAAGTGGGTAAAGAATATTCATGACCGCATGATGTAAAACACGATCTCTAACAATTGCTTTATGAATATGTCTTCGTTTTGGATCAGATATATAAAAACCAACATATCCACTATGTCGATAGGTGCATGATATTAGTTCTCTATGTAGTTTAAAGATTTCAGTTTCCATGATTTTCTCAAACTCTAAAACATCTTCTTTTTTCTTCTTGTCCTTTTTAAATCCTTCCCACGCAAAAAACAGGTTTTCTATATTAACCAACTTAGAAAAAAGATTAGTAAAAACTCGCATATGAATGATAATGATGTACCTATACTAAGAAAGATTCATGAACTTTATAAACTATTTCATGAATATAGATTATTAGTTCCAAAACATGAACGATTCTCAATATATGAACGCTCAGAAAATATAATTATTGAGATTCTAGAACTTATCTTGGAAGCAAGTTATTCTTTCAAAGAAAAGAAGACTGCTCTGCTTGAGAGAGCAAGTATACGACTTAATGTATTAAGATTTTTTATTCGTCTCATGAAAGAAAATAAAAGTCTTGATATGAAGAAATATACTTTACTTCAAGGAATAATTGATGAGATTGGTCGAATGCTTGGTGGATGGATAAAATCAAGTATATCTAAGTAAGATAAAAGGTATCCTAAACAGGATACCTTTTACTTTGCTAATTGATACTTCGGAAGAAACCCCGAGACAGAACCGTAGTTCTCGTTCGCGTTCGACACATCGTTGGTGTTGAACTTGAGCTTGTCGTCGTTGAAGTTGAAGATCGGGGCGTTCCAGAACTTGCCATCCGCATCCGGAGTTTTACCACTTTCCATCTTTATCACAAACCACGAAACATGATATTGCACATGAATCATAATTCTGTATTTTATCTGACAACATGATTACTCATTTGTCTTGAAAAGTAGTAAGCAGTATCTCTAGAGCAACAACACTGTTATAGTAACCGTGATCACTATAAATCTGATTGTGATTTCTCATAGGAGAAAGAGTTCGGTGATAACAATCCGTGAACTGTTATACACTAACCTAGACTCGCTAGTTAGTATATCAAATATAAAAAATATACGGAGGCCTTCGGCCAAAAGAAAAACGGCTCGCAAGCGAGCCGTTTCAAGGATTCAAGAATCAAGGGAACAAAAGAATCAAGTCCCCAAGATCCAAGGATCACAGCGGAAGAAACCCCGAGACAGAACCGTAGTGCTCGTGCGCGTACGACACAGCGCGGGTGTTGAACTTGAGCCCGTCGCCGCGGAAGGAGAAGAGCGGGGCGTGCCAGAACTCGCCATCCGCATCCGGAGCGAACTCGTCACCAGCACAGTCGATCCAGAGATCGTCGTAGTGGGCAAGCCGTTCGGGGTGGGTGAGGAGCATGATGCCGATGGCGAATGCACCAAGACCGAACTCGTTGCCGAGCAGGATCTCACGCACACGACGAACCGAACGACCACGGTGATAGAGACCGAACTGGGCTGCGACCACGAGGATGTCGAATCCGTTCTGCTCTTCGGCAAGCTTCTGGAACACAGAGGCCGTCTTCGCCGACTGGCGGAGCTGATCAGAACCCAGTTCACCTTCACGGTAGTTGTAGAACGCACCGTTGCGGGTTTCTTTGAGCTTGTTCAGCACCAGTTCCACTGCTTCACCGTAGGTGGGTGCGAGCGACTGCCACTTCGGAATGGCGAACCATCCCTTGTCGGCATTCTTCGGCACTTCACGCTCGGCGAGCTTCTCGTCGGCAAAGCCGATGCCAGGGAACAACTGACGGAGGATGTTGGTCTGCTCGGTGATACCCTTGGGCTTCTTGTAGCCCGACAGGTAGCCGTAGTTCGACTTCACTTCTTCGTCCTTGTACTTGTCGGTGACCGACAGGTCCTTGAGCGTTGCTATCGCGACTTCACCGATGTTGCCGACGAGTTCGTCGCCATGTTCGATGACACGCTGAGCACCATCCTTGTCGAGACCGAGTTCGGTCACGATCTTTTCGACGGCATCAGCGATGATGCGATTGATCTGCTTCAATTGGCCTGCGGTTGCAGGAATGACTTGAGTAATCCCGTTCATGGGTTATCTCTCCTTGTAAATGTTCAAGCTCGGTTTACATTGCCGAAACAATTTGCCACAGATTGTGACTCCTACAATAATAGCATGAAAGTAGTAAAAAGTCAAGGTAAAAAAGCATAGTAAAAACAGCGTTTTTTAGACGCTGTTTTTACTTTCTAGCAACCTTCTCGTGCTAGCTGTTGAAGGTGAGCCTTCTCGTGATAGAACCTAGGATGTTCGTTACATGGTAAAGCTTATTAGTACTATTTTAACATATCATTTCGACCCTTCTCGAGAGTAGTGCTTTTTTGATAATGATGAGGGTTTTGTTTTCTATCTTCTTTAATAAGCCATTCAAATACTTTAACAACCCGATCTAGTTCTTCTTTAGTCCAGTTATCAGGGTTTCTTTTATCTTCCTTATCCATAAAAAGTGACAAAAGTGACACATATTAGCTTATAAAGATTACACCTCTGTGTCACTTTCTTCCTTTTCTCTTTCCCACTTTGTTTCTCCGTATAACCAAGGTTTAGGCTTGTAACCTTTGCTTTCTAAATACATTTCTACTAATATTTCTGCTAAATAATCTATTTCATTTTCTTCTTGTTGAGTTGGTTTATATTCTTCCATTATCATATTTTAAACCAAAGACAATTAGTTAATTAAAAACCCCTAACAGTTTTAT
>JBDKJD010000002.1:0-152399 GCA_039796775.1 Candidatus Parcubacteria bacterium | reverse complement strand
AAAAGCATTACTTTGTAATGCTTTTTTTGCTGTATCCCGCTTCTTTCTCTTCCTTTTCTCTATCTGTGTGTTATTTGAAGAGATCTTCGTCGTTGCGTTCTTTGTCGATTTCTTGCTTGTACACTTTTAAATGTTCCCAAAAATGTGGCACTGTGCCTTTGTTCTTCACAGCATTTTTGACGAACCAATTACGAGACACTTCATACATTCTGCGAGTGAATATATCAAAATAATACATCCCTCTCACCATCACATGGAGAACATATTGCATACAAAACTTTCGAATATAAATACTACGCTTCAAAAATATTCTAATCATCGTATGCAAAGTCTCTGACACTTTTTCTGGACCAACAAAATTTTCATCGAACACTACGATGCCTTTCTTTATCCTCCTCTCTTGCAATACGAGAATTGCAAAAGCCCCTAGAAGAAAGACTACCCCGAGTGCCCATAAAATAATGATAGTCATGATAGTTGGTTATCCTCCGATAACGTATCGTTCGAATCGTGTAACTCTTGTATTCTCTCCGAACTTTTGAATAGCCCCTGCAAGTTTTTCCTTGACGGTCATGGAAGGATCCTTGATGAATGACTGATTGACGAGCGCTGTATCGTCATCTCCTTCTACTGTCGTTGGAGCCATAGCACATACATGCATCGCTAAATCATGAGCAAGCGCTACGAACTCTTCATTCTTAGCAACGAAGTCAGTCTCGCATCCAAGCTCAAGAAGTACCCCGATAGTCTTAGAGTTGTGTACATATGAAGACACAACACCTGCAGTGATTTCGCGGTCAGCCTTCTTCTCAGCGGAAGCTGCTGAATACTGCGCAAGCACTTCACGAGCTTTTTCTTTATCCCCTCCTGCTTCTTCTAATGCCTTTTTGATTTGAGCAAATGAGAGACCTGTTTCTTCACGTAATTGTTTGATATCGTCCATATAAATTCAGTTTTTAGTTAATAGTTAGTAGTTGTTAGTTAATACAAGGATACAAGAGCCAATAAGTGCTTCGCTATCTTCATTGTCGGAGACCCAACTAATGACTAATAACGTAGTACTAACACCTCTTTCTACGCTTGTACAGAAAGTTCTGACTTAATAGCTTCGAGGAAAAATCTGACAGGGACTACTCCACCATCATTCCCTACTACTGGATATGATACACCATCTACTGAGCAGTCGGTATTAAGAAGTGCCACAACTGGAATGTGAAGAAGGTTAGCTTCTTTGATACACATTGCCTCATGACGAGGGTCAACAATAACAATAGCTGCAGGGATATTAGTAAGAGATGAGACTCCTCCAAAATCACGATCAAGTCTATCGATGTCGCGCTGAATCAAGAGCTGCTCTTTTTTGGTGTACACCGCGAGCTCTCCTGTTTCTTTTTTCTTAAGAAGGTCGTGGAGCTTTTCTACACGCTTCTTCATTTGAGGGAAGTTAGTGAGCGTGCCTCCAATGAATCGCTCCGCAACATATGGCGCATTAAGAGAGAGTGCAACTTCTTTTATTATTTGACGAACTTCTGGCTTAACACCAATAAAGAGAATAGTCTTCCCAGCTCCTTGAACAGACTTCAAAAAAGAGATAGCTGTTTCTAATTGTTCTTTTGTTTTTTCGAGATTAATAAAATCAGTTCCATTAAAAGTACCTTCGATAAAAGGCTTGATAGATGGATGACGGCGAGTACGAGAATATCCGTACTGAAGGCCTGCCTTCTTTAGAGAATCAATAGTGATTGACATAAATATAAATAGTTATTGGTAATAAATTAAAGAGGAACCATCTTACACAGTGTAAAACAAGGTCACTCAATAATAAATATCTAAACTCTCGAACCACAGTCTCTTTCATCAGATGTGCAAGATTTTGCACGCGTCATTGTTGCTCGAAAGATATGCTCAGGTGTCCAAATCCTGATTTGTCCGATTGGATGGATAGGGAGAATTATAGCATAAATATCGTCAAAACGGAAGGGTGCCTTTTGTCCTAAAATACCCATTGTCTAGGTATTGCCTAGACAAACCTACACTCTATAGTCTATGCTCTATGCTCTTAAATTTACTCCTCATCTGCATCGCCGAATTCGCCAGTGAAGTTTTGGAGAGCGTCAGCGATTGGTGCGAAATTCCCTGCCATAATCTTTGGAATCCCATGCCAGTTCTGTCTTATTCTGTGATCAGTCACTCTGTCTTGTGGGAAGTTATAGGTGCGAATCTTTTCTGATCTGTCCCCTGTTCCTACTTGAGACTTCTTCTCGGACGCATGCTTTTTGTCATCTTCTGCTTGAGCTATATCATCAAGACGAGCTTGTAGCATTTCGAGTGCACGTTCCTTATTCTTTAACTGTGAACGCTCCATGGTGCAGCGCACGGCGAGTCCTGTCGGCTTATGAATCACACGTACCGCGGTCTCTACCTTATTCACATTCTGACCACCCTTTCCTCCTGAACGAGATGTTTCGAACTCCAGGTCTGCAGGATTAATAGTTACCTTTTTCACTGTACGAATAGGCATCACAGATACAGTAACAGTTGATGTATGCACACGACCATTCTTCTCAGTCTCTGGGATTCTTTGTACGCGATGTACACCTGTCTCATAACGTAACGCTTCGTAACAACCCTTTCCCTTCACTTCAAATGATACATCTTTATACCCTCCTACATCTGACACAGAGTCATCAAGCTTGTTCCACCCCCATCCACGTTGTTCTGCATAATTCTGATACATAAGCGCAAGCTCCGCCGCAAAGAGCGAGGACTCATCTCCTCCTGCTCCTCCTTGAATCTCAAGAATCATCGCCTTCGGCGCCTCTTCTTCGACACGCGCCGCTTCTGCTGTTTCTTCCATCTGTGCCCAGAGACTTTCTAGTTGAGGAGTGAGTGACTCTATTTCAGATTCTGCAAGCTCGCGCATGCTCTCATCTACGAGAAGAGCTTCTGCTTCTTCTTTAGCATTCAAAAGCCGCTCATACTCTTCTGCTGTATACTTGGTGCGTGGATTTGATTTGAAATCTTCTAAAGTCATTTTGCTAGTTATATAGTTAATCGTTGATAGTTACTAGTGTAATACAAAAACCATAAACACCCTGTATGCGGGTGTTAAAAATGGTTCATAATCGGGGCACGGATCGAAAAGCTTGGCTTTGAAGAGTTCCTTAGTCAGCAGACGATGGAACACGTTGCAAACCAAAAGACGTGAACCGCAACGCAGAAGATGGGCTATTTTTTTGCACTCGCTGCGCGCTTCTTGAATCTATCAACACGTCCTGTAGTATCGAGAACCTTCTCTTGCCCTGTATAAAACGGATGACACGCTGAACAGATTTCTACTTCAATAGATTCTTTAGTTGATCCAATAGAAAACTTAGCTCCGCAAGCGCATGTCGCAGTTGCTTTGTCATAATATGTTGGATGAATGTCTGATTTCATAAGGTTTTTATTAAGTTTTAAGATTATACCACGAAGAACAGTAAAATACAAGAATATAGAGTGTAGACCGCTTCGCTTTTAGAATATAGTAATTAATTTCATCATGACTCTATATTCTACGCTCTACGCTCTAAATTCTATCTCTGCAATTTATCAATATCCTGCTGTACACCAACTATCTTACGCATCACGGAATTACCATACCCTGCAGCTGCAGAAGACGCGGAACATGATCGTCCAGAATAATATCTACACGCAGCATTTCTCTCACTTGTTTCATTGCCTTCTCTTGCGCCTAAATCAGAAAGATAAAGAGCTGTTGCTGTGATAGCATCACGAGGATTCCACGGGTCAGCGGTTGACGCTCCTGTAATTCTCTCAATACGAGTCTCAAATATTTTCCATGTCGAAGGAATGAATTGTGAAGGCCCCATAGCTCCTCCCCATCCTATAGGATTTCCACCGCTATACATTGGTATCCAACAAGAGACGGGTGTCTTAAGCGGATCTCTTCCTAATCGTGATGTGATATCCATAAAAGGAGACACATCGCGTGTAGGACTCATAGTACGAGGTTTGGATGCTCCTGACTTAATAGCGACCCCTTCCCCAGTTGATTGATCTTTTAGATAACATGCTCCGACATTGGCTCCAAGTGAAGACTCTTGCATGAGAATAGCCAAGACTAGCGCTGGTCTCACACCAGTTCCTTTGGAAGCAGAGAGAGCGATATCATACGCCTGCCCAAAAGAAATAGCATTCACATCACGAAGCTCGAATAACTTGGAGCGTATCTGAGCTGCTTCTTTTTGACGATCAGCTAATACTTTTTTGTATTCGACTTCTTTATTTTTGGTAATAGAAAGAAGGGTGTTTTTTTCTTTCTGGAAGCTCTCTGTTTTTTTGCGTTCTAATTCTTGGGCAAGCTTCTTCTCTGTTTCTTCGTCTTTTGCTTCTAATAATTCTTCTTTTATTTCTTCTATGTCTTCTTTGGTAGAACGTATCGCTTCGAATTGATCGGTGAGAGCCTTGTTGAGAGTTCCAAAAGAATCAACATCCTCAAAGAATGTAGAAATAGACTTAGATTGAAGCCCAACCACAACAAGTGGTGCGTCTTGTATATACTGTGTCTTTCGCATTATTTGCGCCATAGAATCCTTCCCTCTTTCCATCTTGGCATCAAGAGCAGCTAATGTCCTATTCTTCTCTGTAATATTAGCATTTAGCTTAGTGATCGTTTTGTTATGGGCTTGAATTTTTAATTTACTTTGGTCTATTTTTTTTGAAAGAAGGGAGATGTCTTTTGAGAGAGATTGCTTTTGTGATTGTGTTTCTGTAATAGTCCCTTGTAATTGTTTGATCTGATTCTCAAGCTCAACTAATTCTTTTTCTAATTGTTCTCTTGACTGCGCATGAACAAAAAAAGAAGACAAAAAAATAAGGCTCAATCCTGCAACAAAAAAACCGACGAGAAGCTTCTTCATATATCTAGTATATCAGATAGAGGCTTGATTCTGTGACAAAAAAAGAGGGCGCACGCCCTCTTTTTTGTCACAGAATCAAGCCCTAAACCGTTGTTATTACTCAGCTTTAGCTTCTTCTTCTTTCTTGCCTTTCTTCTCAACTTCAATAGCAGAAATATCTACCGCTTCTGTTTCTTTTTCTTCATGCTGAGCAGCGACTGAGGCCACAATATCGTCAGCATTCACGTGATAAAAAGTAACCCCTTGTGGTAACTTCAAATCACTGATATGAATATTGCTATTAATAGTTTCCAAGAGACTTAGATCAACTTCAATATCATGAGGAAGCTTAGAAGGATCTGCCTCTACTTGAACTTCATGTAATACTTTCACAAGAACAGCACCTCCTTTAACTGCCGCTGATTCACCTGTGAAATTAAGAGGAATCTTAACGTGAACTTTTTGACCTTTCTCTAATACATAAAAGTCAGCATGTGTAATTGTGTATTTAACAGGATGACGTTGCACATCATGAATCATAGCAGTCTCCTCACCGTGCTCAGTAACAAGTGTAATAGAAGTCGATTCTCCAGCTTTCTTAAAGATTTTGTTAAATTCAGCAGCGTCTATCAGAATAGGTGTAGACTTCGCGTGAGCACCGTAATACACAGCAGCCATCATTCCTTCTGGAACTTTGTCGCCTTGTTTTCTTGGAGTAGTTTTTAGTTCTAACATAATTGTGCAATTATACACTAGTTTCTCGATAATATCAAGAAAAACTCTTAACCTCCTTTGTTTCTACATCTAGCTACAAGCTCACCTTATACCTCCCCTCATTCTTCGCAAAAGCTTCCTTTGAAGGATACTTGTACTCATAACCGTACTGAGCTGTAAGCTTAGAACCGTCCACCGCAATTGGGTATGAATACCCTCGCCAGCTGCCAGGAGAAGTTGGAATCTTCCCACGAGTAACATGCCAGAAGAAAAAGAATACTAGTCTCGCCATCCATGGATAAATTGGTAGCGTCTTCTTACCGACTGCTTCTGCCATGTCTTTACCAAGAACAACGTCCCCTGGTGGAGCAATATTAAACACCTCGTATGAGCCAGCTAAATCATTAAATGAGAAGAGCGCGACAATATCACACACGTCATCTTCGTGAATATACTGACGCAACCACTTCTTGGTCACTGGAACAAACGATGTGAGTAGCATGACGATATTGTTCACAAACCCACGATGTAAATTACCTGAAAGAGCTGATTGTAACCCAAAACGTATACGATCATATCTACCGCGAGGGCCGGTGATCGCAGCTGGACGTACGATAAATACCTGACCTGACCACCCACTCTCTTTTGCCTTCTTATATCGCTCTTCTAAATGCTCTTCACAAACACGCTTCTCTTCAGCGTAAAGATACTCAGACTTTCTAAACGCTTCATTCTCTTTATAAAAATGATCCATCTCGTTATCTGCGAATGCTCCATACGATGCGACAGTAGAGAAGTGCACAAGCTTCTTAACTGATGGAGCTGAAAAAGCAAAATCAAAAATAGCGTCAGATCCATCAATATTCCAGAGCCACTCAGTCTCTTCATTCCCATACATATGCCTAATCTGCCACGCTGTGTGCACCACTACATCTGGGTTATGCTTTCTCACCTCTTCGACCCAACTGGTATCTGCTGTGTTTTTTTGTATATACACTATCTTACTTTTATTGGGGTTATCAAGAGTAAGCGCAGTCTCTGGTTCCTTATCAAGCGTGATTATCTTCTCTACATCGTCACGACGTGCGAATTGATCAACGAGCATCGCCCCAACGTACCCTGCGCCTCCTGTAATAAATAACGTATGTTTGTTCATAGTTTTATTATACACATTTTTATCAATAAGAACATTATAATTTGCTTGAAAGTCTGGAGAGTAATGTCTTGAATGTTCTTGTGATAATCACAATATCCAGAAGCGCCGATCTGTGCTTAATATAAAACAAGTCATATTCCAGTCTCGCAATATTCTGTTCTATTGTTTGAGGATTCTGCCCTTCTACCCGTTGCGTCACCTGAGCCCAACCAGAAATGCCAGGCTGAACTGAGTAACGAATCATATAATAGGGAATTTCTTTGGATAGTCTCTCACCAAGTGCTTCCATGTCATTACGTGGACCGATGAAGCTCATCTCTCCTTTTATGATATTAATCACCTGCGGTAATTCATCTATATTAGTTCTATTCAAAATCTTACCCAATCGAGTGGATCTATTATGATTCCCCCTTTCTATTCTCCATTTACCTTCATCAGTATAGAGCATAGTTCTATACTTGTAGACTTTAATAACCTTGCCACCAACCCCCCATCTTTTTTGAACAGAGAATAACCCTTCACCATCATGTTCTATCTTTTGAAGTACATATACGATAGGAATAGAGATGAGAAAAATAACACCCACCGGAATACAAAGCATTACGTCGACACAACGTTTAATGATTAGATACAATTTCTTCTCGAGATCAACGTGTTCAAAAAACCAAAAATATCCGATAGTGCTAAGTGGTGTTCGCTTAAAAATGTCTTCATACATTTTGTGTATATCATAAATAACTACACCCTCTCCAACCAAATTATAAAAATACGGAAGTAGAGGTATCACTTTTTCATTTTTAACATCAACGACTAACATTGAAATATTGTTCTCTTTCAAAACAAGTCTGAGCGATTCAAGTGAAGATGATTCAAGAAGCGGTGAATGTATTTCGATATGATCCACAAAAACAAAAGCTGACTGTTCATTATTGTTGACGAACTCTCGCAACTCTTTGTGAATCCCCCCAGTTCCGACTAGTATCGCTTTCTTTTTCCTGGTTGTTCTTATGTGATGTGATACATACACTCGCCACAGTGATACAAGTATCGTAAACAAAATACTCTGGAAGAGTAGAATAAGCTTTGGGGTCACACCAGAAAGGTAAGGAAAAACATAAAAATAAGCGAGTCCGATGATGAGTGTGACGATGTTTAATCTAACGATAATCTTCACTCTCTCTAAGTTATTCAAAATAGAAGGCACCTCATATAGCGTTGCGACATAATACATCGCAACCAAAGCAACAAAGAGTGGCGAAAAGGCTTCCACCAATTTAAAGAACTCTTCATCTCTAAAAGAGAGTTCTTGGTTTCGAATGGTGTATACCAATAAGAGTGACACAAAGAAAAGCAATGTATCTCCTAATAAAAGCATTATTTTATATAGTGTATTTCGAAAAGACGCCATGATATACTAGCTTGTATTAAGTATACTACAATGAAGCGCTCCAAAAAGAAAATCCTCTACGGAATCACAAAAACCTCTTGGGGAGGCGCTCAAAAATATGTGTATGATTTGGCTATACATTTCTCAAACGATGAACTCTATGAAGTTTCTGTTGTAGGTGGCGGACATGGCAAATTATTTGAGAAACTAGAAGAGAACACGATTACAATAATACCTATACCAACATTACGAAGGGATGTTGGTCTCCTCTCTGAGCTGCGATCTTTTATCTCTCTTGTGCGTATCATAAGAAGAGAGAGACCTGATGTCTTTCATACAAATAGTTCAAAGATGGGGCTCTTAGGGGCGATGGCGGGGCGACTTTTGTTTGTTCCAAAGGTTATATTCACCGCGCATGCTTGGCCCTTTAATGAAACAAGACCAAAATATCAAAAACTGATTCTCAAACTACTCGCTATTGTTACTGTTCTCCTTTCACATAGAACTATTGCTGTATCTGAAAATATCATGAAAGCTCTCCCCTTTTCTTGGATACAAAAAAAGATTACCCCAGTATATACCGGCATAGTGACACCAACATTGTATGAAGAGGGGGCATTCTTTACTGAAAGATCATTAGAAAAATCACCCAGCATGCAGATCGTCTCAATAGGAGAACTTCATACAAGTAAGGGATTCGATAGAGCACTCATCGCTTTGGCGTCATGTAAGCATCTTAATTGGACATATCATATTTTAGGAACAGGAGAAAAGAGAGAGTATCTCGAAGACCTCATCGAGAAGCTTAATCTCAAAAATCGAGTCATGCTGCACGGATTCGTAGAAAATGCATCACTCTACCTTAATAGCTTCGATCTCTTTCTCTTCCCCTCTAGAACGGAAGCTCTTGGATATGTAGGGATAGAAGCGATTTATTCCAAAATCCCTATAATAGCAAGCAATGTAGGAGGTATCCCTGAGGTACTTTTTGATGACCCTTACTCAAAAGTAATAGACTGTAGCAATGAGAAGCTTTTCAAGGAGACATTATTGTCGATGATTAAGAAACCTCCGCATGTCGACGAACAAAAAAGACCAGGACGTCTAAGATTCAAACCAGAATTCATGTTCACCGCGACAAAAAAAATATACTCTTAGAGGAGAATCTCATTCTTTCTATCTTAGAACATCGCTTTTTATTCTTGGAGATAGTACAGTTTTAACTAATACCCTAGGAATTCGTTATTTGATTGTTGTTTGTATGCTCCTTTGGCATGACGATACATGCCTACACACACACCGAGCGCTAACGCTTCCCCTAACAAATGGGATCCTCCATAACTCATAAAGGGAAGTGGTATACCAGTAACCGGCATCACTCCCAAATTCATCCCTATATTAATAGTCACATGAGTCAAAAACCATGCGAGCACCCCATAGGTAAAGAGTGCTTCAAATGGAGAATCAGCATACAGAGCGAAGAATAGAAGTTTGACGAAAATAATAATAAAAAAGGAAAGAAGGAGAACCGATCCTACAAATCCCCATTCTTCAGCGTATGCCGCAAAAATAAAATCGGTTTTGTATTCTGGCAAAAAGTTGAGTCTAGACTGCGTCCCTGAGCCGACACCTTTTCCGAATATTCCCCCTGATCCTACAGCAATAGTCGACTGATAGGCGTTATAACCGCTTCCACGTATATCTTGAAGCGGATTGATGAACGTCATGATACGAGCCTTTTGATAGGGCTTAAACACAAAATTCCACGCAATGGTGACAGATATGATCCCAACACACAATACGAACATAATATGTTTAAATGAAATGCCCGAAACAAGTACCAGCGACAACCAAATTGCGAAGAGTACCATCGCTGAACCAAAATCAGGCTGCATAATGATAAGCAAAAATGGTATGCAACAATAGACAAAAGAGACAAGAATATGACGAATGTTGGCTATTTCTATATGTCGTCGATTAAAATATTTAGCAAGTACAATAATAAGCACGAGCTTCATAAGATCAGATGGCTGAAACGCGAACCCGCCCAAGGAGAACCATGACTGGGCACCTTTAATAGTATTCCCCGCAATAAAAAGAAGCGACAAGAGTGCGAGCACAGAGATATACAAAAACATTACAACTCTCGTCTGTCTCAAGAAACGATAATCAAATGATGAAGCGATAGTAAATACCACTACCGCCAAAATAATCCACATCCCTTGTTTATAAAAATACGTATCCCCTTTCAGAAAGGAACTCATCGTGAAAAGCCCAGAGAGACTAATAGCAAGAAAAGAAAACAAAAGAGTGTTATCTGTTTTTGAAAACATTGAAAGAAATCGTTGCATGGCGAAGCGTTATTATTCTTGAACTTTAAATGGATCAAAGAGTGGGTAGACTACCACTCTTGTAGGCTCTTTTTTTGCGTTAGCATCAAATACAAACGTGGCCTTTCTAGAGTCTTCTTTGCCAATAAAAGGTATTAGGGTTTTAGAAACTCCATACACATTATCTTTTTCATCATAGAGAAAAGCGATGAGCTCTATATCTCGCAGCTCAAAACGTTTTGTATTAAAAACAGAAGCTGTCACACGAACAGTAGTGTCTTGTTCAAAACGTGTATCACGTACTCTGAGTGTTGGAGAAAGTGGACTTTCTTTGACCTTAAAATGAGTCGATGTCGCAAGTGTGACGAGAGTCTTAAACGGTGCCTCACTCAAGGTGACATCTGGCACAAAGAGTGGGAACTTCCCATCAAGTGGTTGTATGGAACTATCAGTGAGGGTGGAGATGAGTCCCCCTTCTTTGTTATAAAAATAAAATGTATATGAGAAGAGTTTAGCTGCGTTATCGATATTAGCATTACTAATGAGAGCGACTATATCGTATTTACCATTACTTAACGGTATCGCTTGAGAGAAGAGCGGGGTAAGTGGGATAACTTCCTCGGCACATTTTTTATCACAATCTCCACCACAATCTATATTCACTTCAAAATTATTTTTCTTATTATCAAAACAGGTAGGTGACGGGAAAATAACTTCTCTTAAGGAGAAAACAACAACTGCTGTAACAAAAAATATAAGTGAGGAAGCGTATAATAATTTTCTTTTTGTGGACCATTCCATATATATCTAAGCATAGCATGAGCCATTAGCCATTAGCCATTAGCCATTAGCCATTAGCCATTAGCCATTAGCCATTAGCCATTAGCCATTAGCGTAGAAGTGTACTACGATTTTAGTGGCCGCAATATTTTCGTAGTTATTATAGTTATTATTTAGAAAAGCAAAAGCGACGCCTACGGCGTCGCTTTTGCTAAGAGCTAAAGGCTAACCGCCAAAAGCTTTTATAATTCCAGCACTTTGTTCTCCCGATGAGCTACTCTCCCGGAGTTAACCAGTACCATCGCTGCGTTTGGGCTTAACTTCTCTGTTCGGAATGGGAAGAGGTGTGACCCCAAGGCTAAATCAGGAGAACAAAAAGCTGGAATATTAGTGAGACGAGTGTCTTACCACTGGTCGGGGTGGATTGATTCGAACAATCGACCTTTGCGCTCCGAACGCAATGCGCTACCAGACTGCGCTACACCCCGACACAACTTTTACACATGAAAAGAACATTCATGTGGTGTGGAGAATAGACATTAAGCGTTAGACAGTAGACATCAGAAAATGCATTTGCATTACCTGCTGTCTATATGTCTGTTGTCTACTTATCTATTTTCCGCACCACATGAAAGCAACACATTTTTCTCTACATAGACTTGTAGAGACACAATTATCAGTGATAATCATGTTTCCTAATAGGACTTCGGGTAATTAGTAAGCCTTGACTAAACACATTGCTGTGCGTACATCTAGCTCCTATCAACGTAATCATCTCTTACGACCCTCAAACGAATACTTATCTTGAAGTTGGCTTCGTTCTTAGATGCTTTCAGAACTTATCCATTCCCAACATAGCTACTGGGCGGTCCAGCTGGCGCTAGAGCCCATACACCAGAGGTTAGTTCACTCCGGTCCTCTCGTACTAGGAGCAAATCTTCTCAATATTCGAACGCCTGCAGAAGATAGGAAACCAACCTGTCTCACGCATTTCTGTTTTACATCATGATGTGGTTTCAATACTCATGAACCTCTATTACTAGAGGGATCGGACTATAGCTTGAACTAGTTGTTAGTTAATAGTTAATAGTTACTAGTTAAAATACTAATACTAAATACCATAACCAGAACTAGCTCGCTGACGTGTAGTCTCTACGGGTACAAAATTACTAAAGAAAAGACATGAGACAATAGACATAAGAAAATACAGAATGCATTTCTATTGTCCATAATCTACTGCCTATCATCTATTTTGCTTCCCTCGGTGTTGTCCTTTCTTATCACATTGTTTAGAAAAGGATTTCACCGATATTAGTCAGCTTGTTCATATACATCACTGTATATAACCGCCGTGATCAATGTCTTTTTTGATGAGTTGAGTCTCATCACCTCGGGTTCAAACTAAGGAGACTCAAGCTATTGGCTTTTAGCCGTTAGCCTTTAGAAAACACAAAATTGTATTTGCTAAAAGCTAAAAGCTAATTGCTAAAAGCTTGAACCCCCTACGGTTTGAACCCAGCTCACGTATCTTTTTAATTGGCGAACAGCCAAACCCTTGGTAGCTTCTTCACCACCAGGATAAGATGAGCCGACATCGAGGTGCCGAACTGTGCCGTCGATATGAACTCTTGGGCACAACTAGCCTGTTATCCCCGTGGTAGCTTCTATCCGTTAATCTGCTCCGGTGTCTAAAGCCAAGAGTAGGTTCACTAGGACCCGCTTTCGCGTCTGCTCGACATGCCCGTCTTACAGTCAAACCATCATATGCCCTTGCGCTATCGGCACGGTTTCCATTCGCGCCTAGATGATCTTAATGTACTCCTCCGTTACCTTTTGGGAGGAAACCGCCCCAGTTAAACTCCCCGCCAGATACTGTCTGCGTACGTTTTGTCCGTACACGTTAGCAAATGCCCAATTAAAGATGGCTGTTTCATTGACGAGTAGATCACAACCGAAATCATGAACATCAAACCTCTCACCACTACACTACGCAGTAATTGAACATTTGCAATACCAAGCTGGAGTAAAGCTCACGGGGTCTTTTCGTCTATCTGCAGGAAGGGGGCATCTTCACCCCCACTGTATTTTCACCGAGCTACTCCCTGAGACAGTTCCCCAGTCGTTACGCCATTCGTGCACGTCTGAACTTACCAGACAAGGAATTTCGCTCTTCTATTCCTCAAGAAGGACTCTATCTTCATCTTCAACTTAATGGTCAGATGTGTGGCGTTGGTCTCTCGCTAACCACTTCGGACTGCATTCATATTTCTATGAAGCAGGTAGCTTTTAGTAGGCGTATGATTAGAATGTTTACAAAACACTAGCTATAACCGTCCTAGTCCTACTGACCATATTAGCTATGGCCAGTACCTTAGGACCGTTATAGTTACGGCCGACATTGACGGGGGCTTATATCATCCAGCTCCGAAGAACCGCCGATATTTGACCTTCCCGCATTGGTCAGGCGTCACCTCCTATACATCCACTTACGTGTTCGCAGGAAGCTGTGTTTTTGGTAAACAGTCGCTAGGGAAACTTTCGCTGCGGCCTCCACCACTTTATTTTCAAAGTAGTTTTGATCGTAGGAAATTATTTCCATCACACTTACTCACATTTGTGTAACTATCATAGCTCTATGATAGTTACGTTTGTCTCAATTCATCTAATTTCCTAGAACCAACACTAAATGCTTTCAGTATTACAAGGTTAGAAAATTGCTTTAGCTACGAGGCGGAGCAAATTTTGCGACCAAAATGTACTAGACGTACATTGCGGAAGAAAAAATTTGCTTCAACGAAGTAGATGAAGTAATTTTGTAAGCTTGTTTTGAAAACAAAGTGGTGGAGGCAGATCTTATCGCTAACTTACGATCGCTTTTTTGCCTAGTTCCTTAGGGAGAAATCACTCGTTCGCCTTAGTCTACTCGACTTGAATACCTGTGTCGGTTTGCGGTACGGATCAATAGTAACTTAAGCATCCACATATACCTTGCAAGCAAAGCATATGTAGACGTTCTGTATTCACAGAATGTAGAGACTTTTCTTGGCAGCATGCTTTGTAAAGTTGAATCGAGTTGCCTCTCATCTTCATACAACACTTGGAGTATTCTCGTACGGATTTCCCTGTACAAGCTCCTCATGCCATAAACGTAAATCCAATAATACGCTTTACATACAACCCTGCGTCATCCCATCACATTACTACCGAGTTAAGGAATATTAACCTTATGTCCATCGCTTCCGGCGTTTGCCATCAGCTTAGGCCCGACTAACCCTTCCCTGACAATCATTGGAAAGGAAACCTTATTCTTTCGGCGGGCAGGGATCTCACCTGCCTTGCGGTTACTTGTGCCAACATTCGTACTTCCACACGCTCCACGGTGGGTTACCCCTTCCGCTTCAGCGCAGAGTGGAACACTCTCCTACCGCTTGTGAATTTCATAGAGGACTCGAATATTGTAATTCGAGTAAGGTCGGGGGAAGGATGCGCTGACGCGCAACGTTATCCAAAGGTGGGGGTCTTGCCGGCTAACGCAAGGCATGCCATAGCGTCCTAGTGCAACGTTCCGAGCGTGTGTTGACCTCCAAAGTCTAGGCCTTTCGCGCCTGACACCTTTCCCCTTTCCACTGTTGAGAACATAAAGTCCTCTATGAAATTCACAAGCCCGCAGTTTCGGTGATAGATTTTAGTCCCGATCATTTACGGCGCAGAGTCTCTCGATGGGTGAGCTGTTACGCTTTCTTTCAATGATGGCTGCTTCTAAGCCAACATCCTCATTGTCAATGAAACTCCACCTCCTCGCTTACACTTAATCTATACTTAGGGACCTTAACTTGCGATCTGGGCTGTTTCCCTTTTGACCTACGGAGCTTCGCCCCCGTGGTCTTACTGCCGCGTTTTTAACCTTTGGTATTCAGAGTTTGATAGGTGTTGCCGTATTTCTACTAGTCAAAACCTTCCAGTGCTTTACCCCCAAAGGGAACACACGACGCTAGTCCAAAAACTATTTCGGAGAGAACCAGCTATTACCGAATTCGATTAGCTTTTCACTCCTTACCACAAGTCATCCAAAGGAGTCGTACAACCTACTGGTTCGGGCCTCCATATCTCTTTCGAGATACTTCACCCTGCTCATGGTAAGCTCATCCGGCTTCGGGTCTGTAAGTTACTACAATATTTGTTCGCGCTTATCACACTTGCTTTCGCTATGGCTCCGTGACTTTATACCACTTAGCCTGCAGTAACCTACAACTCGTTGGCTCATTCTTCAATAGGCACGCAGTCGAGGAACAAGTCCTCTTCTACTCTTTGTAAACATACGGTTTCAGTTCTATTTCACTCCCCTCCCGGGGTTCTTTTCACCTTTCCCTCACGGTACTAGTTCACTATCGGTATCTAACAATATTTAGCCTTACCAGTTAGTTCTGGCTGATTCACCCGAGCTATTCATGTCTCGAATTACTCAAGATCAGAAACAAAAGAGAGATATGCATTTCGATAACAAGGCTATCACTTTCTTTGGCGTTGCTTTCCAACAACTTTATCTATACATATCTTTTGTAACTCTTCTAGAAATCTACGTTTCTGTCTTACTACCCCCACGCATCACGCAAAGCGCGATGCAGTTATTAGTTATTAGTTATTAGTTATTAGTTAAATACAAAATGCATTTGACCAATTACCAATTACTAATTACCAATACTGCATCACACACTGTGTGATGCGTAGGTTTGGGCTTCTCCGTTTTCGCTCGCCGCTACTTGCGGAATACTTATTTTAGTTTCTTTTCCTTCAGGTACTGAGATGTTTCACTTCCCTGAGTTTGCTCCATGAGAATGCTCTCTATGGTTACACGACATTACTCGTGTAGGGTTTCCCCATTCAGAAATTTCCGGATCGAAGGTTGTTAGGCACCTCCCCGAAACGTATCGTCGCCTGACCACGTCTTTCGTCGCTTGTTAGATCCAAGGCATCCACCGTATGCTCTTAATGTTCCTATTAGGAAACATAATTACCACACAGCTAAGGACCGCTCCGTCGCTGTGTGATGTGTTGTCTTTTCATGTGTCCATGTCATCTACTCCGCAAGACCCCAGTGAATATTACTACTACTGGATAACAGTATTGTTGTGTGCGTGAGATGCATGGGATTCTATTGTCAAAGTAACTACAGAAACTGACTTATTAAAAAAACAAAATCCGCCTTTCGGCGGCTTAGTAACGAACGTTACCCGGCCCCGAATTTCTTAGTGGTTTTTGTTAACGTTTTTCTTCATTAGTCAGTGATAGCTATCTTATCAAAAGAGTTAAGTAAAGTCAAGGAAATTGTGATGAGGGTATCTATTACGTTATAAAAAATTAGAAGAAGCCTGTTGTACAAATAAAAAAGCCCCAAAAATGAGGGCTTTTTAAGTAAAGAAAAACAATCAAGGAATTGGCCGCTCTTGATTATCTTTCTCTACAGCTTTCATAAGACTGACAACTCTCGTGTAGTCTTGATTCGCCGCCCCAAAAAAACTTTAGCGCCACAGAACTGATCATCATCCGAAGAAAGAGGATTATTTGTTTTGACAATGAAACCAGAATCCCCTATTCCCCGCATAACAGTGACGCAACCATTGTCACCATTAAGAACATACTTTTCTTTATGTGACGCCTGACTCCCCCCCTCTCTCTTCTTGTTCAATGACCGCTAAAGCTGCATACATATGTCGTGAACGCCACCGGCATTCGCACCACATAATCGTATGCTTTCAGAAACAGGGGTGCTGTCCTTATCTGGGTGAACACAAACAGTGACACCTGTTTCCGAAGCTGAAAATTCAATAAATGTGACAAGAGATGTATCCCCTTTGCGTATAACCGAGATCATCTTATTTCTCCTTTGAATAAAAGTAACAACTGCTTGAATCCTATTCCTAAACATTTCAAAAGTTAAAGAAGCGCAAGCCTACGGCTTGCGCTTCTTTTTGAATCAAAAAGACTTACCTCACAACTATTCTGATCCTTTCATTTTGTCTAATGCGCGAGATGCCGCATCACGTCCTCCTAATCCAAATGCGAGCCCTAAAGCCAAAGAGAGAGCAAATACGATTCCAGTGAAAAGCACTTCAATCAACCCTGGAGCAATACGAAGTTGTGTAAGCGCCGGGAAGACACCACCAACTATGATAATAGCCCACTTAGACATCTGCGCCGCAAGCTCTCCATTCATTCCTGTAGCTTTTACAGAATGAGAAACGAGACGTGACACAAAGTCACCGAGAAGCATTGATATCACAAGTATAGTCGCTGCGATAATCACTTGAGGGACATACAAGAGAACATCACGCAATAGTTCAGTAATCTGAGAAAGATTAAGAATCTCAGCTGAAGCAATTGTGAACGCCACAATAACTAACCACTTAATAATACCTCCCATAAAACGAGCAACAGAAACATGGAAGCCTGCCTTCTCACTTAATACATCGAACCCTGCTTTGTGAAGAGCTTTGTCTACACGGAGCACAGACACAAGATGCTCAACCGCCTTACCAAGAACTGATCCTGCGAACCACCCCAAAGCGAATATCACTATAGCGATAACGATATTAGGCAAGAATGAAATAAGAGTCATCCCTGTGTCCACAAGAGCTTGTCCCAAAATGTCTACAGAATCTTTAAACATAAAGTAATTAATAGCTTAACGTTAATAATAAAGTGTATGCATACACCTTTATATAAACGTATATAAAGGTACTCTAAGTATATCCTTTCACTGAGGATTTTATTTGTTAATTATCCACTTTTTTGATAGGATGTATTTTTATTATCATTATGGTTCTTAAGAAACTCTCATTCACTACTCTTTTTTTTGTTATAGCGTTTATTCTTTCTTTTGTAGCCATAATTCTTTTCTCCTTTTTTTTCTCCACTATCACCAAAGCGGAGAGCGTAGATGTGCGACCTGTTTCTAATAGTGCCACCTCTGGAGATCATGTGGTTGCATTACTTGACGTGATGCGAATCGAATTACGTAATGGGACCACAACAAAACAATCATTTCCAATTATCTCAAAAGGAGTACCTGGAAGCTATTATGAAACCATAGGCGGCAACCACACTTCTCCATATAAAACCCCGCTTCATTTTAGCTCCATCGGGCACGTGTATATGCCATATAGTGTGCAAATTTTTGGTAATTATTTTATTCATGGAATCCCCTATTATCCAAATGGTCAAAAAGTGACAAGCGAATACAGTGGTGGATGTATACGACTATCTGATGAAGACGCTAAGCAGGTGTATGAATTCGTGACGAAAGATATGCCAATTATTGTGGTACAGAAAAGTGTTGACGAATTCTCCCCTACACGTAAAAAAAATCCTGACACAAACTCTCTTAAAGTGACTCATTTAATGAGTGCGATTATATCGCTTGAACTACTCTCACAAGATAGCCCAGTACCGTTTGAGAATACAATAAGCACGCGAAGAAAATTACTCCTTTACCTTATGCAAGATAATGATACTAGCAATGACCAAATGATAGTTGACCTCTATGCATCATCTCTTGGTGAGGCGATGTTTGTTAATGCTATGAACAAAAAAGCTGCATCTCTTGGTATGTCTTCTACATATTTTGAATCTGTAGATCAAGATGCAAAAACAACATCGGAAGATATAGCCAGGTTGCAATATTATATTTCTTATTACAAATCGTATATTCGAGCTGTTGAACGTGGGAAATAGCAGAAGAAAAAGCGGAAGCCGCAGGCTTCCGCTTTTTCTTCTGCTATTTCGCTCATTAACTAACACTAGAATCAAAACTTATTAATAATCTTTTTGTGAGGAAATTCCAAAACGTCTAATACAAATTTATCATACATCTTGATACGATACTCATATTCTTCAGAGTCCATAAGAGCATAACGAATCTCTCTTCCTGTTTCGGCTGATATACTATCAAAGACTTTTTCTACTTTTGGTTTTTTGAAAGCATCACCAACAAGTAGTATATCGAGGCGCGCCTTATCATCTGAAACAAAGATACCAGAAACAAGGAATAGTTTTATACGACCGAGCCCTTTGAATCTAGCAGCTAATTCTTTTAAATCATTTTCGCTGTAGGTGAAAAGAAGTTCTTTTAAAACAGCAATGTAAGCGAAACTGCTCACAAGAGCATAGGCTGTTACTTCTTTTAATTTTGGTTGTTTTTTTGTACCTGAGGCTATATACATTTTGGTTTTCTTTTTTTCCAAAAATGAAATAGCGGTGAGGAGAGATAGCTCTTTTTTTAAGATAGGAACTTTTGACTTAGTCGCTTCTCGCACCATCTCTTCTGTGACAAAAACATCCTCATGATGCAAAAAATATCTAATAACTTTAACTCTTTCTGCGCTACCGAATAATCGTGATAAAAGTTCCATATATCACGTATTGTATAGAAAAACCTTTTCTAATTCTAGTCTTGTCAGATACATCAAATGATGTAAAAAGAGCGCCACTTGTGGCGCTCTTAACACAAAACCATCTAATCTTTTGATTGCCACTCAACGAGCCGAATGTTAGTTGGGTCTTTACCCCCAACAAGGACACGCTTTTACATATCGCCCGGTTGTTGCAGGGTAACAATCTGTGAATATTTTTGATTCACATTCATCAACGAAGCTCCCCGGGTCAGAGACCTTCCCTCACTCATTCCATTCGTATCGGCGGGGTATCTAGGAAAGCTCCGCAAGGATTATTGAAAACCGAGGTTTTCAAACTTTCCTACAAAGTTCCCACGGGCTAATGCCCGGGGTATGTGTGAATAAGAGCATTTATTATAAACAAAAAAACTCTCATCATGAGAGTTTTTTTGTTTAATCCGTACGTTAATTACTTAAGTGTAACTGAAGCACCTGCTTCTTCGAGTTTCTTCTTGAAATCTTCAGCCTCAGCCTTCTTCATGTCAGTCTTAAGATCAGATGGAGCCGCGTCCACAAGATCCTTAGCTTCCTTGAGTCCAAGACCAAGAACTTCTTTAACAACCTTCATAACAGCGATTTTGCCTTCACCAGCTGAAGCTAGATGAACAGTGTACGCTGATTTCTCTTCTGCATCAGATGCCCCTGCTCCAGCTGCTGGAGCCGCTGCTACCGCTTGCGCTGATACACCGAATTTTTCCTCAATTGCCTTAACGAGTTCGTTAAGTTCAATTACTGACATATTTTCAATCTTAGTTAAAAGATCTGCGAATTTTTCCATAGTTTAAATAGTTAATGGTTATTAGTTAATGGTTATTAGTTAGGATACTAATTACCTTTAAAAACTAAGAGTTTTAGTTTTTTGTTTTTGCTACTTCTCCAAGTCCGACAGCAAGTCTTGTCATCGGAGACTTAAGTAGATAAGCAATCTGTGAAAGAAGAACTTCACGAGAAGGAATGGTTGCAATAGAGAGCATCTCTTGTTGAGACTTGAATTCACCATCAAAGATTCCTCCTAAGATACCAAAGGTATCCTTGTGAGTCTTGCTAAATTCATAAGACACACGAGCGGGAGCCAAAAGATCAGTTCCATAGATAACAGCGAGTTCTTCGCCGATAGCTGGTGCTTCGCCTTTAATTCCGACTGCGTTAGTTGCACGAGTCCAGAGAGTTTTCTTAACAACTGTATAGTGAATATTTTCACTAAAGAGTTGCTTTCGAAGACCACTAGTCTCAGCCACTGAGAGTCCTTTGAACTTAACATACACAGCGCTTTTAGCTTCCTTAAGAGCTCCTGTATAGGACTCAATAAGTTCTGCTTTTTTTGTGCGTGTTAATGCCATGTATATAGTCATTAGGCACTAGTTACTAGCTACCAGTGCTTAAGTAAATGAGGCAGATATCTAGTTGTATCTGATAAACGAAATGAGAGTAGGAATCAAGCTTACCAACAGCAAAGCTACAAGTCTCTTGATTCACCTCCGTAGGAATTATCGATGCTTAGCTATATCTTATGTCCTTCGGTTGCTACCTACGGACATCTTCGAAGCTAAGCTTCTCGACCTACTTCTTTGGTTTACAGGCATAATACTATCACAGGAAGTGCGTAATTGGCAAATAGACTAGAAAAGAATATAGATCATAGATATTAGAGCGTAGTGAGCACATGAGTATATTTTGATTGTTTGCACACTCTACATTCTTTGTTCTATACTCTGCCTCCCAAAAACACAAAACCGCCCCTTGCGGGGCGGTTTTGTTACTTCCTAATTGCTTAGAAAATTCTTTACAGAATTAACTGACGCGAAGACTAGCGAGCTGTTGTGTAGCTGTTAGTTGGGAAGTTGATGATGTTAGTACCAGCGTACTGTGTACCTCCACCAATCACATCACGCCATTGGAATCCTGAAGCAGTAAGACTAGACGCTACATACGCTGTTGTTCCAGATACTGAAGCACCTGTTACAGTTGCGTAGAGTGAGAAAGTCTTAGACTGACCAGCAGAGATTTCATAACCAGGAACAAATGAGATCACCATTGTTGATGAACCAGTTACAGAACCTGAAGAAATTGTTGTGTTTCCATCAGCAATACGAGGTGATGCAAATTGTACACCTGTAATGTTGTTACCTGTAAGGTTTACAGTTGTTGTAGAGATAGAAACCTTACCGTTAGCATCAGCAGCTACAGTGAATTCACCCACTTTGTTTTCAGCACCAAGGATGAGTACTCCTCCTTGAGTTCCTGATACAGTAACAGTTGGCTTTGAAGCAACAAGTGTCATTGTATTTGAGTTAACAGGAGTAACGCTTGTGATAACAGTACCTGATCCTGAAGTAGCTTCAATATGACCAAGTGTTACGTATACAGACGCTACACCAGCTGTGAGAGAACCACCTGTAGTTGAGTTCTGGAATCCAGAGTACTTAACAGTTACAGGAACATCAGTACCAGTTGATGAGATAGCGATGTTAAGACCTGAAACAGTAGTTGTACCTCCTGAGATTACAGGAGCTGTTACTCCACCTACTGTAATTGACTCAATAGCGTCAGTTCCAGTAGTTGTGAAGCGGAGCTCACGAACATTAGCTACTGTTCCAGCCGCAGCTGTAGAGAGCTTGAATGTTGCGATACCGAATGTTGTTCCACCTACTACGAATTGAGCAACTGGAGATGAGCTCACAAGAGTAGCTGCTGCAAGAGTTGAAGCGGCTGAAGTGATAGCTACACCAGAAGCTGATGAAGTAGTAGTAGTGTTACTAACTGATCCTCTGTAAGTAATTTGCATTGCTGCATTTACGTTACCTGAAGTTGCACCAGCCACATCAGCGAATACTTCGAAAGTACGAGTTGAGTTAGCAGGGATAACAATATCAGAGAATGAGTATGTAGAAGTTCCAGCAGCTGGGTTACCAACTGGAGTACCCACTACAACACCATTTGAACGAACAGTAAGGTTTGAGAGGTTAGTAATCGCGTAAGTAGTAACAGCTGGATTAACTCCAATTGAAGTTACACGAATATCCTCAGATGAATCAGCTTGTAGTGTGAATGAACCGATTCTAACATTAGTTGTGTTAGGAGCGATAGTCACAGCAGCAAAACCTGATGTGCGAGCGAATGATCCAGCACCTGATGAAACAGTAAGAGTATTACCAGTTACACCAGCACCACCAGCTACAGTTACAATTTGGTTAGAAGATTGTCCTTGTGCGTTAGAAGCAACACCACCAATTGTTACAGATACAGAACCAGCTGTATATGAAGTTGATGAAGTAGCGTTACGAACGTCAGCCTTAACTGCAAGAGTTACAGTTTGACCAGCAGGGATGATAAGTGATGAACCAAGGTTATATGTAAGCGCTGATCCAGTCCAGTTCTGTGAAGTTCCGACTTGTCCACCGTTTACATAAAGGCTCACATTTGACATACCACCGTTGTAAGGAGATGCACTTGTAAGAGCAGGAGCGATTTGGAGGTTGTTAACCTTCACATCTTCACCATATCCCTTAAGAGTGAATTGACCAATTGTTACATTAGTTGCTCCACCTGTTACTTTGTTTGCAGAGTAAGCAGGGTCAACGTTTACAGTTACAGATCCTGAGTTAACAGTGATTGTTCTGTATGTTGTGTTTGACTGAGTCAAAGCAGCGTTAGAAACTGTCGCAGCTGAGTTAACACCAGCAAGTGATGTATCCTCGAACATAAGATCAGCAACGTTCTCTACTGAGAAAGTCATAGTACGGTTTGAACCCTTAACGATGTCTCCACGAACCTCGATTGTACGAGATCCTGTACGGAGAAGAACACCTGAACCAAGATCAAATGAGAGCTTGTTGTTGTTCGCAGCGTTGATCATCATAGGACCAGCAACCTTAGATCCATCTACATAGAGAGAGATGTTAGCAGCTGCATCAACTGGAGCTGAACCAACGAACTTGAATGTAGCAGATCTAAACATTACATCACGTGTACCAACTGAAGCAGTACCTTCCCAAAGCTTGTAACCTTGAGTTCCTGCGTCAACGTTAGTGTCTGATGTAGTGATTGTTGAGAAGTTAACAGTAGCTGGAGTTGCTGAACCGATTTGGAGCATGTTACCCATCACGTTAGTGTAAGTAGATGCTGCACCTCCTGCAGTTACTGAATTAAGCTTCACACCAACTGATTGTCCTGATGTTCCTGAAGCGATGTCAGCACGTACAGTAATAGTACGAGTTCCACTCACTGAGAAAAGACCAGTAGATGAGTTGAATCTGATGAATCCACCTGTGATTACAGATGCTGCATCAGAAATACGAACGTTACCATCATAGAGGTATACGTTTGTAAGTGTTGAGTCTGCTGAAACTCCAGTTCTTTGGAGTTCGATGTTAGTTACAGTCCCATTACCTGAGAAAGTAATATCAGCGAGACGAGCACCTGATTGGCTAGCTACAAGCATACCTGTAGGTTGTGATGATCCAAGCATCGCAGACACTGGACCTGATACAACGTTACCTGGTGTTGTAGGTGTTGTTGAGGTTGTACCTGAACAAACTTGGTTAAGGAGTCCACGAGTTCCTGCGAACACGTTTCCTGTAGGAGCAGTAACTCCGAGCTCAGCTAAATGGAGAGCTTGGAACTTGTTAACTGCAGCACGAGTCGCTGGACCAAAAGTTGTAGTTTCCATTCCTGGAGAACCAGCTCCTGATGAAGCGATTTGTGTTTGTGGATACATGTTAAGAACCTTTTGAAGGTTCATTACATCTGTACCACGTGAACCGAGACGCATATTCGTGTTGAATGTGTATCCACAGCTCATTGTTGGAAGGTTGAGAGCAGCTTGTGCAGAAACTGCACCAGCTACGATACCTCCGATGACCGCTACTCCTGTAGCAATCTTCATTGAGAAATTAGACATAACGTTATGATTTTTATAAGTACGTGATGTACTTCTTTTAAGGAAGCACACTGTACATGTTTGTAATAGTTTCGACATAAACTAACATGTACATTTTTTTGACAGACGATCTTTAACAATCGAATGTAAGCGTAATAGATAACGAGTACTTTTCTTACCATCACATTTTTTTAAAGAAGGTAACGATCTATGTTTTAAATAGATTATTGTTATCGCCTCAATAAAAAATAACATTGTAAGGAAAGGCTCACTTAGTCTTCTTGCGTCACTATTCTGTTGTCAATGATCTTAACCTGTCTTCAAGATACCTTATAAATGTATCTCAAATACCAGAGGACGCTCTCAAACAGAGACGTCTACAAATAGTATATCTATGCATATAAAGAGAATCAATGATTCTCTTCGGATACATGTGGATAAAACTATTTATAGTACATTACTGTACTATCCCTTTATTATCTCATTTTAGCCATCAAAAGTCAAAAATAGTTGCTGGTTACCAGTTTATGGTTACTAGGGTGCCGAAGCTCACACATAACCTAAACAGTGAGGAAAAATAGCTGCTCAACGCTCAGAATCTTGGGAGGGCAGATACTGTAACAAAATAGATAACAAAGAAACATTAGTAAATCTATTATGCGAGTCTTTAATCTCTAGTAACCAGTAACTAAAAACTAGTAACTATCTAAGGATATATCTACTCCAACGCTTTTCCCCTATTCGCTCAATAACATTGTCATACACGAGGGTGTTCAATTCTCTTTGTATAGTCTTCTCACTACATCCTCGTATTTTTGAAGCTATGTCTTTTATACTCACATCTACTCCTTTTACAAAAAGGGCCAGAATCTGATCTCGTCTTGAAGTCTTCTTCATCTGGAATGAAGAAGAGAGCTTATCTTTAGCATAAGACTCTTTAAACAAAAAGGTGTGAGTAGATTGAGTTGATGAAGGAGATATTTTTGTCTTATTCATTAAGGACATATTATTGTCTTTAATGGGCGGCTTCTTATCTCGCTCAAGAGACCTAAGAAGTCTTTCTCTTTCTATCTGTTCCCCAGTTCTTGCGCTTGCTTCTTTGCTTTCTTCTAAGTAGTGAAGCCTTTGGGCTAATGAAAGCGAAGGTGACTCAGATACTTTTTTCTTCTCTATTTCTGAATCAAGTTTATTCTCATCATCTATCATCAGAGAATGTTCATGTACTGTGAATTGTCTTTTTTGTATCGCGGACTGTAACTTAACAAAATGATTTCTCAGTAGTGTGGCATTCATCTCGGAGACCAGTCCAGTGTTCAGCGCCACAGTGATAAGGGACAATATTTCTTCTATTGTCTTTGATGATTCTTGTACGAATTTATTTATGTCTTTTAAGTCTCTTTGGTTGAGATTGGCGACATTCGCGAGGAGAGTAACTGCATTCATTTTAATAGCGTGCTTTATCGGTTCTTTTTCTTCAACCAAGTTAATTACCAAATAGAGAGCAGAGACCAATCTTTCTGTCTTTTTAGAAATCATTATTTTATGTTCATTTGCAGAGATGCTGTCCATAATCGATTGTCTTTTAGTTTTTAATATGTCTTTTAATATGTGTTATCTTTTGTCTTATTGCATAAAAGACTACATCTTTTACTTTCAATAAATAAAGTACACATTTCATTTCTATGTCCCCTATTCTATGCCTTTTATTTTTCCTGTAAAGACTTGTCTTATATATATTTTGTGTTCCTTTTCTTTCGACTCTTGCTTATCTTTATTTCCACCTTCTTTACTCAATACAGATAGCACACACTCTCTCACTCTAGAGGTTTCGTACCAGTATCGATCATATTCATTTATCCCTACAGAACACTCTTCATGTGCTGATATACTATATGTATTCTCTACTATACATCTATGCCAAAAGAAATCTCTGAGGATGTTCCTCGTCTCCGAAAAAGAAAAACGAAAGAACCTCTCTTGACTGAAACAATACTAGGGGTGCTCGCTGTTGTATGTCTCATGGTCGCCGTCTTGCTCATCTTCTCTATGGTGCACGCAGGAGGAAAAGGAGGTGAGGTTCTCTTTAATGGTATATACAATTTAATTGGCGTGTACACATACTTAACCCCCCTTGTTTTTTTGTATGCATCATATCATTTATGGAAAGAAGAATTACCTGAGCTAAGAACTATGCCATGTATTGGTGGAATCATTCTTATGATAGGAGTGAGCGCTCTTGGTACTATTCTCTTTGGTAAAAATTTTGGTGGATGGCTCGGAGTTGCGACATCATCTCCGCTTGTTGAGTCGTTCTCTAAGCTCCCTAGTTTCTTTATTGTATTAGGGCTGTCTATTATTGGAGCGATCATCACTCTTGAGCGAAAACCTTCTTTTGAAAAAGTAGAAGTGCTAATCCTCTCCCTTGTTTCTTTTGTGTCTACACTTTTTACAAAAAAAGAAGTGCCTACACAGGTGTCACCTGAGCAAGAAGAAGAGACTGTTGATGAAGTGGCAACAATAGGAGATCAGACACCTATCATAGAAAACGAACAAGAAGATGAGACAAGGGATTTACGTAATGAACTTTTTGGCGAACTTTCTCCAGAAGAAGAAGCTCCTAGAAAAGAAAAGAAAGTGTCTCTACAGAAACCAATCATCCTCACCCCCGAATTCGTTCCTCCTCCGCTTGATCTATTAAATGTTGACAGTGGGAAGTCAGGTGCAGGTGACAGTAAGAGTAAGATGGAAACTATCAAACGCACACTCGCACACTTCCGTATTAATGTAGAGATGGGTGAGGTAACCGTCGGCCCAACAGTAACACAATTCACCTTAAAGCCAGCTCAAGGTGTGAACCTCTCCAAAGTCGTCGCGCTCCATGACAACCTCGCCATGGAACTCGGTTCAGAATTCCTTCGCATAGAAGCTCCGATACCAGGTAAGACGCTGGTAGGTATAGAAGTACCAAATGAAAGAAAGGCAACGCTCGGACTCCGTTCTATGCTTGAACTTGATGAGTTCAAAAATGCAGGACCATTACTTTTGGCTGTTGGTAAAAGCATCATCGGTAAGCCCGTATTTGGAGACTTAGAGAAGATGCCGCACTTACTCGTAGCTGGAGCTACCAGAACAGGTAAGTCAGTAACGCTTCAGAACTTGATCATTTCAATGCTCTATAAGAATTCTCCATATGATCTGAAGCTCATCATCCTCGATCCTAAGCGTGTAGAATTCACCGCATACCACAATCTCCCTCATCTCTACACTCCGGTAATAAAAGAGCCGAAGGGGGCAATCAAAGCACTTAACTGGGCGATTCAAGAAATGGAACGCCGTTATGAGGTACTCGCAGAACACGGTCAAGTAAACGTGAGTGACTATAACAAAAAAGTTCTCTCCCCTGCGTTGGATAAAGCTCGCAAAAAAGGCCATGTAGGTGATCAAGTCACAGGTCTCCCTCCTAAGCTTCCTTATGTTGTGATTATCTTCGATGAATACAACGACTTCATGCTCTCGTATCCAAAAGAAATAAGTCCGCTTATCACCTCCCTCACCCAAAAAGGCCGTGCAGCGGGTATTCATCTTATCTTGGCCACACAAAGACCGGATGTAAAAGTAATCACCGGAACAATCAAGGCCAATATCCCAGCTCGTATAGCGCTTAAGACAACGTCTCAAATAGACTCTCGTACCATCTTGGACGCATCCGGTGCCGAAGATCTTCTCGGTAATGGTGACATGCTCTATATGGCATCTGATAATCCACGACTAGTGCGCATACAAGCACCATTCATATCAATGGAAGAGATCAAAGCTGTGGTTTCTCATATCAAAGAATCTCATATAGATTTCGTACCTGATATGATCGATATATCAAAAGTAAAAGTAGGCCAAACAAGTGGAAACAGTGAAGAGCCTGGTGAAGCAAGTGGAGAAGAACCAGATGATGAAGATTATCTAAGTGCTAAAGATTATGTCATCGCTACAGGCAAAGCATCCACATCGGCACTTCAGACTGCATTCCGTTGGGGGTATAACAAAGCTGCTCGTATCATGAATGATCTTGAACACTTTGGTGTTATAGGCAGCGCAAAAAGTGGCGAACGATACAGAGAAATACTTCTCGGTAAGACTGACTCCCCTTCTAATCCCGAAGAAGAAATAACGCTTGGAGAAACATCTTCACATCAAAAAGATACAACGGTAGATAATCTCTTTAGATAAAAGCTCTCATGTTCCCTCACGAAGATTCCAGAAAAAGAATAGAAAAGATAATCCTCGTCTCTCTACTTAGTTTTGGTGTTATCTACGGAACATTACGAGCGCTCCCACTTCTCCTTGGTCCAAACATTGAAGTATATTACCCAAATGATGGAGATTATGTAGCAACATCTTCTTTTGAAATATCAGGCAAAGTGACCAAAGTCAAAGAAATAACTTTGCAAGGTCGTCCTATTCCTATAGATACTGGAGGGCATTTTAGAGAACGCTTGGTTGCTTCCCCTCCCTATACTATACTTGTACTAACTGCTACTGACTTTTATGGTAAGACAGTTACAAAAACTATTCACATTATCCCCCAATAAATCTCTATGATGAAAAAGAAAGTCAAAAAAGCAGAAAAAACACTCGGCACAAAATCATCCGACACAACAGGAAAAGCTAATTCTGATGCCCTCCTCCGTGAAATACAAAACAAATTCGGTGAAGGAGCTATTATGAAACTTGGTGACGCTCCAAAGGTAGATATCGGTGTTGTGCCTACTGGGTCTATTGGACTTGATGCTGCACTCGGTGTAGGCGGACTCCCCCGTGGAAGAATCGTAGAAATATTCGGACCAGAATCTTCAGGTAAAACAACACTTACATTACATGTCATCGCAGAGGCTCAAAAAATGGGAGGCATTTGTGCCTTTGTTGATGCTGAACATGCGATGGATCCAGAATACGCCAAGAAGCTTGGTGTTAATATCAATGAACTTCTCATCTCTCAACCAGATAATGGAGAACAAGCGCTCGAAATTGCAGAGTCTCTCGTCAGAAGCGGACAAGTGGATGTGCTCATCATCGACTCAGTAGCTGCTCTTACACCTAAAGATGAAATTGAGGGCGATATGGGTGCACAACATGTAGGCAAGCAAGCCCGTCTCATGTCTCAAGCACTTCGCAAGTTAACAGGTATCGCACACAAGTCTAAGACTGTAATTGTGTTTATCAATCAAATCCGTATGCAGATTGGTGTGATGTTCGGTAATCCAGAGACAACTCCAGGAGGAAAGGCACTTAAGTTCTACTCCTCTGTTCGTATCGATATTCGTAAAATTGCACAGATAAAGAAAGGAGAAGAAGTTGTCGGAGCTCGTACAAAGGTGAAAATAGTAAAGAACAAAGTCGCAGCACCATTTAAGACAACGGAGTTCGATATTATGTATAACGAAGGTATCTCACAAGAAGGAGAACTCTTGGCGCTCGGTGAGAAGTTCAAGCTTGTTACCAAATCAGGTGCTAGCTATTCATTTGGTGAAGAAAAACTTGGTCGCGGATATGATGCTGCACGTACCTATCTCCGTGAAAATACAAAAGTAAAAAATGCTCTTGATAAAGCAATACGTAAAGAATTAGAATCTGGAGCATTGTCGTATGCAGGCTCCCCTGACTCTGAAGAAGACGAGCAGCCGGAGTAAGGCAGTGAGTTAGCGACTAGTGATTAGTAACTAGTCTAGAGCCTTAAAAGGGTCGCGCTTCGCGCGACCCTTTTGATGCTCACTCATACCTCTCTTATTAACCCTTTGCCCTTTATTTGGGTTAAAACAATCACAACCAAAAAAGAAAACAACCTCTTGTAGAGAGGCTGTTTTGAGAAAGTTCAACCATTTTTGCTTAATCGTTATTTGGCGACGAAGGATTTTGGTTTATGCTTAGCATATTTCGGCACGTCATGTTTCCACCTACTTTGCTTTTTGACAAAAACGTCTGCTAAAGTGAAACCTTTTGGCACACAGCCAGAACTCCTCGGTTTCATGAAGCGAGGAAGTGGGCAGAACATCTCCATCCTCTGGAAGTGGACTGTTTCTGTGTGCACAGAAAGCCAATAATCACTTGGATTAGCGGCACGATCGCTGCGTGTCATCTGTTTCTCGATGAAATCAATGTGAGCAAGTGCAGCAGCTGCATCAATCTAGCGATACATCAATGTCCCTTCTTGAGAGTGGGACTTAACATTCACCTCAAACATATTGTGAGGTAGATTCTTGGGTACTGAAAGTTCTGGAACTTCCCCTCTTCGGTAAATCTTTTCTTGTACCCGCATAAAACATTCTCCTTAAAAAGGTGTTTATGACGATATATCATAATCTTTGAGCGTTCTACACTGTATCTTTTACTTTTGCCACATTCCCCTATTTTTGATAGAATTCTACTATTCAAATACTGTTTTGCATTTTTGCATTCTGTATTTAACCAGTAACTATTAACCAGTAACTATTAACCACCTATGGCAACACTTGATTACGATGAAATTAAACCTCGCAAGTTCATCCTCGTTGATGACGTTCCTTTTGAAATACTTGAATCACACGTAGCTCGCACACAAAAGCGTAAGCCTCAAAACCAAGTACGCATGCGTAACATGTTAAATGGAAAAGTTGTTCCAGGTACATTTCATGCATCAGACACAGCAGAAGAAGCAGAAATAAGTCGTAAAGAGGCTATCTTTCTCTACGCCAACAAGGGGGAGTTCTGGTTCTGTGATCCAAAGGATCGCGCTAAGCGCTTCCAGATTGATGGAGAGATAATTGGAGATCAATCAAAATTCTTAAAAGATAACACAGTGGTTGATGTTAAAGTATTCACCTTAGATGATGAAGAAAAGTACATCGGTGTCACACTTCCAGTGAAGATGACATTTGAGGTCAAAGAAGCCCCTCCTGCCATCAAAGGTAATACCGCATCCGGCGGAGGTAAGCTCGTCACCCTAGAAACAGGAGCTCAGGTTACTACACCACTTTTCATTGAAGCTGGAGAAAAAATCATTGTTAACACCGACACTGGTGAATACGTAGAACGAGCAGGGAAGGAGTAATATAATAAGAAAAGTTATTCTAAAATATCTTAAAAAGAACGAGGCCTACGGCCTCGTTCTTTTTATCGATTCATGTATAATCGATAACTATCCTCAAAACTGAAACTTCTTCATTATCTCCTCATTAACTTCTTCAAGCGGACGACCATAGGTGAGATAACTTAACTCCTTGAGCGGCTCTATCCTACTCCTATCCCCTTGATCTGGGGGAAGTGTAGCTATATCAAAAGGTCGCTTCGGTTGACCGTTTGATAATAACTTCACATATGCATGCCAATTCTCAATTTTAATAATATCATTAGCAGTAAACGTTGGGGCAAATTGCGGCTCCAAAAACTTGGCATCCTCAGGCGAAATGCGGAATACCGCCATCGACCCGACGTTACCAAAGACTGCCCCTTTAATATCTTCTGGAAGCTGTGCAATATACTGATGTGCCACGGTAAGAGATAATCTATACTTACGAGCTTCTGACAATATAGACGCAATCGCTGGTGTAGTCACATTTTGAAATTCATCAATATAAAGATAAAAGTCAGGACGAATATGAGTATCCACTCTCGAGAGTGCCGCTTGGGAGAACTTGCCGACAATGATAAGACCAAGAAGATAAGCATTCATGTCTCCGAGACGTCCTTTTGAAAGATTCACGAGGAAAATTTTCTTCGAATCCATAATCTCTCTAAAATTAAAAGCGCTTTTCTCTTGAGCAATGATCGGTCTCATGATGTCATTGGTCATAAAAATATCGAACTTTGAGTTAACATATTGTACCCAGTTCTGAAGCCCTTGGTCTCCTGTAGTCTTCTCAGCATTCGCCCAGAATTGATTAAGAAGAGGGTTCTTACACTTTGAGAGTTTGTAGTCACGATAATCTTTGTCAGAGAATACGCGAGAAATATCAAGCAGTGTATTACCACTTTCTGGATGTTCCATTACAAGAAGTGTGGCATTACGGAAGTATTGCTCAAACCCAGGCCCCCCTGTTGCTTTCATATCAAAAAGCTTATTGAATATTCCAAGAAGTTCATTTACTACGAATGTCTTCGTCTCTGGTTTATCTCTATCATATTCGAGCATATTAAGCCCCATTGGGCGCGCGGTATATGAGGGATCAAAATACACAACATCTTTTGCTCGCTCAGGTGGAATATTCGCCAAAATATCAATAATATCACTACCGTGAGGATCAATGAAGCAACATCCGTCACCATTTTTGATATCTTGAATAATCATATTCTTCAAGAGAATTGTTTTACCGGTACCTGTTTGTCCGATAACATACATATGTCTTACTCTGTCCTCCTTTCCAAAGTGAATTGTTGTCTCTTCTCCTCTATACATATTTTTGCCAATAATAGAACCCTCTTGTCCGAGATCTTCTGGTGCTTGGGCTTGGGTATATGTTGCAGCTTGGACATTCCCAACATCTTTTGACTGCATCGGGAAATGAAAAAGTGAAGCAAGTTCTGACACATTAAGAGGATAACTCTCATCATCATTCCATAAACGATATGAGAAACGGTGGAGAAGTGCTCTCTGTTTAGAACCTTCTACCTCTTTCCAGATAATGCTATTACCGCCCACTTCTGAGAATTGAGCAAAAGCGGATTCTAGATCGGCACGAAGTGCTTGAGCGCGGGAGAGAGTAGGAGCTGCAGAAATAATACGCACATTGGTTTCTATAATTGTTTTAGATAATTTCTCCTGAATAAGCTTGCTCGCATTCTCATCAACATGGGTGAAATTATCCTTTTTTTCTTTTTCTTTTTCCTCTTTTGTTTTTGAAGAGAACATTTCTCCTATCATGTGAAGCGATTCCTTGAAAAGACTTTGCTTATCAATAACTCGCTTCAAGGTCTCCCCTTTTCTCAAATCTTCAAGCATTGTACCGAAACGTTTAGCGAAGACATCTCCAGAAGGACGAATCAGTATCTGTAGTGCCAACCCTTCATCATCTTTGGCTATTTTAGTAAATGACGACAAGAGAAGCGACATCGGATCCCCTTCCATACTCGCATACGTTTTGATAGGAAGAGCTGGGTGAGTGCTATGGGTTGCGTATGAGCACGCCGTGATAGCGTGAGGGTGGAATATATTGTAGTCTTCTTTATTTTCTTTTACTTTTGCAGTTGGGAATACTCCGATGACAACTTTTTCAAAAAGCGGAGCATAATCAATATGTACAGCACAATAAAATACAGCTGTCTTTTGACCGTTAGCCACAGAAAGCTCAAGAGAGTAATAGTTTTTTTCTTTATTAAGAACATCACTCGCGAGCGCCTGCATAGAAGCGTACCACTGCTCCATAAGCCCCATCATCTCTTTTATTTGTTTCCCTTGGCCTTCTGCAGCTTGAGGAAGCACAACTTCAAAAAGCTTCATATGAAGCGCTTTCCATTCTTCTTTACTGATATCATTCTTGGCAGAATGACCTGAGAGTAAATATTGCACCAGGAATCGCTCAAAATCATCTTCGACTTGAGGGTTCGATAATTGCTCCGCCATCACAAGAGCATTTTTGATCCCCTTTTCTGCCATTACTTGTGCGAGCATACTCACCTGACTGTCAGTATCTCGAGGAGTGAGCCACTCTAGAAGGCGATGTTTTTCTCCTTCGCTTATTCTGTGTTTATCTTCAATAACCCGTTCTGTAGGGGTGGACTTATAGTCTCTCACTACTTCATGAGCACTATCTTTTGGTGTGAATCTGTCTTCATACCCTTTTGCTTTTTCTTGCTTTTCTTTTATTCTTTCTCGGAGAAGGTCGACTTCATTCTGAAGAAGCCCAAAATCTTTATTCATATATCAAGTATATAAAGATTGTGATTAAATAACAGGGAAAACTATCTATTCTCTTCCTTTTGTGTAGATAACACCTCTTCCCCTATTGTTTTTGGATCATCTGTATCTTCTGACACTATCGGAGCTTGTGCTTCACTTGGCTTCCAAGAACTAAGAGGTGGCAATGATTGTGTCTGAAGTGTTGACTGAGGAGATTCTGTAGCAGTAACCATCGGTAATGGATCTTGCACATCAACACTCGGCAACGTATCATGTTCACGCATAGACATATCCGATACTCGAATATCTGTAGGTAGCAGTGGAGTAGTTTGAGGAGTAGACGAAGAGGCTGCATCTGGTACCGCATCTAACACCTCATCTCCTTTGTGAGATCTCATCATGATAACAATAAGCGAAATAATAAAGAGAACAAGTGCAAGTAGGGAAAGAGAGCTGATAAGAATATTGCTTAAGAAAAAAGCTATCATATAGAATAAGTGTATCTCACGTAACCAAAAACCAAAAGCTCTAAGCTGTTAAGATCTCAGGCCCCTTCTCTGTAATCAAAATAGTATGCTCAAAATGGGCTGAGCGTTTATGGTCTGCTGTTATAAACGTGTATCCATCTTCAGCGAGATACACATCATCTGTGCCCATATTAACCATTGGCTCAATAGCAAGCACAAGTCCAGGCACAAGTTTAGGACCTTTAATACCGTCATCAAAGTTAGGAACATACGGCTCTTCGTGCACCTTGTATCCAACACCGTGGCCCGAGAGAATCTTCACCACTCCATACTTTTTTGGAATAGCAGCTTCAATTGCTTTTGATATATCGTTCACATAATTACCTACTACCGCAGCTTTAATCCCTGCCATAAGCGCTGCTTTAGTTACCCTAAGAAGCTCTTCATCCTCCTCGCTTATCTTCCCAACAGCTACAGTACGAGCGCTGTCTGATATCATTCCTTTATAATTAACCCCACCATCAAGCCCTACAATGTCTCCTTCTTCTAGAATGTGATCTTCGCTTCCGATACCGTGCACCACCTCTTCATTCACCGATATACAAATACTTCCAGGATATGGATACGATGCACCAAACGGTTGATAGTTAAGGAACGCAGGCTTATCCCCCATGTCGGTTATCATTGTGTAGACGAAGTCATTCAAATACTTTGTAGAAACACCAGGCTTTACTTCTTTTGAAACTGCTGTTAGGACAGCCGAAAGCCGTCTCCCTGATTCTCGGAGTATTTTGATATCGCTTTCGGTTTTGAGTTTTATGTTGTATTTCATAAAAAGAATGAGGATTAAAGAGTAAAGATATTTATTTGAAAAATTTACTCACAGAATAGAGCCAATCATGAGCTCCACAGGATAATAACACTACCACATTTCCTTCATCGTGACGATACAATATTCTATACTTCTGATCTATACGAATACTCCACAAACCTTTAGATGTCGGTTCTATCTTTTCATTGTGAAGTGACGGATAAAACGGAAACACTTTTAATATATCTATCTGCTTCGCAGCTTTTTTCTGAATACTTAACGGAAGATCTTTGAATCGCTTTAAAAATTCTTCAGTATAGCGAACTTCTAACATGCTTTATGCAAGTAAATCTTTAGCACTCTTAAGAACTTTAAAATTTCCCTTCTTGTACTGACGCCATGAGAGATCTGTACTTTTTTTTGCCTCATCGCTTAAAAATCCCATTGAATGGAGAAACGTTAGAAAATTCTTTTTATTAAAAGAAAGCTGTATTTCATTATTATCTACTGTTACTTTTGATACCATATTCAATACTATAACGTATATTTAAACAAGGTCAAGCTTCTCTACTATTTCTTGATGAATAGCCTCAATAGTCTCTTCTCCGTTAATACGATAAAAGTCATATCGTGGATCATTCTTAAATATTTCAACACATGGGAGTATGTCTTCATAAAAAAGATTGATGCGTTTTTCTATTTCTTCATCACTGCTTGCATCTGATCTTTTTTCTGTTGCTGTTGCTTCTCGTAACAATTGACGCTCTTTTGCTTTTTGAGCAGTCACTTCAAGATAGAATACTACCGGTCTTTTGTATCCAAGGAATGAGAAGAGATTGTGAATTGCATGTGTCTCAACTATTTTTCTTGGTGCACCATCTAAAATAACTGTTGTATTTTCTTGTAACTTTTCTATAAACACATTTACCCAATTCCAGATCGCCAAGAATTCAGGTTGTAATCCTCCACTATTCTGCTCCTCTCTAGCACGTCTTGCCATAAAACTCTCTCCTTGGATAAAGGTTCTGAATGTACCTCCAGTAGTAACATGAATCACGTCAGAATAATGCTTAGCCAATGCTTCTTTAAGGAGCTTAGCCTGTGTGCTCTTACCAGCTCCGGGAGAGGCCATGATGATGATAAAACGTTTTTCCATAACACAATACTACCACGAAATTAGCCATTAGCCATTAACAAAATTACAGGAAACCAAAAACAAAAAGCGCCGTACGGCGCTTTGTTTGCTAGAAACCAAAAGCTAATCGCTAAAAGCCACCCTTAGTACTCTCTCATCGAAAGCTGTGCATCAATCTTCTTGATAAGATCAAGAATAACAGACACTGCAATTAAGATAGATGTTCCACCTACCGCAATAGCTGTGATTCCCGTAATCCCTTGAACAGCAACTGGAAGTACTGCGATAAGTCCGAGGAAGATAGCACCGACTAATGTAACACGAGCGAGCACATAACTAATATATTCCACTGTTCCATTTCCAGGTCTATACCCTGGGATAAATGCACCATTCTTGGCAAGATTCTCTCCTGTCTTTTGTGGATCAAACGTAATAGCTGTATAGAAGTAGGTGAACGCTACTACCAAGAAGAAGTACACGACTCCATATATCCACTGATTAGCAATTGCTTCATTGATGAAGCGGGCAACTGAACGTAATGTGCTGTTGTCTGAAGTGATAAGAAGCTGTGCGATGATTTGAGGGAATATAAGAATTGATATAGCAAATATAATTGGCACAACTCCAGCTTGATTAAGACGAAGCGGGAGATAAGTCGTAGCTCCGAATCCACTTGAAGCACCAAGTCGTGATTCCTTGGCATATGTCACAGGAATCTTGCGCTCAGCTTCTGTGATATACACAATACCAGCGATAACGATAAGTGAAAGTGTGAGAAGTCCTACAAGCATAGGTATCTGAGACGGATCAAAAGTGAGGAAGTATTGACCAAGTGTTGTAGGGATAGCAGCTACGATACCAGCGAAAATGATAAGGGAAACACCGTTTCCGATACCACGCTCGTTAATTTGTTCACCTAGCCACATCATAAGCATTGTTCCTGCTGTAATAATGATGAGATTAGATGTCATTTGATCAACAGATAATTGTGGTAATACATTTTGACGAACAAGAAGGGTGAGGAGTGCATACCCTTGTATAACAGCAAGAGGGAGTGACAAGATGCGACCATATTGTACGAATCGCTTGCGACCTCTATCTCCTTCTTCTTGATACATTTCCTTAAGACGTGGAGAAAGTACTGTTGAGAGCTGCATAATAATAGATGCAGTAATATACGGACCGACTCCGAGCATCACAATAGAGAAAGAAGCGAGTCCTCCTCCTGACAACACATTCAAGAAACTGATAGCTTTATTGCCAGCAAGCAAAGAAGCGAGTTCAGAAGTGTTAATATCTGGTATTGGAATAGCCGATAAAAATCTAGTAAAAATAAGAATACCGATCACAAAGAGGATTCGCTTTCGTAATTGCGCGTCCGAAAAAATAGCCTTTATTGTCTTCATAATTTGACTATTATACCACAATACTTAACCATTAGCCATTAGCTCGAGGAGCGAAGACGAACTAGTAAGTGAGTGCCTTGGGCTCGACGAAGATGCCCGGAGCAAGCAAGTGTAGGGCTAATTTAGCGGTTAGCGGGACAAGTGTAGCTGAATTAATCATCTTCTTCAAGATGAGAGATTTTCTGTTATTGTAGAGAATCGACGGGAACAACAAAGAGCGACGCCTACGGCGTCGCTCTTTGTTGTTCAAACTAGAAGCTAAGGACTCACAACCAAAAGCTGTTTTCTTATTTCTTCTTAGAGATAGCTTTTTTAGCAACTTTCTTTTCTTTCTTCTCCTTTTTTGGAGCAACCTCCTTAACTTCTGGAAGAGTTACTGTACCGCCTGCCTTTTCTATCTTTTCTTTAGCAGTAACAGATACTTCACAGAGAGAAATGTTGACTGCGGTAGTTATCTCGCCTGTTCCTAAAATCTTAATCTTAGGGAAGCGACCAACCACTTTCTTGATAATACCTTTAGCCAAAAGAGTTTCTGGAGTAACTTGAGCTCCCTTTTCAAAGGCATTAAGAAGATTAACGTTAACTACAGTTTCTGGCCCTCGATCGAATACTGACTTCGAACGATTCTTGCCATAACCTCGGAGCTTAGGAAGCTTCTTGATGATATCACGCATAGCAGGACGTACACGGTGCCCAGCTCTCGCTGTTTGACCTTTGCCACCCTTACCGGCAGTTTTACCACGCTTACCACCACGAGCTACGAGCTTTGATTTTTTGTTCGGATGAACACGTTTGATTTGATGTATCTGCATAATGTTCTCGTTATTCGTTAGTAATAGGAGCCTTTTCCATCTTCACCTTTGGCACAGGAGCTTCATCATGAGCGTAAGCAATAGTCTCAAGCGCCTTCATAGTAGCGCGAGCATTGTTAAGCTTATTCTTTGATCCTGAATGGAACTTAGCTGTGATATTAGCAACCCCAGCAAGCGAAAGAATAATACGAGCTGAAGATCCAGCAATAAGACCACGACCACGGTTAGGCATCATGGTAACTTCAGATGATTTGAACTTAGCGTTAACATCATGATAGAGAGACTTTTGCTTTGAGAGCTTAAGAGTTATCATGTTACGCTTAGCAGCTTTGAGAGCTTTTTCTATAGCTACTTGAGTATCTTGAGCTTTTCCAGTTCCAAGACCGATACGACCATTTCTATCTCCAGCCACAAGAGCAACTGAGAGTGAGAAACGTCTACCTCCAGATACCACGCGAGTTACGCGACGGATACTGATAGTCTTTGAATCAAATTCAGGCTTCTCACGAGGAGCACGTGGTGGACGATTACCTCCCTTGCCTCCTGGTCTACCTCCCTTCTTGCCACGAGGAGCTTGACGATCCTCAGCAACTGCCACACTCCCTGTTTCAACTACAGTTGTGGGGGTTTCTGTTTTTGTTATTTGTTCTGTCATAGTGTTAGAAAATTAGACCTGCCTGACGAGCTCCTTCTGCAAGAGCTTGTACTCGACCACGGTACGAGAACCCGCCACGATCAAAGACGATCGTAGTAATATTTTTCTTCTTTGCTTCGTCAGCTAATTTCTTGCCAACGATTTTTGCACGCTCTACTTTTGTTACCTTATCAGTAAGAGAAATATCTGAAGCTGACGCAAGTGTTACCTGTGCGACGTCATCAATAAGCTGCGCATACATAAACTTGTTAGAACGAAACACAGCAAGACGAGGTCTCTCTTGTGTTCCCGAAACACGAGAACGAATCTTCTTGTGAAGACGTAGTCTCTTTTCTGTTTTGATATTAGTTTTCATAGATGTTGTGCTACAGATTATGCAGATTTCTTACCTTGCTTACGACGAATAACTTCGTTTTCATAACGAATACCTTTACCTTTGAACGGTTCAGGTTTCTTAAGCGAGCGTACTTGATTGGCGAAGAGGCCGACTAACTCTTTATCAATTCCTGTAATAGTGAGTGCCCCCTTTTCAGCAACAACGGTTAATCCTTGCGGAATATCCTTTACTACCGGGTGAGAGAATCCAAGTGAGAGATTGAGTTGTTGACCCTTAACATCCCATTTGAATCCGACTCCTTCAACAAGAAGCTTTTTTGTAAACGGAGTAGTAACTCCTTGTATCATATTACTTACATGAGACATGTAAGTTCCCCACAGTGAACGAGAGAATTTGTCGTTTCTTCTTGGAGAGCTCGTGATTGTATTGTTTTCTACTGTGAAAGCAACCTCGTCACGAACTGGGCGCACAAGTTCTCCTTGTGGACCTTTGACACGTACAGCATGGGCATCGATATGTACTTCGACACCTGCTGGAATATTGATGATTTGTTTTCCTATTCTGCTCATACGTTTTAATTACCAGATTGTGAATAATGCCTCACCTCCGACATGAGAAGCTTTCGCTTCTTTATCAGTGAGTATCCCCTTAGGGGTAGTGAATACAGTCATTCCATGACCATATTTGTAAGGAGTGATTTTCTTAACCCCTTTGTACACTCGCTTTGATTGCTTAGAAACACGAGTAACATTGTTAATCTTTGGAAGACCTTTTTCGTAAGCGATTACCACTTCTACAGTAGGAGTAACTGTGTCACTTACATGATATGTCTTCACAAATCCTTCTTTCTTGAGAACTTCTAGAATCGCCACCTTCATTTTTGATGAAGGAATAACGACTGAAGATTTTTTGACGAGGCCACCGTTTTTGATGGCTACGAGCATGTTTGCTATTGGATCCATAAATTTGAAATATTACCAAGACGCCTTCTTGACCCCTGCGATCATTCCTTCGTTAGCGAGCTCACGGAAGCATGTTCTGCAAAGACCAAAATCTCTCATAAATCCGTGCTTTCGACCACATTTAAAGCATCGGTTCACTATACGTGTTGAGAATTTAGGTTTCTTGTTACTTCTTGCAATTGTTGATGTTTTTGCCATAAGAGAGTAGAGAATTGAATAAATAATACAACCAATGATTCACGAGAAGTGAGGTTGGTTTTGTTCTTCTCCTATCGCATACATTTACACAAAACTAATTTAATCTTGGGTTAAGGTATGGAGAAATGAAGAACAGAAATATAATACCACAGAATAAGACAAAAAGAAAGAGCGCTTCTGCTGCGCTCTGCTTAAAGAGGTATCACCCGTTTGTCCATCAATACCTTTTAGAGAGATCTCGGTTTACATCCCAGGTCTCTCTGGAGCTGGCGGTTTACTCTGTCAACGATACTCTGCGTCTCCATGCCAAACCTTGAACCTTGAGTGGTTATTTTAAGCAACAAAAGGAAGAAGTGACTTGGCTTGAAATCTTTTACACTTTGGAAAAAAGCCCCTTCTCCAGGCGAGACCATTTCACTTTTAGACATGATCGTGTCTCCTTAAAAATAGTTAAAGAACGATTACGATGTTTAGACTTTATACCATTTCTAAAACAAAGTCAAAAGGTGTACACTACAATCATCATGCTTCATGTCATCACTTCTTTTGTAGGAATTATCACTATTACTATTATGGACTATGTGTGGCTTGCCAACGTTGCTAAGGCTTTTTATTTGGACAAACTAGCATCTCATATCACTATAGAAAATGGTTCTCTCGTCCCTTACTTCCCTGCTGTTGTTGGATTCTATATCGTTGCGATTATCTCTATATGGGTCTTTGTTTTATCAAGAGTAAATACTCTTCAAGAAGCGTTGTTATGGGGAGCAATACTTGGATTCCTCATGTATGCATTCTATGATCTCACCAATATGGCAACACTAAGCTCTTGGCCTTTCAAGCTAGTAGTAGTCGATGTATTATGGGGGACAATTCTCATGGGAGTTACTTCAGCTATAATGTTTTATATAAAAAACCTTTTATCTTAAAGTGCTGTGAGGCAATACAAAAGCCGCCCCGAAGGGGCGGCTTTTGTATTTGCAGTAACCAGTAACTATAAACCAGTAACTATCATCTTACCAACTAAATGGTGTCCCGTTTACGATAACATTTGTTTGAGATGTACCAATTGTTTGACCTGCCAAATTCGTCACTGTTAAGTCGAATTGAACATTTTGTCTAAACCATGTTCCATTTGTAATAACAGCAGGAACCTCTTGTTGATAAAATGTTGGCGCAAAAGGAATCACGAATTCTTGACCACAAAGAGTACCAGCAATAGATGCAGAGACTCCACTTGGGCAACTCGCTTTTATTTTGATTGAATAATTACCTGCCAAGTATGTATCCCATGAAGCACCTCGTGGAATATTAATATAGAGCTTGAATGGTTCACCAGAAGTAACAGGGGTCTTGTTTGTTGTAATACTCACCTGTCCTGAATAACCGAATTGACGTACTACAGTAATTGGTTGTACAGCAGCACGAAGTGTTGAGATAGTTCCAGCTATATCTTTGGTTGGAGTAGCCACAACAATTCTATATGACCCTTGATTAGAAGCATTACATGCTCCAGCACAAGCGCCATCTAATATTTCTTTTGTGAGTACAAAAGAAAATGAAGTGTTATTTGTTTGAGCGACAGTATAGCTTTGACCAACTGAAGTATTCTCAAGCAAAATAGAATAGGTAGATGCGGTTAAATTCTTAGTCCCCCATACAACAGTAACCGTATCCCCTTCTTTAAACACACTATTAGCTACCGGAGAAGTGACAGTAAGAGAACCACTTGCTGGAATAATACTATAGGTGTATCCAATAGCTGGATTATATACAATAGAAGTTCCTGCAATCTCTGGATTAGTCACAGCAACAGATGTGTTGACTGGTAATACACTAGAAAGCGAAGTTGAAGTAAGAGAACTAACAGAGGGGGTACTCAAAATAGCAGATGATGTGTTCGGGAGCACAACTTTAACAAAAGGATCTTCAGTATTTACATATGTTGTGAGTGAAGAGTATCCACCATAATATAATGTTTCATCTGAGAAAGAATCCGTGTCACACATTCTCTCATTAACAAAATTACGGGTTTGTTCACCAACGATACCTGATCCATGAAGACCGTTATCTCGCTGAAACGCTTTGACTGCTCTTTCTGTTTGATATCCGAAGTATCCATTTGGAGAAGCGTTAAGATATCCTGTACGCGCAAGCAAATTCTGAAGTCTCAAAACATCATCATTTTCACTCCCTCGCGCAAGATTGTTGCTGATTCTCGCATCACAAACAGGAAGCGGGGTGGTACTAAAATACCCAGCAAAAGCGCTGTTTTGAAGCGCAAAAGCGCTCACTATTAATGTAATAATTGTTGCTATTTTTTTCATAATATATGCACCCTACCATATTTATATTTTAATGTCAATATAGTCTATTGACATTAATATAATAAATGATATAATTATCATATCGTTTTTAAAGCATTGCTTTGTAAACGTATGCACTTTCAAACGGGGTGATGCCCACTTTTATAGGAGAAAACATCATGAAAAAGACCCTCGCGCTCTTCGCCGTCGCCTTTGCGGCACTGCTTACTGGCTGCGGCCGCACTGGTGACACCCCAACGATTCCTGTTGGAGATCCTGGCCGGGTCACAACCATCGCCAACAACGAAATCGTGGTCAAAAAGATGGGTTACACGAACACTGTGTTCATCGGTGACATCGCGTCAAAGACGTGTTTGGCAAAGGTGACTGAGATCCGTACCGGATTTTTATGGTTCCGTGATGAGGTTTCAACATCGATCACATCGGTGCCAGGCAAGGCTTGCGGCTTTGAAGAGCCCAACCAACAAACGGTGACAACTTGGCACACCTCGATGCCATGCACCCACTCTTGCACACCGTGCAATATGGCGAATCCTGCCCTCAAAAAGGCTCCCCCGTCACAGTCTCCTTGCGCCGCGAACGCTCAGCCTCCGACAGCTGCATCGTCTGCACCAAAGAGCTGATTACAACTTCCGGAAGTTAGCTCGATCTGAAAAGATTACAGTTAACAAAACCGCCATCTCGGCGGTTTTTTCTTTTTTAATTAGAATATAAAAACTGTCTTTTTGAGACAGTTTTTTTATTAGATGATGATGTGAAGCTGTTCTTGTTTTATTAACCTTCTCTCTCACCCTCTTCAAGAGCGATCAAAAATAATAAAGGATCAGAAAACTCTCCCACAACCATTGAAAAGTCAAATACTCGCTGTTGTTTTTCGTGCCCAAGGAGAGCGTCTAGCTCTTCTTGTGGGTCAGGTGCACAGCCATCACTCACGTGTCCGACTGTCCCCCAAAAAGCAATCGCTGGTTGAATATGGGCTCGCTCTCCACCTGACCCACCTTCATATCGACTCAAATTAAAAGGATTAACTCTCTGAATTCGTCTCTGTGCAACTGCCATCACTATCTCCTTATGTTGATTAAAGAACTATGAGAATGACATTATGTCACAAACAAAAAACACTCGCAAGCTGCGAGTGTTTTTTAAATCTTGAATAGAGACTATGCTTTTTTGAAAGGAATACCGATGATATCGAAGAAAGCTTTAGCTTCTTCTTTGGTCTTTGCGGTAGTCACAAGCGTGATAGCCATACCGAATACATCTTTCAATTCTTCGTCTTTGATTTCTGGGAAAATAGTGTGTTCTTTAACACCAAAGGTCATGTTACCGATATTATCGACTGATGTACTATTGATACCTCTAAAGTCTTTTGTACGAGGAAGAGCAACGTGAAGTACTTTATCAATAAAAGCGAACATTCTATCCCCTCTTAGAGTTACAGCTACTCCGATCGGATCCCCTTCACGAGTCTTAAATGATGCGACAGACTTCTTCGCCTTGCGAAGTGTTGGCTTCTGCCCTGTGATCTTAGCGAGACGGTCCATAACAAGATCATTTCGATGACGATCTTTTTTCATCGCAGTGCCTGTAGCTACTGAGACTGTTATCTTAGTAAGATGAGGGGAAGCCATTACATTCTTGTAACCAAATTGTTTTGAGAGCATCTCAAACGACTTCTTTTCTATTTCTTTAACACTGACAAAATTTGACATATTGTATATATTTGAAGCACGATTAGCTGGGGCGATATTTCGTATCTAGCCAGACGTTATACGTCACTTCTTAATTGATAATGTTGTATTACTCTACCATAAAAAGAATGATATGAAAAGAGCCACTAATGCCTACGGCATTAGTGGCTCTAAAGTGACAGATCACACACTCTCTTTCCACTGCCCTGTTTTAATGTATCGACAGAGACCATCAATCAGGGAACAGAAGAAAATTAAGGTTATTCCGAATGGAAGAAATACCAAAGGGGTGTACAGTAAGCGAGCGAAACTATAAAAAATAGCATTATTTTCATCAAAAAAATCTTCCGACCTAAAAAACAACTCTTTTATTTTGGTGGAAAGTTTTCCGTTCATGTCTCGAACCCTAAATTTGTTATCAATCACGACAATAATGAACACAAGCAGATAAAGGATATGCAGCCATACAACAAAATTGCCAACACTGTCATCGAAGAGTTTGATTTTCAACAACAAGAAAAAGGTAAGGGCTGAGAAGGAGGTAGTAATAACCACATCCAACAATGGATTTCTAGCTTTCATCTCACATCTCCTAAAAATGATTAAAGAACAGGTTGTTTCAACTCTATCATATAAAAGAATCTTGAGCTATGACTCAAAACAAGACGCTCGATAGAATAAAGCAGATGATGATTACTTATTGTATATCTTTCAAAAAACCATTACTGTGCAAAACTTTTATACGATATGGAGAATATACTCCATAGAGAAACGCTGCGCTTTTGTTTCTTTTAAGTAACTTTTTATAGACCATGCAGATAATTTCTTTGGAGGAAAAGAGTGTTGAACGAAGCATGCTTAGATCATGCAATACTTCATGAGTTATCGTTTTTGCTAACAAAGAGCTGTCCCCTATGTCGACTTTTTTAGTTTGAGAGGTCGCTATAAAAATTGAAAGGAATAGTTTTTCATATACAAAACGTTTGCGGGTACGATTCTTTTTAATAACAAAAAACGAAGATGTGGCGATAGATTCTTCTGTTGTGAAAACTTCTTCACAAGAAAGACATTTTCTTCTACGCCACACGGAAGAAGTGGTATTAATTTTTCTTGAGTTAATAACGTGTGTTTTATTACTCTTACAATAAAAACATTTCATAGCAATATATAGCTATAGTATAACAAAAAATATAACAAATATGGCTATATGTAGCTATTACATATAGCTTACTATGTCAGATAATTACTTTGGATGTTGTTTTAATCATGAAAGGAAATAGTATGAAGCAAATATATCGTTTTTGTATCACTGGTGGGCCATGCGCAGGCAAGTCAACAGGCATGAGCAAGATACGGTCAAAGTTACATGACCTTGGTTACTTGGTCATCACCGTTCCAGAAATGGCGACTGAGCTCATCTCATCTGGCATCACCCCAAATGGAAGCACCTCCTTCTATGAGTTCCAAGAATGCATCATGGAAGGCCAACTCGCTCGTGAGCAAGCGTATCTCACTTTTGCAGAGAAGGTAATGAATCAAAAAGTCGTCATTCTTTTTGATAGAGGATTAAAAGACAATAAAGCCTATTGCAAAGAAAGTGAGTGGATCGATCTTCTGGAGCAATTCAATCTTTCTGACACAGCAATTAACTGCCGTTATGATGCTATCATTCATTTGCGTACAGCAGCATTTGGTGAAGATGATTCCTATACAACTATCAACAATAGCGCCAGAAAGGAGACCAAAGAAGAAGCAAGAGCGCTTTGTGAAAAGACATTAAATGCTTGGAATGGGCATCCTCATCTTCATGTGATTGAGAATCAAAATTCTTTTGAACATAAGATGGCGCACGTTGTTGGAGTGATTCTTCATCATCTAGGAGAACCAGAACCACTTGAAATAGAAAAGAAATTCGTAGTTGACTCTTCTTTTTGCTTGGAAAAGATTCCTGTTAACTATGTTGTGTCTTCGATCGAGCAACATTATCTGAGCGACAAAAGTAGGGTACGCAGTAGGACAGAGGGTGGTGTGAGTGTGTATACGCGGACATGGAAACACAGCACAGGGAGGAAAGGTGTTCGTATAGAAAGAGAGGAGAATATAACAGGGAGAGAATATCGAATGCTCAAAAATGAAGCAATTTCCTCTCTGCACAAAAAACGAGTCTGTTTCGTCTATGACCATCAATACTTTGAGCTCGACTTTTTTGAAAAGGAGTATGCTTGTGCACAAAAAAATGGGGCATTGATACTTCTTGAAATAGAACTCACTTCTATCGACACCAAAGTGAGAATCCCTCCTTGGTTGCCAGTGATAGAGGAAGTGACGGGAGATAATGAGTATGACAATATACAACTCTCGCTTCCTTTGAATTAATCTTTGAATCAAGAAACTGTAGCAATTCAAAACGACACCCATGAGGTGTCGTTTTTCTTTTCTTATTCAGCTTTTTTTGAAGCAGCTTTCTTGGTAACCTTCTTTTTTGGAGCAGCTTTTTCAGCGCCAAAGTTCTTACTAGTTTGAATATATCTTTCCGACACTTTCAAGCATATTTCCAAGAAAGACTACTGAGCTTGAAAGTGCTGGATGAAATTATCTGAAAAAGCTAAGCGGCTTTCTTGGTAACCTTCTTTTTTGGAGCAGCTTTTTCAGCTAATTTCACATTCGAGGCGTGGATTGATGTAGCTATTTCTACAATACCCCCTTTTTCACCTTGCTTCTTAGGACGCATATGGCGCTTCACCTTCCCTACCCCTTCTAAGATAACACGGTTCTCATCTTTAAGAATTTTAGCAACATCGGCTTTTTGTCCTTTGTACTTTCCTGTTATCACTATGACATTGTCTCCTTTTTTTACGTGCATGATATTAAAATTAGTTTTGTATGTGCTCATAGCTAAAGGCTAAAAGCTAACGGCTGTTAAATAATTTCTGGCGCAAGAGAAGCTATCTTCTTGTAACCATCTATCCCTGTAAGAGATATTTCTCGTGGAATCGGCCCGAAGACACGTCCTGCTTTTGGTTCTTTTTTGTTCTTGTCGACAATAACAACAGCATTGTCATCAAATGAGATGTATGAACCATCCGCTCGACGTACTTGTTTTGTTGTACGAACAACAACACCGTATACTACATCTTTCTTCTTAACCTGCTTTCGTGGTTCAGCTACTTTAATCGAAAGTACTACCATATCACCAAGAGAAGCGTATCTACGCTTTGATCCACCGAGTACCTTGAATACTCTTCCTCTTTTTCCTCCTGAGTTATCGGTGATGATAACGTTTGTTCCTGCTTGTATCATATTGGTAGTAATTATTGATTAATAATAGTAGTTAGAATAATTATGAAATCTTGCTAACAACTTTAAAGTTTTTGTCTTTTGACATTGGTCTACACTCTTCGATGATGACTTTGTCTCCAACCTTGTATTCGTTAGCTTCGTCATGAGCTTTGTAACGCTTGTCTATTTTGTAATACTTGCCGTATTTTTTGTGAGCAACGTATCTCATAGTGTTAACAACAACGGTTTTATCCATCTTGTCTGAGACTACTGTCCCTGTTATTTTTTTGCGATTAATTATAATTTCTTTTTTCATATATTTAGCGAGCGATTACTTTAGTTTTCACAGGAAGCTTGCACCCTGCTTTGCGAAGCGCTTCACGAGCAACATCTTCTCCAACACCATCAATCTCGAAAAGCACTCTTCCTGGACGAACTTCAAAAACGTATCGATCTGGATCCCCCTTTCCTTTACCCATAGGAACCTCAGCGGCTTTCTTGGTCACTGGACGATCAGGGAAAATACGAATCCACACCTTGGCGGTCTTGCCAGCGTGACGTTGCATAGCTCGACGAGCAGCTTCGATTTGATTAGCGGCTACACGAGCTGGAGTCTCTGCCTTAAGACCAAACGCTCCAAAAGAAACGTCTACTCCTTTTGTTTCTGGACGTGCAAGCTTATCCTCTGAGAGGCGGGCATTCTGCCACTTTCGATGTTTTACTTTTTTTGGGAATAGCATAGGCGTTCTATTAAATGGTAATAATTATTTCTCTGATCGAGACTTTGGTGAGATTTTTTGTGGAGCAGTATCTGAGAACTTCATTCCTCGATAGATCCACACTTTGATTCCGATAACACCGTATGTCATATACGCTTTCTCACGAGCGAAATCAATATCAGCACGAAGTGTTTGAAGTGGAATACCACCTTTTTTGATCTGTTCCTTACGAGCCATTTCAGCTCCTCCGAGACGACCTGACACTTGAATGCGAGCACCCTTCACTTCACGGTTAGCCATAACCTTTTCGATTGTAGACTTGAGAACTCTACGGAAAGGAAGACGCTTCTCGATTCCTTCTGCTACCATTTGAGCTACGATAGACGCATCAGCTTCTGGGTTAGAAACTTCTACAATATCAACTCTCACATCCTGTGGAGTTATAATCTTGAGGCGATGCATTTCTTTTTTGAGAGCAGCTTTGAGCTTATCCATACCATCTCCACCGCGACCGATAATCATACCAGGTCGTGAAGTGTGTAACATAATACGATATTGCTTCTCACTTCTTTCGATCTCAACAAGAGAAACATACATTCCTCTTAATCTCTTTGAGAGCCAACCACGTACGAGTGTGTCAGCACGAAGATAATCTACATACGATTTTGTATTCTTACCGAACCAACGAGACTTCCAGTCACGAATAATTCCTAGTCTGTGTGAATATGGGTGTACTATGTGTGTCATAAATTTATTCGTTAGAGTTCTTAGGAGCTAATTCAATAGCAATATGGGATGTGTGCTTATGAATAGGAAACGCTCTTCCCATAGCGCGAGGCATCCATCTCTTAATAACAGTCCCCTTGTCTACAGTAGCTTTCTTAACAATCAATGTAGAAGCATCCTTTCCTGAATTAGCAACAGCAGAATCTAGAAGTTTCTTTATAGGGAGCGCTCCTCTTTTGATTAGGTGTGACAAAATACCTTGAGCTTGTTCTGCTGATTTACCTTTAATTAAGTCGGCTATTAAGCGTACTTTTCTTGGAGCTTGTCTGTAATTGTTAATTGATGCTTTCATACTATGTTATATTATTTCTTCTTAGTGTCTGTTGCTGACTTAGCAGATTTAGCAGCATCGATTTCTGCTTGTTTCTTCTTCTGGTCAATTTCCTTTTGCATCTTTCCACCATGACGAAGGAATTTGCGAGTAGGAGAGAATTCACCGAGCTTGTGGCCCACCATATCTTCTGTAACAAGGACTTCAACATGAGTTCGTCCGTTATACACCCCGAATGTGAAGCCAACCATTTCTGGAGAGATGTCACTTCTGCGAATCCATGTCTTAATAACACCTGTCTCTTCAGGTTTCTTACCGAGAACTTTCTTGAGTACTCGCTCATCTACGTATGGTCCTTTGCTAATTGATCGTGTCATGGTTGTTTAAAGTATGGATATTATATCAAATTTTTCTTAAAAGTAAAGCGTTTTCTGGCTATTTTTTGTTCTTGCCTACTACTCTACGTGACACAATGTGAACGTTAGAGTATTTCTTAGGAGCACGAGTCTTGCGACCTCCCGTTGTCTTACCATACTTAGTCTTAGGACGACGAGTACCTCGTGGTTGAGCTCCTTCACCTCCACCGTATGGGTGATCAACTGGGTTCTTAGCCATGGCACGAGTCTTAGGACGACGACCAAGATGGCGCGCGGTTCCAGCCTTTCCTAGATTGCGAAGTCTATACTCTTCGTTTGACACTTCACCGATACATGCAAAGCATGAGTCAACTACTTTTCTCACTTCAGTTGAAGGAAGTTTAATTGATGTGTACCCACCATCATGAGCAATCACTTGAGCATACACACCAGCTGAACGAACAAGCTTAGCTCCTGCTTTTGATTTAATCTCGATGTTGTAGATAAACGTACCCACTGGAATTGACTTAAGCGGAAGACGATTACCTGGGATGAGGTCTGCTTTTTCTGACACAATAAATGTATCCCCTACTTTAACAGTCTTAGGAACAAGAATATATCGCTTAGCACCATCTCTGTATGCCACAAGAGCAATAAATCCAGATCGGTTCGGATCATACTCTATAGTTTGAACCTTTGCAGGGATGTCTATTTTGTCATACTTGAAATCAATCTCTCTATAAGAACGCTTGTGCCCTGCTCCTTTGTAAGGAGAAGTGATTCTTCCAAACGCATTGCGTCCAACACCTCTTTTGAAACCTTTTGTGAGAGGCTTGTGTGGTTCATTTGTTGTCAAAACCCCTCGATATGTTACCGTGGTCATCTTGCGACGTGATGGAGTTGTTGGTCGATACGTTTTCATAATTCTTTAGTTAATGATAATTAATTAGCAAGGTTGATAGAGTCACCTTTTTTTAGAAAGACTATAGCTTTCTTCATTCCAGCTTGTACACCGAACTTTCCACGAACAAATACGTTTCTTGAAGGAAGGTTGATGATATTTATCTTAAGTGGAGTAACTTTATACTCTTTCTTAATAGCTTCTCTTAGTGTAAGCTTCGTAGTTTCTTTTGATACTACGAATGTATACGCATTGGCATTTGACTGAAGAGACGCCTTCTCTGTAACTCGTGGAGCTACGATAAGAGATGGTGCTACTACTTTCTTTTCTTCTGTTGTTGTTTTCTTTGTTGCCATAGTAGTTTATTTAGTTACTTTAGAAGAGAGATAAGCAATTGTTTCTTCAGGATTAGAAATGATGAGGTAACGTGAGTTAGCAAGATCAAGTGGGTTAAGATCGTCCATATTATGAATGGTCATACATGGAAGATTGCGATACGCTCTCTTTGTTGAGAGATCACCCTTCTTCACAGAAAGATAGATGTTGTTTAACTTCTTGTGACGAATAGTAGAGAATCCTTCTATTGTTGAAAGATTCTTGAGTACTGTGTCAGCGTCTTTTGTCTTGCCTGTAGCTACAGATGCGTCGTCTAAGAAAATAACTTTGCCTTCTTTTACTTTTGCAGACAAAAGAGAGAAGAGGGCAACTACTTTCATTCCCTTAGGAATTACTTTCTTGTAATCCTTATCATTTCTTGGGCCGAAAGTAACACCACCATGACGCCAGAGCGGAGATCGTGTAGAACCATGACGAGCACGTCCTGACCCTTTTTGGTTCCAAGGTTTCTTGTTAGTACCAGAAACCTCACCTCTATCTTTTGTGTGAGCAGTTCCAGCACGGCGATTAGACGCTTGAGAATAAAGCACTTGAGAAACAAGATCAGCATTCCATTTAGCAGCAAAAATATTCTCTGGGAGATCAAGAGATGATTTTACTTTTCCTTCTGTTGTATAGACGTTTACTTTCATATGCTTTTAATTAACCTTTTATTTCAACAAGCGTTCCGCGCTTACCAGCTACTGCACCTTTCACTAAGATAAGTCCATTAGTAGCATCGACGTCTAAGATGGTAACTCCCTTTTTAGTGATACGATCACTACCCATACGTCCTGCCATACGCTTACCCTTAAGAACTCTCTGTGGTCCAGTAGCTCCAATAGATCCAGCTTCTCTCATCGAGTGCTTCTGTCCGTGCTGACCCCATCCACCTGTGAAACCATGTCGCTTCATCACACCTTGGAACCCTTTTCCTTTTGAGATACTAGAAACTACTACAGTCTCTCCCTTTTGGAAAAGATCGCAAGCGATAGTTGCTCCAATAGCCAAATCACCTGGTGCGGTACGGAACTCTCTGAGTATCATAGGAGTAGTATCCTTTAGATGACCTTTTAAAGCTTTTGACATTCGAGAAGCTTTTTGATCTCCTTGTCCTACTTGTATCGCCTCATAACCATCCTTTTCGATAGTTTTTAAAGCTGTTACCGTAATCGGAGAAGCTTTTAGAATTGTAGCAGTATGAACTTGACCATCTTCAGAGAAGAATTGTGTCATATGCTGTTTTGTTGCTAATGTGAATTTCATAGTGGTAGTCTTAGGGTTTTCTGTTATGCCATCTTAACATCGATGTCAACTCCAGAAGGGAGAGAGAGGTTCGTGAGAGCTTCGATAAGTTTCGGTTGAGGGTTGATGATATCAACTAGACGCTTATGTACGCGCATTTCGAACTGTTCTCGGGCATCTTTGTACACGAATGAAGCTCTGTTTACTGTGTAGCGCTTGATTTCTGTAGGAAGAGGAATTGGCCCAAGTATTGTCGCTTCAAAACGTTCAGCGGTATCGATGATTTGTTTTACTGAAGCATCAAGAACCTTGCTTTCATACGCTCGTACACGAATACGAAGCTTTTGAGATTCTTCTTTCTTTACAGTTTTTGTTGTTGCTCTAGTTGCCATGTTGAGTAATAGTACTTAAGGGTATAGGGTTTACTATCTAGAATGAACTAGTTAGATATACCCTCTTGTAAGAGTTAATTAAGCGAGTATCTTAGTAACGACACCAGCTCCTACTGTCTTGCCTCCTTCGCGGATAGCGAAACGTCCTTGTTCTTCAAGAGCGATTGGGGCGAGAAGCTTAACTGTGAATTTCGTGTTGTCTCCAGGCATAACCATTTCAACTCCAGACGGGAGAGTAACTTCTCCTGTTACGTCAGTTGTACGTACATAGAACTGTGGCTTGTAACCATTAAGGAATGGAGTGTGACGTCCTCCTTCTTCTTTCTTAAGAATATACACTTCACATTCGAATTCTGTGTGAGGAGTGATAGAACCAGTCTTCGCAAGTACTTGACCACGCATGATGTCATCTTTCTTGATACCACGAACGAGGATACCAGCATTGTCTCCAGCCTGTCCTTCATTGAGTGACTTGTTGAACATTTCGATACCAGTAACTGTTGTCTTAACAGTATCCTTGAGACCTACGATTTCGATTTCTTCGTTGATCTTGATAACACCACGTTCAATACGTCCTGTTACTACAGTACCACGTCCTTCGATAGTGAAGATATCTTCGACTGGCATAAGGAAAGGCTTTGAAATATCACGTTCTGGGAGAGGAATCCAAGTGTCGAGAGCATTCATAAGCTCTACGATCTTTTGAGCCCATTCATCATCAAGTGAAGTAGCTTCTGAGGCTTTGAGTCCTGAACCACGGATAACTGGAGTATTAGCTCCGTCGAAGCCGTTCTTTGTGAGGAGTTCACGGATTTCTTCTTCAACGAGGTCGATCATGTCTTTGTCATCAACCATGTCACACTTGTTAAGGAATACAACGAATCGTGGCACGCCTACCTGCTTGGCTAGGAGTACGTGTTCACGTGTTTGAGGCATAGGACCGTCAGTTGCAGCTACTACGAGGATAGCTCCGTCCATTTGAGCCGCACCTGTGATCATGTTCTTAATATAGTCAGCGTGACCAGGAGCGTCGATGTGCGCGTAGTGACGAGCGTCTGTCCAATATTCTGAGTGAGAAAGTGAAATAGTAATTCCACGAGCTTTTTCTTCAGGAGCCTTATCAATATCATCTACACCTTTTGTCTTAATTGAAGCATCCTTAAGGTGAAGTACGTTTAAAATACCTGCTGTAAGGGTTGTCTTACCGTGGTCTACGTGGCCAATAGTTCCTACGTTTACGTGTGGTTTTGATCGATCAAATGCGTCTGCCATATGTTTTTGTGTTGTCGTGCCGTCCCGACTTATATTTGGGAGGTATTGGACTTTAAATTAAAATTTTAATAAATAACAATAAATGCACACTACTTAGCCAAGCAATAAGAAAAGTAGTTGCTAAGTGAGTCATGCAATCTTATCATATTTTGTATAAATACGCAAATACATTAGACATAAGTCAGGAGTTGGCCGCCAGGAAGTTAGGGGAGGGTGCTAATTTCAATATTTCTGTACAAGATTTCTTGTTCTTTAAGCTTTCCGTCGAAAAAGACTGGATAGTTTTCTGCTGAAAACTTCCTTCTTTCTCGCGCCGAGCGCTCCGAAAAGCTTTTTCTCGTGAAAAGCTTGGGGTTGTGTAAAATGTAAAAACAGAAACCCTTGGTTTCCATTTTAGTTTCCTAATGTTTCTTCTGAGAAATTATTTATCTGTAAGATATTTATCTTCTTCGATACCAGGATCAAACTCTAGCACCTTTTCAAATTGCTCATCTGTAAGAAAACCAGGAAGAACTTCAACTGATCCTAAATTACCAATAGCGTTCTTATCAATATAAAAAGAAAGCCCCTTCTTCTCTTTTTCATGAGCACTGTTTCTTTCAAATTCATAATCAAAACCATACAAAACGACTCGATTATCTGCTGTGGCGACTTTGTCAAAAAACATCTTTACATACGAATAATGAGTATGGTAAGAACCACCACTGCTGTTATCATCTGTGTCATAAACTTCGGTTATTATACGAACAGTTATTTCATCGCCAGATTTAAAATCTTTGAATTCACTGATTAGTAACTCATTATATTTTCTGTTTTCTTCTTTTGATCTCACAAGACTAAGCTGGTCAGCTTCCTCAAAAGAATTTTCACCAGGTCTTTGCAATTCTTGTTTTGACATATTAAATCCTTCCATACAATGAGATACTTTAATTATTGATTAAACTGACACCTTTAAATCTCTCTCTTCGATTTGGCAAGCTTTTTATGCTGACTTTAGATGAACTCAAACAACCTTTCTTCAAAATTCTTTATCTTTCCTTTGTCGTCTACTTCGATACCTTCTTTTTTATAAAGCTTCATGCGCTTAGTTTTATATTCGTCATTTATCCATATAGTACCGTTTGCGTAAACGATGCGATGAAATGGGATGTTTTTCTCACCTTCCTTATATGCCTTAGCTAAAATCCCTGTAATTGATTGTGATGCCATTTGACCTGCGCCGCACGCACGAGCGAGTCTCCCGTAGGTAGTAACACGACCTTCTGGAATAGAAAGTGCTGCTTCTACCACTCTTTGGCTAAAGGTTTTCATGTTCTTATGGAGATACTGAGAAAGAGAATTCTTTTATTGGTAAATCAAACTCGGCTCCAGTGAGTGTATCCTTAACAACGAACTTGCCTCCATACGTCATAAATGCTGAATCTTGAACTAGGATGTCTCCAATAGCGGCAGAAATATCATAGAATCGTGAGCTGTTTTCTATTAATTGAATATCACCCAAAGTAAATGTGAGCCCGCTTCCTGTAATTGAAGATCCACTCACCGCGTCTATTAGTTTGAAATTAGTGATCTTAGATGCTGTGTTTGGCGTAGATGTACCGACAAATGGGGTAGTGGATGATGTGAGTACTAAAGATTTAAGCACAAGCGGTACACCGCTACTTACTGACACAGTCGCGAGTTTGACTGAATTAGTATTAGGTGGCGCGCTTGTATTAGCGCGAAGAGATAATGTACTTGTAGTAAAAGCTCTCACAGAGAAGTATACAAAATCACTCTTGCCTCCTTCATTGCTCACTTGAAGGGAGTAATCTCCAACTGGAAGCTTTTCTCTACACCCGACACCACATGACAACATGTCTCTCGTTATTGAAGCTGGAATAATAGCTTGAGTTGAACGATTTTTTATATCAACAGACGTTGATGCTTGAGCTGTGTAGATTCTTTGAGTAGTTTTTGACTGAATAATGAGCGTATTGGTAGCATTTAGATTACGCCCGTAGATGATCACACCTTCTTTTTGAATAGAATCTGCGATGAAAGTATTTCTTTGTAAGCGTTCAAGATAAGGTGTGTTGTACTCTTCTTTGTTAAGACGTGTCACGCTTTTGCAAGAACCATTAAAAGAACAACGTACTTTTATATGTTCACCGTTGTCAGTCTTTTTTGGAGCTATAGTTATATCACCGTATTCACCACGTGAAATAGTGTATCCGAGAGCGATACTACTTGTAGAAAGACTTGGATCTCTCGGTGTGACAGAGAAATAATTAGGTTCAAGATATGAGACATCTATATACTCTTTGCATTTTGAATCTGGTGTTTTGACTGTTTGAGCAGTGTCAGTCGCAAATGCCATAACTTCCATCTCTCTTCTACGCGGCTCAACACACAACTCAAGTGGAGATGATGTAGAAATCGCTACAGGCCATACCCCTCCTCTATCTTTAAAAGCATTATAGAGCGCTACTAATATTCTCTCGCTATCACGGAACCGAACCTCATTATGTGAAAGTGGTTTTGTTGTAATGGTTTCTTTTTGAGGAATTACGGCTACTGTTTTACTAACTGATTCGGCAGTAACGGTTTTATTGGTTAAGGGTGATGTAGTAGTTGTAGTCTGAGATGTACATGTGATGCTTTTGATCTTTGCTCTCGTTAATCTCCCTGCTGCACCTGTCTGAGATATGCCATTATCTTTTTGAAACCCTCGTACAGCAGCGAATGTTCCTGCACCATAATAACCATTGGGGGTGGCTTTTAAATATCCTTCTTGGGATAAAAAGTTTTGTAATAAAAGAACGTCTGAATTCTCATCTCTACGAAAAAGATTTTTGGTGATGTCAACACAAGAAGACGCGAAGAGAGTATGCGTCGTACTCATAACAAAGAGAATAGAAAGTACTAGTTTTTTCATACGTATAGTATATAGCCTCGATTATCTTTTGGATAAGACACAGAAGGATGAAAATGTGAATAGTAGGTCTTTTTTATGTTCAAAAACGATATACTTATTAGTGGAGTGCATTAATTATCATAAGTTACAAAATAATTCTCTATGAAATCATTACAAACAATTACGTATGTGCTTGTTATTGTAGGAGCTTTGAATTGGGGGTTGAGTGCTTTAGGATTTAATGTCGTTTCTATGCTTTTGGGAGGAATGCCATCTGTTGAACAATTGGTATATCTTCTCGTCGGCGCATCAGGTGTAGTGCAACTAGTGAATTACGTGAAAGCGAATGCTTAATCGTTAGCTTGTGCGGGGGGGGGAGGTAACAGAAAAAGTTATACAACACACAAAGCGCGGCACCTACGGTGCCGCGCTTTGTTGTATTTCTACATTCTATGTTCTACGTTCTGTGCTCTAGATATATTACTTCTTGTTTTCTGCAATTTCTTTTGCGATATTAGAAGGCACCACATCATACTTCCCGAATTCCATAGTGAATGTCGCACGTCCTTCTGTCATTGAACGAAGGTTATTAACATATCCGAACATTTCAGAAAGTGGCACCATAGCGTTAACGACCTTATCCATTCCTCGTTCACCCATAGACTCAATCTGTCCACGCTTTGAAGAAATGTTGCCTGTAATGTCTCCATAGAACTTATCAGGGGTAACGATTTCCACTTTCATGATTGGTTCAAGAATAACTGGCTTTGCTTTTGATACAGCGTCAGCGAGAGCCATTCCAGCTGCAAGCTTAAAGGCGATTTCTGAAGAGTCGACTTCGTGGAATGATCCATCATACACTTCGCATGATACATCTACCATCTTGAACCCAGCGAGCGTACCACGATCCATGGATTCACGTAGACCCTTTTCTACAGCTGGTACGAATTCTTGTGGAATAACACCACCCTTGATCGAGTTAATAAATTCAAAATTATCGTAACGCTTCACATTCTTTGGAAGATCTTCAGTAGCGATAGAATAGTCGATAGGTTTAATATTGATTTTACAATGTCCATATTGACCACGACCACCTGACTGCTTAATATATTTTCCTTCTCCTGAAGCTGAGCCGAGAATTGTTTCTTTGTAAGCAACTTGAGGTTTACCTGTAACCGCTTCAACATTGAACTCACGCTTCATGCGATCAACGATGATGTCTAAGTGAAGTTCACCCATACCTGCGATGATAGTCTCATTTGTTTCTGGATCTGAATTAACACGGAATGTTGGGTCTTCGATAGCAAGCTTTGATAGCGCAATACCCATCTTCTCCTGATCGGCTTTTGTCTTCGGTTCTACACGCATTGAGATTACTGGTTCAGGGACTACGATCTTCTCGAGAACTACCGGCTTATCTTCAGTACACATGGTATCTGAAGTAATCGTATCTTTGAGACCTACAGCTGCCGCGATTTCTCCTGCGTATACCACCTTCACTTCTTCACGTTCATTGGCATGCATACGGAGAATGCGAGATACACGCTCTTTCTTATCTTTTGTAGAGTTATAAATATATGAACCAGCTTCGAGAGTTCCTGCATATACGCGGAAGAAGGTGAGCTGTCCTACAAATGGATCCGCCATAGACTTAAAAGCGAGCGCAGCAAATGGTGCTGTATCTGAAACTTCTAACTCAACTTGTTCTCCGGTATTTGGGTCTGTTCCTTTAGGTGCAGCAATATCAAGCGGGGAAGGGAGATAATCAACAACAGCGTCGAGTACTAACTGTACTCCACGATTCTTAAGTGATGAACCACAAAATACTGGGAAAAGTTCGTTGGCAATAGTTGCTTTACGAATTGTTGCCTTCAACTCTTCGAGAGAAAATTCCTTACCTTCTAAGTATGCAGTCATCATATTCTCGTCAGTTTCAACAATCTTCTCGATCATTTCAGCACGACGAGTCTTGGCTTCTTCTAGATGCTCAGGTTGAATCTCGTGGAAAGAAACATCCTTTCCTTTATCTCCTGTAAACTTAACTTCCTTCATTGTGAGAAGATCTATAATGCCGTCAAAATTTTCTTCTTCACCAAGAGGCATATGCATTTTGACAGCTTTCTTTGAGAGGCGATCAAGGATTGAATTGAAACTTCTGTCATAATTAGCTCCCATACGGTCGAGCTTGTTGATATAACAAATACGCGGAACCATAGCATCAGACGCATATCTCCAGTTGGTTTCTGATTGTGGCTCGACTCCCGCTACTCCATCAAATACAACTACCGCACCGTCAAGAACACGAAGTGAACGCTTAACTTCGATTGTAAAGTCGATGTGCCCTGGGGTGTCGATGATGTTAAAACGACACTTCTTGGAAATATCTTTACTGTCCATATATGTAGGACTCCAGAATGCGGTTGTAGCAGCAGACGTGATAGTGATACCACGCTCACGCTCTTGCTCCATCCAGTCCATCACTGTCGCACCATCGTGCACTTCACCAATCTTATGAGAAACACCTGTATAGAAAAGAATACGCTCGGTAGTTGTGGTCTTACCAGCGTCGATGTGAGCAATAACACCGAAGTTACGAGTTTTGTTGAGTGGATAATCGCGAGCCATATGGATAGTTAATAGTTAATTGTTGTTAGTTGGGAACGAATTCGCTTCGCGAATTCGTTCTTTGTGAAAAGAAAAAACCGCGTTTGCAGTAGGAATAATCCTACCACAAAAGCGGTCTTTGGGCAATCAAAGCTTAGACCAAACACTTGCGTATTCCTCAAGTGCAAGCAGGAGTCTTCCTTGGTACTTGGCATCATCTAACCCAGTATGACAACGTGAATCGTATTTATATAGGGAATATTTAGACACAAGCTCAGGGCGTCGAACCATCATCTCTTTAATAAGTCGCTTATCCCCGACTTCTGAAAGAGGTACCCCGAATACTCCCGCCCCGTATGATGGAATATCATATGCTTTATGTGGGAGAGTGTTAACCGCTCTCACTTTTGCAACACAGACTTTAAAGAACATCCAATCATAGGGCATGTTGAGCCCAACGAATTCAATTTTCCTACCTACTGATGTTTGATCTATCCAATCGAGCATCTGATTGATACCGATGACTAAATCAACTCCTTTCTCGATAAACTCTTTGATTGGCCTACGAATCGCACCTAGAGCGTGGCGGTCAAAAGGAAGAGGGTCCGGTTTGAACATGATCTCAAAAGCTTGAGATTCATCCCCTACGACACTTATTCCGATCTCTAGGAGAGCTCTATCATGAGGATTATCGCCACCTGCTTCAACATCTATACTGAAACGAATTGTATCCATTACATCACCCTTTCTAAAGTGTTTGGATTGAAGGAAAGCCTAAAATATTTAGGCAACTACATTAGTGTACAAAAGAAAACCAACCCTAGCAAGAAAAATTAGTTGTAATTGAACACAAAAGCACGACCCGAAGGGTCGTGCTTTTGTGTTCTTTCTTTAGACTACCAAGCAAAGTGAGCGAAAGCCTTGTTGGCTTCAGCCATTCTGTGAGTATCGTCTTTCTTCTTCACAGCTGTCCCTTCATTATTCGCAGCTGCGATGAGTTCATCTGCAAGCTTATCTTTCATAGCCTTTCCCTTCTTCGCGTTCGCGGCATCGATAATCCAACGAAATGCGAGCATAAAGCGACGCTCCTCGCGTACTTCACGAGGAACCTGATAGTTAGCTCCACCGATGCGGCGTGAGCGAACTTCAGTTATAGGCCCTGCATTCTGAAGTGCCATATTAAATGTTTCGAGAGGGTCTTCTGTTTTCAACTTTTCTTTAATGACATCAAAAGCTCCGTACACAATCTCTTGTGCAACAGTTTTCTTTCCACCAATCATTACATAGTTAATAAACTTAGAAACTTTTGTTGAATTATAGCGAGAATCTGGTCCCACCATGTTTCGATTTTTTACTTTTCGGCGCATATGATTAGATTTTTAAGGAGTGTAACGACTATAAAAATCAATCACGTCGTTTTTATTTTTATTCTTTTTTAAAAAATAAAATCGACGCAAATAAGATAGCCTACATCCTTATTAGTTTTCCTGTGTTGTAGTTCCCCGAAGCAGTGGGTACTCCACAAGATGTTATTTCTGTAATTGCTTCAATACTCTTTAACGAGTGATTATCATACTACAACAAAAAACACTTTTACGCAAAAAGAAAAAGCGCTCACCTGTAGCAAGTGCGCGCTTTTAATCAGTTTCGCAGCATTCATGATTCTTAAACTACAGCACGAAGGTGTCCACCAGTTTTCGCTTGACACCTGTCAGCAAAAATCATTGCTTGCTTGTACCCAGATGTATTCATGAGCACTCTACGCAAAGATTCAGCTTTTCCTAAATCAACACTCTCAAGGTCATTGATAGCTTCCTTCATCGCATTCATATAAGCGATATATGCTTGGGTACAGGAATTATTCTGCCCAAGCTCAACCAAAATCTGCTTGGCAAAAAAGTTGAAGGGGTTGGTGAGATCATAAAGAAGAAGCTGTTGGCAAAAAGATTTTTTAGCAATACCTTCCGCTTGATCTTTTTTTAGAAACTGAATCAGAAAATCTTTTTTTCGAATTTGAAAAACCCACCCAAACGTGAAAAAGACGTAAACACAGAATGCGAAAGTGCTCTCTACTGTGCTCTTGTAACCACTGAAGTCCCCCTTAGTCATAACCGCAACCACTCCTATGAAGAAAAACAGGATGAAGGGAACCAATGCTATCACCTGATCAAGTTGCTTATTTTGAAGCAAACCAGTATCGTCTTCAGTTATGTCGAATCGTAAAAAAGAACTAGACATCATAACTCCTATGCGTATTTAAACGCTCAAATGTTAATAGGACAATTTTAGACTTCTTACAAAACATCACTTATCTGAGAGACTTCATGTCTCATAATTAAATGTTAGTGTAATTTTTCTTCTGTGAGCGTTTTGTCTAACTTCAGTATAGCATTTCTAGAACCCATCTCAAATTAAATGTTGTAAACTATAGAGCATAGCAGCACACCCCGCTATGCTCTATGACCATAACAAAACAGTAGTGGGATATAATAGACTTCTTTCAAAATTTTTTAAATTAAACACTGCTACTTATTTTTATGATTCCAGCTTAGACGCTAGTTCTTCTATGCGAGCTTTTTCTACAATATCTTGGACTTCTCGTTTCAGCTCTTCTATGTGCATCAACATATTGCTCGTATAATCATTCGAAGCAGACAAAAACTTTTCCTGTTCTTCTGGTGAAAGTTTTTTTATCTCTAAAACTATAGACTCAAAGGAAGCTAGTAACTGATCTTTTATATTCTGTACCATAGTGTTGTTATTATATTAATAAAGGTCGGATGCCAAGGACTCTACTTTTCTTTTCTTTAGCATGTTTTTTACTTTATTGGGGATAAGTGTACTGAGCGCAAATGCTGATGCTGTACTAATGCCTGCCGCAGCAGCAGAGAGTGCGTATATACTATCTCTAGTGGAAGAAAGACTTTTAAATGTTAACGACCGAAGTGCGTCATTTGTGGTCTCATACTGATTACGCTGAATAAGGAGATCTATATCTGCGTGTGTGCTTATTTTAAGTCCTAAATTTTGGGCAACTGTTGCAACAGTATTCCACACAGGATCCAAAACTTGAGACAAGTTTCTTTCGTAGAACAACACTGCACTATTAAATGATTCTTGTGAAACATAACCAGCGGCATGAAGGTCAGGCAAGCTAAGAGCAGCAATAGCAGCAATAGCAGACCCAATACCTGCCGCAGCAAGAGCCTCCTGGAAACCTGCTACTGTTCCTTTGGTTTTTAACTCAAAGCGTTCAACCGCTTTGGCGATTTGTTTCTGTGCTTCTGGAGTAAGGCGGTCTAATGTTTCAGAATCAAGCAACGTTCCTAACTGGTCAGCTGACTCCATTAACCCGTCAATGTTTTTGAGGGGCTTTTCTAAAGTACCTTTAGTTGGGTCACCATCAATAATTGATCCTTGCTCCCGAAAACCCTCTACTTTTGATCCAAATTGTTCCATAGGTAAAAATTAAATGAATAACCTCTTAAGTATCTCTCTCTCTTTAATTTTGCAAGCATCCCCTGTTTCGCGTGTCCCGTTTATCTCTTATACAAAATAGGACCTAAGGGCTTCTTAAGCGCTGAGCCCTTAGAAAACAATTATTACCCCTTTAAGCTTGTTGAGTTTTGCATAAAGACCGACCCTTAATCAGTCTTATTTTTTCTTAACTTATGCACATTTTGTTAAAACTTTTTTTCTCTTTCTTTTCCATTTTTTCTGCAAAATCAAGAAAGTCATCGAGCGCACCTTCTGCTAGATCGTGCGCTATAAATGTAAGAACTCGCGCGTCCCTCTCTTCTTCTAATTCTTTTTTAAAATCTTTATCCAAATCATTCCAAAAGGCATTACCCAGAAGGCATGCTTTTTCAAAAATTTCTTTGTTTTCTGTACGAGGATCTACTTCTTCCATATAACACATTCTCTCGTAGATGCTCTCATTAATTTTATGATTAATATCAAACATGCGATCACGCATAATCTCTGCTTCTTTAAAAGTTTCAATACTGTTATCTTTTTGATATTGAACAATCGCACAGTCTCTGCATATCATCTTCGGAAAAGCTGAGTACCCCTCACGTATTCCACCTGTTCTAAATTTCTTAAGAAAACAAAAGCACAAGCAAAGCCAGATCCTTCTCCTCCTAATAACCTCGCCTCTGATTCATCTTTTGGACGATTTAATAACTAAGCGCAATTCTTTCAAGGGGGGACTTTTTAGTTTCTGTTATTTTCTTTTTCATATGTTTATATCGTTAATCAATCGAAACAGAAACCATCGCGTGATCAGCCTCTACCACATATTCTATATCTCCTGGGGGTAGCGTACTATAATCTTTGAGTCCTTCGTTATAGATTATGACTTGAGAATATGAATCTTTTAATCCATTTGATACTAAGATGGTATCAAATGTAATCTTGTTCCCTCTATGAATATGAGTTGTCTTATCTCCAGCATATCCGACAGTAACATCATACAACCTGTAATCATCGAGCATTGAACTTTTCAATATATCTATACCACTACTATTATTATGTTCATTGAAGTCTCCCAAAAGAACAACATCATATCCTTCTTGTATGCTTTTGGTTGTATATGATCTAAGCGCTCTTAATTCCATCATTTTGTACAACACTGAACGGAACTTAGCATCAGAGTGAGCATTCATTTCTTCTTCGTTTTCCCCTTCTAAATATGTTGGTATGAGACTTTTGAGATGAAAGGTTACTATTCGCATTGACCTCTTGCCTTCTTTTTTGATATCAATAACAAGTACATCTCTTCTTTGAGCAATAGGATCAACACTATCTGTATCACCCTTTTTTTGAATAGCTGGCAAATGAAGGTCTCCGAGTGAGAGACTTTCTGTTTGGATAGAATTGTTGTGTTCTTTTTTGTAGAGAACAGCGACTCTTATACCTCTTTTGTTTGGTTTAGCACATACATATTCGTAGCCAATGTTTTCTGCTATTTTCTTAATCCCTTCTTCTCCTCCCACTTCCTGTAAACATATAACATCTACGTTACGTTCTTTAAAAAGTGAAGAAAAGTGTGCAACACGAGTATTAAAAAGGTCTTCATGCACAGCATTCTCAGCTCTTTCGTCAATAAAGGTTCCTGCATCGTAGAGATTACGGATATTATACGTAGCTATTTTCATGTTGTTGATTGTAACACGAGGAAAGATGTTAGACATTAGACGTTAGACATTAGACATTAGACATTAGACATTAGACATTAGACATTAGACATTAGACATTAGACATTAGAGGATGAGTATATCGCTCTATAAAAAAATAAAAAGTGGGCAACAAATGAAATTCAAAAGCGCGACCTTCAGTCGCGCTTTTGTATTAGTATGGTATTTGCTAAAAGCTAATGGCTAGGAACTAAGAACTGTTCCCTACTTCTTCTTCGCAGGTGCAGCAGCTCCAGCCTTTGGACGCTTAGCTCCATAAAGAGAGCGACCCTGGCGACGAGCATCTACTCCTGTTGCATCAAGTCGTCCACGAACGATATGATAACGCACACCAGCCAAGTCTTTCACACGTCCACCACGAAGTATAACTACTGAGTGTTCTTGTAGCTTATGCTTCTCTCCTGGAATATATGCTGTTACTTCCAATCCATTAGTGAGACGAACACGAGCGATTTTACGGAGCGCGGAGTTAGGCTTCTTAGGAGTTGTTGTTGTTACTTTTGTACAAACACCTCTCTTAAAAGGAGAATTGTAAAAGTTAGGTTTATTTAAAATAGAGTTGAATCCACGAGTCATGGCAATAGAACGTGACTTACGTACCACTTTTGTTCGAGGTTTCTTTACGAGTTGGCTGATTGTTGGCATATATGAATAAAGTAGCTACTATACTATCAAAGAAAAGCTTTTTGCGCAAGAGCGTTTGAGTAAAAGTATCTATTATTTGTCACTATTCTCCTATTTTTCGCATCGAAACAATCATATTTGTACGCAAATTATAAATAATCGCTACATTTTTATACATAATAATGTAGTCACCTTCTTGTACTTCTTTATAAAAATCGTTTTGAGTTTTAAGAAGGTCAGCGTCTTCTACTCTTACAATACTATAAGGCTTCGTATCTGGCACTTCGACTAATTTTGAAACTCTGTTTATTATCTCACTCTTAGACACAACCACATCTGAAGCGAAACTTTTGCTGATGAATTGATACGAACTATAACCAACTACAGACACGCACATAATAAGAGTAATAGTCTTGACTGATTTTTGGAACAATCCTGAGAGTAATAAACTTCTACACAGAATCTTCGCGTGACGAGAGAGAGAGCTCGCTAATGTTTTTTTGGTACGGGTACGTATCACTTTTTTGACTGGCTTGGTGACACGAGACTGTTTCATGTCTTTTATTGTACAATATAAAAGACATTATAAAAGACAAAATTGTGTATAACTCTCCAGCGCTTTGATTATAGGAGTATCTCTCTTATAAAATCAAACAAATATGGTGCGAACATCGCATAGATAACCGAAGCTACAATAATAGCCATCACCATATATAAAGGATTGAAGGTGAAACGATTGTCTATATGCATACGAGGAAAAAGTGCTTGTATAATAGCCATTCCATCAAACGGAGGAATAGGTATCAAGTTAAAGAAAGCAAGTGAAACATTAATAGTGATAATGATGAATAACGCTTGTGCCACTTCAGCATTTAAGATGCTATTTGATTTAAGCATAATAAAGACTCCCATCATCACAAGCGCAATCAAAATATTGGTCAAAATCCCAGCTGATGCTACAAAAGCTTCTCCTATCTTTGTTTTTATATTATGAGGGTTGTATGGAACGGGCTTTGCCCAACCAAAAAATGTCGATGCTGTTAGAAACGCAAGGAACGGAACAACAAGTGACCCAATCACGTCAATATGGGGGATTGGATTAAGCGTGAGACGCCCTGCTCTATATGCTGTATAGTCTCCCTGCACAAAAGCAGCATATCCATGACCTATTTCATGTAAAATAATTGAGAAAATAACAATAATAAAAGTAAAAAACTTTGGTGAAACAGCGAGTAGTTCAATCATATGAAACAGCATACCATAGACTGTAGAGGGGAAGTATATGCTGGTTTTTATATATACTATGTGTACAGTATTTGATATATATCGATTCATGACTTCTGTTTTATGTTCTACACCTCACCCACCCACTAAAGCCCGATCTAACGACCACCCGTTCGATGTTGCGAAAAAACTCTCTTTATGGTAAGATAATCAAACAATTTTTGTTATGATAATTATGTATATATCATAACTATTTAACCAATAACTAGTAACCATTTATGGCAAACATCTGTCCACTCTGCGCAAAAGGAACAAAAGTAGTAGGAAAATACTCTAACTCTGTTCGTGCTACCAAGTTCAACCCTTGCGGAAATCGCCGTGTATACCCTAACTTACAATGGGCTCGTATTCCTAATGGTCCTCGTATTCGTATCTGCACCTCTTGCATCAAAAGAGGTCTCCACCTCGAAATCAAGCTTGCGTAGGTTGATAACAATAAAAAAAGCGGCACCTGACGGTGCCGCTTTTAACTTTCATACACTATTCATCTAGAATCCAGAAAGATCTTACCATATTGCAGTAAGAAAGGAGTTTGAGATGAATAAAACAGTACCAGTAATTATTCCTTCACAAAAGAAAGAGAAGAACCTTTTGATTGTGGGGAATTCTTTGGCAAAGTGAAGAAACTTCTCGGAGAGCCAGACAATCAGACAAATATGGGGTTAGATGGTTACTATATTTGGGAGTATGCTATACCGAATAAAGAAAGAGAAGGTGGGGTGTGTATCGCAAGTAAAAAAATCATTGAAACGATGAAGACTTACAGCAACCTTGAGTTTCCAGAATCAATTTGTGAAATTGCAATATGGCCGACAATGCCAGAATGCTCTTCACTGCACATTCGAACCGTTATCTCAACCTGAGTTATCTTCATTGGAGAAATCTATTATGAAACTCTTACTTAGTGGAACACTTACTCATAACCGCAAACAGTCTATCTTCACTGGTTGCTTAGAACAGACAGGAGAAGGTGTAGACGACTGGCCCCTCTGGGCTGGAGAATGCCAATTTGCTACCCCTTTACCTTTCTCAAAAGGACAAGCCAGGAAAAGAACTCTGGTGAACAAACCGCCGACAACTAAATTAGGAATCTCTAAGACCACCTTCCGTGCGACCGCATATGACGATCAAGATGGAAGCATAGAGCTTATGTTCGAGGAATTACCAACGTTCTGTAATACTAGTGGGAAGTTCATTCGTATCGATAACTCTTGGTGTGGATCACTACCGGGCGGCGTACTCACCTTCACACTTACAGAAGAGTGAAATATGTTTTCCTCTTTCATAGGAGCGCTTATCTAAGCGCTCTTTTTGTTTGTTAATATCTTTATATGTTACTTGCAAATGACTCGCGTTAATAACAACTCTTGCGTATCACTTACTTTGTTGAAAAAACTTGTATCAATCTCCCATCACTTACAAAGCTAATCGATCCATACTCTATCGTTGAGAGAATACGTGCTCCAAATTTTTGCAGTCTCTCAAGAACAGCTGGGCTCGGGTGTCCGTATGTATTATTCTCTCCAGCACTGATCACTCCGTAGACTGGACGTATACGAGAGAGGAGAAGGTCTCCGCTTGAAGTATTACTACCATGATGTCCTGCTTTAAACACAGTCACCTGCTTAGGTATATCACTCGTGATAATCCCTGCCTCATATTCTTTTGACAAATCTCCTGTCAAAAGAAATGAATGCTCTTTGTACTTCATAAGGACTGTCACTGACATATCATTAGTATCGTCATACGAGACTTCTTCTCTTGGATGAAGCACATAGAGAATAACGTCATCACCCATATCAATAGTCATACCTCTTATCGCTCGCCAGACAGTAGCTCCACTTTCTCTTTCTTCTTTCACTGCTTCCAAAAAAGCATTCGTTATCTCTCCGTCATTTTTTTCTGACCCTAGAAGGATGTGATTCACTTCGAGATGTCTAATCACTTCGACGAGTCCTGTGATGTGATCACTATCATTATGTGTCGCGATAATCACATCAAGAGAATTATCAAAAAATGACATTTCTTGTGAGAGTAATCTTCTCACATAATTACTTCTCCCGCCGTCAATGAGTATTTGTTTCCCGGATGGAGTTTCGACAAAGACAGCATCACCTTGTCCAACATCAAAAAAGGTAACGCGTAGATTCTTTGGCTTCACTTCTTCAAAGGTATAATAAGAGAGAAGAGTAATCATACTGATGAACATAGAAGCAATTAGTGTCTTACTGTTCTCTCTTACAAATTCCATCACTTCTTTGTCGGGAAGATTCATATCATATATGATATCACTCTATGGAGAGACGTCAGTAGGTTTGAGTTCAAAAACTAGTAACAAATAGCCACTAACTATATACTGTCTCCTATGGAACTCGAAACAATACTCATCAATTTTTCTTATATAGGAATTTTTGTTCTCATGACATTAAACGGTGTAGTCAACTTCCCTTCTTCACAAATCCTCTACCTCTTGGTTGGATTCCTCATCGCTACATCTCCACTTCTTTTTGTGCCAAGCCTCATAGCGGGAGCTCTTGGGAATACACTTGGGAATATGATATCGTTTCTCCTCATCAAAAAGTATGACAAGCCTCTCGCTCAAAAACTACTTCTTATGGATGATGCAACATTTGAAAAAGGTCACTCCATAATAAAAAAACTTTTTGACCAAAAAGGCATTTGGTGGCTATTCATCGCCAAGCTTATACCATCATTAAAAGTATTCGTTCCTATCATCGCAGGGCTATCCAAAATAAGAAACCTCATCATGTTCTTCATTTTCTTATTCACCTCTTTTATTTGGGGAGGGTTACTCATCAGTATTGGATATTTCTTTGGCAAAAATGTATCACTCACCTATCTTCCTATCGTTTCACTTTCTATAGCAACGCTCATCATCTTCATTCTCTACAAAAAGTATCAAAAACTGGAGAACAAATAAAACCTTATATTAAAAGGAGATAATCGAGGAAATGGTTTCTCCTTGTTTTGTTTCTGTTGTTTCATTATTCGTTCTTGTTACGAGAAACACATAAACAAGAATAATGCTCAGGTACACAATACTCATCTCCAACAATCCAATCGACAGTGAGATCGTAGCAAATGGCATCATACTAATCACTTTTGATACAGCAACAATGAGCGCAATACTACATGAAGTCAAAAAGCCAAATACAGTAGCAAAGGACAAAGAGACATAAGAGACAACTACTGTTATAAGTGTCATAAGCATCGCAATTGGCACAAGCGGCACTACAAAAATATTCGCGATAACAGAATACGTAGACAATGATTCGAATGTGTAGATGAGATATGGTGTAGTACTGATATATGCAGCGACTGTAGTTGCTACAACTGTACGCATTAGCTCAGGCATTGCGTAAAGACGAGTGTGTATCATGTCATACAAATAAATAATTCCAGCGGTTGCCAAAAAAGAAAGATGAAAAGAAACATCATACAGAAGTAGTGGGGGAGAATATATCACTATCGCGATCGCAGATAAGAGTAATGCTTGGGAAGCAAAGTAGCGCTTCCCTAAAGCAAAAGCAGTAAGCGCCACAAAAGACATGAGTGCGGCACGTATGACACTTATTCCACCTTCAACCATAATGATGAAAATCGCAATCACAAAGAGAGATGCAATAACTCGAAGAGGCACCGGAAGCATGCGTAATATCACAAAGAGCGCGATGATGAGTATCGATATATTGAATCCAGATAATACGATAATATGACTGAGTCCTGCTATCCTAAATAATTCTTTTTCATCATCATAGAGAGTCGCACTCCCGAGTAACATCCCGGATGCTATCACCCCTTCAACACCTTGCACCATCTCTACAACTCTTACATGTAAAGCATCTCTAAAAGAATATAATCTGTGCAAAAAAGAATTCCCCCTCTTTTCAACAAGAGAGACTTTTGGATACATCATTTGAGATCCAATACCTTTGGATAATAAAAAATTTTCATAATCAAAAACTTTTTGATTAACCCCCACGTAGTGTTGTGTTACTTTTTTTGTACTTCCCTCTACAGACACTGTGTCACCTTTTTGAAAGGCTGGATAAAGCGGAACACGTATCATCACATCATATAATTCTCCGCCTTCTTCTTGAATGACTATTACTTGTTTGTCATCCTTTTCTTCTACAAGAGAAATTATCTCTCCCTTAAACGAGCATGTGGTCTCGCACGACAAAACACTCTTCTCTTCTATTAATTGTGTCCGCACTATTCCAACACAAAAACAAAATAAAACTATACTGGTTACAATCGCCACCTGTGAACGATGTTGATACGAGAGACTGATTACATAAACAACAAACGATACAACCGTCCCTAAAGCTCCTAGTATAAAAAGCTCTGTAGAAAGTGGTGACAATAATCCACTAATGATTCCAAGTATTATTCCAAAGCAAGCAAGTAATACTTTGAGATGTGCTCGCATGAAAAATGTTATTCGTGAAGATGAGAGTATGCTTCTTTTGATCCTCGATAAAGTTGCAAATTACTCGCACCTTTCTCTATCTCTTCATCGGCATACGAAGTAGCGATAACATCTGCTCTTTCATTTAAGGGAATACCAGCATGACCAGGAACATATGTCCAAACGACTTTTACTCCAGCGTCTTTTAGACGCTTCTCTTCTTTATATAATTGTTCCCACAAGTCTTGATTGAGTACAGGCTTCTTGGTTGATGTCTTCCATCCCTTCGCAATCCATCCATTAATCCATTCAGTTATCCCCTTCTTCACATACTCACTATCAGTACACACCTCAACACTAGTTACTAGCTTGTAGTTACTAGCTTGTAGTTTTTCTCCTGATTCATCAGTAACTAGTGACGAGTAACTAGTGACATGTCCTAGGCCTTCGATCGCTCCCATTAATTCCATTCTGTTATTTGTCGTTAATTTCTCTCCTCCACCGAGTTCTATCACTTCATCCACATCTTCGTATTCTCTATTGTCTGCTGTCTCTTGTCTATTGATGATTAAAATTGCCCCCCATCCCCCCGGTCCTGGATTCCCCCTGCTTGACCCATCTGTATACATAGTAATTTTCATAAGAACCAGTATAGCAAAACTATCTCATTGTCGGGCCCTTGGTGTTACGCTCTTGATTTGCTCTTTCTTGCTCTAATCTTCTTGATTCTCTAATCTCTGAACGCAATGTATCTAATCCATTCTCATTAAATAATACTGTTTTTAGATTCTGGATATTAGTTACTGGTATTGCATTTAAAAATTCAACCTTATCGTCAACAAAAATAACTTCTTCAGTATTAAACATGTGACAGATTCTTTTTAATTCTTCTGTTTTAGACTCAGGAACGACGACTACATGACTTCCTAAGACGTTACCACCAAGAGATCTTTCTATCTTATCTCTTTGAAAAGCTCCATCTCCTTGGGAGAGAATGAATATGTTTTCTTTCCCGATCTGCTCCATTAATGCAATCACTTCTTTATTCGCAAGCCAGACGCATGGGGTCATAATGCCTTCATATACTTCGTCCCTTTCTTCTTCTTCTTTAATCCCCAACTCATCAAGATAACGAATAACCGAGAACGCCCTTTCTCTCTGCCTCATCTGTTCGTACACCTCCTTCGCGTTCCTGATACCTCTTTCAGCTAAATAGAAAAACATAAGTTCTTTGAACGCTTTGGCATTAAATATCACATCGTCAAAATCCAAAACTAATTTCATACTATGAAGAAAAAATAATAGTATCTATTGATTCTTTTAATTTATGTGAATCATGTCTAATGAAACTTCTCACTGAATGAATGGCATCTCCTTCTATTTTTTGAATAACCGTATGAGAAAGAAGTGGCTGTCTTACGGCATTATCTTTGTCATAATCATCAAGTACCATCACACCATCTCCTTCTTCTATTTTGTATGCGTCTATTTGCTCTTGTGTAGGAGATTCATTATTAATGAGTACACAATCAACCTCCTTGCCTATATATGATTCTATATCTTTAACATAGTCAGTTATTTTCCACCCCATGGTATGACCATGTTTGTTGGTGAGATTCGCTGGGAATATAATCTTCGCAGATGTTTCATGAAGAACCTCTTTCATCCCTTCAACAATAAGACAAGGGACGAGTGAGCAATAATAATTACCTGGGCCAAGAATAATATAGTCTGCTTCTAATATCGCCTTTCTTGCATGATCGTTAAGAACAACTTCTTGTTTATAAAACATTTTCTCAATACCAACCTCTTGTATGTTAGAATGATTGAGCTCATCTTCTCCTATTAATAATCTATTATTCTTGAGCAAAATAATGAGATCAGCTTTATTGCTCGTTACTGGGGCGACACTTCCTTTTACTTTCAAGATTTCAGATGCGACCTGTATTCCATGAACAAAGTCCCCTGATACTTTCTCAAGTGCTGCGAGAAAGATATTACCAAAACTATGCCCTGAAAGGGATCCTTCATGGAATCGGTAACTCATAAGCTTACGAACAATGTCTGAATGCTCAGAAAGAGCTACTAAACATTGACGCACATCTCCTGGAGGCAATACACCGAGCTCATCTCTAAGAACCCCTGTCGAACCACCGTCGTCCGCCATGGAGACAAGCGCTGTGATAGAAATATGCGGAATGTTCTTAATCCCAGATAATACTGTAAAACTTCCAGTTCCTCCTCCAACTGTCACGATCTTTTTCATATTTTTATTCTAACACCGAAGTATCAAAGAAAGAAAAGAGCGATGCCTTCGCCCTCGCTCTTTTCTTTCACCCTGTATCTACTGACTAATCACGATGCCCTGCTCCTTACAACTAGTCGCCATAAAGCTTTTTATAAATGTCGGACACTGGAGAGTTACAGTCTTCTCGTTTGTAGCACTCTTTAATCTTAGATTACACGTAATATATCCGTCACCATTAGAATCTTCTCCCTGACAGTTCTTCCCAACGATTGCATAATCACTGTACATCTTGGAAGCGTAGTCTTCTCCTTTTGAGATACCGCGTGAGGCACGCATTTGATTACCTAAAATAAAATAAGAGTACAAACCAGCTGCAATAATAATAAGGGCGAGGACTGTGCCAAAGATTTTCTTCATGTATCTACTATATCATGCCTGCTTTAACAAAAGAAAAGTGCTAGCTATGTAAACAAAAGGCTTCTATCTAGGCCTTCCACATCAATCTCCTCGGTCATATGTTTCAAGGCGCCTTGGGTAGATGCGAGATGCACCACATGCTTGCCGAACTTATTCTCGAGAGCGTCGAGCGATTTATGTATCTCCTCGAACTTGTCACTCTTGGTATCTGCGAGATCAAAAAGTGTCGTCTGCACATCGTTCTTCTTGCTGAGGTTCTGTAAGGTGATACCAGTCGCACGGTACGTCATCCCCTTTACCAAAAGCTCGCCCAACTTTTCTTGGACCAGACCGAGGATAATCTCTGGGGCATTCGTTGGTTCGTGCAGTGTCACAGGTAGCTGCGAGAATCTGAGTGTCTTGTCGCGCAGTACGATCATGAACTTCTTCGGTACGAGCGAATAACGCCTTGCTTGAGCACAGACATCTTCGACATGTTTCGATAGCTGCATGAGAAGGAACTTTGTATCGTCAGTTGCTGGGTGAAAGGTATGCATTCGCTGTATCGAGGAGTACGATGACTTCATCTCTTGATTGACCTTCATCACCGATATTCCACGAAGCTCTTTCCACAGATCAAGGTAGTTACTAGAAAAGTTCGCATTCACCCACCTCTCATCTTTGGATACAAAGTCATTCGCCGTAAGAACCCCCTTTCTCTTGAGACTCTCCGCGGTCTTCGGACCAATGCCCCACACCTTCTCGACAGGAAACGTCTTCAAGAAATCACTCGCTGTGTCTACGGTGATAACAGTGAGGCCGTTTGGCTTCACCCACTTGGACGCGACCTTTGCGAGTACCTTCGTCGGAGCCATGCCAATTGTTACCGAGAGCCCAAGCTCTTCATTCACTTCCTTCTTGATGCGCTCAGCTATTTCTAGATACGTCATCTTAAGAGGCTTATCTAGTCCGGTTAACTCTGCGAAGCATTCATCGATACTGTACTCCTCTACGTCATCTGCGTACCTACGCACGATATCGAACATCGCCCGAGAATACTTACTGTATGATTTGTAGTCACCATCGAGTACGATGACCTGCGGGAACTGTCTCTTTATCTTTTGTATCGGCATCGCACGAGTAATGCCGAGCGCCTTTGCTTCATACGAAAAAGCTGATGCTATCCCCCTCTCAGCACCAGTAACAACAGGTAGCCCTTTGAGCTTCGGATTCTTGGCCACTTCCACCGCTACGAAAAAGGCATCCCCATCCATGTGCAAAATAACTTTCTCACGAGTCTTTCCTTCCATCTACGGATTGTATCCTTTTACCAACAACAATTCTATAGAACAGAGCGCAGACCTCTCTGGCCAGCCTTTTGATATACTGATCCCTATCATGACACAACCAACGGAAGAGATTTTAGACTTAGTAAACGAGAACGACGAAGTTATCGGAACCATGCCCCGAAGCGAGGTACATTCTCAGGGACTTCACAACTACCGTGTTATCAATTGTTTTATAAAAAATAGCGAAGGTAAACTCTGGACCCCTCGCAGACAGCCGACCAAGAGACTTTTCCCTAACGGTCTCGACTTTAGCTGCGGGGGCCATGTTTCAAGTGGAGAAACCTATCTAGATGCATTCGCAAAAGAAATGAGCGAGGAGCTCAATATAGACATAACCAAAGTCACTTACAAAGAACTCGGGTTCTGCTCCCCTCTCAAAGATGGCGTTTCTTCCTTTATGCGAGTCTACGAAATAACATCTGATACTGTGCCCGACTACAACCCGGAAGATTTTAGTAGTTACGAATGGCTCTACCCTGAAGAAGTTTTACAAAAGATAGAACAGGGAGAAAAAACAAAGGGCGACCTCTCTAAACTTATCCGTAAGTTTTACACTTCGAATCTTTAAGTATTTTTCGGACCAACTAGGAGGGTCTATTTTACAAACAGAACAAAATAGGGCAGTTTATCTATTCCTGTGTAGTTGAACATTTTATAGTTAGCCCTTCTTGCTTCTGAAGAAAGCTTGCGCATTTTCAAATTACTTTTTGGTATGAATGGGTAGAACCTAATCTCTTGTTGTGTGCCTTCTTTGTCGACCCATTTAAAATTAGTTATGAGAGGTGGTGTAATAAAACCAGACTTAAGCACCTTCTCCATAATGTCCCAGCCAGCACCAAAGATCTCAGCTTTCGGCTTTGAATTGTTTGTCTTAACTTGTGCACGAAAGCTACACCCAGAACACTGCACATCATAAAGTGGGTAATTTTTAGGCAGTGTCATTAACTTCTTGCCACAGTTTGGACATGGAACAAGCTCACACACTTCAAGTTCTCCAGCATCACCAGACTCTTTATTGCTACTCATCATCAAATTAGATCACTTCTAAGGAAAAGAAGCAAACTCTTCGTCTACCTCACCTCAACTATCCTAAGCCTCAGCTCAGTCTTCCCGCCAAAGTAACTCTTTTCTTTCATTAAAACCCAAACGGGTTAAACTTTGTTCCATGGTCGTAGGTATCAATCCCCTCTTTTTGTTTAATGAAGCGGATGAGTGGATGGGTAACTGGTGAAGCAAGTGCTTCCCACAAAGTACAAAATATTACCGTAGTAACCCCGGCAACAAGGGCTTCTTTTAATGAAAATATATCTGTTAAGAGAAGAATAACCGTAAATCCAGTAAGGTTATCAAAGCTCTGACCAACTAACGTGGAAAGGATGTAACGAGCCCACTCATACTTGCCAGAGAATATGAGTTTCATCTTAGCTAAAACAAAACTATTGGTAAACTCCCCAGACCAGAATGCCAAAATGGTACCAAGCGCGATGACGGGGCTGGTTTGAAATATAAGATTAAACGCCTTATTACTTTCTTCATCAAAATATACACTAGGCGGCAAAAGTGTATAGAGATAGGCAAAAGCTGTCGCAATAGTTATACAGAAAAATCCAGTCCAAATAACTCTTCTGGACACCCTATACCCATAGACCTCGGTAAATATGTCTGCAAAAATATATGTAATCGGGTATCCAAGGGCTGCAGCGATAAAAGTAAAGCCAAAGATATCAAACGTTTTAAGCGTCGTGAACATTGTTACAAGCAGCATTGATACCCAGACCATACCAAATACTCCTAAATACTTATGGTTGAGGGTCGCTGTTACCGCCGGATCATGTAGTAATTTATTTTGCATAACAAGATACTACAGATGAGCACAAACATTGACAAATAATTATAAAAATAGTTTAATAAAGTAAACGATTCGTTTACTTTATGAAGCCAGCAAATCTCAAGACTCGTATATTTTTGTATATTTTAGAGACTCGCCAGACCACCACCCTACGTATTGTAGAGCATTTCAAAAAAGCAGGGTACACAAAACAAGGTGTTTACAAAATACTTCGCCTACTACACAGTGAAGGAAAAATCCTCTGGGTAAAAACCCATATTGAAGTACACCTTCTCTGGCTTCATGACGAGATAGAGCTTCTGGCAAAAGCTCTTCCGAAAAAAGAAATCGTATTCCAAACGTTCACAGAAAAAAAACAAACCTATAAGATAAAGACTCTCACTGAGCTTGAGAATGTCTATGGTCAAATTTTTATTTCAATAATTAGTTCTTTGCAGGGTACAATTAAAAATTTCCTCTTTTACGACGTCCATAACTACACCTATGTAAACACAGTGCCAATCGTTGACTGGTACATTGATTTTATTTTTAAAAATAAGGGTAGTGTGCACCTTTTAGTTGGCTCAAAGTCCCCTCTTGATCTTGCGCTCAAAAAGAAAAGTAAAATGAAGAGTATTCAAATTCACTGCATAGACAAAAAATGGGGTGTAAACCTTTCAGTATTCGGAGATTATGTTATAACGGTACATACCGGTAAAAAAACACTCGATGCTATGAATAGTATCTTTAAAAATAATACTGAGGAAAGTGCTCGTAAACCTTTAGAGAAGCTTTATAACGAAAAGTCACTACATAAAATTGTCGTTGAGAGGAACTCAGTCAAGGCAAAAGAGATCGAAAAGGAGTTTAGAAAATATTTTGTCTTGAAGTGATCTACCTCACCTCCACAATCCTAAGCCGGAACTCAGTCTTCCCGCCAAAGTAGCTCTTTTCTAGATGAGCGAGAAGAGTGTGCTCTTTACCGACCCTCTTCTCGGTCTCTTCTTTGGTAAAAAATTGAATAGCTTTGATGCGCCCTCCTCTACTATTCTGATACATCACCTCTAAATGCTCCCCCTTCTTCCCGAATCTCTTGGTCGCAAGTGATGTAACATTACTAAAGCTAAATACAGGCTTTGGATTCCCCTCTCCAAAGGGTGCCAATATCTCAATCGCCTTATACGTCAGGTCATGCACATCGTCCATACTGAGCTCCTCATCTGCCACAACCTCTTGTGAGTCAATCTCTTTTATTACTACATGCTTAATAGCTTCATTAAGCGCAGATCGAAGCTTGTCGATATTCTCAATTGACACCGAGAACCCTCCAGCTCCTTCATGTCCACCCCATCCGAGGAACACCTCGTGTGAAGCGTGTGCCATCAGGTCTACCACTGAAACATCTCCAAGTGACCTACACGATCCTTTAAGTTCATCTTTGTTTTCGCCTTGGCCATATACAAACACAGGCTTCCCTGTTTCATCTATTATCTTTTGTGCAATAAGTCCTAATATCCCTGGCCCCCAACTCATATCCCCCACGACTACAACATCGTCTGAATACACAGAATGGTCAAAAGAGATACTGGACACTATATCCTTCACCTCACTTTTACGCTGATTGTTGAGATCCTCAAGGTCTCGAGCGTATCCCTCCCCGCTTTCTTTATCTTTCTTATACAACATAAGGTGAGCTTGAATAGGATCCCCCATGCGACTCGCTGCATTGATACGTGGAGCAATAGTAAAAGCGATATCATCCTCAGTGAGCAAATCTTTTCTCACTCTTTGTTCATTAAAAATATGATTGAGCCCTGGGCGCTTCGTCTTCCGGAGAACCTTGAGACCAAAGTGTGCGAGTGCACGATTCTCCTTTCGTAGTGGCACCATATCCGCAATCGTAGATATACCTACGAGGTCAAGCATCCACTTCTCATACCCTTCTGGCAATTGTGAAACCGTATCGAGAACTGTACTCCATTTACTATCTGTTGTCTCTAGTCTGTTGTCTAGGAAATTATCGTGCGCAATTTTGGCGTCGCGGAGCGACTCCAAAATTGCGCACGATAATTTCCACGCCACCGCACACCCGCAGAGCATATCATCCCAATACTCACACGCGTCTTGTTTTGAATTAAGCACAGCAACAGCATCAGGGACCACCTGTACAACTGTTAGCTTTTTGCTGTTAGTTTTTAGCTCTTGATTGTTAGCTTTCGACTTCTGATTTTTCTTAGTATTTGAATTTGTAGTATCTATATTCTGTACTCCACGCTCTACATTTTCCTTCGTTATCGGTAAATGATGATCCGTCACAATGAAGTCCACGCCGATTGACTTCGCATATGCAACCTCTTCAATATTAGTTATCCCAGAATCAACTGTAATCACAAGACTAATTCCCTTTTCCTTCAATGTATCTATAGCATGATTATGTACACCATACCCCTCGTTATGTCTGTGTGGAATGTAGATCTCTACTGGGTAGCCAATAGTGTCGAAGAACTCTCGCAGTAGCACCCCGCCAGGCACCCCATCACAATCATAATCACTATACACAGCAATCTTCTCACCGTTTCTTATGGCGCCCAATATACGATTGACTGCGTTCTCCATTCCATATATCTCAAACGGGTCACCTACATGCTTCTCATATGACGGATAGAGAAAATCATACACCTCTTCTTTCCCCTCTATTCCCCTATTCTTTAGAATTTTTCTCGTTATCGGATGTAATTCATCTACCTCAAAAATATCTACCATAGTACAGGGAGTATATCAAATCTTTGTTTGTCCTTTATAAAGGACAAGAGGGTGTTTCTTGATTTATAATGTCTTTTTCTGTCTTTTAACCCCCTACTCCCCGGTTTTAACTTTGAACTGCTTTCTTATTTCCTTCACTTTCTCTTTATTCTTCTCTTCCATTTCTTCTCTTCCTTTCATACCGAGCGCCTTTAGTTCATCAACAGAAAGAAGGATAAGTTCTTTTGCGCGCTTATCTAAGTATTCCTCCGTGTTAAGGCTTGGATTTTCAAGCACTTCATCAAATAACGCATGCAAAACAAACCCAATCTTAGGTCCAGGCGTTTCTTGTGTAACGTCCATGATACGTTTCCCGTCAGTTTTGAGCATCTTAAGGCTTATTGGGTCCTGCAGTGCCTGTTCTACCATAGACTGATACATTCGTAGCCTGTAAGGCTCTTCTTTTGGCCTTCCTGTGCCTATTCTGTCGCAAATACGTAAATCTATAAGATCCCATATGTTCTCTTTACCTACGGCTGTAATAAGCCTTCTGACAGCAGAGATGGTTATCTGCTCGGTATCTGAGAAGAACATATGCCAACGCACAAACATGGTAACCTTTTCTATTAAATCCTTTGAGAATTTAAGTCTATCCATTATTTCACGTGTAACACGTGCGCCGACTACATCATGTCCATAAAATGTAATCACATTCTTCTCTTTTGAGAACCGTTTAGTCTCTGGCTTAGAAATATCGTGGAATATCGCTGAGAGTCTCACGTGTAACGGCCACTTCTTGTCTGCCGCATGCTGCAGTGTACGGAGATTGTGTTCCCAAACATCATACATATGAGCCTGATTCTGTGTAACCCCTACCCCACGCAATAATTCTGGAATGAAACGTTCCAAAAGATCTGTTTCTTTCATAAGAATCAAACCTTTCATTGGATAATCAGTCATAAGGAGCTTAATAAACTCATCCCTCACCCTTTCACGTGAAATGGTATCAAGAATAGAGGCATTTCTTTCTATACTTTCACGTGTAACGGGATCAAGATCAAAATCTAACTGACATACGAATCGTATCGCACGCATCAAGCGTAGCGCGTCCTCCTTAAAACGTGCATCCGCCTCCCCCACAGCGATGATCTTCTTCTGTTCAATCGCAATAAGTCCATCATACATATCCACCAATTCTCCATTTGTTGGATCATATGCAAGCGCGTTACATGTGAAATCACGACGTTTTAGGTCATCTGCAAGATTCTTACTCCACCTCACCTCATCTGGATGCCTGTTGTCAGAATAGGTAGACTCGAGACGATATGGGGTTACCTCAACAATTTTGACTGTTTCATCACTACAAACCGGCAACCCCTCCTCTCCGCACGTTACAACACCAACTGTTCCATAGGTATTTTCATAAAAAGTCTTTGGAAATAAAGATATTATCTCCTCTGGGGTGGCGTTTGTTGTCACATCATAATCTTTTGGAGTTACCCCCATCACAAGATCACGAACACACCCACCGACAATATACGCCTCATGTCCTTTTGATTGAAGCATGGCGATAACACCCCTCACCTCTTTGGGAATTTTGTTTGTTAGTTCTTTGTATGAAATTTCCATAGTTATGTGGTAGTATACCTTATATTACATAGCTTCCGTGGTGAAATGGATATCACAGCGGTCTTCGGAACCGTTATTCTGGGTTCGAATCCTGGCGGGAGCACAAAAATAATAAGCGAAGCGTTTGTTTTTGTGCTCCCGAGTACATGAACGGCTTCGTGTACGGCCAGGATTCGAATAGAAAACTGGTATACAAGAATTCTTCTATAAAAACTGAGCCTATAGTTTTTATAGAAGAATTGCTTGTCGGTTTTCTCTGGGTCGCGAAACAATACTTTTATTGAGTTCGTGAGAACGAAAAGAAAAGTATATGTTTGGTGACCGAACATCCTGACGTTTTTGTTGAAGAAATTCCTGGCGGGTAGCGTTACACAAGAAACACATGTGCTTAACTTTCAGAATATTCGTGTTCACTAAGAGCGGTTTGTAATGAAAAATCCCCTATTTCTGCCTTTAGATCTCCAAAGAGTTTTACGTGCCTCTCCTCAAAATTAGCAACCCTTTCGTCTGTCTTCTTAAGAAAAACCTGAATAACTACGTCTTTTATCAAGTGATCACTTTCCCTTTTCTCAAAAAAGACCACCTCTACTTCATTTGGCGCAACAACACCCCTTACTTGTCCAGATGCTGCCTCAGCAACATATTTCTGTGACAGATTCTTAAGCTTTTCACGGTCAGCCCCCTTATTTTTAAGATAGATTTTAACAAATGGCATAATTCAAGTATAAACCATTCCACGAAAAATGTTACACAAGAAACACTCAAACCATGAAACTATTGATAAGTAGAGATTTTTAAGTGTTACACGTGACACGAAAACGATTCGGTGCGGCGTAGGAGATCGGTCACCGCTACGGCTCGCTTTAAAAAGCTTTGCTTTTCTCATCTCGGCACGTAGCCTCGACCCCGGGAAAAGCGACATAAGCACTATGAATAAAGCCATGCCCCCAGCTTTTATTCATAATACTTATGTAAACCGCTTTTCCGTTCGATTCTCACGTAACAGTGCCTAAGCACTGTTACTCTACGCGCACAATAAAAACTAACGTTTTTATTACCTGTGCGGCGTAGGAGAATCGAACTCCTGTCTCATCCTTGGCAAGGACGTGTTCTACCACTAAACCAACACCGCGAGTGTTTATTATCTTATCACAAGGTGTCATTATCTCAAAATAGTTACAATGTAAGGCTTTTGTGCATGAAGTCCCCTGTTTTTAAATTAAAAACTCAGATCTTCATAAACCTAAACGGTTGTTCACAAAAGTACAAAACTGGGGATAACTCTGTGAGTATGGTGCATAACGGACAGTACAATAGATATAAGTCAAAGTGTACAAATAATGCTTTTAATGTTTAAATACTCTTACTATGCAATGGTTTTATAAAAAAGACTGACTTTTAATTAAGTACATAGAAGACACATGTTTCACGTGAAACGTCTTTAAAAAAAAGAAATAATGGCAGAACACAATGAAATAGGTAAAATAGGGGAAAAGTTAGCTCTATCGTTTCTTGTGAAACTTGGTTTTTCTGTCATTTCAAAAAATTTTAGAACCAAACACGGAGAAATAGATATTATTGCTAAAAAAGACAATATTTTTCATTTCATTGAAGTGAAGTCTATAAAGGTCATATCGCTAGATTCTGTTTATATCTCAAAAATACAACCGGAAGATAATCTCACTTTTGCTAAGTGGTCAAAACTACTTATTGCAATACTAGAATATAAAAAAATTAATGGAATATCAGATACTATAAAAGAGCAAATAGATTTAGCTTGTGTGTATATTGATAATAATAAAAGAGAGGGGAGGGTTAAGCTACTTGAAAATATTCACAAAGAATAATATTGGGGGCTGCGTTTTTTTAAAAATGTGTTAGTATTAAGAAACAATTTTTTAAATTGTCATGTATTGGGGTGTGCAAAAGAAATTCTGCACGGCTAACATTCTGGTCTTGACCCAGAACACAGCAAAACCCAATCTAATAAATAAGATAGTAATCACACTTCGGGGTGTGGTGTAACGGCTAACATAGAACTGGTTTTGCAAGTATTACCAGTCAGCGACGAGTCTAAGTCGCGACGATTGCCTGAGCATCACATTCCGAAATACACTTCGGGGTGTGGTGTAACGGCTAACATTCTGGTTTTGGGTACCAGCGACTCAGGGTTCGAATCCCTGCACCCCGACACTACATAATTAACGGTTAATCATTTTTTACAAAAAAAAGAGGACGCCTGTTTGATAATTTTGTTCTATTGATAGGTATCCTTGGTCCAGTTTTTACACTGCCACAACTCTATTTAGTTTGGTCAAGTAAAAGCGTAGAAGGTGCCTCTCTTATTTCTTGGTCCTTTTATTTATTTTCCTCTTTGGTTTGGCTAAGTTATGGGATTTTTCATAAAGAAAAGATTCTGATCTATGCTCACACGTTGTGGATACTGACTATCTTGCCTTTATTGCTAGGATTTATAGTATGTTAAAATTTTCTGGGTATTGAAGTTTCATAAAAAACAATATGACTACTATGAATAATAAAAAACCTAACACTGGTGAGATCTGGCAGCATTATAAAACAAAAGGGGAGTATGAGATTATCAACACTGGACGCCTTCAGGTTAAAGAATCAACTCTTGATATGGCGGAATGTGTAATTTACAAAGCTTTGACAGATAACACCATTTGGATAAGACCTATACATGATTTTATGGAAGAGGTGACCATTGAAGGGGGTGCTACGTGTTATCGTTTTACTAAAGTGAGATAGGGGGCTGGAATAAAAATAAAAAATGTAGTAGTATATTCACTATCAACAAGCGGTGTTGGTTTAGTGGTAGAATGCCTGCCTTCCAAGCAGGAGACAAGAGTTCGATTCTCTTACGCCGCACAGAAATACAAAAAGCACGTAGATACTACGTGCTTTTTGTATTTCTGTGCGGCGTAAAGTAACAGTGTCTAGACACTTTTACCTGAGAATCGAACATAAAAGCGGTGTACGAAAATTAAAAAGAGGAAAGTTTCTGTCTTACTTTTCTCTTTTTAATTTTTGTCGCTTTTATTTTAGGCGAAAGTTAAGAGTATTTTGTGAGTACTGAAGGTATGAAACAAAATACCTTAACAATTGCCGATTCTCTTACGCCAGAATAATGATATGTTTGGTAACCGATTCTCGTCCATGTTTATTTCATCAAGATCTTTTGCCTTTCCCTATAACCTCAAGTACACTTACCACATGACTGAAGAACGCGAACAGAAAGAACTTGCTGAAAACGTAGAAGATCTCGTTTTTGAAAATAAAAATATTAACGCTCTCATTAAGGGGGTAGAAGAAGACCTTGAGACTCTCAAACGGGAAGACATAGAAAAAGGGGGCAGGGCTGCTGATATTGTTAGATTCACCATAGAGCTCAATATTCTGCAAGACAAAAAAAGAAGAAACTTAGAAGCAATCAATCAAATAATAGAATCCAGAAAAAAATAAAACTGTTTTTTGGATAAAAATAATTAAAATTCTGGTACACCACTTACAATTAGATGCATGGAAAAAATACCGCAACAAAATTCGCTTAATGAGCTTACAGAGATACTTGGACATAGCGATAAAATGTCGCTATCTGAAAAAGAATTTTTCCTTGAAGAGTATGGAGGGAAGATGTTTACCAACTACGATTTTGTCGCCCCAGAAACGTATTCGAAAATTTTTTCATCGACGGACCTTGAAGGACAAAGCGTGGTCGTCGCCGGAGCCGGATACCCGTTCGACAGGGAAGGAGCCAGCAACTTAACTAAGGCGCTTAACAAAATTAAGCAGAATACCAATATTATACCTTTGGACATCTCTCACACCCGCGCTCGTGGCTGGCTTTTACTTGACCAAGACAGGGGGGCTGACGAGGCTGGCCCAGAGCTCAGCCCAGTAGTCGCCGACGCCACTCGACTACCTTTCTCAGACAACTCTATTGCTGGGTATGTCTCAACAAATCTCATTAATGAACCTAACAAAGAGCAAGGGGAGCTCAAGTTTGTAAATAATCTTATAGCTGAAGCGTACCGTGTTTTACACTCAGGAGGATTCCTCATACTAAGCAGTTTTGGTTATTTTAGATATACAGACAAAGATGGGCACGTATTTTATAATGACAACATAGACGTAGAGGAAATGGTGCCAACTGAACTCGTTGAACAGATGTTAACTGGGGCAGGGTTTTCAAGAATTGAAAAACTACCGCTTGATGATATGGAGGCGTTAAGGGCGCTAAAAAATAAAAAGTCCATGATTTCCGGAATAACGAAAGCCCAGGTAATCGACGCATGTGGCTACGTAGCTTACAAATAAATTTTAACACTTACACACCCTAACAACTTATGCGATTCACAGAATTTTGGCCAGAGGGCTCTAAAATAATAGACAATCCGTCTCAGGTGGCTGAGATATTTTCTCACAAAGAAAGGTCTGCCAAGATAGCTGAAATCCAAACAACTCTTAGAGAACAAAGCAGAACCTTGCCTGAAAAAGAAAAGAAAGAGTTGCTGGCAAAACTATTTGATCTTATGGAAGAAGATGAGGTGGCGCGATCTGGGGAGTTTGACACGGAAGGAAACATGCACGCCTCCAGCCAAATAGAAAAGGATGAGATGTACGCAGTTGAGAGTGCTCCCGCAAGAGCAGTGAACGACTCTGACATAGGGGAAGGGAAACTGGCGGCGTAATTTATTGACTCACATCTATTATTCTGAGACACTTAAACAATATGAACATGGAACAAAATGGGCTAAATATAGCAGGAGATCAAGACCAAAGGATTACTAGAGGGCCGTCGCTCGCTGCAGCAGGGGGACACGCGGAAAGGACATTCTTAGTTGATGCTCAAAGAGAGCAAATGTCTCAGGATGTTGCAAAACTTGGACAAGAGTACCTCGAATCACAAAAGAGGGCAGCCGAGATAGCAGAGCAAATTAGAGCAGGAGAAGCTGAATATGCTAACGTTACAGACCCGGGTATTCAGGCCATCAGAAAACAAATTCTCGACAAGCTTCAGGAAGAGAAGAATGGCTACGTAGCGCAACAGGAAAAACAAAGAAGAGGGATTGTTGCAGCTGGCGGTAATCCAGATGAATACAACCTTCACTAAAAAGAAAGTAAAATCAAAAAACACCGCAATCGCGGTGTTTTTTGATACAGACTTCAGTTAATTACTTAACAGCGTCCTTAAGAGCCTTAGCTGCTGAGAACTTTGGAACCTTAGTTGCTGGGACCTTAACGGTTTCACCAGTCTTTGGGTTACGAGCCTCACGAGCCTTACGCATCTTAACAGTAAACTTACCCACACCAGCGATCGCTACTTCGTCACCCTTTGAAAGGGTCTTAACGATAGTACCAAAAACTGTTTCAACAACTTCTTCTGCTTGTACTTTTGTTGAACCGAGTACAGCGTGTACTGCTTCAACGAGACCTGCTTTGTTCATATGATGAGTGTTAGTTGGAGACATGTTTTCCTAGGACCATGTCACCTACAATAAATTTATTAAACTCCTCACATGCTGTGACGCATGCAAAAGGATAAAATAAGTATATAACTCTAGGGATTTTGTGCAAGTGGTAACACAACGTTATATATTTCTGTCAAAAAGCTAAGAGATATACTTAACTGTTATATATGCACCAAGAAAAGAACCAAGAACAAGTGGTACGATGTATCGTATATCTTGCGTATATGATATGACGGTGAAGGCGGTGAGAATATGAATAAGTGACCCAAAGGATGCAGCTCTCAACGCTTTTTTGTCGGCCACATTTCGCATATAAAGCACATACAGAGCATCAATCATGATGTGTAGCCAAAAATACAGAGAGCGCGATGCTAAGCGACATAGTACATGTAAGTATACCTAGAACCGCGCATGAAGGTGTAACCTTCATGCGCGCTTTGATACACCGTATTCAACTTAAGGAGTCTACCCTACGTATTACAAACCTTTTGATGGGTAAGTATTAAAAAACAGCACTTCATTGTGCTGTTTATCACTATCTCGCGAATTCTATTACTCTTGATTCTCTAATCACATGTATTTTGATCTCTCCTGGAAAACGAAGTTCTTCCTCTACACGTAATGCGATATTACGTGCCAAATCTCTCGCTTCTAAATCAGATACAAGCGTAGGGGACACGAATACTCTGATTTCACGCCCTGCCTGAAGCGCATACACCTTCTCAATGCCAGAAAAGGCGAGCGCTATCGCTTCTAAATCTTCTAGACGTTTAATATATCTGTCCACTGTATCTCTGCGCGCCCCAGGACGTCCCCCTGATATCGCATCTGCGACTTGGACTATAATACTTTCTATTGTTTCATACGGATACTCTTCATGATGAGCCTGCATCGCGAGTATCACTCGCTCATCGACTCCATACTTCATAAGAATCTTGCGACCTATTTCAACATGAGTACCCTGTATCTCATGATCAACAGCTTTCCCAATATCATGAAGAAGTGCTCCTGCTTTAGCTACATATGGATCGACTCCGAGTTCATAAGCAAGCACTCCAGCAATATGAGCCATCTCAACCGAATGATCGAGAACATTTTGACCATAACTTGTTCTAAAATAAAGACGTCCTATGATTGGGATAAGCTCTTCTGGAACAGAAAGGAGCCCGCATGCAAGCACAGCTTCTTCTCCTTTCTTTTTCATGAAGACTCCAATATCTTTCTTTGCTTTTTCTATATACTCTTCTATTTTTGCTGGTTGAATACGACCATCCTTGATAAGCATCTGGAGTGCATTCTTTGCTATCGCTCTTCTCACTGGATCAAAACAAGAAACCACAATTGCATTTGGTATCTCATCTACCAGTACTTCAACACCAGCATATCGCTCAAAAGTTTTTATGTTACGCCCTTCTTTACCAATTATCTTACCCTTAACTTCTTCGCTTTCTATTTCGATTGTTGAAGTGGTGAACTGAGCTACTTGAGTATTACCTATCCTATAGATTGCGTTGACCAAAATGTCTCTCGCCTTCTCTTCGAGTTTTGACTCTCCGTCACGAGCAAGCTTAAGAAGTCTCGAAGCGATATCTTGTTCTCCTTCTTGTATTACTTTATCTAACACCATTTGACGAGCAATGTCTTTAGATAACCCCGCAACTTCTTCTAAGCGAATATCAAGAGTCTTTTCTTTTTCTTGAACAACTTCTCTTACTTTTTCAAATGCTTTTATACCGGCTTTTAACTCTTGCTTCTCTTTTTGTAAGAAATCATCCTTTTCGGATAATTCCTTTTCTCTTTTGTCTAATCGTTCTTCTTGCTTGAGAATTCTGTCTTCATTTTTTTTGAGTTCATCTCTCTGTACGCTCGCTCGGTTGAGCGCCTCATCTTCTATGGCACGAGCTTCACGCTTCGCATGTAATAATTTCTCTTCAATTTCTGATTCAAGTGTGGAACGGCGAGACAACGCCACATAGTGACGTATCACATATCCAATGGCGCCTCCTATAATAAATATGACAGCGCCTTCAATAAGAAGTACTGTTGTAGACATGTTATTTAGCCTTCGGTTTTAGAATATTGTCTACAATCCCGTATTTTTTAGCTTCTTCTGCAGACATCCAATAATCGCGATCACTATCTTTTTCGATGGTCTCTACTTTTTGCCCCGTGTTCTTAGCAAGAATTTCGTTAAGCATTTTCTTAAGACGAACACCTTCTTTAAGATCTATCTCTATATCTGTTATTTTACCCTGGGCCCCGCTTGAAGGTTGATGAATCATGACAGTTGAGTGAGGGAGAATACTTCGCTTGCCTTTTGTACCACTTGAGAGAAGGAACGCTCCCATAGACGCCTGCATACCTATACCTACTGTAGCGACATCACATTTGAGATGTCTCATGGTGTCATAAATAGCGAGACCATCATATACACTTCCGCCAGGGGAATTGATATAAAGCATAATATCTTTTTTGGGATCTTCAGCTTCCAAGAAAAGCATTTGCGCAACAACAAGAGATGCTGTATGCTCGTCAACCCTATCGCCTAAAAATATAATTCTTTCTTTAAGGAGGCGTGAGTAAATATCATAGGCACGTTCGCCGGATTGGCTTTTTTCTATAACTGTTGGAATAAGCATACAATAGTGATTAGTTATTAATAGTTAGTGATGAGTTAAAATCTCTAACCTTTGTTCAAAAAACGTTTTAAAATCATTAACAATATATCTACTCTTTCGCTTCTTTGTCTTGACCGTGATTCTGTGTCGCTGTAATAATTGCACTATATCATACATACTCATAAGTAGATATAGTTTGACACTATCATATTTTTATGTGCTAGCACAACCATAAAAGAAAGAGTAGTATAGGGAGTGTCATGTTACCAGAAATCACTATCACCAAAGATGCAATAACCGTTGTAGAAGAAGGGGGGTTATTCGTTATGAAATGGATAGAGCAGGGTACAATGCTCGTCACCGGACCAGATACATGCTATTTCTTAGTAGAAAGCGCACTTGGATTATCAAAAATCATGTGTGAAGGTGGTTCAAATATCCTTATACTACCTAATTTATAAAGGAAAATAAGAATAAATACAATATTTTTAAGTATTAGTAAATATTGACTTTTGTTATAAAATATGTATAATATAGTATAGTTGTTTTTGCTAAAACCGCTCTCTATTTAAGAGCGTTTTTAGAAAAAATAATTGATCTTTTACATTTCTTTTTTAAGGAGGGTACTATGCGTATCTTTTTCTCTCGTCTTTTCTTGTTGATACTTAACAGTATCAACTATGTCTTGAGGGCGTATCTTGACCTCAAGCATAGCTTCCCACTTGGGGCTGCGATTCTCGATGTGGTACTCGGTGCCACATTTGGGTGGCTAATCCTTGGCTTATTTGGTTTACAAACCAAAGGTGTTGGCTGGCTGCTTCTAGTGATAGGAGTCTTATGGCTCATCTACAACCAACGAGCAGCCATCATGCGCTTCCTGAGAAGTCGGGCTGTGCGTGACGCGATGGGTTGGACCAAGAATGCGCTTGAGCGGGCAGTTACCTTTATCAAGGCGCACTCCATTCAAGCGTTTGACTGGTTCATGCTCCAGACCGTGCCTGTCATGGTTGGAGTTGCGAGTCTTATGCTTTTGGTAGCTGCGATTATCGCTTACTACATAAGCCCTGGCATCCTGATCGCTCATGTGATTGGAATGTTCGCATTCATTGCGATCGTCGCATTCGTCTGTAACCACGATCGCAGTCTTATGTTTATCAAAAAACACTGGATGTGGATCGGTGGAGGCTTAACCCTCATCATTGCGTTCGCAGGGGAAATATATCACCCATGGTGGTCGGTTGAGCTGCGATTCCTTTTGTTCGCAACAGGAATCGGTCTATTGGTCTTCTCATCCAAAAAGGCTCGTGAGTGGGCTCAGACATTACGTGGAGCTCTATCCTTATCGGTTGGAGCAGCGATTTTTGCGATCTCTTATGTGACGCTTAAAAACTACACCTTGGGGTCAGTTGGATCAATTGTCTTCACTGTTGGCCTACTCGGTTCCATTGCTGTCACATGCTGGCTACTCTTCGGAGCAAAGAAATCTCAGTAACCTTAACTTTAAGAAAGAAAAAGCCTCTAGAGTGTAGTCGTGATTGGAGTATTCTCCTTCACGCACACACGCTAGAGGCTTTTGTTGTTGTTATTTTACATAGTAGTCTAGGAAACCTACATTAAAATAAATAAAGAGCAAAATGTGATCAAGTGTATTGTTATTAGATCACGAGCACCAAGACACAAAGAGCTTTTGTAGTCGTACTACAACGTTAGTATAGTCCCAATAATCGCATGGGTGAGCGTAAACGAGTACACATAACTACTCTGTAATTAAGAATACCTCGGATATACATAAGAGACAATATGCTAGTTGTGGATAACGGACAATCAATGAAACACTTTTGACTTTTAAGAGACACCTGCGGCTAAAGAACTCTTACACCACACTTTGTAGCGTATCTTTTGTTGTGTACGCTTCCATAATTAACACATAAGAAAACCCCTTGCATTCTAGGTTCAAATAGGATTGAACACAGGATGCAAGGGGTTTTGTAGGGTTTTGATAATGACAACGTCTTTCACATACGCTATCTCAGCGCAAATCATGACTACTGTCTATCATGTCCACAATTTCACACTATAGAGTAAGAGTTTATTCCTCTGGTTATTTTATTTTGTGCGGATAGTTGTTTTAAAAAGTTTCCGCGATATAGAACAATATTCACAATAAAAGAATTACGACATTTGATTACCTGTTACGCACAGGAGAGCGTCTATGCATATTTCTTTTACTCTGTCCTTAATGATAATTCATATGTCTCTTACGCGCAAGTGATGAGCTGTGGATAAGTCCTTTATGATTGTCGGTCTGCTGTTATTACTTCCGAACTCTTATCAAAAAATTGTCTTTTGTTTTTTGTTGCAATGTCTTATTGTTCTCTGTAGTCTACAGATATGCGACTACATCGCTTCTATGTACAACAGCCCCTTGGTGAAGAGCTAATCATAGACAATAAAGAAATGGTGCATCAGTGGTTCTCTGTATTTCGATACGAAGAGCATGATCTGGTGCTCCTTTTCTCTTTGGAGACAACGTTTAATGATTATGTGTATGAATTCGTAGCTTTGGATAAAAAAAGAGCTGTGCTCCGTCTCATAGAAAAGCGACCAAATGTCAAACCTCCTAGAAATACCTTTCTTTTTATAGCACTCACCAAAAGAGAAGCGTTTGAAACGACACTACGACAGGCGACTGAATTACTTATTACACATATAGTACCCATACTTTCTACACGATCGGAGAAAAAGTCTTTTAATAAAGAGCGTCTAGAGAAAATACTTATAGAAAGTGCCGAACAGTCAGGGAGGGGAGATATTCCTGTACTTCATGATGTGACGACCTTCAAAGAAGCGATCTCTTTCATGTCTTCTTCTCAGATTATTGGGGACATCACAACAGAAGCATCTATTTTCCCTGATGTGTGTGATGGTATTTGGGTTGGACCAGAGGGTGGATGGACTGAGGAAGAACTACAATCAGCCACAGAAAATAGCGTATCGCCCTTTAAAATAACAGCTTCTGTACTAAGAGCTGACACTGCCGCAGTCGCTCTAATAGCTAAAATACTTTTGTAGGAGAAGGTGCATGATACACTTAATGATAAGCCTCTTTAAGGCATCTCTAAAAACTTTAACTATACTATGAAAAATATAAATTACGCTCTCATCGCTCGTTCCTTTATTGCATTATTATTCGTATTCGCTGGTATCGGCAAGGCGATGGATTTTGACGTTTTTGCTAATAGTCTTGGACAAATGAACCTCCCTGTTCCAATGCTTGCAGCGTTAATAGTTGTTATCATTGAAATTCCAGTAGCGCTCGCATTCGCATATGGATATAAAGTAAAAGAAACTGGATATGCTCTTATCACATTCACTGTACTTGCGACTCTCATCGCTCATCGTGACTTCTCAAATCAAATGAATGTCATCATGGCGCTCAAGAATCTAGCTGTTGTTGGTGGTATTATGGCAGCTGTTGCATGTTCATGTGGTAATTGTGCAGTTCATGGAAAGAAAGGGTAATTATCTTTTCTAAAATTCTCAAACGCGAGTCGTCTCAGACAGCGGAAAGGGAATACAAAAAGCAGACCATCTTGGTCTGCTTTTTGTATTCCCTTTCCGCTGTCGTACTTATTTAACCTCTTCTAGGAATCTCATTACTTTATCATTTGAGAGCGCTTGATAGAGATACGCTTTTGCTCTTTCTTCATCTGCATCCTGCACTTGAGACAAGAGGCGGACGAGTTCTACTTCAACTTCTGCTTCTGTTGCTTGCAGCTTCTCTATTTCTGCAATCTTATGCAAAATAACTTGGCTCAGAGCACGCTTCGCTGCATCATCACGCCATGAAGACTTGATTTCATCTTCTGTTTTCTTGGCATGAGTAAGATAATCTTCCCATGTTCCTCCAAAACGGGTGATATCCCCCTTAAACTGAGCCATCATGGATTGCAACTCTCCTTCTATCATTGCGTCTGGTAGATCAGCCTTTGATTCTTTGATCAAAGACTCCATAATAGAAACTCTTCGCTTCTCTCCTGCTTTTTGTTTCTTTTCAAGTGAGAGATTCTCTCTGATTTTATTCTTCAAATCATCTATTGTCTTGAAACTTTCTCCGAATGATTGAGCGAAGACGTCATCGAGTTCTGGGAGAGTAACGGCTTTATCTCCTTCTTCTTTGTGATCATGACTATGGTTATGATCGTGATGATGATCATGTCCTTCGTGACTGTGCTCATGATCATGATGATCATGGCTGTCATGATTATGATCGTGGTGGCCTGAACCTGCTCTGCCCTTTCTTAACTCTTCGAGTACAACATGTACCTCTTCTTCTTTAATAGGGGAATCAACATCTTCTACGGCTACTCCTTGTGCGATTTTCTTATAATCAGGAAGAGATACTTCAGGTAATACTGGTATAGTAATTGTCGCTTCAAATGGATTACCCTTGGCTATTTTTGTAATAGTGATAGCTGGTTGAGCGATTGGATTAATCTTATGTTCATCAATTGCTTTGACATACGCATCACGTAAGGCGATATTACCCATCTCTTCCAAGATGATCATCTCACCATACTTCTGAACGATAATATTCTCTGGGGCGTTCCCTTTGCGGAATCCATCAATCTCTATTTCTTTTTGAATAGATTGAAACGCTTTTGAATGATAGCTTTCGAATTCTTCTTCGGTGAGTGATACTTTTATTTCGACTTGTGACTTAGGTAATTCTTTCTTTTCAAATTTCATAACTATAGTAATTGGTTATTAGTAATTCGTAATTAGTAGACCAATTACTTATTAAATTCTTTTTTATAAAGTTCTACACCTTCTTTGATAACATTTTTAGCATCCTCCACGTCACGAATTGAATCAATAGTAACAATCTTTTTTTGAACTTGTTTATATGTTACCCAAAAATGTTCAATTTCTTTTAGTGTATGCTCGTTAATATCCTTAAGAGAGTGCACATTCTTGAAACGTGGATCTCCTACTGGGACTGCTACTATCTTCGCATCACTCTCTCCTGAATCAACCATATCCATTACAGCAACAGGACGAGCCTCGACCAAAATACCAGGCATAAGTGGGTGAGTAGTTAGAAGCACAACATCAAGAGGGTCTCCATCATGCCAATGTGTTTGTGGAATATACCCATAATCAAAAGGGTAGTCTTGAGCTGTATGCATCACACGATCAAGCTTAATAAGTCCTGTCTCTTTATCGAGCTCATACTTATTCTTTGACCCTTTATTAATTTCAACGATGACATTAATTTCATTTGGAATATCGTTTCCTGGAGTAATATCGTGAAGTAAATTCATAGTTAGATAGTAATTAGTTATTAGTAATTAGTTAGTGGTTATACCTCTCTACTTGCTACTTATTTAGTTTCCTCTGGTTTAGCAGCGTCTTCAACGATGTTGTCCACCGCTTCTTCTGTGACTTCTGCAACAGTCTTATCTTCTTCGACAGCTTCCACTGTCACTTCTTGTGCTACTTCTTCTACTACATTTTCTATCTCTGCATTATTTGGAACAACGTCTTCTACTGCTTGCATATCATGCACCACAGCTTCTGCTTGTTCTTCTATTGTTTCATCAGTGATAGGACTTTCTGCTGTGAACTCTCCTTCTTCATCTGCTTCTGCTACCATTTCTCCATTTGAAACAATGTCGATCTTCCATCCGGTGAGCTTAGCAGCTAAACGAACGTTTTGACCTCCTTTACCGATAGCTAATGATTGCTCTTCTCGAGATACGGTGACGAGCGCCTTTCTATCTGTCTCATCAAGTTCAATTGACACCACCTTTGCTGGAGAAAGTGCAGTTGCGATGAAGCGACGTGAGTCATCTGACCATTCGATAACATCAATCTTTTCACCTGATAACTCTTGAGTAATGGCCGAAACTCTCGCTCCGCGCTGTCCAACACACGCTCCAATTGGATCGATTCTCTCATCTGTTGCTTTTACAGCAATCTTAGAACGAGTACCTGGTTCACGAGCAACTGCTACGATTTCGACAGTGCCGTCTTTTATTTCTGCGCTTTCATTTTTGAAAAGTTCAATCAAGAATTTTGGATGTGATCGAGAAAGTCTGATTGAAAGACCGCGCATTCCTTCTTCGATAGAGAAGAGGTATGCTCGTATACGTTCACCTGGTCTTAGTCTCTCTGTGGCTATTTGTTCTTCAAAAGGAAGAATCGCCGTTGTTCGTCCTAGGTCGATGAATGCAGTGCCACGTTCAACGCGTTGCACAATACCAGAGACAATGGTGTTCTCTTTGTCTTTGTATTCTCCTACTATTGATTCTCGTTCTGCTTCACGAAGTTTCTGAACAATTACTTGCTTCGCTGTTTGAGCTGCAATACGTCCGAAATCTTCTTGATTATCAAGTGGGAATATGATCTCTTCTCCGAGTTCTGCATTCTTCTTAAGAAGTTTAGCGGTAGAGAGTAAGATGTGTCGCTCTTCATTATAACGAGGAAGTAATTCAACTCCTTCTTCTGTAACAGGGTCTGGAGTATTCTCATCCTCTCCTTCAAGAGGCATACGAACTGTTGTTTCGTCAACAACGATTTTTACTTGTTCAAAATTAGTCTCACCTGATTCAAAGTTAATCTGGCAACGTACGATTTGGCCACGCTTACCATATTCTTTTTGATAGGCAGCAGCGAGAGACTTCTCGACTGCGTCTACTACTTTTTCATGAGCAATTTTCTTTTCATCTTCAAGTTGCATGAGTGCAACGTTTAGGGCTTTGATGTCCAACATAGATAGTTAGTAGTTAGTAGTTAGTAGTTAGTAGTAAATACAAGATTCACAACAACTAATAACTAAAACTATGAATTAAGGTTATTGATAATACTATAATAATGCATGTATAAAGAATCTATATTCTTATACCATAAGGGGAATACGGGACCCCTAAAAAAACGAATGGCCGGACTCCTCGTCCGACTCACAATCAATCACATCCGTATATATCTATATTATATAACAATTTTATAAAATTGCAAGGGGTTGCCCAAGAACATTTTAACAGTCTTTTAAACTACAAACTACGGGCTAACAACTACCCTTACACTACCACTCCATCTGACAACTTCACTATTCTATCTGCCAGCTTCCCATATTCAAGCTCATGAGTCACCATCACAATCGTGAGCTTATCCTCTTTATTTAACTTTTGGAAAATCTCCATTACAGTCTGCGAAGAAAAAGAGTCAAGGTTGGCTGTTGGTTCGTCCGCAAACAAAATCTTTGGCTTATGGGTAATCGCGCGCGCTATAGACACACGCTGTTGTTCACCACCGGAGAGTTCAGATGGGGTGTTGTCTTTTCTGTGTCCCAAGTTAACACTAATGAGTGCTTCTTCTGCACGCTTCTTGGCAAGATCTTCACCTACTCCCTGCATCAAAAGGGGGACCATAATATTCTCAAGTGCCGTGAGTTCCGGTAAGAGAGAATAATCTTGAAATACATAACCAAGCGTGTGCAATCTAAATGAAGTCTTTTGTGAGGTGGCGAGAGTGTCTATCACTGTATCATCAATAACTATTGTTCCAGATGTTGGTGTATCAAGAAGAGAAAGCTGATAGAGAAGAGTACTTTTCCCAGCACCAGAGCGCCCCATAATAGCGACGAATTCTCCTTGTTTGACTTCTAAATCTATACCTTTTAAGACTTCGGTGGTAGTCTGACCATCGGTGAAACTTTTTCGTATCTCTTTTGCTTTAATAATTGTATTCATGTGTAATAATTCTTATAGAAAGTGTAGCATGCATAATCTTATCGACGTGACACATGTATACACTCTGTATTCTATCTTCTACATTCTGCACTCTAATCTGCGCTCTACACCCTATATTCTATGTTCTGTATTTTATTTATTTCTTCCTAAGATGGCATTCAGTGTATTAGTGTTCACTATAATACGAGCAGGAATATATCCAGCAAATATTGATACAATCACAACAAGCATAAACTTGGTAAGTACATTTAGTGGTTCAGCAACTAATACGATAAGCGCAAACGGTGTATCTATTGGATTAGCATCGATATAAGGTTTGAGAATACCGAAAATAATAAGGAGTGCCACCAAAGAGCCTGTCACTACATAAAACACCGCTTGAAATATATAACTTATCTCTATCGCTTGCTCAGTTACTCCAACTGCTTTTAATATTCCTATTTGTCTTCTTCTGGTTAATGCATTGATATAGATAATAATGAAGATAGTGATGAGCGCTACAACAACAGACACAGACCCCAAGATAGTTCCAATAATGCTAAAGAAAAGTTTGATGCTCACCAAAAATTCAGGGGACCCTTCTTCCACTGTATTGATCTTAGCGTATGAACTAAAACCATTATTGATAAGCGGAGTCTTAACAATATACGGATCAGCTCCTTCTTTCATGCGTATAGCGATTTCTGATACATCAGTATCAGTCTTCCCTAACATTTTCTTTAATTCGCTATCCAGTATATACGCTCGAGAAGACACGAATTGTACTTTTGAATTAATAATTCCTCGTACAATAAAATCTTGTGTTACAGAAACAGGGCCTGCTTGTGCCACAGACTCTTGTAATTGTTGATCTGGGTCTCCAGTCTCTTGTGGTCGCCCTGTGACAGTCACCCTCACGACAGTTCCTGGTCTAACCTCTCTTAATAAAGAGATGAGATCTTTCACTCTTGAATATTCTTCGAGATAGCCTGATCCTATCACTATCCCTCTTGCATCTCCTTCCTTTAACCACTCTCCTTCAACAACGGCATTACTTAAACTTGTTGTATTCTCTTCTTGTGTCGGATTCACTCCCGCTATAGAATTAGAAACACTGTTAGCCTCTTCCTCATTTCTCTTCTCCCACCAATTGGCTTCTATTTTTGCTCCCGCTACTACACGAGGGGAGTAACTCTCAACTTCATTAAAGGTGCTCACCATGCCTAGAATATCTTGTGTTTTTTCTATATAATCCTTTTCATCACGATTCACAATCATCAAGTCTCCTGTCCACTGCTCCTTGAATGCTCGAGATGCTCCCTCTACAATTCCAACCAAGAATCCGCTTGTCGCGACAAGGTTAAGGAAGGTGAGCATCATGATGAACACAATGAGTCCAGTCGCATAACGAGATGATCGTTTGATCTGACGAACAGAGAGAAAGAGTGCGAGTCGTAATGTAGTGATAAATGATTTCATTTAAAAAATAAAGCTTAGTTATTTTGTTTCTGAGCTTTTCTTTCTTTGGTTTCTTGAGGCAGAATAATGTCACCTTCAACAACACCTTCTTCTATTTCAAGCATCCCCTTATCTCCACGAATTCCAATAGTGATATCTTGAGTTACTCTTTTACCTTCCTTTAACACATCTACTGTTCCTTTTTTGTCACTCACAAAGAACACATATCTCGCAGGTACTGCATACACGGATGATTTTTCTTTTGTGATGATGGTAACATTCGCAGTCATACCTTGCTTGATACGTTCATCGTTTGAAGCAAAGGTGATAATTGTTTTATATAGTGGGACAGATCCTTCAATGGTCGCAGTTGGATTGATGCGAGATACAAAAGCATCGAAGGTGACATCTCTTCCGTATGCATCTAGAGTTACGAGAACTTTTTGACCTGTACTTACTTTAGCTATATCAATTTCTGGAATCTTTGCTTCTATCTCAAACCCTTTCTCTGCGATAAGAGAAATTGCTGCAGTGTTAACGGATACATTTTCTCCCTCGACGAGATCAACTTCACTCACTACACCGTCAAAAGGAGCTCGCAATATCGTCTTGGCGAGACTTGTCTTGACTTGTAAGAGTGCAGCTTCTGCCTGAGACACGAGAGCGACTTGGGCTTTTATTGAATATGGATTGGAACCAGCTAATGACAATTCCAGATCTCTACTTGCTTGAGTGTAATTATTTTTGGACGTACTGAGTGTGCTTCTCTTAGCTGCAATATCTGCAAACACTGTAGACATAGATGTCTTAACAACTGACAGGCTTGCTCTATAACTATCAAGGCTTGGATTAGCGGCACTACAAGAATTGAGCAGGAGAAGTGAGAGGAGGCTCACGATTTCATTGGTATCATTTACTACTTGTATCATTTCTTCAAATACTGTATCTATCTTTGACGAAGAGGAGAGTGTGCTTAAAGTGCCTGATTTTGATTGGAATGACGCCATGGTATTCTCAAGTGCTGTGCGTTTCAATTCTATAGAACCTTGTAACTTCTGATCACATGAAACAAAAGATAGTGAATATTGAGACCCGTTCCAAACAAATAATGATCCTAATTTATTCTTTATCACATCTGCAACGGTTCCTTCTGTTGTAACTATCGTTTCGGTGAGTGTTCTGTAGGTTTGATCAAGATTACTCTTAGCGCTCGCCACCAACTGCTCTTTGAGCGCTAATTCTTCTTTTCTTGAACCTTGTTCTAATTGCGCAAGTGTAGCTTTTCTATTAAGTACTATAGCTTCTGCCTCTAATACCGAAGCTTGGAGACTCCCTGCCGAAATAGTAGCGAGCACTTCGCCTTGTTTTACTCTCTTACCAACAACAGCATTCACAAATGACACTTTGCCTTGAGTTTCAAATGATAGCTTAGCTTCTTTTGATGTTTGTACAGAACCGGTAAGCATCACAGATTGAGTAAGTGGAACTCTCCCTACAACAAATACATCTTCTTTTGTGTCTCTTTGTGAAGTTAAACCAAAAAACACAGCTGCGCATGTGATAACAAATAAGAGAGCGGTTACTGTTATATGCTCTTTGAGAAATGATTCTACGTTAATAACAATTGTTTTTAAAAAAGAGAGTTTATTATGAAGAGAAGATGTTGATTCCATATAAGCAAGTGTAGCATCTTACCGTCCTCTCTCTTCTCATTATATGTGGACCGGGATATGTGCGTGATATACTTTTTTTATGATCAAAAGAAATCCTCCTCTTGTTGTTGGTAACTGGAAGGCAACACCAGCAACAAAAGAAGAAGCTGTGAGTTTCATTAAAAAACTCGAAAAGAAAATCACCGCCTCAAAAACAAAATTACCCAAGAAGAGTTATTACATAGCTGTGCCTGATATATTCATCCCTTTCCTCTCACCACTTGCTAAGCATGGATACATCGGAAGTGAAAATGTCGGCATAGAAGATATAGGACAACATACAGGGTTAACCACACCAACTCAATTGCTCTCCTCTGGAGCAACCTTTGTCATCATAGGTCATAGCGAAGTAAGGAAAAGAGGAGAGACCGGAGAAGAACGGCAGTTGAAGCTCAAAAGCGCTCTTAATAAAAAACTCACTGTTGTATTATGTCTTGGCGAACAAGAAAGAGACAAGGAAGGGAAGTATATAGAATATCTAGAACATGACACGAGAGATCTTCTCTCTCTCATCCCTAGAGAATCGCTCGCATCTCTCACGATTGCATATGAACCACTATGGGCAATTGGTGCGAAGCATAGTGCAACTGCGAATGAATGCTTTGAAGCGGTGATTGCGATACGAAGAGCCCTCGCATTCCTTGTCGGTATAGAGTATGCCAAAAAGGTTCATATACTTTACGGCGGAACAGTGACCAAAGACAATGCTGTATCATTTTTGAAAGAGGGAGGAGTGAATGGTCTCTTAATCGGTAGAACATCTCAAAGCGTTGATTCGTTTTTTGATATTATTCAATCGGTATATCAATAATTTTAAGTGTTTGGGTTAGATTTGATGATACGTTTTATTATTAATTGGACAATACCTGTGCCAAAAAGAGCGAAGGCGCAGCCTTCGCTCTTTTTGGCACAGGTATTGTCCTCACCCAACACACCATGCTCTATATTCTATGTTCTACACTCTATATTATGCATTCTACTCACTAGCCACTAATCACTAACGACTATATACTATCTTCAATTACTATTTAACTTTTAATTCTATGCAGAACACCACATGGAGAGATCATGCTATCCCTGATTCAAGAACCTTAAAAGGCAAGCGTGTGCTTGTTCGTGTCGACTGGAACATGCCGATTGATCACGGAGCTCCTGCTGATTTGAGCAGATTCAATGTTACTGTTCCGTTTCTCAAAAATCTTCACAATGCAGGGGCTAAAATAATAGTCATGACTCATTTTGGAGAAGAAGGTCAATCATTATCTCCAATCGCAGCCCACGCAGTCAAAGAACTTTCGTTTCTTAAGTTTGACCCTTCATTTAATTTTGATGAATTAGAGAATCATTCACGAGGACTCTTAGAAGGCGAGGGACTTCTCCTTGAAAATGTTCGACTATTTAATGGTGAGACTGAGAACCTCTCTTCACTCGCATCATCATTCGCACGATTAGGTGATGTGTTTATCAATGATGCTTTCTCTGTATCCCACAGAGCTCATGCGAGCGTGGTTGGTGTAGCTTCTCTTATGCTTTCATATCTTGGGCCAACATGCTTAAGAGAATTAGAACATTTGGAAAGAGCTCTCACTCCTAAGCTCCCAGCACTTTTTATTGTAGGAGGAGCCAAGATATCAACTAAGCTTGATTTGATCAAAGAATATTTAAACAAGGGGGTCAAAGTATTCGTGGGCGGAGCTATGGTACATAATATTTGGAAAGAAAGAGGAATAGAAATAGGGAATAGCTTATATGATCCTAAGTATGCTCTCGCTCCATCATTTTATAATCACCCACTTCTCCTCACTCCAGAAGATGTAGTACTCTCAACCGGGGAGGTGGTACATCACACCAAAATTCCAAAAGATGGGGTAGTAGTTGATTGTGGCAAAGAGACAGTGAAACTTCTCTCTTCTATTATGCATCTTTCTAATACTGTTATCGTAAACGGACCGCTTGGTCTTTATGAAAAAGGCTGGCTCCATGGAACAGAAGCTCTTTTAAACGAGCTCGGGAACGCTCAAGTGAGCTCGTATATAGGTGGTGGAGATACAGTCACTGTAGCTCATTCTCTTAATTTGCTTCAAAAGTTCACATTCGTCTCCCTAGGAGGTGGGGCGATGCTTGATTATCTCTCTTCTGGTACACTGAAAGGCATAGATGCTGTCACAAAATAACAACACGCCGGTTATATCTAGTGAGGGGAGCAGTCTTGCTTTAAAAAAGCTTATTTTACAAGCTAAAAATGGTGACACCGAAGCTTTCGGAATCATCTACAAAGAACTCTACACCCCTTTGTATCGATATACAATTTCAAGATGCAAGAACAAAGACTTAGCTCTTGATATAACACAGCAGACCTTTCTCAAATTTTACGAAGCATTATCTTCCTACGAACCTCAAACGTCGCCTCTTGCGTATTTGTTCACAATATCCAAGAGACTTCTCATTAATCATGGAGAAAAAAAGACATTTGAGTCATTTGATGACACACTCCTTGAAACCTACGAAGATGAGTCCGTTTCCATATTAGATGAAGTACATATACAAGAACTGTCTCAATCTATTATGGAATATTTGGACAGATTGTCTAAAGACGAACAAGAGGTGATAAGGCTTTATTTCTTAAGTGAATTAAGTTACAAAGAAATAAGCGACATCATGGAAAAAGAAGAAAGTTATCTTCGCAAAATAAAAGAAAGGGCTCTCAAAAAATTGCGTATCCTTACCAAGCATTTGTATGAATAACAACAACCCCTACAACGACATAGAAAAAGCCTTGTCCATGTATAAGGAGAACGTATCGCCGTCAGAAACAAGTCTTCAAGCAATACTTTCTCAAATACCAGAGCAACAAAACCTTAAAGAGGGACGTGCGATACGTTCCCCGTATAGATGGCTGGCTTTTACTCAACTTATCACTGTGTCGATGATTGTTATCGCACTTCTCCCTTCTTTATCTACAAATGTTTCTCCATCTGATACAATAAGTAATAACCCTTATTATGAAGTAGACGCTCAAGTAGCCTCATTCGAAGAGGCGCTTGATATCGAAGACGCTTCTCGTTTAGCTTCACAATAATATCTATCGTTTTTATATTTATGAAACAATCATCTCATTTTGTAACCTCGTCACTGATAGTACTCGCATGCTTATCTTTTACTCATGCACAAACTCCATCTCAAGTTCCAACCACCGAGATCGCCTCCTCTTCCAAAGTTGAGACAAAGTCCGCAACAAGCACGGCCTCAAAAGCTCGTCACTTCACCGAATGCTCACAAGACGCTATCGAATTAAGAGACACTTCTCTTTCTCAGATGCGGGCAGAGTACAACAAAGCAATGAATGAAGCATTACTCCAGAGAAAAGAAATGGAGAAAAAGTCTTTCACTATAGTAGATGAGAAGGATCGTCGTGATTTCACGAAGACTTCTGTCGAAGCCTACAAAACAAAAATCAAAGAACTTCAGTCGACACTCACCGAAGAGAGAAAGAAAGCCTGGTCAGAATTTGAATCAAATACAAAAGAATGTCGAGAACTCTTAGAAGCAGGAGATAACAATGACAAAAAAGACGACAAGAAAGATGTCTCCAAAAAAGAAATGAGGCAAGAAACGAAAGAGTCACAAAAAGAGCAAGAACAACCAAAGACCTCTCTCCTCCAATCAATCAGATCATTATTTAGCAAAGAATAATCAGAGATTACAATAATCACCATATCGAATCGATATGGTGATTATTGTTATAGCACCACACTAGCTATCACGCTCATTAACTCACAAAGATGTCTGACTATTTGATACTAAGAAGAATCGGACAATGGTCACTCCCCATATAATCATCGAGTATCTGTGCGTCGACTATCTGTGTCTTCAACGCGTGTGAGGTGTAGAAATAGTCAATTCTCCAGCCGACATTCTTTTCTCTTGACCTGGTCTTCATATCCCACCAAGTGTACTGGACTTTATCACCGTTTTTGTATCGATAGGTATCGATGAAGTTTTCGGTGAATGTCTTGAGAGCTGTTCGTTCAGGTACAGTACATCCGAGCTTGTCTTTATTTTCTTTTGGTCGCGCGAGATCCAAGTCTTCATTTGTTGCATTCACATCTCCACACCAAATGACTGGTTTCTTTTTTTCTATTTTTTTCACAAGAGATAAGAAGTGTTCATAATATGCTAGCTTATATTCATAATGCTCTTCACTCTTCCCACCATTTGGGAAATAGCAGTTAACCAAATAGAACTGATCGAATTCTACAGCAATCGTTCTCCCTTCTTCATCATAAAAATCTTTTTTATTAAGCGTGGCATGTAAGAGTTCAAAATGGATACCTTCCTTTACATACACAGCAACACCAGAATAGCCTTTTCGATTTTTAGCACTTTCAAATACTGCTTTGTATCGCACAGAAGATGCAGGGAAGGTGAGTGTTTTTTGATCTTCGTTTAATTGCACTTCTTCACATTTTATTTCTTGAATAGCTAACACGTCAGGTGATTCTTTGAGAACAAAATCCTGTAGCGCACCCTTGTTCCACACAGCACGTAATCCATTAACATTCCAAGAAATAATTTTCATAGGGATAGTATATAGTTACTAGTTATTACTTACTAGTGGGGGGCATGGTGAAGAATTTATATTTTCTAGTAATAAGTAACTATATACTAGTAATCTATCTACTTCCCATGTCTCCTCTCTCTTGATTCATACTCTGTCAAAGCTTGATGAAGTTCTGTCACATCAAAATCAGGGAAATGTTTATCGCTAAAATACCATTCACTATAAACGCTTTGTAGCGGCATGAAACCAGATGTTCTTTTTTCTCCACTTGTTCGAATAATAAGATCAGGGGAAGGTATAGAATATTGTGAAGTATCCAGAAAATCTACTATTGTTGCATCTTGGTCTTTGGTATTTTTATACGCTTCAGCTGCGCGAAGCACTTCATCTTCACCACCATAATCAATAGCGACACACAATGTAAATGATGTATATTCTTTTGTGTTCTCTTCAAGAGAAGAGAGCAACGCGAGAATCTCTTCACTTAATCTATCCTTTCTTCCCAAGTGAACAAATCGGCTTTTTGTATTAAGAAGTTCACCTTGAAGAGCGGTGAGTCCTTTTATAATAAGAGAAAATAATTGTTCTTGTTCGATATTTGTACGTTTCCAATTCTCAGTTGAGAATGCCCAGACAGTAACATATTCTATTCCTAAACGTTGTGATTCTTCGACTAACTCTTCTATTCTTTTGTATCCTTCACTATGTCCGATGAGTGTTGGGAGGTGTTGTTGTTTGGCCCATCGTCTATTCCCATCTGGAATAATAGCTATGTGACGTGGAAGATTGTGGAACTCCATAGAAGTTTTACTATATCACGCTGTAAACAAAAAGAAAAAGCCGCACACAAGGTGCGGCTTTAGCAGAACAAGAAACTTAATGTTTCTGATTCTTGCTCGAAGAGGCTTTGTTGCCCTTCTTGGGGTTGGCTTGGGCTGGCGCGGCAGCAGCTGAAGCGTCGCGATCATCGAAGCTTCCAGGAGGGATGACATCTTCGCCACCGGTGTCATGATCACCTTCAGCACCTGCTTTGAATTTCGCATTCGTAGCAGGTACAACAGTCGAGATCGCATGCTTGTAGACCATTTGCGTGACCGTGTTGCGCAGGAGCACCACGTACTGGTCGAACGATTCAATCTGGCCTTGCAGCTTGATGCCGTTGACCAGGTAGATGGACACCGGCACATGCTCACGGCGGAGCTGGTTCAGAAATGGGTCTTGTAGAAGTTGGCCTTTGTTGTTGCTCATGGGAATTCTCCTTTTTTTGAGCTTTTGTTGAATGTGCTTTGACCCCTGTGGTCATTGCTATATAAAATTATACAATACTCTACAAAAAAAGCAACCCCTCTATAGTGATTGCTCTTGAAACCTGAAATAGATCCCGCTTTATGCTCTGCATGGTATAACTACCTCATTTGACCATAAGAGTTCAACAGATACAGGGGTCACATGATAGCTTCCTTCTTCCTTAAACAAAAAGAGGCATCTCACATCCCCGGACACAACATATTTGTACATGGTGCCTAAAAAGGCGATGAACTTTCCTGACTCAAGAGCTTTGTGTATCTCTTCGAATCGTTGTGGGTATTTCAGAATATCATCAATAACACCACTATCAAGCGGGGACGCGTTAGCGAATTCTTCTCGAACTCTCTGCCCACAAACTACAGGACTGTACACATGATGTTTTGAACATTTAATACAGACAGGGTAGTCTTCCCCTTGATGATGGTTGAGGTGAATAAAAGGTGCATGACCAGAGATGCTGTACGGCAGCGAAACAGTATTCATGTGATTCTCCTTAATATTGATGCGATACTAACGAAACTTTTATATACATGCAAGTTATTCGCACATATTACATAGTAGAGTACTTATCTGGCGCCTGTGTCGCATTCTTGCTAACCTATTCAAAGAGATAACCTTACTGTCTCGCTTCTATATTCTGTGTCATGTATTTACTACGAACTACAAACTACCGACTACTCACGAGTTTTTCTTTTGCCATGAAATTTCTCATACTGATCACGAAGAAATTTATTAGTAACATTGGTATAAATCTGAGTGGTGGCGATAGAGGCATGCCCTAACATCAGCTGCACAGTGCGGAGATCTGCTCCGTTATACAAAAGATCAGTCGCAAACGAGTGACGCAGTACATGAGGTGTACACTTCTTGGCTATCCCTGCGCGCTCTGCATATTTATTCAAGATACGCTCAACACTTCGTGGAGTTAAACGTATTGATTCTTCTTTAGCCATTCTAGAGATGGCACGAGGGGAATGATCGATGAACATTGCTTCGTCTATATCTACTCGCGAAGCGAGATAGGTGTTCACTGCTTTTAAAGCATTGCTCGCGATAAAGACAACGCGAATTTTGCCACCTTTTCCTCTTACCGAGATTTCACCATTGCGAAGATCCACATCTCTATCTAAAGAACATAATTCAGAAACACGGAGCCCGGTTGAGAACAACAGCTCAAGTATCGCCTTATCACGAAGACCTGCTACCGTTTGAGAATCGGGAGCATTTAAAAGTGAGTCTAATTCTCTTTCTGAGATGAGATCTAATTCTCTTTGTGCAGTTTTGGCAAGCTCTATTCTCTCTGGATCATAACCATCCACTCCTCGCTTACGAATATATTTAAAAAAAGCACGGAGAGCTATAAGATGATAATTTTGTGTTTTTTTATCAAGCGTTTCAATAGCTTGACCTTTCTTCATCTCTCGTGCAGGGAGCCTATTAAGATAGACACGGTACTCTCGCATCATAGCTTCAGTGATGAGGGCAGGGGAATCTACATTATATTTTGAGGAAGCGAAATCCAAAAACCGTGTGAGGTAATGATCATAATTACGAACAGTGAGCGCGGAGCGTCCTTTTTCGATTTCAATATATTGAAGAAAATCTTGTTTGAGAGAGGTAAGGGAATGCATGATTACAGTATTCAGAATGGCTAATGGCTAATGGCTAATGGCTAATGGCTAATAAAAAGTATATATCAATGTCGCACAATAAAGTAAGGGAAAAGAAATACGCAGTCTGAACGCTGCGTGTTAAAAAGTACTCATAGAGACTTATGTACGGTGTAGAGGGAGAAGATTTTTTACCGGAACCCACAGGGTTCCTACATCCTCGGCGAACCAATCCCAAAAAAGTATGCACACATGTGGTCGTTTGTCTCTTGGCAAAGGGGGCTTCTTGCCTGTTTCTTGAGAACGACGTTCTTCAATTATTTCTCTCACAATTTGTTCTTTTGTTCTTTTGCGGCTCAACACCCTTTCAGATAAGCCTTCAAAATATCCAATAACCACCCCTCCTTCTTCAAAAGTCCCTGCCATCATCCCTTTTAAAAAGGTTACTTTTAGAGACTTCTGTGACACAACCTTGCTTAACAAACATTGATGAACATTGTTAGATTTCATTACCTTCTCCTTATGAAGTCCTATATAAGAACACTACCCCCACTTCGTGCAAGTAAACAAAAGAAAAAGAGCCAGCATTACTGCTGACTCTTAGGAATCACAACATCACCACTCACTCATCAAAGCCGCTAACAGCATCTTCATCTGCTTGTCTAGCATCAAGAGGGAGAACACCGTCAGCCTTTTGGCCATTCCACTTGATCATTCTTGTCACACGTCTACCACGGTTGAGGTGATCAACAAGAAGACTGTAGAGGGCGGGATTGATGCTAGAACTGCTGCCAATAAGCGGTAGAACCCCTGGATCACGGAGTGGGAACAGGCGTAGCTTTTCGCGGTCCATCTTTGAAATAGTGAGACGCTTGTCTTCCCAAAAGTTCTGATGGTCAGCAAACACTTTTGCAAGGGCTCGCAGAAAGCCGCTTTTGATTTGTGGAGAAAGGTCGCGATACGCGATGCTTCGCAAGCCAAACGAAATTTCAATTGCTTCGAAAAAAGTACGAGTGTTCGCGCGCTAAACATTTGGACCAAGAAACTCGAGCGCCTTATCCGATGCAGCAACAACAACACTCAGATGTGAAGCCATGCCTGGAATAAGGTGGCTGTGCAGCACAGAAACGGTCTTAAGAACCGTGAGTGCTGTCACCATTTCGGTACGCGCCATTTTCTGTCCCCAGCAAACTTTTGCTTTCAAAGCAAAATCTTTGTCATTGTTTGACATTGCGATGAGGGCTGAAACCGCGGGGCTGTCCTTTTCATTTCTGAGAAGAACGTTTGGTGATACTTTTCTCCGCAAAGTGTCGAGCAGCTTGAAACGCTCACGCTCCCAGGCTTCATTTGAACCAAAATGTAGAAGGGCGCCAAGACGAATCGGAATTTTTGGGTCTTCCATCCAGACAGGCTTCGCCGCTGTAAGGCGTTGGAGGCCGTCAACAACATATGAGTCGCACGGTATATAGAAAACACCATCACGCTCACTGTAGTCGTTCCCCCTAATACCGATTTCGATATCGGGCAACTGATCGCCGGCTTTGAGTGCTTTGATCAGGCTGTCGAGATCCTTAAGAGACCCTTCTTCGCGCTGATAGTCACCGATTTTGATATCCGAAAACGTCGCAGGGTCAATAACTCCACGAAGGACAATACTGCCTTTGATTTCATCAAGGGCCGCGTTTTGAACTTTGAGTTTATAGCTCATAAAAAAATCTCCAATAAACATCCCCAGCATAAGCCAAAGCTAAAATAGGGTGATGTGATTTCAAGGAACGCATTGCTGTCGCAACGACTTTTTAGAATTATTTCCAAAAGTAAATATACACTACTATTACTACTACACTTTGTCAATGTAGCCTAGGGCGAATTCAACTTTGGAGTGCAGACCCTCTGATACTCTGGGGGTTTTCGTGTTTTCTAATAACCATACACCAGTAACTGCTATCTGAGGTTTCCCGGGCTTGCATTTTTTAAAAAAGTGTGCTAGAATAGTCGTTATAGTTAGATTTATATGCTCACACCTAGAAAAAAGGCTATTGCCATCAAAAATACTCAAATTCACGCGAAAGACACAGGATCTCCTGAAGTTCAGGTATCTATTTTGACTAAGCGTATCGTAGAACTCACCAATCATTTGAAGACTCACGCAAAAGACAATCACTCACGTCGTGGTCTCATACAAATGGTAGCCGATCGTAGAGTTCACCTCAAGTATCTCCAAGAATCAAACAAGAAGAGATACTCAGCACTTGTGACCAAACTCGGACTCAAGTAATCCTACAAAAGAGTACACAAAGTGGCGCCCTTCGGGCGCCACTTTGACTGGCTACTGGCTACTGGCTACTGGCTACTGGCTACTGGCTACTGGCTACTGGCTACTTGCTAATGGCTACTGGCTACTGGCTACTTGCTACTGGGCCATAGTATACTAACTATAGTTTCTATTCATTTTAATATTCGTTTCTCATTTTTATATCAAACGATAGCACTTTGTTTTTATTATTTATTGTTAATTAGAAACAACACACTATCATATAATCACTAACACTATGACAGTTATTAAACATATTGATCAACGTGTCGCAATTTTTATCGACACACAAAACCTTTATCACTCAGCGAAGAATCTCTATAATTCAAAAGTTAACTTTGCGGCTATTGTAGAGCGTTCTTTATCTAAAAGAAAACTTATTCGAGCTATTGCTTATGTAATCACTACAGAAGCAGGAGATGAGACAAACTTCTTCGAAGCGCTCACCAAAATCGGTATCGAAACCAAAACAAAAGATTTACAAATCTTTTATGGAGGGTCAAAAAAAGCTGACTGGGATGTCGGTATGGCAGTTGACGCTATTCGCATCGCTCCAAAAGTAGACACCATAATACTCGCCACAGGGGACGGGGACTTCGTGCCACTTGTTACCTTCCTCAAAGAACATTTTGGTGTTCAAGTTGAAGTTATCTCTTTTGGAAAATCTTCGTCGTCAAAATTACGTGAGCATTGTGAAGACTTTATTGATATGTGTGACTCTCCTGAAGAATTTTTGATTGGACACAAAAGAACCAAATACACAAAATCATTCAATCCGTCAAAGAAAAAGTCTGTTAAAAAAATAAAACCGCAACAAGCGACTGCTTCTACACCTCATTTTTCTGATGAAGATTTTGGAATTTTTAGAGGAGGGGAGTAAGGGTAGGGTACAGAGTACAGAGCGTAGAATATAGAGTATAGAAAATACAGAAAGCGCAGGCTGCGCCTGCGTTTTCTGTATTTAGTATATTCCACATTCTGTACTCTCTGTTCTACACTCTATGCTCTGTACTCTATTTTCTACATTCTGTACTCCACATTCTACACCCTATCACCTAGCCACTAACTACTAGCCACTATATACTATCTTCATGATACCAAAAGTAGACACCTTCGCTCATGATATAAGTGAAGAGGTTAAAGCCAAAGAAGCTTCACTCACTCAAATCGCTACAGCATCAAATGATATAGGAAACAAAGATGTAAGCGAAGAAAGAAACTCTAATAGACTTATCCTTTCTATAAGCGCGCTTCTTATCGTTCTCATCATGATTGTGATTGGTGTGCTCTTTTATGTTCTCAAGGAAGATGATGTTCAAATATCTGAAACGGAGTCAGTCCAAATCACAGAAAAAGAGAAGAGGGGTAATCTTTCCGCTTTATCTCCAACACTTGATAGAGAGATTGGAATACATATACAGAAGGTAGAAAAGAAAGACAAAGGGTATGTATTAACACTCTCTTCATATTCTCCCGTTTTCGCATATATGAAAAGAAATGGAAGTGAATATATTATTGAATTAGCAAATGCTCTCAATAAAGAAGTGGCGAGCTCAACCAAAAAAGTAAATGAACCTAAGACTCAGACAGCCACCACATCAACTGCGACCACCAGTACTCAATTAGCAACATCAACAAAAGCGACATCAACGCCACCAACAGCATCAACTACAATTGCAGTAGTGGATACTGTCATATCTGCACCGACTAATCCATGGAGTGATGTCACGTCAGCGAATGTAACAATGAGAGTTTTTAGAGAAGGTAACACCTCTGTTGTCTACGCTTTCGTATCACCAACACAACTCATTATCGCCCCTAATGAAACATCGGTTCTCGCTATTAAGAGTGTTATACTCAAATAATGAGTGTTGCTACTGTTACAAGTGCTCACATTGTTGGTCTCGATGTTGAAAAGGTAAATGTAGAAGTCGATGTCACTTCTGGATTATATTCTTTTTCTATTGTTGGATTACCAGACAAGTCTGTTGATGAGAGTAAGGATAGAATTATCTCAGCGCTTCGTAATTCATATCTCAAGAATCCAAAAACAGAGAATCAAAAAATAACTGTTTCACTATCTCCTGCCCATATCAAAAAAGAAGGTACACATTTTGATCTCCCTATAGTGCTCGCGTACTTACTCGCTTCAAAACAATTACATGTTGAACAAAAGCAGGTGTACTTCTTCGGAGAACTTTCTTTAACAGGATCAGTGCTTCCTGTTAAAGGCATACTCGGCATGGTTGAGTACGCCAAGAGACAGGGGGCTCAAAGCGTGTATGTGCCCTATGACAACAAAGAAGAAGCTTCTCTTGTTGAAGACATACTCATTTATCCTTGTCAGAACCTGCGTGAACTCTATATTCATTTAGGAGGAACAACTGATACTGGGGAAGTATCAGAAATAGCCTCATATACGAGCGCTTTTGTTATTCCAGAGATTACTTCATCTCTTGATTTTGGAACCATCAAAGGACAAGAAGTTGCCAAGAGAGCACTCATAATAGCAGCAACAGGAAATCATAATATCGCTCTCTATGGACCTCCAGGAACTGGGAAGACCATGCTTGCCAAAGCATTCTCTCAAATACTTCCACCTCTATCACAAGAAGAGATACGCGATGTGACTAAAGTTCATTCCCTTGTCAAAAAAATAAATGCTCCGATTACTCACGCTCCATTTCGTGCACCTCATCACACAGCATCATATGTTTCTCTTGTTGGAGGAGGAGCGTCTCCTAAACCTGGTGAGATAACACTCGCACATCGTGGTGTTCTTTTTTTGGACGAGTTCCCAGAATTCGATAAGAAAGTTCTCGAGTCATTAAGAGAACCACTTGAAGAGAGAACTATTACCATCTCTCGAGCAAAGGGGAGTTACACATTCCCAGCTTCCGTACTTCTTGTCGCTGCGATGAATCCATGCCCTTGCGGATATTATGGTAGCAACATAAAACCATGCACCTGTTCTCTTCATCATATACAAAACTATTCGCGCAAGCTATCAGGGCCGATCATTGATCGCATTGATTTGTGGGTTCCTGTAGAATCAATTAACTATAATGAATTGCATAAGGAAGGCACAGGGACTGATTCAACTACCATACGAAACAACGTAATACGCGGAAGATCATTTGGCACAAAAAGAAGGAGTACGACTTCTGACAACAAACCTTCTCAGAAGCTAACACTCGATCAATTAATCAAAGAGTGTGACATGGAAGAAAGTGTTTCTTCTCTTCTTAAAAAATTAGCAGAGAAGGCGACACTCTCCCCTCGTTCATATTATCGAATACTCTCTGTTGCAAGAACAATTGCTGACTTAAGAGAAAGCAGTAAGGTAGAAAATGAAGACATATTAGAAGCATTTCAATATAGACCCAAGATATATGAAGGGTGAGGGATGCAGAGTGTAGAATATAGAGCGTAGAATGTAGAGTATAGAGAAATCACCAGACACCCAAAGCGCAGGCTACGCCTGCGCTTTGGGTGTTTACTTGCATTGTATTTGTATCTCACTAGTAACTAATGACTAGTAACTACCCTAGAACGGATTCTTCGCTCCACGAACTTCGAAGTGAAGATGAGGCCCTGTTGATCGTCCTGTATTTCCTACACCTCCTATCACTTGACCTTGTGTCACTGTTTCTCCTGTGCCTACATACACTTCTCTCATATGGGCATAGAGCGTTTGTACTCCATTTGCATGTGAGATAATCACCATATTCCCATACCCTCCATTATATCCACCGATACGTGAAGCTATGACAACACCATTACCAGAAGCAACAATCGCAGTACCTGGAGTTGCGGCTATGTCAACTGCATTATTACCATGAATACCTTGAGTTCTTCTACCTCCCTGTATAGGTCTAATAAGGAAACCAGATGGGGTAGCTTGAGTATATGACCGTGTAATCTTAGACGTTGTCTTTTTCTTGGCAACTTTTGGTTGTATGATTTCTATTTCACCATCTGGAATAATAATTACTTGACCTAATGATAGTGAAGAGTCTTCGGTAATGCCGTTATATTGAGCTATATCTTTTGTGTCTGCACGATAGAGTCTCGCAAGTGATTTAACAGTGTCACCTTTTTTGACGGTATGTCTAATACCGGTCACTGGAAGAATAATAAGTGTTGTTCCAGGAGTGAGTGTTCTTGATTTTAAATTATTAGCCCAAATAATAGTGTTCACTGATACATCAAATAGTCTCGCCACGTCTGAAATTGTATCTCCTTTTTTAACTTCATACACACTAATGATATCCGATTGGGGGAATTCAATATCTTCAGTTGCTACACGCAGGGGACCTGAGTCAACTCTCAATGAATCATTTTCTATAATCATCTGGGATGTCGTTGACTCATCAACAACAACAGGCTTGAGCACTGCCATTGTTTGAGGGGAGGAGATCTCTTGTTCTGTTTCTTCTTCCTTTTCCAGAAAAATAGATTTAACCCTATCCTGAAAAGAGAAAAATATGTTCGCAGCCAAAAGAGGAGAAGGGGAGAGGAGAAATACCATAATAACTCCGACTGTAATAAAGCGGGGAAGAAGCGTTATGGAAAGATGTGCGTTCACGATAATTAGAAAAAGAAAAAGAAGTTGACATTTAGGTCTAAAGATTGCTAAATGTAACCTCTTTTCTCTACTAGTATCATACTAACAAATGGGGTTTGAGATAACAAGCAAGCTTAAATACCACAATGTGGAGAAGGCCTCTTATCTCTTTATAAAATAAGCTATACTAAGATTACTATGGCAACCACAAGGGGTGAAGATACTCCAGATTTCTCTCTATCTGCAACACCTATTAGGAATGGGTCATTTGGCACATTCAAACCAGTAGTCGAGCCTACTATCCCTCAAACTTTTGATCCAAACATAAGACTGAGCGGGTCAGGTGCTTCATATTCTATACCGAACTACACACTAGGAGGGAAAGTTGGTGCAGAAATAGGAAAGAAAGTAGAGGAGCCGCTCACAGAAGATATGTTACGAGTGCAAGAATCTGCGATCACCCTCTTAGGGAAACTTAATGACATTAGGGCTAAGAATAATCTCACAGAAGAAGACGAGGGGAAGGTTCTTTTATCTATCTCCATCGTAAAAGCAGTACTAAAAAACCTTGAAAAAAGAAACCCTGTGACACCAGACGACGAAAAATCTCTTAAAAAGATCGATACTTTCTGTGAGGAAATATTAGTGATGCGAGAGGAAGCTTTGATTAAAGACGCTGCCTTACAACAAGAAGCCGCTACTCTTTTTGACTATATACAAACAATGAAACCAAAAGTAGCGGAACTGCGTAAAATAATTGCACAAGATGTTAATAGGAACAAACTTTTAGGAGCAGTCACGCTTTTGGATAAACTCTCTTGGCTAGAGAGCGCGACTGATAAAGAGGGTATTATTGGTTTTCTTACTAACAACCAAGAAAAGAGCGCGAGTGACGTGCTCGCTCTCATTCAAGGAACACTAGAGGGGGTTACTAGAATTATTTCTGAAACAAAACTAAAAGGAAAAGAGTTTGAGCTACAAAAAGCTTTGGAAGGAGTGCAACAATCACATGAAGAGGAATTACTCACAATAAAAACACAAGCTTTGTCTACGATGAGAAGTGGTTTACTCGCTCGAATCGCTGAATTTAAAAGTGCTCACACATTGACTAAAGCTGAAGCTGAGGAGCTAGAGAAATTAAACACTTCACTTCCCGAAGCTCCAACCGGGGATGACATTAAAAATGTAAACACTTCTTTTGGCGCCTTTGTTCAAACAGTTAAAACAAGAGAGCAGGAGGACAAGGCGATACTGGAAGAGAAGAATAAACTTTTCTCTGCTGATATATATAGTGGATGGCCTGATGATGTTGTTCGTCTCACAAAAAAGAAGGCTGATAATAAAGCTGGGAAACCCTTAAGATCAGAGACGCAAGTGTGGGAATATCTAGACGAAAACGGAGAATGGAAAAAGGTTAGGCCTGGGCTTAGTTCAATACTCTACTCACTCAAAACGAATTTTGACCGTGCTTTTGTTTTGTATAACGAACTCGTAAATCAGGTGACAGATGGAGAATCACTTGAGTTACTAGCTCCGATTATTATTCAAAAAAATAATATTCTCAAATTAATAAGAACAGAGCAACCTGAGAAAGCCTTAATGGAAGTGACTAGATTCACCCTCTCAATAAAATCCTTCTCAAAAGATACTAAGGCAAGAGAGAAAAAAGACAAAGAAGCGCAAATCTTAGAGAAGAAAAAAGCGCTCACGAATGAAGCAATGAACGCTACTAGATTATTAGAAGAACTTGAGCGTTCTATCTTTGTGTTAAGCAGTGGCCAAAAAATACTACGAGAGAAATTAGTTGAGAGAGGTGTAATTGACCAAGCTAAATGGAAATCATTATCTGGTCGTTTAGGGGCTACGTTTGCGGCAATTGATTCTCTGCCTGGGGACCCTTCAAAGGAGGAGATTGATACAATAGAAAAAGAAATCATCTGGTGTCAGAACACCATCGTGCAGTACATCAAATCTGTAAGGTCGTTGTACAACATGAGTAACCCAACGAATGAAGCAACTTTTAAAGAAAGAGAAAATATTCGAGCAAAAAACGAAGATGCGAGACAGTTTAACGCTTATGAACAACTAAAATTACTTCACAAAGACATGTTTGAGAGGGACCCCACAGCCTACATCTCTCTCTATGCCAACAAAAAAGCGATGAGCAAGGAAGAGGCAAAAGTCATAAGCGAAATGTTGCCACAAAGCAGATCAGCATTAGAGCAAGAACTTAGTCGAGTAATCGTTTTAGGAGAGCAAGATTTCAAAACTCGATTCACACAACAACAATCTCTAAACAAAGCGCAATATTCTGCTCTTCTTCGTGACAAGATACGAGAATTTGATTCCAAAAAAGAAGAGTCTTCGTTCAAGACTAAGTACGCTGAGGTCTATTCTCCTATGAATGACGAGTCTCTCTCTTGGAAGCTTGACAAGAGCATGTACAAAAATTTATATGCACGATACAAGGAAGGAACGCTCAGTGACCAGGATAGGGCACTTCTCACAGAACTTCACAAGAAACATAAGTGGTCAATATTCTCTTCTGATGAATTCGTCGCCCCTTCACTCTCTGTTCATTATGATGAATCTGAGTTAATGGATGGTAACAAAATAACAGAAGAGGGGAAACGTAGTCGTATCTCTAGAGACGGTACCAGTATTCCACCTACAAGCTTAGAGAAAGTGAAGTCATTCATGGATAAAACAGCTCCAAAATCACAAGCAATAAAAGAGAACCAAACTACAGGGATGACGAACAGGAGTTCTGTGCTAGCAGGAGCTACCCCTGTTATAAAGAAAGAGAGCAGTACTTGGACTACCGTTTTTAACAAAATATCCAACTTATCATCCAGAGGGTCTTTCCCTTTTCCTTCTGAGGAACGAGAGCGTCTGTTAGGGGAAAAAGAACACGCACCGGAAGAACTCAAAAAGAAAAAAGAAGAGGCCATGAAATCCATCATGAATACACTCAAAAAAATAAAAAACACCGGAAGCTCGTGGAGAACAGGACCTACCACCCTCATTCTCCTTGGTCTTGCTGTAGTGCTCTACTCCAATCAATCAAAAGGTGAGACAGTTAAGGCTCCTACTATGGCTCAGTCATTGTTTAACAAAACAAGTCCTCTTGATTTCTTAAGGGACATAGAAAAAGATAGTGAGCAGAGAGCGGTAGCCGAACTCATTGCTCTTCTTGGTAGCAAAGAAACGAGTTCAACTGATGTATTCTTGATCAACAGAAGTGTTAAGTCGCTCAACTTAGGGAATAACGAGAGTGGTATAGTGGGTGCATTACAAGCTATCACTATCAAAGATATTCTAAGCGGGGAGCCTGTTGGTATCTTATCAAATGAAACAGTGAGGGCTGAGTTAAGCGCCTTTGTCTACGCGCTACAAACCATAGAACATATGTGCAAGCTTCACAAAAAAGGAGAATCAGTGTTTTCACCACTTTCAAAGTATGACAGAGAGAATGATACACGCACTATATTCGAACTCCTATCTCAATCAAGACGCCTTGTCACTTCTATCTACACAAATGGAGTAATATCCTCATAAAAACATCATGCAAGAAAAAGAATTTATCCAATCATTTATAAAGGAATTTAATCTAAGCGGATTAGATGAGGACGATACTCACGAAATGATCAACGCCATTTCTGAAACAATATACAAACAATTCCTTAACTATCTGTATGATGAAATAGGGGAAGATTCTTTCGCTGCGCTTCAAGCCTCTCTCTCAATGGGGGTAGATTTTTATATGACTAGTCTCAAACATTTAGCTCCAAATCATAGAGAGTTATTGGAGAAAGCAAAGGATGATGTCCTCGCATCATTTAAAAAATAACTACTCATAATCAAGAAAAATCAGCATTCCTTTTTGTGTTACACTTGTGCGCATGACAATGCTTAACAAACAACAAGAAGAGGCTGTCGGAATAACAGAAGGACCTCTTCTTATTTTAGCAGGCGCAGGAGCTGGAAAAACCAAAACGATAACTGAGCGCATCGTGGCAATAGTCAAAAAAGGGGTTGATCCGTCTCACATACTAGCGGTCACTTTCACCAACAAAGCAGCCAAAGAAATGCGTGAGCGTGTACTCAAAAGACTCGAAGAGGAGCATGCAATTGAACAACCGAACCCCTATTATCACACCCCTTTAATCAAAACATTTCACTCGCTCGGTATTCTCATACTCAAAGAACAATCATCCTTAGCTGGACTCTCTAAGTATCCAACAATACTTGATCAGCAGGATACATTGTCGATTATTAAAGAAGCGATGAATACACTTTCTCTTGACCCAAAAGTTCATGACGCCTCAAAAATAAGAAGCATCATCTCGAGAGAAAAGAGTGACTTCGTAACGGTAGAGAAGTACAAACAAAAAGTCGCTACTGCTCAGATGGACATCATCGCTTCTGTGTGGAGGATCTATGAAGAGTCTCTTCGTGCGCAGAAGGCGCTCGACTTTGATGATTTGATAGTGAGAACTGTCACCCTCCTTGAAGAACACGCTCATGTACGTCACTATTATCAGGAACGCTTCAAATATATTCACATCGATGAATATCAAGACACTAATCAATCACAATATGAATTTGTGAAGCTCCTCGTTAATCCTGTTACCAATAACATTTGTGTTGTCGGAGATACTGATCAAAATATTTATTCTTGGCGTGGAGCTAATCTACGTAATATTCTTAACTTTGAAAAAGACTTTGGCGGCACACGCACAGTATTACTTGAAGAGAATTATCGTTCAACTGGAAATATTTTATCTCTAGCTAACACCTCAATAGAAAAAAATACAGTCAGGAACAAAAAGAATCTTTTCACATCAAAGGGTGATGGAGACAAAATAGAAATCACTCCAACTTGGGACGAAGGTGGTGAAGGGGAATGGGTCGCCAAAAAAGCAAAAGAATTAATAGCACAAGGAGTGTCTTCTTTGGAAATCGCAGTACTGTATCGAGCCAACTTTCAGTCACGTGTGCTAGAAGAAGCATTCTTGAAAGAAGGGGTGGCGTATAATCTTCTTGGTACAAAATTCTTTGAACGACGAGAAATAAAAGATGTGATGAGCTATCTACGTGCTGCTCTTAACAGAGATTCACAACCTGATCTCAAAAGAGTATTCGAAACTCCAAAACGTGGAATAGGGAAGGTGACTGTTGCCAAACTCTTTGCAGGTGAACCTATTCCTAGTAAGAGTGAAGAGAAGATTAAAGGTGTTTTTAATTTTCTTGATTCTGTTGTAGAGAAGATGAATACTGAACCGTTGTCACATATTATACAAATGATACTTGTAGATAGTGGTATGGAGCGCGAAATGTTAGACGGGGGAAGTGAAGACAGAGAGCGTCTCGAGAATGCGCGCGAGCTCGTGTCCCTCACTGTGAAATATGACGATCGTCTAGCACATGAAGTGATAGAAACATTTCTAGAAGAAGCATCTCTTATGAGCGATCAGGATAATGACGAGAAAGACAGGGCTGGGGTACGTTTGATGACTATACACGCATCCAAAGGACTTGAGTTCGAATATGTCTTTATTACCGGACTTGAACAAGACCTTTTCCCTCACAAAAATATTGGTAATAGAAAAAGAAGCAAAGAGGAGGAAGAGGAGGAGCGTAGATTATTCTATGTAGCAGTTACACGAGCCAAGAAAAAATTATTCCTAACCCATACAGAATTAAGAACAATCTTCGGACAAAAACAAATCAATGCTCCGAGCGAATTCCTACAAGATGTACAAGAAGATCAAGCAGAGTGGAATGAATTGTATTACAAAGAGCATGGTGGCACGGTGTTGTATATATAACAGAGATACAGAGTGTAGAATAAAGAATATAGAATGTAGACAGGTGTACAAGAAAAAGCGATACCTTACAGTATCGCTTTTATCCACTGTTCATTTCACCTCATCTCATCTCAACTTCTCAAGAGCAGCGAGATTGTTGTCAGACTTTCTACCGTACGGTTTAAGTCTGCCAATCAGATGATCGTTAAGTGAACCTTTGCCACCTTTTGACAACCAGTTTTTCATAGACTTGAGCGCGAGCCTAGGTGCATGATGAGCTGTTGCTATAAAGGTAACAATATCTCCAGGTTTGTGCTTCAAAGCTCCCTTAAGCGCAGCGAACTCTTTCTCTGATGTTCTCTTTGAAAGGTTTGCCAAATTATCGAGCGCAAAAAGATATGCCGCGCGATGATGCTCACCATTTCGTAACCTGATGACCGATCCAGGGATTTTTGCTTCCTTTTTAAGGAACGCATTCATCCGGGAAGCTCCTTGGCCAGTTCCACTATTCACCGCATACGAAGTGAACTGATAGAATCCGAGCGAAAGCATTCGATCATACAAAGCTGGAATCGTGAAAAGGTAATTTGACCCCGCGTTCGTAAGGAGTATCTCCATGATTTTCACATTGAGATCACCTTCGGCGGATGGCATGAGTTCAGTCATACCATACGCAACAAGATCAACACCTCGCACATCACGCGCAAGCGTTTTAAACATCTCACACTCGCCTACAGAAAGCTTATACCCCTTACAAGCAGATTGAAAGTCTAGATTGTTTTGAACAAGCGTAACTTCTTTCTCTGCTTCTTTGATGAACTGTTTGAGGTTCATCTTTTTTTGCTCAGCAAGATACAGACTAATTGGTTCTTCCGAAGCTTTTACGGTTGCAGGGGATACATTCTTCCTGTCGAGCTTGCGAATCCAAAGATCTGCAAGAATTTTACCATAATCAATAGTGTAACCCTTACCAACTACACCCGATATACCGGTAATGTCAGCATAGAGACCGCCGAGCTTGCGCCCAGCTATAGAAGAAGTGTCAACGTGAACAGCTTGAGAATTCTCAGCATGGCCGCGTATTGCATCTTTTTTTTCTTCTTTTGCTGGCTTTTGCGGTAAGGGAGTCTCTTGAACTTTGGGTGTGATTACTGGCTTAGTACCTGTTTCTTCCTTCTTGTTGCACGCTGTAAGTATGACAAGAAGAATAAAGAAGGGGACGAGTGCCGAACGTTTAAACAATTTCATATATAACCTCTTTGTAAATGTTGTTGGAAATGAACGATGGATTGAGTTTTTGTGACTCAAAAGCTATAGTTTAATATATCATAAATTTTACAAAAGTCAATGTTTATGCTAATCTGAATTAATACTATTGCCAATATGATTCCCAAAAAACAATTCGGACAAAACTTCCTCACTTCAATTCCCGCTCGTAACGCAATCATAGCTTCTGGTGAATTATCTTCCAACGATACTGTTCTTGAGATAGGTCCTGGAAAAGGCTTTCTAACAAAGGGATTACTCGACTCCGGTGCGCATGTCATAGCGCTCGAAAAAGACAGAGATTTACTTCCATTATTATCTGAAACATTCCCGTCTGAAATTACTTCAAAGAAGCTCATATTAATTGGAGGCGACGTATTAACATTTGATCCGGTAAGCCAAAAACTAATGACTAATAGCTATAAGCTGATAGCCAATATACCGTATTACATCACGGGTGCTATCATCTCTCGCTTCTTGGCATATGTAGACCAGCCGTCTCTTATGGTGATACTTATTCAAAAAGAGGTAGCCGAACGTATCGTAGCAAGAGATAGTAAAGAATCTCTTCTTTCTCTTTCGGTTAAAGCTTATGGGGAACCAAAAATTGTATACAAAGTTTCTGCTGGAAGCTTCTTCCCAGCACCAAAAGTTGACTCAGCGGTCCTTCAAATAAAAAATATCTCTCGCAAGAATTTTATCAACCGTTATCACGAGGAGTTATTTTTTAAGGCGATTCATGCTGGCTTCTCACAGAAAAGAAAGATAATGCTCAAACAATTACAAGAAGCATTTAAAGATAAAAATATACGCGAACTATTTTTGGAGATTTCTTTAGATGAAAAGGTGAGGGCAGAAGATGTTACACTTCTTCAATGGTTACATCTCTCACGATTGCTCTCTATGTGATTGTAAGTGTCACATTACTCTCACTCCTCATACTCACAACATATAAAGAACAAGCAAAAAAGACTATTGTTCTTCGATTTTTTTTGTTTGGTTTCGTCTATAATGCTTTTACATTTCTTTGGCTCTTCGCAACATATCCTCTCGCTTGGTTACGTGAAGGATATGTACAAATTATCGGCATATCCTTGTTATGGCTTATTCTTTCGATTGTATGTGGACTTAGTTTTGCTATCGTCGCACTTTTGTATAAAAGGGAGAGAGTCTGCAGAGAGTTTTTGCCACTCTATTATGGAATACTCATTGTCCTTGCGGAAGGATTGCGAGCGCTCTTTATTTCAACACTATATTACACACAAGAAAATACCATAGACCTTCATTTCACCACAGGGATGATAGGGCACGCTTTAGCGATAACACCTTTGGTTGAGCTCGCATATTATGGAGGACCTTTTATGCTTAGTTTTGTAGGAACAATACTAATCACATCAATCCTCACGCAAAACAAAAAAGTTACTGTGTGTTACGGATTTTTTATTTTGTTGTTCTTTCTTTATGTTCACAACGTACCACCGATGCAACACGTCAAGCGTGAGGCTTTTATGATCACCACCAACATTCATACAAAAGAGGAGGACACTCCTTTTGTAGATAAGGTAAGAGAAGATATCTACGCCACAACACTCACACTTGCCACTTCGACATTCTTGGTTGCGCTTCCTGAAGATACAAGACTTCTCGCTTCGTTAAATGACAAGGAACTATCTATGTTAAGAAAGAGGCTGCCTTCTACTGCGATTATAGATGGAGACACTCTCTATGACGAAAATCAGTTAATCAATGTGAGTAGATTCCTTGTACCGAATAATGAAAAACAGTTATTTCGTCCAAAGACTTTTTTGATGGCGTTTAATGAATATATCCCTCTTGTATTACATGCACCCTTCACATACTTTGCACCTCAAAATGAATCATATAAAACTTATATCAAGAATCACACCTATGGACGAAGAGATAGTGAGAAGACCACACTTATCGATGATATACGTGTCGCAACACTTATCTGCTCTGAAATGGTGTCATATAGAACTGTCGCTGATCTTAGAAAAGAAGCACCTAATCTTGTAGTCTATCAATCAAGACTTGAAGTGTTTCATCATAATCCAACATTTATGGCACAGATGTATCTCTTCACAAAAATAGGCGCAGCTCAACTACGTGCACCAATACTTAGTAGCAAAAACGGCGCCCCATCGTATCTCATTTCTGGCAGGGGAGAAGTGTTGCGGACATGGCAGCCTGGCGAGAGAGGGTATGTATTTATTCCATGACTTGTCCCTAGGTTAATACGTTTCATTTTTTTATACTACAACAATGGAAACTTCCTATACCAAAAAACAAACCGGTGTTGTGTTTGTTATGATTCTCATTCTTGTACTTCTCTTACTCAACTCTTTTCTTTGGGATAACAAAAAGGTTGACACTGTGATTACTAAGAATCCTATTATATTACGTGACAGTTCTGAATTTTTGTATCTTTTAAAAGATGCTGATAATAACAAAAACGAGGATTGGAAGGACTCTATCGCATCTCAAGTGTCCACCTCTTCCCTTCTCTCTTTAAGCAAAGAAGAGCGTGATCGTATCGAAGCGTCATTAAAAGATCCGAACAACACCACAGCCTCACTCTCCAAAAATATCGCTCTCTTGAGTGCTTACCTCTCCTCCAAACCAAATATCTCAGAAGAAGAAAAGCGGTTGATGCTCAAAAATCTTTTAGATAAAGAGGAGGGGAAATTCTCACCAAAAGTATATTCTATTAACGACTTCGCTGTTATCAAGAACCCAACCGAAGACGATAGAAAAGTATATGGCAATGCTCTTGGGGTGATATTAGAACAAGCTATCGCTAACAATCTTCATGTCGACGATATAAAAGTCATCGAACGCTGGCAAAAGACCAAAAAAGATTCTGAATTAACAGTATTCGGGGAAAAAGAAAAGATTGCTAGAAAGTTACTCAACGACCTCGTGCGCATCAAAGTACCAGAAGACGCTCTCATTCATCATACATCGCTTGTTAACACTACAAGCACCTATGTTGCTTCTCTGTACGCGCTTTCTATATTGAATAAGGACTCCCTCCCTTCTGTATTTTTGTTTGACGAATATGTCGTTTCTGTCAAAAATATCTCGACAAGCTTTCTAATGCTTCGTTCATACTTTGAAGTTGAAGGTGTCATATTCACAAAAAAAGAAAAAGGGGTTCTTTTGTTTGAATAAAAAAGGGTATACTATTACCATATGCTCAAATATCTATCTATTACAGCGTGCTTATGTGTCGCGATCGTTTCTTCTGTGAGTGCTGGAGGGGGAGGAGTCATAGGAGCGACAGAGATAACACAAAAGTTAAATAATGGACTTCTTATACCAATTAATGTGAGCTCTGGGGCAACAGCATTTTCAACTAATCTTGACGCTGTCAAAAATACAGTATTAGACCCAATAGCAAGCGGTCTCATCACGAACAATTTACAAACCCAGATAGATACCGTACTCTCATGGGTTAACGGGGGGTTTGAAGGTGGGTCTTCTCTCATTGTTGCTGACCCAACAGAATATCTAAAAGATGTAGAATTAAACGAGGCCAGGAAAATCATTAATTTAATTCCAGAAAACTCTCCATTTGCTGCTTCTGTGTTTAATTCACTCACTTCACAATACAAAGTATCAAGTACTCAAAATGAGATCAATCAAGCTCTTGCATCTAGTCTACCGAAGATAGTGAGAGAGAATAATTGTAATGACAGAGCCTTGACCAGACTTTCAATAGAAAGACTTGGTGTTAACTATACAGCGGACGATCTTCATAGGGAAAAACAGGCTCTCTACAATTATATCTGTACTGGGGATATTAACAATCCGAGCGTTAACAAAAAACTCTTTGATTTGGCTAGTCAGCGACCTGATCTAACAGGGGATGATGGGTGGCTCGCCATAATAAGCGGTGAGAATCAATTCACTAAGACATTAAAAGTACAGCAAATCGCCGCAGAACAGGTTGATAAAAAAGTAGACGAGAAGAGGAGTGATATTTATTTTGGTTTGAATGCTAAAAGTGAAACTAAGTGTTTAGCATTTGAAGAAGACGTAGCAGGTAATTCCTTTTGTACAAAGGAAGTTATAATTAATCCGAGCGAGAGCGTACAAGCGGCACTCAGCGAAGCGCTCACTTCGCCTTTTGCGAGACTGCAGAATATAGATGAAGCCGGGTCACTTAGCTCTCTGTTCGGTAGTATGATTTCTGGATTTTTAACAAAAGGAATCAATGAAGTTTTCTCTTCATCTAATAACTCAGGGGTGAGCACTGTTACAACAAATAATATCATTCCAGATGAGCAAGACTTGGCAAGTGATGTAGAGAGAAAGAAAGCTCTCCTTCAACCAATAATCAAGAAGTTTAACTATGACAAAAAGGACGCGGAAGAGCTTCTGGAAACTCTCACTGATTATGACATAGAAGTTAATCTCTATAGTAACAGAATAGAAAATGTCAGAACCTGTTATAACTCATTAGTTAATAATAATTATATAACAAGAGGAGATGGGAGATATTCTCAAGCAATGAGTTATTATAATAACAGAAAGTCTCAGCTAGACAACAGAAGATCTGACGCAGCCAGCGAGAGAGCTCGAGCAAACGACGCACTCACCCTTATATCAGACACTAGATCCAAAATAGAACAATCTAATTCTTCAAGAGAAATAGATAGACTATTCTCAGAATATACTAATATTTATGAAGTAGGGGAATTGCCTACTCAAGGAATTGTAGCGAGCCGTAAAGTGAAACTTAATGAAGATAGAGGTAATGCCAAGGAAGACACAGAAGATGCTGCATTTTTAGAAGTGTGTCGAAACATAGAAGCAACGTCAGTGTCTAATAATAGTAATTTTTAAGGAAACGGCGGTAGATAAAAGTATTGAGTAGAAGGGTGGGGTGTGCCCCTCGATCAAAATAACTTAATTGGGTGTTTCTGTGTACACAAACAGTGTCAAAACCTTTGATATATTCTCTATAGTACCGAGATGTCATATGATACACTTACTATCATGAAAAGGTTCTTATCTCTGCTTTTTTTGATAGCTTTTTTCTTGTCTCCTGTATATTCCTTTGCACAAGCTACTTCAAGTACACCAGTAGCAACCAATCCACTTTTAGACGAAACAAGGGTTGCCATCAGTACTGGATTTGAAGGATTTGAAGAGGTTAATGATATTATAAAGTCAGACCAGTTAACCGAGGAGCAACTCAATCCTTCAAAATGTAACCTTTTTAGTAAAGGAAATCTTCTTTCTTGTATTGACACCATCATTGCCTGGCTCATCAAAACAGTATTCCTTAACTTCGCCGGGATATTCTTGTGGCTTGCAGCGAACTTGTTTAATTATTCTATAAGTATAGGGATACTTAATTTTAAAATGTGGGAGGCAGAAACGTTGTATCCTTTGTGGGTATTTGTGAGACAAGTTATTTCTCTTCTTGTTGTATTTATAGGACTTTATCTTGGTTTTATGTATATATTGGGGAAAGAAGAAAAGTTTGCCAGATATGTACCTTGGGTTATTATCTTCGCACTCTTTGTTAACTTCTCTTATCCTGCTGTGAGAGTAGTGATTGATGTGTCAAATGTGGTGAGTCTCAATCTCTATACTGCTACATTTGGCAGCGAAACATTAAATGGTTCTAGTACCAATACTCCGGGATCAATTATTATGAATAAGCTTGGGTTACAAGAATTAGCTCTTGCTGCCACCCAAACAGGGAGCGACACTGTCTCAAACACTTCAAGTAATCTCGTTAAATCAATCAACAGCACCCCAGCCGCACTTCTTGTAGTTGTGTTTGTTTTCTATGCTGCATATGTACTTTTTTATGCTTCGTTTCTGGTTATTGCGAGAACTATTTCTCTTGTGGGCATATTGGTTATTTCTCCTATACTTTTTATTGATAGTATCTTGCCAATGCTTGGGGACAGGGCCAAATTTATTAGAAAAGTCTTCTTTGATCAATTGGCATTTGCTCCTGTGCTTATCGGATTACTTGCGCTCACATTACAATTCATCACTGTATTCGGAGCAATATCAAAAACCGCGCCAGGTATGCAAGGAGGGGGGGCGGCTCCGGCTACTCTACAATTCTTCAGTGTACTTGTTATGGTTGTAGCTCTTCATTTCACATTCAAAATAGCCAAGTCATTCTCTGGAGCAATAGGTGAGACTGTAACTGAAGCTGTAGGCAAAGTGGGAGGCTTTGCCTTGGGCGGAGCTCTAGCTGGAACTGGCATGTTAGCAAGAAAAGGGATTGGTGGATTAGCGTCCCGTCTCAAAGATAAAGAAGGGGGTTGGATACAGAGAAATCGTGGAACATTCGTAGGGGAGAAAGTGCACTCATTCGCTGACTCATTATCCAAAAGTTCTTTTGATTTGAGAAACTCTGATCGCTTAACTAACACATTATCAAAAGCTGGTTTTAAAGACTTAGGAAAAGGTAGCACTATAGGGTATGAACAAGCGATGGAAAATAGGAGAAAAGAAATTCTAGACAAAGGAGCGAGAATCAAGACTCGCTATGAGAGAGATGTCAGAGATCCAAAAACTGGAGAGATGCTTCATAAGGCAGGGGATGTTAATGAAGACGCAGAGAGAGCACAAGCGAGATTTATATCAAATGTTGGCACTGCTAAATTCTTACCAAAAGAAGAGAAGGAGAAGCTACGGGAAGCTCTTGGGACACAAGCAGATGAAGCGAGCGCTAAAGCAATAGCTAAAGCCAAAGAATTAGCTCAATCAGAAATAGCGAATTATAAGAGGCTAAAATCCGATGCGGAGAGAAATGAGTTCGTCACTGAATTAAACAACGATTTAGCGAAAGCCAAAAAAACAGACCCTGATCTTCGTGGCGACATCGGTCAATCACTCTTAATGACTCTTCGAGAGATTGAAAGTGATCAAAAAGATAGAGAGTTAGAATTTAATAAAAGAGTTGAGTTGTTTGTAGAAAAACATAAGCGTATAGAAAATCTAGTAAAAGACAAGACAGAGCGAGAAAAGCAACAAGAAGCGCTCCTGATTTCATTAGAAGAAAAAGAACTTGAGGCTGTACAGAAGAGACTTAAAGGAGAACCTTCACAACCAACAACAAAATCTGCATCTACACTAGATTTTGAAATCCCTGACAATACCAACACCGCTTGGGAGGGTAATCGTACTAATGTCCCTGCATATCTGAGAAAAGGTACGGATCCTTTCTTGTCACCAACAACCGCAAATACAGAGACAGCTCCGACACAAAAACCATCAAACCTTCGTCTGGAAACTGACAGAGAAGCAAGTGCAAGACTTAATGGTGGACTAAGTCTAAAAACCAAAGGTGAGGCGAATGCTAGAGTTAATAGAGATCGAGTTCTTAAAAAAATAAATGAATATACTGACGCCATCCGTACTGCACATCAAGCGATCGACAAAGCTCAAAACAGTAGCAAAGGGACTCCTCCGGCTGCTCCAACACCAACCACCACATCTCCAACACCTGTCACTCCACAAGCAGGGGGTGCGGCAGTAACGGTATAATGATGTACACTTACTTATCATGAGTATTGACTATGCTTCAATTGATATAGAGAGCTATGTAGAGAAAGCGCCTGAAGTGATTCTCACATTATTAGATGGTCCTTCTGTTGACCAAGCAGTTCTCACTCTCTCTCATAATTATTCTATTCCTGTATCATCACAAAGTGGTCTCTCGACAGTGATTGCTTTCACATTGCTTGGTGCTATAGAACCAAAGGATGTAGTACAGGCACTCATTGACTTGGCAGGAGTTGATGAAAAGGATGCCAACCTCATAGCAACAGACTTAAATGCTTCAATATTTCAAGAGGCGAGAAAAGCTGTTCTTGAAGATCAAGAAGAAGTTAAAACATTAGAATATGATGGTGTCCGTTCAAAAGAAGAGTTGCGAAAAGAAATAATGGACACCACCAAAAGAGAGTCCGGTTTGAATAAACCTCAATCTGACCCCTCCAAAAAAACAACGATCATAAAGCCTGGTAGCCGCTCTCAATTAATGGAGCAATTGCAAGTCATCGGCTCAATCCCTGATGACGCAGAAATACACGCGAGACTCAAATTAATACAAGATCAAATTTCTTCAATAAAAAAGGTTGAGGATGATAACACACTCAGGTCAAACTTGGCTCTTAAGAATTTCATGTTTGGAGAGAAGGGTAAGGATGCCGTCACTCCAACATTAAAACCGGCAACCTACAGTGTTGCTCCAAAAGCATATAATGTTGACCCTTACAGAGAGCAAGTTGAGGACTAGTATTGATGATACTAAGACTTAAGAGCACGGAACGTAAAGCATGGTTTTAGACAAAGGCACACCATAAAACAAAAGGGGTGTTCTATCTTTTGTAGATGGTTTTTTAAAAACACGCCTACTATATTCTCTGTTCTAAGCTCTATATTCTGTATTCCAGATTCTCTCCCCCTGCATGATATTGACATTATTAAAAATAATGATACAATTATTTCAGGTTTAATTTTGGGCAAAATGGCTCAAAATCGCACATTCCCAACCCGAAAGAAGGAGGTTTCTGATGAAGATTGGCATATTGGTTCATGGCCGACATGTTGAGGCAATGGACTGGGAAAAGCTGGCGTGGGGCGAAGCTCCCCACAGGCTTGGAGTTCTGCCCATGATGGTGCTCGTCGCACTCAACGCAGGCATCGAGAATGTCGCTGGAATCGTCTTCGGGACCGGTGCGTCCGAGAAGGACGGAATCAAGGAAGCAGAGTATACAAAGCGCTTACTACTCGAACACATGGGAAAGCTTGGTGAGTTTGAACTCATCAAGTCGCACCCAAGGGTTCAGCAAAACTGCGACCTGGTGTTGCTCGACAAGCTTTTCCGAGGAATCACCTGCGATATAGAAGCCAAGAACACGGACGAGGAGGTCGCCAACGCAGCGAAGATCTTCTCCCAACTTGGAGTGGACGAGGTAAAGCAGGTGACTTGCGGAAGCCACGCTCCGCGCTGTCAGCTTGTTCAGCTGAAGGTTCGGGCGTCGGGAGGAATCCCCCGTGGGCAACTGTGGTCGTGCTACGGCGACGACATGGCTTTTGCTGGAAGTGAAGTGAAAGATGTCGCCATCATGGAACCGCCGCATCGCGGCGACGACCCGATGCTCTCCGCACCTATACATGCGTATCAGGTATTTCCGAGGTTCTACGAAATCCCGGGTGCTGAACGCAAAGTAGCGGCGCTCCGTGCCATCAGCGACGTCATTCAGAACGCCTAATCTAGGGGCTATCTCTGATTTAAGGCACTCACTTGTAAGGTGAGTGCCTTTTCTTTTGAAAATTGAAATCCTCTAGCCACTAATCACTAGCCACTATATACTATATTCATGCAATTCCGTGTACCTCAATTCATCGACATAGAAGACAAAGTCTTTGGACCATTCACTCTCAAACAATTCGGTTATATGGCTGGAGCTGCTGGTTTTAGCTTTCTTCTTTGGGTTCTTATCCCAATTAAATTCATAGCAATTATGCTTATTATCCCTATAGCTGGACTGTTTTTGGCACTTGCTTTTGTCAAATTTAATCAAAAACCTTTTGGTGATTTGCTTGAGAGCGCTTTCGCTTACTACACCAACCCTAAGCTCTACACTTGGAAGCAACCAACTACTGACAACGAAAGTGATCCTATCAATCAAGTTGTTACCGAAACTCAGAAAGAAATAGTGATAGAGAAAACAAACAGGGATAGGATACACGATGTGTCGCTCGGACTTGATGTTTTTGAACACAACTCACAGAAAGATAAATAATTCTACTCTCATCTAAGGTATACTACTATGGTATGCAAAAAGGCGCCGCCACTCAAGAATTTGTTTCTGTAGAAAGAGTACGTGATGGTATTGTTACACTCAAAAACGGAGAGCTACGAGCAATTGTGATCACCAACTCTTTGAACCTTGGACTCAAAAGCGAAGACGAGGTGTCTGCGATACTTAATCAATTCCAAAACTTTTTAAACTCGCTTGATTTCCCTGTGCAGTTCTTTATTGAATCAAGAAAGCTTAATATAGAGAACTATTTGAATCTCCTCCAAGACAGAAGCAAAAACGTAAAAGAAGATCTTCTTAAAATACAAATTCACGAATATATGGGGTTTATCAAAAAATTCACCGACGAGTCTAATATTATGACCAAGCACTTTTTTATCTCTATTCCATACGCAACAGTCGGACAAGCATTAGGGGGCAGCTCTCTTCTTAATCTTTCTTTTGGAGACAAAAAGAATACTGATAACAATTCTTTCGAAGCGGCACGTATTCAACTGGAACAAAGAGTTGCTGTTGTTATACAAGGACTTTCAAGGTTCGGGGTGAGGGCTAAACGCTTAAACACCGAAGAGTTGGTCGAGCTTTTGTACAAATTATTTAATCCAGGGGAACAAAGTAATCATGTTCCTAAAGTGAACAACTCTTAATCATATGGGAATATTTGATTTTTTATCACAACAAAAGAAAGAAGAATCTAAAGTTGCTCCAATATTACCAGAGCAAGTCTACAAAATTGCCGAGATGCAATTAAAAGACATCATCGCACCGAGCGCTCTTTCTGTTACTCCTAAAGGGCTTCTTATTGGTGGTAGTTATGCTAGATCATTCTTTGTCATATCATATCCTCGTTATCTTAACGATAATTGGCTTAGCCCTATTATTAATCTTGATAAAGTGTTTGATATTTCTATACATGTCAATCCTCTCAACACAGCAGAGGTGATGAAATCCTTTCAGAGAAAAGTAGCCGAGGTAGAGAGTCAGATGATGATACGCGAGGAGGAGGGGATGGTACGTGACCCAACACTTGAAACAGCGTATCAAGACTTAGAAGACTTGCGTGACGGTCTCACTCAATCCCAGGAGAAAATGTTTGAGGTGTCCCTTTATATAACACTCTACGCTAATTCAGAAGACGAGTTAGACAAAGTAGAAAATGAGATAAAATCAAGCCTTGAGAGCAAACTTATTTATGTTAAGCCTGCGCTTTTCCAACAAGATCAAGCTTTTTCTTCTGTTATCCCACTTGGAACAGACCTACTTGAGATCAAAAATAAGTTGAACACATCACCTCTTTCTTCTTTCTTTCCTTTTGTATCTTTTGATCTTTCGTCAGATAAGGGAATATTATATGGACTCAATCGTCACAATGGTAGCCTTATTCTTTTTGATAGATTCTCACTTGAGAACTATAACTCAATTGTATTCGCGAAGTCTGGTTCTGGTAAAAGCTATTTCACAAAGCTCGAAATCCTAAGAACATTAATGTTCGACACAGAAGTAATTATTATTGACCCAGAACGAGAATATGAATTCTTGGCAGAATCTGTTGGTGGAAGATATTTTAATATTTCACTTGTGAGTGATCATCATATTAATCCTTTTGACTTACCTCATCCAACAGAGGATGAGTCTCCATCCGAAGTATTAAGATCAAACATTGTTAACTTGGTTGGATTATTCCGTGTGATGTTCGGTGGCTTAACACCAGAAGAAGATACGATAGTAGACAGAGCAATTACAGAAACATATGCCCTCAAAGATATCACAGGGGATAGTGATTTCACTTCTCTTGAACCACCACTTCTGTCTGATTTTGAAATGGTATTGTCTGGAATCGACGGCTCAGAATCTCTTATTCAAAAGCTTTCAAAATACACTAAAGGTACATGGTCTGGTTTTATTAATGAGCCAAGTAATGTAGATATTAACAAAAAACTTATTTGTTTTTCTATTCGTGACATGGAAGAAGAGCTCAAGCCTGTAGCTATGTATATTATCACTCATCACATTTGGAATGCGGTCAGGAAGAATCTACGCAAGAGACTTCTTGTAGTGGATGAAGCGTGGATAATGATGAAAAATGAAGATACCGCTTCTTTCCTCTTTAGTCTCGCTAAACGTGGCAGAAAGTATTATCTAGGACTAGCTACTATTACTCAAGACGTAGGAGACTTCCTCAAGTCTCCTTATGGATTACCCATTATCACCAACTCTTCTATTCAAATCCTTCTCAAACAATCACCAACCTCTATTGATGTAGTACAAAAGACCTTCAATCTTACGAATGAAGAAAAGTTTTTGCTCCTTGAATCTGGTGTAGGGGAAGGTATTTTCTTTGCAGGACTAAAACATGTGGCACTCAAAGTCGTAGCCTCATATACCGAGGATCAAATCATCACAAGTGATCCAGCTCAACTACTCAAAATAAAAGAGATGAAGGAAGAATTAGAAGATTCAAAAGCATGATAAAACCATATCTCTTAGCATGTTTGGTTGTGTTACACACCCTCACTCTCGCACATGCTCAAATAAATGCGAACATTATAGTCACACCAGAAGAGAGGGTGCCACACTCTCTGGTTACTCTCATCTTGTCGAGTGTTTCTTTTGATACAACAACATCAAGGATAGTATGGAGAATCAATAACAATGTAGTCAAAGATAGTATCGGTGGTAGAGAATTCTCTGTTAAATTAGGCGACATCGGAGAAAACACAATAGTAAATGTTACAGCAACCACCAAAAATGGTAGTTCTATAGAACAACAAATAACACTTTCCCCATCCTCTCTCACTCTTATTCATGAGGCCCCTAAGAGTCATGTTCCTTTTTTTTATGAAGGGAGAAGTTTTGGGGCTGTCGGAGGGTTAACAAAAGTCACAGCGCTTCCTGTGATAGAAGAGGAGGGGCAGATTGTTCCTCACAACAGACTCAGTTATACCTGGTATTTGAATAGTACCCCAATGCCTAAACAATCAGGGATGGGGAGGCAATCATTTTCTTTTGCGCTTGATTATCTAAGAGATGAGTCAGATGTGCGAGTGGTTGTAAGAACAGAAGGTGGCAAAACTAGTACAAAAACAATAACCCTTAAACCTTTTGATATAGAACCGAGGTTTTATTCTTTTAATGAAATTCTTGGCACTGTATTAACAGAACCTTTTGACGGTAGAATAGAAGCCGCAAAACCTTTTGCCTTATCTATTGAACCTTATTTCTTATCAACCAAAGAAGATAAACCTCCTGTATACAAATGGTTCTTGGACGGAATAGATGTGACTGGGGAGCAGGGGACAACTCTTGGTTTTGTTCCTAAAAGCAATGCCTTCGGTGTTCAAAAGTTAAGGGTTGATCTAGAAGGTCCAGACAGACGCCTTCAGAAAAAATCTGTGAACGCTGAAATTATTTTTGATACGAGATAGAGTATACTAATACCTATGTCGAACTATGTACCCCTTTCTGATAGTAATACGTTAGCAGAACTCGGTATTGCTGTTCCTAATTTCTCTACACAGAACCCATCTGTTACGGATGTAACTGTATTTATTAGCGTCCTATTTTTTACCGCTATTGGATTCGCTGTTTTCTTTCAAGGTATTAATATAGCGAGACTTCTTTTTAACCCAACTCAAAACAATATCAGTTTGGCCAAAAAATATTTGCAGCAGGTTGTGTTTGGTATTGTTGGTATTTTTTTAATGTATGTATTATTTAATTCTATCAACACAGATATTTTGCAAGCCAATCCCATTCTCACAACATTAAAAATACCCTTAAACACAGCGGTAAACACACTACCAGGAACACCTTCTAATACAAACACTACCACAGGCAACAGATCTTCAGGTAATACATCATCCGGTAATACTTCGTCTCAAACAGTACAAACGGGGGGTTGTGTGAGGAAGACATGCTCTGCTGATCCGACAGGCAATCTCGCCAAAATAACAGGAGTTAATGATCAAACAGTGAGGCAAACACTTTCTCAGGCTGGTATAGACATTAACCGTGCAGCTTGTTCTAGTATTGCACAAAGAAGTTGTACGAATGTTGGGGGAATGACAAAAGACGTAATACAAATGCTTATATCATTAAAAGCTGCTTGTGATTGTGCTGTTACTGTGTCTGGTGGCACTGAATGGTGGTCACATAGTACCCATGGTCCTGGAGTCTCTACTGTTGACTTAAGAATTCCAACAGGTGTTTCTGGGTTACCTAATCTGAATGACCCTCTGTATAAATTTATATCCTCTCAGTCATATATCGGTAATTCTGGTAGCTGTCACGCTGTATACAAATGGGGAGGTTGGACATTTTGTGATGAGAAAAAGGGGGCCACAAGTTTTTCTACTGGCCGACATTGGCATGTATACAAATAACTCTAAATGAGTGACTCTTCTTTCATTTTCTAACGATTATCTTCACAGTAACAACACATTAAACAAGAGGGTGCAGGTCTTGTGCTTTGAGGTTAACTATCTCTCCTTGTTATACTCTATATAATGAATAAAAAACTACTCTTTGTAACAGGCATTGTTTTTGTCTTCGTTATAGTCGCACTTGTGTGGTACTTTTTCTTCGCAACACCAAAGGATGGTTCACTTCTTGTAGAAAAACAATATCCTGTTACTTCTACATCACTTCCTCCCAGATTTCTTTTTATAGGGGATGAATCTGATACAACAGATTCCAAGCCTTCTTCTTTCACTTCTGTTACTCAAAAAAAGGAAGACCCACTCCTCCGTATTTGGGATAAACCAACAACAGGTAATACGTTTATAGAAAACACTATTTTGAAAGAAATTACCGCCACAACAACTGCTGGTACAGGAACAGTGCTCACCAGATCACAAATACGCGCTACCACCACCATTCTCTTATTTGTTGACAGAGAAACTGGTTTTGTATATGGCTATGACACTCAAAATGTTTCATTGTTTCAAATCACTAATACATCAGTTCCTGGTGTGCATGATGCTTATATTTATAATAATGGTAAGAGTATTCTCTTCAGATACGCAGACAGGGAGAATGAATCAATTGTTAGTCTGGTGGCAACATTACCAAACATTAGTCCGAGCATGTCACCAACCTCTCTGACCAATGAAGAGTATCTTAATCTTAATGTATCTTCTGTTACAGTGTCTGATGATGGAGCGGCGCTCTTCTATGCTCTTACAACAGAAGACTCTAGTAATATTTATGAATTACGTAACGGCAAAAGTACGTTTGTAGCTTCTTCTCCTTTTAGAGAGTGGATACTTGGTGCAAACGCTGGGAGATTGTACGCCACACCAAAAGCCTCTTCTTATGCTTTTGGTGTCGTTACTACAGTCCCTAACTTTATCCCAATAAGTAAAAATCTAGCTGGGTTACAAATCACCCCAGGAGCTGGTGGGTATATATCTTCGTTTTGGAACAAAGGTGAGATAGAGACGAGATTCGAAAGAGCAGGGGATTCATTCGCTTTTCCTTTTAGGGTTATCGCCACAAAGTGTGGTTTCTTAGATAGGACCGTTGGTGTATGTGGTGTTCCTATTAATTTTTCTTATGATATGAATTTACCGGATGATTGGCTTAAAGGGTTTACCTCTTTTAAGGATGAACTTTGGATATTTGATGTAACAAAAAGGGAGGGGTCTCTCTACTATTCATTCGATGAATCTCTGGGTGACTTCGATATTATTAACATAAAAGGAAATACTCTTTTTATATCATTTATTAATAAAAAGGATGGTAATTTATGGCTTATTCAAAGAGTGGTTGTGGAAAATAGAGCGATCTAACGATGTGAGGTAGTAGTGTTAATATTTTTTACTCTTATTTGTCAGCTGGTTTAAGATGAGCTAATTTATTCTTAACATACACATCTTGACCATACGTCACCATACTACTCACTAACCAATAGAGAGCAAGTGCAGATGGGAGAAATGCCCCAGAAACAGCAACAATAACTGGGATAACATAGAGAAGTTGTATTCTCATTGACTTCATAAGATGCTCCTGGAATGACCCTTCTTCTCCTTGTGAGACCATACTACTTGTTTGTCTTCTAGCTAAGACATATGAAGCGAGTCCTGCGAGTACAGCAACGACTATATTCTTTTGTGTGACATCGAATATACCAAAAGCTAAGGTGTGCAACTTTTCTGGGAAAGTGATAAAGGGGTATAGAGCTTCTTTATTTTCTGTTAAACCGTTAGCGAACACGAAATAAAGTGCTATAAAAATAGGGATTTGTAATATCATTCCAAAGATAGAGGAAAATGGGTTTATTTTTTCTCTTTTATACATAGCTACCATTTTTTGAGCAGCTTCTTGTGGATTTTTCTTTTGAAGGGTTTTTATTTCTTGCATCTCTCCTTCTAATTTTTTCATCAAATACTGAGTCCTGAGTGCAGAGATATTAATCGGTGTTAAGAGTAATTTAACAATAATAGTCACAATGATAATACTAATACCGATATCATGAAGGGGAACAATAGATAGAACAAGCGCTACAAGATTATAAAGTGGTTCGTAAAAAAATGTATTAAACATAGTATTATAGTGTTATCGTAGTGTAGCAAATGCTTGTATTATTTCAGAAACAATATCTTGATAGTTGGCTTCTTGTATCTCTTTTTTTGGGTAAACACACAAAGCAGATGTTTTGTTTTCTAAAACAGATGCTTCTCTTATAGCATGTAACACCTTTCTTCGTATAACGTTTCTTCCTGTTGCTGTTTTTATTGTTTTTTTGGAGATAACACAAGAAACTTTAAAAGAGGGGGATTCTCCTTTTTTTACATCAAATAAGCGACCTCTGTAGATGGTGGAGAATCGTATAGTGTCGAAGTCCTTTTTGCTGAGCCGCATTGTTGCGGGTATCATAAATGATTTTTATTTTAACGAGATGTTTTAACAGCTAGCTTCTTTCTTCCTATTGTTCTTCTTCTAGCAATTACTTTCTTTCCTCCTTTGGTTGACATGCGTACCAAGAATCCGTGCGTTGTTGCTCGTTTTTTTCTTTTTGGGTTGTATGTAATAGACATGATAGGGGATATTCTACATCAAAAACTAACTTTAATCAACCCAACCTCTTACAAACCCTTATCTATAAACTATTTACGCCCCAGGTTGTTCCTTTTTTTTCTGTGTGTATACTTGAATATAATTATGGACTATCAACAGTTATGGAGTAGCACCTTATCTCAAATAGAGATAGAACTCTCTCGTGTTAACTACAACACTTGGTTTAAGAATACAAAAATAGTCGACTACAAAGATGGTGATGTAACTATTGGTGTACCAAATGAGTTTGTTAAAGATTGGCTTAATCAAAAGTATCACAAATTTATTCTTCGTATATTAAGAACAATACATGAGGGGGTTAGGTCTATTACTTTCACTGTTGTTAAACCAGAAGCTCTTCAGAAAAAACCTCAAACAATAGCAATACCCGGTCAAACACTCCCTCTTCAAGATCTTTATATTAATAAAGATGATGGGTTAAATCCACGATATTCTTTTGAAAATTTTATTGTTGGTACCTTTAATGAGATTGCTTACGCTTGCTCTCAGGCTGTTATTAATAATCCTGGTATTGTTTATAACCCTCTCTTTATTTATGGTAATACAGGTCTTGGTAAGACTCACCTTATTCAAGCAATGGGTAATACTATCAAAAAGAAATATCCGGAAAGAAAAATATTCTACACCTCTCTTGAGAAATATTATATGGATTATGTGAGTGCTACACATCTCAATAAGATGAATAGTTTCAAAGAAAAATATCGAAAGTTTGATGTGTTTATTATGGATGATATTCAGTTTATTAATGGAAAAGAACGCACACAGGACGAATTATTCCATCTTTTTAATTCTTTATATGAAATGAATAAACAGATTATCTTTTCTTCTGATAAACACCCAAATATGATAACCGGTCTAGAAGATAGATTACGTTCACGGTTCAACCATGGGATGATTGTTGATATTAATACTCCTTCTCTTGAATCAAGATTGGCGATATTACAATCAAAAACAAAAGATTTTAGAGAAAAAATAGGTGATGATGTACTTCAATATGTCGCAGAAACAGTACAGGGTAATATTAGAGAGTTAGAAGGTGTAATGACCTCTATTATTGGTTATATACAAATCAAACAACAAGTAATAACTCTTCTTGATGTAAAGAATATTTTAAAAAACAGTGTTCGAGCAAAGAAGAATATTTCTATTAATGAAATAGTTAAGATAATTTCTGATTATTATCATATACCGGATGTATATGTATACAATAAAACAAGAAGAAAGGATGTTGTTAAACCTCGCCAAATTGTAATGTATATATTGCGAGAAGATTTTGATATTTCTTATCCTATGATTGGTGATAGGTTAGGGGGGAGGGATCATACTACTGTTATTCACTCATATGAAAAAATAAAAACTCTTGTTAAACAAGATGCTCAATTAGCGCGAGAAATTGATGAAATTAGAGCTATTCTTAGTTAAGAGTATTTTTTTATTATATTTCTAGAGTTTAATTTTTCTTTTTTTAAAAATAATACTTATAAAATAGTTATAGTTTTTATTAATTTACATTAAGTAACTTGGTTATGTGTATAACTATGTGAATAATTAGATAATAACTTTTTAATAACTTTATTGTTATTCTTTTATTTTTATTTTTTATTCAAACACTCAACAATTAGTACATAGTTACTTTTATTTTAAATAATGTAAATAATCAAAAATACTCTTATTTCATAAAGTTAAATTAGCTTTTCAACAATATACACATAGCTATACTTATTATCATATTTTATATATACTAAATACTATGAAATTCGAATGTAAGAGTGATGTTTTTATAAAAACAATTCAACAAGTAGGTAAAGCTCGTAGTAAGAATCAAAAAGAGACAACACTCGCAGATATAAGTTTATCCCTTCAAGATCATCTCCTTACTATTAAAGCTACAAATCTTGAACTTTTCTGTGAGAAAAGTATTCCAGTAAAAGGGTTGGTTAACGGAACTTGTTTAATTCAAGGTGAACGTTTCTTAAAAATAATATCAACATTTACCGCAAAAGATGTCACATTTATATGTGAAGTAATAGAAGGAGTTCTTTCTATTACAACAGAAAAAGGTGTAATGGAAATAAAAACATCTCCACAAGAAGAATTCCCTAATCTTCCACCACAAGGAGAACAAATAGGTTCTATTAAAAAAGATTCATTTTTAAGTTTAATAAAAGAAGTTTCTTTTTGTTCTTCAAAAACAGATATAAAACCAGAAATTTCTTCTATTTTTATTTACACCCGAGATGAATTTATTTATTCAGTAGCAACAGATTCTTATCGTTTAGCTGAAAAGAAAATTAATAACGATAACAATCTTGAATTCTCTATTCTTATACCAGAAAAACATATAGCAGATATCACTCAAATAATTCAGGAAGAAAATGAAGATATAACCCTCTATAAACAAGGAAGTATGATCTCATTATGTACATCAAATACCACACTCGCCGTACAAACAATATCGGGTTCGTTTCCTGATTATAAACAACTTTTCCCAAAAGAATTTACAACAGTGATTACTCTTTCAAAAGAAGAGTTACAAAAAGGTCTTCTATTAACAACATTTTTCAATGATATGTATTCTCAAGTAGAAATAATTATATCGGAAAATTCTTGTGTACTACATAGTCATAATGATAAAGTCGGACAAGTGACTCACTCATTTCCGGTTACAAACAAAGGTGAAAACATAGATGTTAAATATAATAATAGATTCTTTCTAGAAACACTTCCTTATTTAGAAGGGGATGTAATAACTTGTTCATTCACTACTCCTCAACGACCGGTGTTTATTCAAAGTTTGAATGATACAAGTTTCACCTATCTTTTAATGCCACTTAATAGATAATATGAATGAGGATTTATTTTTGAAGTACAAAAAAACCATCACCTTAAAAAAGAACATCAAAGAAGATCTTATACAACATATACAACAAACAACAGCCATACAAATAACAGAAAAAGAAATCATTATAGAAGGAAAAGAAATACGTTTCTTTTTATCTTCAATAAAAAGATCACAACTTATCAAAAAGAATATAGTAGAAATCCTTAAAGAAAAAGGATATTATTTAAAATAAACAAAATTTAAAAACAAACAGCGTGTAATGGTGTTAATTCACTATAGTTGTAGTTGTTTCTGATTAGGTTGAAGAAGAAGTGTTGTACCCACAAATAGAATTGTTTTGTAACCAGGTATTTATTGCTGCTTGCCAAGAGTTATATTGAGGGTCGTTGTATGGATAAAGAGGTGAGTTGTTTGGATTCTGTTTATCAACTTGGGTTAAGATAGTTGAAATAGGCCCTCCTAAGCAATATTCGCCCCGTAGTATAGGGTTAGATGAAGTATTAGGTAAAGGGTCAGGGAAGTATTCAATAGGGGTGTTGTTGGTTGCTGTAACCATCGCCTTTCTCCATGTTGGTGCGAGAACAAAACCAGCAGTCTTTTTATCAATAGGGGTGTTATTATTGTTACCAGCCCACATACCAATAACAACAGAAGGTGTGTATCCAACAACCCACACGTCTCTATAATCATTAGTGGTACCTGTTTTAACAGCAACAGGTCTATCATAAAACGAGAGAGCAGAGTTAGATCCAAAAGTAGGAATACGAGCATTATTATCAGAAAGAACACTCGATATAAGAGAAGTAACTTTTTCAGGAAGAACCTCAGTATCTTTTTCTGTGAAAATTTCTAGAACTTCATTATTTTTATTGCGTACTTCGAGTATCCCCTCCGGAGTGTGATAAATACCATTATTTGCAAACACCCCATAAGCATTAGTAAGCTCGAGTAATGTTACTTCTCCACCACCAAGCACAAGAGAGAGTCCGTAACGATCAGGATCAGTAATTGTCGATAACCCCATTTTTTTAGAAAGTGAAATAACATTATTCATCCCAACAAGATAAAGAAGTTTAACAGCAGGTACATTGAGAGATTGAGCGAGTGCATCTCTAAGAGATACAGGTCCTCTGAATAAATTATCATAATTTTCTGGAGAGTAACACACTGATTCATCTCTACCATTTTTTGGATTACTATATGGATCACATAATACACTGAATTCTGTTTTAACATCGAACAAAACTGTTTCAGGGGTATATCCAAGAGCAAATGATGCAGCGTACACAATTGGTTTAAATGCTGACCCAGGCTGACGCTTAGCCAATGCGATATTATATTGACCAGGTATCTCTTTATCAAAAAAATCTCTCGATCCAACCATGGAAAGAATTTGCCCATTACGAGGGTCTATAGCGACAAGGGAAGCGTTCTCAGCATTGAATTTCTTTTTGTTTTCGAAAGCTGCTTCTTTTACTATCACCTCGAATTCTTTTTGCAAATCATAATCAAGTGTGGTGATAACCTTAAGCCCTCCATTTAATACTTCATCTAATCCATACTTCTCTTCAAGATAGTCTTTGATATACATCACGAAGTGTAGCGCCTTACCACTACTCCCTTCTCTTTTTTCAAACAAAATAACTTCATTCTGAGCGAACTCTTTCTCTTCTTTAGTGATATATCCAAGCTCAAACATTCTATCCAGAACAAGATTCTTTCTTTTTTCAAGCGCGTCTCTGTGTTTACCGTATGGGGAGTAATATGTTGGAGCTTGAGGTAATGCTGCTAGATACGCAGCTTCAGTTAAGGTAACTTCATTTGCTTTTTTATTAAAGAATTGAAGTGATGCTTCTTCTACACCATAAATAGTTCCGCCATATGGACTTTCATTTAAATAAATTTGAAGAATAGTATCCTTCGGTAATTCTCTATCTAATTTAATAGCGAGCACTACCTCTTTTAACTTTCGAGAGATTTTTTTCTCTCTGGTGAGAAGTGCGTTTTTTATCACTTGTTGATTAATTGTTGAACCACCTTGTACAAACTCTCCAGTAATAATATTGGCGAGCATTGCACGCGCAAAAGATGTTGGCCTGAATCCAAAATGTTGATAAAAGTAAGCGTCTTCAATAGCAATTGTCGCGCTCCGTATATAAGGACTTATTTCTTCAAAAGGGACAATAGTTCTCCTTACGTTGTCGTGTATGTTGTAGAGAAGAACTTTCCCTGTTTTGTCATAGATTTTTGTTGAGTTCGCGATGCTTCTGTTTTCAAAATTGTTGAAGTCAGGTAATTGCATCGACGAAAGCCACCCAATAATAAAAGCCATTATCAAAACACACAACCCAAAAGAGAGCAAGAAGAATTCTTTAAAAAGATTGCGTAAATACCTTTTTTTCCTAAGGTTTTTTTGTCGTTCCATGATTACATACTATCACATTATTCCTCTTAAAATAGCGTAATATGTTAGTATATATGGTATGGAAAAAATCATCACAGACGAAAAAAGAATTGACGATATTCTCACACGAGGTGTCGAAGATATACTCACCAAAGAAGAATTAAGAAACAATCTTTTATCTGGAAGACAATTAAGAATAAAATTAGGTGTTGACCCAACCAGTGCCAAGATTCACCTAGGACGAGCAATACCTCTTCGAAAGCTTCGCGAATTTCAAAAGCTTGGTCATCAAGTTGTATTCATTGTTGGAGACTTCACTGCTCAAGTAGGAGATGCTTCTGACAAGTCAGATAAAAGACCAATGTTAACAAGAGCCGAGATCGATGAGAATCTTAAAGATTACAAAAATCAAGTTTCCAAAATTTTAGATATTTCAAAAACAGAATTCGTCTACAACAGTGACTGGTTGTCTAAGTTATCCTTTGAAGAAGTAACCAAGCTCGCTGAATGCTTCTCTGTTCAACAAATGTTAGCGAGAAGAAATTTCAAAGAACGCTATGACAACGGTGTTGAAATTTCTCTTCGAGAGTTTTTGTACCCAATTATGCAAGGGTATGACTCCGTTGCTGTTAGGGCGGATGTTGAGCTTGGTGGGTTTGATCAATTGTTTAATCTAAAAGCAGGGAGGGTGATGCAAGATTATTTTAACCAACCAAAACAAAATATTATCACCTTCCAGATGTTAGAAGGAACAGACGGCAGAAAGATGTCATCGTCATGGGGTAATATTATTTCAATCGTGGATGACCCTTATATGATGTTTGGGAAGGTGATGTCTGTTCATGATGATCTCTTGATAAAATACTTCACACTCTGCACCGAAATCAACCTCGAGGATATACAAGACATACAGAATCAGTTAGATGGTGGAGCTAATCCAAAAGATATAAAAATGAGACTTGCTTCAGAAATAGTCACTCTTTATCATACAGAAAAAGACGCAACACTCGCCAAAAATTCCTGGATAGAAACCTTTGAGAAAGGTGGAGTACCCGAGATTATACCAACATTTACTATAGCGGAAGGGGAAGAGATAGTAGACACACTTATCAAAGAAGGTATCGTTGAATCAAAAACAGCGTGGAGAAGGCTCGTAGATGACAAAGCTGTGAAGGATACAGAAACAGATCAACCAATCACCGATCCTAAAATACTCGCCACATCAATTACTCTAAAGATAGGCAAGAAGCGTTTTGTTAGAATAGAAAAAGCAGGATAAATAAAGCATTACCAATACCCTTCATCGTTTGCATCAAAGGCCACTTCTACCTCATCATCTGAGTCGTCTTGAGAAAAAATCATCACCTCGTCTTCTTCAACAATAACCTCTTCCTCAAAAACAGCCTCCAAAGCATCTGGATTAACATCACCCCCTTTTGGTTCTTCTTCCTCTATAAGCATGATTAAATACGTTATTTAAATTAATGTAGCAAAGATATCATCTCTTGTTGTTTCGTGCAAGTTTTTTGGTCCTCTATTTAAAAACCTTTCCAATTAAAGCATTTTTTCTTGAAGCGCTATGAGTTAAAGCGACAGCGATTGCATCTATCTCATCGTCTAATAAATGAGACGATGTATTTATATGAATTATCTTCGGAATCATATAAGCGATGTCTTCTTTACTTGCTTTGCCGTATCCGGTTATCGCCACTTTTATCTGTGGAGGGGAGTATTCATATACCATTAATCCGTTTAATGTCGCAAGATAAAGACAAACACCTCTCACCTCAGCCACAGTGATAATAGTTTTTTGATTTGTTGTAAAGAAGAGTGATTCAATAGCTAATTCAGTAGGGGAGTATTCTTTAATAACAGTAGACACGCCATCTGCTATTGCTTTTAATCTATTATAAAAGTCATCTTTTTTTGATGTGGTGATACAACCAGAATACACAAGCGACTCTTTGCTGTTTTCTGTATCAATAATTGAAATACCCAATCTGTCAAAACCAGGATCAATTCCTAAGATGCGAACACGTGTCATAGAGTTATTTTTTAAAATGTTGTAACGCTTTTTCTGTAGCCTTTCTCCCACGTGGGGTCCTCTCTATCATACCTATTTGTAAGAGATAGGGTTCTGTTACGTCTTCTATCGTTGCTTCTTCTTCTCCTGTTGCAGCAGCTAAGGTGGATACTCCAACAGGTCCTCCGTTGAACGTATTGATCAAACATTCAAGGATTATTCTCTCAGAGGTTCCTATGCCGAATTCATCAATTTCAAGAAGAGAAAGAGACTTATGTACCACGTCTTCAGTGAGAGTTTCTTTATGTACTTGTGCATAATCTCTCGCACGCTTGAGATAATAATTCGCAATTCTCGGTGTGAATCTCGCTCTTTTGGCTATAGCGTGCGCAGCAGAAGAAGAGAGTGATACTCCAAGAATATGTGAACTACGGATAACAATATCCGCTATTTCTTCATCAGAATAATACATCAATCGATACACTCCGCCTGAGAAGCGTGATCTAAGAGGTGCAGAGAGAAGTGAGATTCTTGTTGTTGCCCCGATGAGAGTAAAAGGAGGTAATTCTAATTGTATAGTGCGAGCCGTTGGTCCTTTACCTATCACTATGTCTAATTTGCCAGACTCCATAGCCGGGTAGAGAACTTCTTCTATCATTTTATTGAGGCGATGTATTTCATCAACGAAGAGAACATCATTTGGTTGCAGGTTAGTTAATATGGCAGCCAAGTCCCCAACTTTCATAATCGCAGGGCCGCTTGTTACTTTTAGATTACTTCCTAATTCTTTGGCTACGAGATGAGCGAGTGTTGTCTTCCCAAGTCCAGGAGGACCATAGAGTAGTATGTGTTCTGGTGGAGTACCACGCTCTTTTGCGGCTGTGAGAAGTATAGAAAGATTTTTTTTGATCACTTCTTGTCCAATATATTCATCAAATGTGTCAGGTCGAAGAGTGCTATCCAAATGCCTTGTTTCTTCTTGGTTTTCAGTGTTTTTTAAGAGTGTCATAAAAAAGAGAGGGGAATATTTGACAAAAGTTTTTTATATGCTATAATGTAATCATCTTCTTAACTATTAGTTAAAGAAACGTACATTAAAAACCTATACGTCTCTAAACAGTCAGGACTTATGTCCCACGTCCCGGAAACGAAGGACGATCTGGTTACACTTGTTGTCTCTGGGTCTATCCTCACGTAGGAACGTTCTTCACCAAGGGGTTGTTTAGAGGCGTATGGGTTTTTTGTTTTTATTCCTCACCATAAAGGTCCACAGCTTTGGCAACCTCTTCAAACGTTGTCAAACCTCCTAACATTTTTATTATACCATCTTCGCGCAGTGTTGGTATTTTTTGTTTTTTAGCAGCTCGCTTAACTTCTCTTTCTGTTGGATTGGTGAGGAGAACCATCTCTATATCACTGTTCATTACAATTGCTTCAAATATCCCTATACGACCTTTGTATCCAGTATTGTTGCATGATGCACAACCGTGACCCTTGAAGAGGGGGTAGGTGACACTGATTTGATGGTCGTCCATTGAATCTTCTTTTCCGTCTACTTTCATTTCACCTAAGATGTTGGTGATAGCGCGAGCTTCTTTATCACTAGATTCATAGACATCCTTACAGTCATCACATATTTTTCTTACAAGTCTTTGAGCAAGAGAAAGTGACAGCGCTCCTGCTATTGCTTTTCCATTAACACCAAGATCAAGAAGTCTCGGTATGGTTCCAGCTGCATTATTGGTATGAAGTGTTGAGAGTACAACATGCCCAGTGAGCGCTGCATTGATTGCGACTTTTGCAGTATCTTCATCTCGTATTTCCCCCACCATTATCACATCAGGATCTTGTCGAAGGGACGCTCTTAATCCAGAAAGGAACGTGTACCCCTTTTCTTCTTCCACTTGAGTTTGGGTAATACCTTCGAAATGATATTCAATAGGATCTTCAATGGTAAGTATTTTAACCTCAGTGGTATAAATATGTTTCAAGAATGCATACAAGGTTGTTGTCTTACCAGAACCTGTTGGACCTGTTGTTAATATTACTCCATTTGGACGAGCGAGTGCTTGAGTGACCACGTCTCGCACTATGGTAGGGAAGGCGATTTGATCGAGATTATCAACGGTGTTTCTTGGATCTAATATTCTCATCACAAAACTCTCTCCATAATTACCCGGTACCACAGAGACACGTATATCAACTTCTACATCTCCTAGATCAATATTAAATCTTCCATCTTGAGAGTTAGCGACAGTTGAAAGCTTGAGACCTGACAACAGTTTTAGTCTACTTGTTATATTTTTAAGCAAAGCAAAATCAAAAAAGACAATATCTTCAAGTAGTCCGTTTAGTCTATAACGCAACCTCACTTTGGTTTCCTCTGGTTCGATGTGAATATCAGAAGCGTGTAGTTTAAGAGCGCCAGCGATGATAAGTTCAAGCACTCGTGTGGTTTTATACAAAATCTCCGCCTTAGTCATCTCAAGAAGATGTCCACTTAATTCTTCTTTTGTTTCAAACATCCCCATAAGAGTTTCCATTTTCTTGAGAGATAGGTCGAGCATCCCGCTTGCTACCTTAGAGCCATGTAACACATCCTCATATCTGTTAAGTATATGCTGAAGCGATTCATGAGAGCACAAAAAAAGCGTTATCTCGTAATCTTTTTCCTCAAGAGGAACAAGTGTTGCTTTTAAATGTTCATTGGTAGGGGTGGGGGTCGCGATAAAAATTTTTTTGCCAGTTAATTTAAATGGTGCGATATTACCATCACGCGCATCCTCTTCTCGTATAATGCTGAGAGCTTCATAGTCTGGAGACATGCCACGCAGGTCAATATAGGGGAGACCATACTTGTCAGAAAGTACACGCATCAACTCCTCCTCTTCCTCTTTTTTTAAAATTTCTAGATCAGCGAGTTGTTTTGTTTCATTAAGAAGTGCCATAAAAATAGTATATAGTCGCCGATGCGTAGTGACCAGGGGAAGACGGAGCAGTGATAGTCTTTTTGAGATACGGTGTACAGAAAAGACAACAATGCAGAGCGTAGAGTATAGAATACAAAGAATATAGAGTGTAGAACACAGAACACAATGAACATAGAAAGGATGGTCATTGAATTTGAGCAGAGCGCATCACTTTTTCTATTCAAGGTAGGATATTTCAATTTCTTCATCAAGAAGATAATGACATAGTTTTTTTGTTGACATTATAAAATTATCTTGTATAATATATAATGAAGTTTGAATAAGGCACACTGTTTCTTTACTGAAATATTACCCCTTATCCTAACAATATGTTCATCCATCAACCTTTTTAGGAGATCTATCATGATTCGTTCCTTGTTTCTCATGTTTTCCCTCGTTTTTTCGGCCACCTTTTCGATGGCTCAAAATCAAGTGTATCCTCCAGGATGCTTTGGTATCAATCGCTATGATTCTGCGACTGGCCAAGTCATCCCTCCTCCATGCGCCGGTGGCCCTCAGGGTATCGGACAAGGGCAACGGATTGTTGCAACAACCGTCCATCAAGGCGGTATCCCTACCAACGCTATCATGCCCCCACAAGGTGCAGTTGTCCCACAAGGTGCAGTTGCCCCACAAGGTTATTGCTCGTGGAGTGATCGTTTTGCGAACATAGGCCTTTCAGCATTGGCTGGCGCTGTTATTGGAGTTTTAGCTAAAGATAACTCTGAAGGAGCAAGACAGGGTGCTGCTTTAGGCGCTTCCGTTGGTGTTTTTGTCCCGTGTCCACAACAACAAACCCCTCCTCAAAGAACAACACAAAGTGAAGCACTGGGTGCTTGTGGTTCTCTTGGTGGCAAGTTTGTTACCAAAGCCGTTTGTGATGTAGCAGATCGCCAAGCCGGGAGAAACCCCTAAACCTCATATTTTATGAGGAAAACAAGCCCTGAACCTGAAAAGGTAAAGGGCTTGACTTTTTTTATATATTGTGTATAATTATATTTAAGATTTAAGGATAATACTGTCCTTAAATATCAGCACATTTCCAAACTTCTTTATTTAGGAGATATCCCATGATCAAGTCTTTTCTTCAGCTGACACTGGTAACGGTGATACTCTGCCTTGGTGCTAACGCTTCGGCGGCAATGTTTTTTCAAAACAATGAACAGTGCCAGGCAATGGTTTCAGCTGGCAAAGCTAAAACCTACACACCACAAACCAATGCCCCGTTCACAGGCGGCACGGGTTGGACAAGGAAAACAGTTGGTAAAGGCGGAGCTTGCCTGTCTGAGGCATACGTGCTCGAAGACAGGGCTCCCACCAGAACCAAGACAGTCTTTGTTCAAGAGGGTTTCGAGTATTGGGAGCATACATCAGGAGCATTCCGTATGCACAAATGTTCGAACCCGTTTAGAAGTCTACATGTGGTCAACCAAAAACCTGCACAAGCACAACAAGTGGGGCCCTGCACCGGCAACGCATGTGATGACACCACTCGCACGGTAACGCGCACAATCACGGTGATCGAACAAGTCGTTGTAGTGCAGCGATGTATCGTCAACGGCAAAGAAGTTTCTTTGGTTGACGGCAAGTGTGTTGCTCCGACAGTGGCTGTGGAAGCTCCAGTTGTGGTTAACAACCCTGTTTCTTCTTCTGGCGGCTGCGGTGCCACAAGCACTTGCACCCAAAAAGAAAAAGTTGTGATGCAAAGGGAAGAACCTCGTACCGATGGTCGTTGCTTCATTGCAACAAACATGGGTTACAAGTTCGAGCTCCGCGCAAGTAAAAAAGACGGCAGGTTGATGGTGAGCATGGTTAACCCAAGCTCAAACCTTCAAATTGAAGGAGTGCGGGCAATGTACGTTGCCCAAGAACAGGCGTCAAAAAACGAAAAAGGGATTGATTGCGACGGCATGCAGTCTCAGTTGTACAAAAACTGGGAACCTGTTCGTTCTGCGTATGGCCTGCCTTCAATATGTCAACCTCAGCTTCAGCAGTAGGGCTTGTCTCTACACACCCCACCCAATGCTATAAGCATAAGGTGGGGTTTTTCTATTGACAAAAATGTTTATTGTGATATAATTCAATTATTATACGTTATTATTAAGTACTATAATTATTATTTATGAAAAATATATCAAACAAAGTAATTTTCTCTCTCGTTGTTACCGTGTTTTCTTTTTCAATGTCATTTGCATACGCCCAAGAATGGGTTGACGATAGTACTTGGAATAACTACACTCCTGCCTATAATGGAAATACAGATTATGTAGACGTTTCTTGTATTGGTTGTGGATCCACCTGGGGAGGGGGTTCCACTTGGAATACATCTTCTCAAACTCAATGGGTTAACAATAGTACTTGGAATAACTACACTCCTGCCTATAATGGAAATACAGATTATGTAGACGTTTCTTGTATCGGTTGTGGGTCTACTTGGACACCATCTACTCAAACAACTTCGTCCTCAGGAGGAGGGTCAACATGGACACCTTCTACATGGGGCACAGGTTCAAGTTGGGGGACTCTCGGGTCATCATGGAACACGTCCTCTTCCTGGTCTCCTGTTTACACAGGAACAACGCCAGTGATTACCACAACTCCTACCGTTATCACCAACACCACTTGCCCAACAGGTACAACTTGGAATGGGACTAATTGTATCAATTCTGTTACAGGAACAGTTGTTAACCAAGTATCTTGTCCAACAGGAACAACCCAAAGT
>JBDKJD010000001.1:0-163022 GCA_039796775.1 Candidatus Parcubacteria bacterium | reverse complement strand
AACCAGTAACCAGTAACCAGTAACCAGTAACCAGTAACCAGTAACCAGTAACCAGTAACCAGTAACCAGTAACCAGTAACCAGTAACCAGTAACCAGTAACCAGTAACCAGCTTTCCACACCCTTTTAGCATTCCACCTGCATGCTATACTCTAATACATGCTTTACTTCGACAAAGTTTCTAAAGAATATGAAAATGGCGCCAGAGTCTTGGATGATATCTCTCTCACAATAAACAAAGGCGAACTCGTGTCTATCGTTGGTCACTCCGGAGCTGGCAAGACAACACTCATTAAAATGCTTTTGGCAGAAGATGCTCCATCTGAAGGAGTCGTTTCTTTTAATTCAGATAATATTCATTCATTGAGAGGTAAGGATATGATGCATTATCGCAGGAAGGTGGGAGTTGTGTTCCAAGACTTTCGCCTCATTCCTAACAAGACTGCATATGAGAATGTCGCTTTCGCTATGGAAGCTGCGGGGAAGCATGATGATGAGATAGATGCAGATGTTCCTCATGTGCTTGATCTTGTTGATTTAAAAGATAAGATGGATCATTTCCCACATCAATTATCAGGTGGAGAACAACAGCGTGTCGCAATCGCTCGCGCCATTATTAATCGTCCAGAGATTATTATTGCTGATGAGCCGACAGGGAATCTCGATCCTCTTAATACCTACGATATCGTTCAAATACTTAAGAAGATTAATGATCTCGGTACTACGGTTATTCTCACTACTCATAATAAAGGAATAGTGGATAATCTCGGACGCCGTGTGCTCACCATGGAAAAGGGCAAAATTATTCGTGACCAAAAATCAGGGCGCTTCACCATTTAATTTTTTATGAGAACAGTACTTTGGAAAAGAATCATAACAGCAGGACTACGAGGTTTTTATCGTAACAAAACTGTTTCATTGTCATCAATTTTTATTCTCACGATTACGCTTTCTATTATCACATCGTTTTATCTTTTTAGATCAGTATTTGATTACACCCTCAATCAAGTAAGAGAGAAGGTAGATATTCGTGTTTATTTTAAAACTGACGCCACAGAAAGTCAGATAGCAGAAGTCAAAGCAAGACTACTCAGCCTCCCTGATGTCAAAGAAACAGTCTTTACTTCCAAGGAAGACGCTCTTGCTGAATTCAGAAAAAAGCATAGCGGAGATCAGCTCACCTTACAAGCGCTTGATGAGCTCGGTAATAATCCTTTTGGAGCATCTCTTTCTATTGTTGCCAAAGATACTTCAAGATATGAAGCTATCGCCAATCAACTAGATGACGCATCTCCATTTTTGGGAGATAGTAGAGGTGCTATTGATAAAATTAATTATTTTCAAATAAAAGACAGTATTGATAAATTAAATAACATCATAGGATGGACTAATACTGTAGGATTCTGGTTATCTATTATTTTTATTCTAATGAGTTGTATGATTGTTTATAACACAATCAGACTTGCGATATTCGTATACCGTGATGAGATAGCAGTGATGAAATTAGTGGGAGCATCTAATATGTTTATCCGTGGACCGTTCATTGTAGAGTCTATCCTCTATTCTGTGGTTGCGACTATTATTACGGTTGTCATTTTCTTCCCAGCGACTATTTGGCTTACTAAGAAGACGGTATTCTTTTTTGAGGGGATGAATATTCATTCCTTTTATACAGCACATCTCGGAGCATTAGTTATTTCACTCCTTGTGTTCGGGGCAATACTTACCACGGTGTCATCACTTCTCGCTGTGCGTAAGTATCTTAAAGTGTGAGAACTGAAATTCAGAGTGCCTACTATAGAAAACAAAAGCCGCCCGAAAGCGGTTTTGCTTTTGGGCGGTTGTGGCCTACAAGATGTTACTGTAGTCTTGCATCTTACGATGTTCACAGATGGTGCACACATGGCCAGTATAGAACGGGATACCCATTCCGAGGCGACGCTGGCCACCCTTTCCGTCAGGGACGTATTCGAGCAGTCGTCGCATCGGGCGGTTGCAGTGCCAGTTGAACAGGGAAATGAACCCCATCTGTTCGCCGGGTGCCTGTTGAGTGGTTGCTGTTACCATGATTACCTTTCTGAGTAGAACTGAGATTATAATCATAACATGTAATAATAATAGGTCAAGTCTGTCTCTTTTTTATCTTTCCTCGTACACTATGTTTATCTAAAGAGTCATCACTGTCCTCAATTTTCTACCCACTACTTTCCACCTTCCACTTTCTATTTATGACTCAAAAAACCGCTCTCACTATTTTAAAACTTGGACATACTACATTTTTGACCGGAGCTGCAGGAGCTGGTAAGAGTTATGTTTTAAGAGAATATATTTCATATCTCAAAAAACACGGCATTAAGTATGCAGTCACCGCTTCAACTGGCATAGCTTCTACTCATATAGGTGGTACCACAATTCACTCATGGAGTGGTATAGGTATCAAAGATACACTCACACAGTTTGATCTCGATGTGTTAGAAGAAAAACAAAATTTGTATAAGAGATGGAATGAGAATCAAGTGCTCATCATTGATGAGGTATCGATGCTTGGAGCTACCTTTCTCGATAATCTCAACAAGCTCGCCAAAAGTATGCGGAGGAACACTACTTCTTTCGGAGGGTTGCAAGTTGTTTTTTGTGGAGATTTCTTTCAACTCCCTCCTATTATACGAGGACAATTCGGTGATAGTGATCAAGCGGTGTTCGCATTTCAGTCCAACGCTTGGAGAGAGGCGAAGCCTGTTGTTTGTTATTTAACCGAACAACATAGACAAGAAGATGATATCCTTCTTTCTCTTCTTAAAGCAATACGAAGTGGTGAGATAGATGAAGAGCATTATGAGTTCCTTCAGTCGAGGAATAAGCAAACAAAAAAAGAAATACTAAGACTCTATACGCATAATGAAAATGTCGATACATTAAATGAGAAGTATTATGAAGAGATAGACGGTGAAGAGCATTATTATGAAATGACAACCAAAGGCTCTAAGCATCTTGTTGAATCACTCAAGAATAGCTGCCTCGCATATGAATCTCTGTCTCTTAAAATTGGTACAAAAGTAATGTGTGTCAAAAACGCTCCTGACAAAAGTTATGTGAATGGATCGCTCGGAGTTGTTGATTCGATAAATGATGAAGGGTATCCTGTGATTGTGTTACGTAATGGTAAGCGAGTAACTATACGAGAAGAGTCCTGGAAAATAGAAGAAGACGGCAAAGTGAAAGCAGAATTGAATCAGCTGCCACTTCGCTATGCTTGGGCCATCACTGTACACAAGAGTCAAGGGATGACGCTTGATGAAGCAGAAATAGATCTTTCAAAAGCGTTTGTGAGAGGACAAGGGTATGTAGCATTATCTCGACTGATGAGCGGAGACGGATTGTATCTCAAAGGGTTTAATCAAGAAGCGCTCCTTGTGAGTGATGTGGTGAAAGAAGCCGATGACACCTTCAGAAAAAAAAGCGAACAAGCAGAGGATGCTATTACTAAGTATCAAGATGCAGCACTAGAAGCTATGCATAACAAAAATCTTCTCGAGAGAGGGGGTAGTATAGATGAGGTAGAAGAAGATGAGGAAGAGACAGTCAAAGTACTTTCTCATGTAGTGACTAAAGAAATGCTTGATAAAGAAATGACTATAGAAGAGATAGCGCGCACGCGTAATATCACAGAAGATACTGTTGTGAGTCATATTGAGAAGTTGATAGATCAAGGGGATACTGTGAAGATAGAACACACGCTTCCAAAGAAAAAAGAATTAGACAAAATAGTAAAAGCTTTTACAAAAGTTGGGGGTGATAAGCTAACACCAATATTTGATGAGCTTAAAGGTGAGGTGTCTTTCACTACGCTTAAGCTTGTTAGGGCTCACAGAAAAATAATTACTCGCACAACAAAATGAAAATAGAAGTACATAAAAATGAAGAGAGGGGAAAGGGTGAATACGGCTGGCTCTCTACGAGATACAGCTTCTCATTTTCTAATTGGTATAACCAAGCACGGATGGGGTTCGGTAAGTTGCGCGTGCTGAACGATGATGTGATTGCTCCGCATTCTGGATTCCCAACTCATGGTCATAGAGATATGGAGATCATCACTATTGTCATGCGAGGTGTAGTCTCACATGAAGATAGTATGGGTAATAAGCGGAAGGTTAAGGAGGGGATGATACAAGTTATGTCAGCTGGAACTGGCGTGATGCACTCTGAGTACAATCATGAAGATACGCCGCTTGAACTCTTTCAATTATGGATAGCGTCACAGGAGCGCGGTATCGCTCCGAGATATGAAGAGAAGTTTATAGACTTTTTGAAACAAGAAGATATAGATATGACGCTTGTAGGAGACGGAGGGTTATTGATTAATCAAGACGCTTCTATTCAGTATGTGAGCACAGTGTTAGGTGAGAATAAAGAGTATGTGATGCAAGACATAACAAGAGGCGTGTATCTTTTTGTTATAGAAGGGGAGGTGAAGGTGGGAGATGAGGCGCTCTCAAGAAGAGATGCTGCAGGTATTAGCGATACGTCATCTTTTTTGTACACATTAGGAGTTAATACAAAAGTACTTATAATCGAAATTCCGTTCTAGAAAAAGAGTCCATAATGTGGTAGAATTTTTGCACCTTGCTAAGGTGGGAGAGTTAAGAGTTACAAGTTAGGAGTTGGGAGTAAAGTACGAAAAGATTAAAAAATCAAAACCCATCTGCTTTAAGTTCTGTATTTAACTAATAACTACCGACTAATAACTAGTAACTGTCTTGGGTCGAGGAGCGAAGAGCTCGACGAACGAAGTGTGAGGAAGATGTCGGAAGCTAGCAAGTGTACGACAAGAAGAGTTCCGGAGGTGGCAACCGCAGGAACCAAAATACTCTCGAGCTCTATCGATTGAGTCGAGGCAGTAGTAGTTAAGTAAATAACATAATATAAATTGGGATGTCGTCTAATGGTAGGACAACCGTAGCTTGGTTCACCAAGCGTCATTCTACAGACTGGCACGGTGCCAGAAACATAATGATAATAGTTTGTAAGTAGGTGGTTTGTAAAAAATATATTGGGATGTCGTCTAATGGTAGGACAACGGTTTCTGGCACCGTTAATTGGGGTTCGAGTCCCTGCATCCCAGCTAACATCGGTTTCATTAAAATAGCTTTATAGAGTAAGGAAAAGTTGGTTCGAGTCCCATGTGGGTTCATTTGATATACTTAAGTAATGGAAAACAGATACGAGGAAGAACTTCGAAAAAATAATCAAGCAATATTGAAACTTAGTCCAGCAAATGACACTTTGCGTTTTGTTGTTGCGCAAGAGTTTAACAAGGTTTATTCTTCTGGTAAGAAAGTTTTAGAGATCGGATGTGGCGAAGGTGATTCTGCTAAACACATCTTAGAGAATTCAAATGCATCATTAGACCTTTTAGATATTTCTCCTGAAATGATAGAAGAGAGTAAGAAAAACTTGAATCAATACTTAGAAAGGACTAATTATATCTGTGAAGACGGTCTTTCTTATTTGAATCACTCCGAATCTTACGATATTATTTACTCTGAATGGACTATCCATAATTTAAGTGGAATGATAAAGAAAAACTATTTTTAGCGATTTACAAAAATCTTGCACCTGGTGGTTGTTTTATCTTTATGGACAAGGTTTATCCAGACGTTGGAGGTGAGGCACTTCTCAACTTACAATTAAACCGATACAAGTATCTTTCTGAAGCTGGCTGTAAAGAAATTACGGAACATGAAAAGCAAGACTACTTAGATGAGTTTCGAATGAATGAAACTAACTTTTTAGATGCCTTGAAGCAAGCAGGTTTTGCTTCACCTGTTATTATTGACCGTGTTGAGCGTGATGTGGTCATCATTGCTAAGAAGTAAGGTTCCAACTTCCTCCCATAGCCCCAGCAACACACAAAAATACACTTGTCAAAAACAAGTGTATTTTTGTGTTAGAAAATTGTTTACAATTTTCTGTTGCTGGGGTATAGCACATGACCTGCGTCATGTGCGTAAGGACTCGAATAGGGGTCGGAAAACTACTTCGAGCGAAGCGAGGTAGTTTTGTGACCGAGTCCTTGTGTATAAGACCACAGATTTTGTAAACAAAATGGTGCCTGTCCCCGTTTTTCGTCCCACAGTCCCAGCTAACTAAAATAACTATACACACAAGAAAAAAAGTGGTTTGAGTCCTTGATGGGTGAGTGACATACTTAAACCATGAACACCATCGACACACAAAGGCTTCGGGAATTTATTTTGAAAGCAAGTCGTCGTGCAACATATGCATCTGGTGATTCTTCAGTAAAAGAAAAACAAGAAGATGGTTCAACAACCATTCGATATGAAGATGGAGAGTATAAGTTCCATGATAACTATTTTGGTGGTGGTCATACGGAGGAAGAGAAGTCGTTTTTCTGAATAATAAAGTAATCTGGATGATGGTCTACTACGGTTTTGTAGATCCGTCAGTTGAAGCAGAAGACGTATATCCATTTCTGATGGCAAGTCTATCTAATTCAAGTGTAGAGATTCCATATCGTGGACCCAGGCTATATGAAGAAGGAAATTTGAGATACGAAAACAAATTTATGGGAGATACAGCCAAGTTTTCGGGAACTGAAAAAATCTACAAAGATGATATTTGTATTTATGAGGCAAGCTATCTAGGTAGCTTTACTGACCTCTAAAACTGTTCCAACTTCTTCCAAAACCTTCAGTAAATTCATTCTTGGTTTATTTTTTGCAAAGAGTATACTTTTATTTATATGAACATGAATCAAGCCCCTCAACCAAGCAATCAAGAAAATCAGTATAAGGAACTTACAGATCAACTAGCTCAATTCAATAGTAGAGTAAATGAAGGAAGAGGATCTTTAACACTTAGATTAATTATTGATGCATTAGGAAGAAACAACTTCAATGATGCTAAAGCAATCACAGGCACTGATTTTGATAAACTTAGACAATATGACGATGATGGGTCATTGCAAAAACTTTTGGAAGAAGTGGGATTGAAAGATAAACTTACGCATTTCTAAAATTTTTATCTAACATATTTGTTCCAACGTCGTCCCATAGCCCCAGCCAGTTTGAGATAGGTTCGGACTCCGAGGAGCCTGTAAAATAATTATGGAAGCAGCAAAAATTACCACAGAGGATTTCCAGAAAGTCGTTAAAAATATTTGTGCTCGTGATACAAGCGCTGATCCTGAGCATTGGTCAGCAGAAAACCCCATGTGGGGTCATTGCGCTGTCCTATCATTGTTGGCCCAAGACCAGTTTGGAGGTACTTTGGTGCGCCAATCTCTCGAAGATGTTGAGGGGCTTGAATATTTACGCTCGCACTACTCAAACAAGCTACCTGATGGTACTGATGCAGACTTCACTTTTGAACAATTCCAAGGAAAGTTACTGCCTGATTTAATAAAAGAAGTGCGTCCTAGAGAACGAGTGCTTTCTTATCCAGATACAGTCAAAAGATATGAATTCTTGAAAAGTCGGTTTGAAGCAGGGCTTTCCAAAATATAGTCATTCCGAAGAGCATCAAAATTGTGGCTTAAAAAGCATCAGTAAAGCTTTGTCGGGTTTGCTGGGTAAATATACGAAACCGAAGAGGCTAGCAACACAAGAAACACAAAGTAAAACTCTACGTGTTTATCCTTTTAAGTAACTTTGCGCAACATACGTCCAATTAGATATATCTGTGTATACTTATCATATACCAATATATAATTAACTCATTATGTCAAAATACGTAGATGGTTTTGTGCTCACTATCAAGAAAGAAAAAAGAGCTGTATATAAAAAGATGGCACGTGAGGGGAGAGATGCATGGATGAAATTTGGTGCGTTATCATATATGGAGTGTAGGGGAGATGATATGACAGCGCCACACGTAGTATTCACATTCCCGAAAGCAATGAAAGCAAAAGAAGATGAAGAGGTGTGGTTCTCGTTTATAACGTTTAATTCAAAGAAACATAGAAATGAAGTTAACAAAAAAGTTATGGAATTCTTTGATAAAAAATATGCAGGAAAGAATCAAGATATGCCTTTTGATATGAAGCGCTTCTCTTATGGAGGGTTCATTACAGAAGTTGAGGGCTAGATACAGTAGTTTTCAGCTAGTGCAATAACTCTCCATATTCTTACCCTGTATGCCTCTTAAGTTAACAAGTAAAACGTCTCTTATTCTCATCATTAGTGCTTTTATATGTTCGAGAACAATGTTTGTATTATTGGATGACTCTGAAGGGCCGAATCTTTTGGTGGTGAGTGTTATGGCTGGTATTCTCTACATTATTTCTTTTGTTGTCTATATTCGATATCACAAGCTGGCACAGATGTCTCTATCTAAGAGGGTGTCAGTGGCTGTTGGTGTACAGATAGTACTCGCGACCATCTTTTATTTCTCCCTACGATAATATTTTCTCCTTCTCAAAGAGTGAGTCGAGGTAGTGATGTATTTTAGAATAGAAACATATGTGGATTGCCTTTGATTTTTAAGTACTTTTCACTGCTATACTATGTGTGTACTATGGGTAAATTCCAACTTAAAAAACCAAGAATCATCACCAAGCATTTCCCAGAAGTTGAGCCTCATATTGATAGGGTGAACGCGTCACTTGAGACGTTTGTTTTTAAGTATGATGAACAGGTAGAAAAGGCACTCAAAAAGAAACATGTGATGATGGGTATATCGACACTCGTCCTCGTGATTGTTATTGGAAGTTTCATATCACCAAAAGGAAGAGCTGATATCGCGACATTTTATCCAGAGACATGCTTGGGTGGTTGGAGCAATCCTCAATTGGCAGAAAAAAAGGGACAGACGAGTTCAAACAGTGATAGTGATCAATTCTCTTCGCTTAACGCTGCGATATTAGATAAGGATGTTCAGGCTGATATCTATTGTGGTAACTTCCAAGGAGAATGGAATGATGCGACAACACCAAAAAAGATTATTGTATCACTCGCTATCACAAACAAAGCTATATTGGCAGATGCTATACCAGAAGTAATTAATAAAGAAGAGACAATTCAAGGAGGGGGCATAATGAGCTCGTCTACTCTTCCTGTCTTGGATACTGCGAGTACATCATTTCTTTTGGAAGTTGGTACTACATATTCGGTGCAAGGTTCTTCTTCTCAGATGATTACAGAGAGTAGAGAAGTGACAGAATCAAAAGGTGTTATAGAAACAATAACTACAGGAATATCAGAAACGTTACAGGCTATATTGAGTAGTAGTGGTCCTACAATTGGAGGAGATACAGATACGGTGATTGTGCCTGTGATTGAGACACCGGTTGCTACACCGCCTCAGTCACAAGAGCCGGTAGCTGCCCCAGTTCAGGAATCATCTACACCATCAACAGACAGTTCTACTGGCGGGACATCATTTTTGGAATCTTTTATAGAAAGTATCGCACATAGCCTCGTAGAAAGAGTGTTCGCGCAAGAGTCTATCACCCAAACAGTTCAAGCTGAAGCTGCCCCTTCACTTACTAGTGAAGTTACTGTAACAACTGAAACCACTGTAGACAGTGCCGCAAAAAATGATGAACAGGGCACAGTGGTTCAAACTCAAACAGAAATACAGTCACCAAATGATGTAGGAGAAAATACTACGCAAATAAATAATCCGAATGAAACTTCTGTCGAGATTTCTTCGTCGGCATTAACTGTCAGCACATCATCAGAATTAACTGTTTCATCTACTACATTCTCAGAAACTAATTCATCTCAAGATAGTAACAGCAGCTCTTCTCAAGCGTTTAATGATAATGCTTTTTTGGAAGTATTGTATACCTTCGATGGCGTCACATGGTCATCACTCGGAGAGTTAGATGAAGTATCTATGAAGTACCGCACCTTTGAAATCCCTCTCCAAGCTTCTTCTACATGGAATGATATGAGTAAGTTACAAATAAAAATAACAACAAAGAATATCAGTAAAGCGAAGCCCTATGTGTATCTCGACGCGATACAAGTCGATGTATTGTATGAAGGGGAGGTTGCCCATGCTCACCCTGACTTTGTTAGAGATACTATTATAAAAGATGAAACGATTGACGATATGCGTATCGTCACTCTCATTAATTATGAGACAAACGAAGAAGAGATTTGGTATATGTATCTTGATGCAGCGAGTACAACAACTCACGTTAGTTCGAGTTCTGTAGAATATATGGAGAATTCTAGTTCTTCGGTAATGTTAGCATTAAGCACCGCTTCATCAACTACTAACAGTGCGTCTTCAGCCCAAGTCACACCACGTGAAGATATCGCTTTAGCTGTAGAAAAAGAAAACATAGACAGACAACTGATCGCAGCATCTTCAACGCTAGTCGAAAATACTTCTACAACAACAGACATGGTGGCAACCACTACAGCTACAAGTACAACTCTCTTCGTGCCAACATTACAAAAGAATGTATGGTACAAATTAGAAAGAAGAGAAACAATCCTCAATTTACAAGGCAAAGATCTCGTGACGAAGATAAAGGCATTAGATGAAGAATCTCTCAAACAAGAAGCAAAAGAAGATAGAGTTCCTGACTTCGCACTCGACATTATCAAAAATATTAAGAGTCTGTTCTTGAACGCTATTATTGTTCAAATTGAAAAAGATGGAGTCGAAGAATTGTGGATTTATGATTTGGAAAATAACACGAAACACAAAATAGAAGGCACAGCCTCTTCTACTAAAGTATCTGTTGCCAAGGATATGGCTATCGGTATGAAAGATTCGTTTGTGATGTGGGTAAGCGAAGACAAACAAACACTTTTCGTGTATAACATTATTTCAAAATCATTTAGCACTGTTACAATTAATGCATTCGATAGTAGTTTGGGAGAGCGGCCAAAGTTCACCGTTGACGGACTCAGTTATCAAGTGATCATTAATGGAGATCATTTTGTATTCTATAGAGATGACACAGGGGAAGTGTTTTCTGATGATAATAACAGTCTCTCAGAATTATTCAGAAAGAAACTTGAACTCGACACTGTGTTAGATACAGAAGAAATCAGAAATCTTAGTCTCCCAGTTACTGAATCTCTCAAAGAGGAAGAGTAATATATGAAACCTTATTATAATTTTAACAAAGAGCATAATCGCACAAGAGCTGTGCCGTATCGGTTGATAGCGACTGTGTCGATTACTATTTCTTTGATATTGTTATCAGTTGTCGTTTATTTTATTTTTTCTGAACGAAGTGCTGTGAGTGATTCTCAATCTCTTCTTAATCCTTCACTTGCTATTTTGGATAAGCGTAACTTAATCGTCGACTTCCAAGAGTTGAAAGAAAAGTTGCAAGACTATGAAAAGAGAACCGACTATACGATTTCGATTTATTTTGAATACTTCCCAACTGGGGCGAATATTTCGACACATAAAGACGTTAAAATTTGGCCAGCTAGTCTTATAAAAATTCCAGTGGCGATGGCTGCAATGAAAAAGGTTCAAGACAAAAAATGGAAGTTAGATAATGAGCTTGTTATCCTCGACCAGGACAAAGATACAGAATTCGGATTCATGTATAAAGAAGATACAGGGACGACACATTCAATTAAGCGATTTATTGAAGAATCTCTTATTAATTCTGACAATACAGCACATTTCGTATTATTGCGTAATATTGAAGGAGGGGAATTGGAAGATGTGTTTGTCCACCTTGGTATGGATGATGTTATAGAAGGGTTAAAGCGCAACAAAAAAGATTTTGATAATGTTGATAATCGTATCACCGCGAAGCGATACTCTATATTTTTTAGATCTCTCTATAATGCGACATTCTTAGATCAGTATCATTCAGAATCGTTCCTCTCTATCTTAAAGAGAGAGCCAGATGAATTCTTGTCTCTTGGTATTCCAAAAGATGTACCTTTTGTACACAAGACGGGTGTTAGAATAGATGAGAAGGTGATGGCTGACTCAGGGATTGTCTATGCTAAAGGGAGACCATATCTCCTCACGGTAATGATAGCTCAAAACAAAAAAGGTGAGCTCGATAAAACAGAGATACAAGCATTGTTCAAAGAAATAAGCGAACAAGTATATTCATACGTATCATATGCTGATTAGAAGAATCCTTACATCGCTTTTGATTGTGCAACTTTTTTTGTCTGGATTTAATCCAGAAGCTATTGTTAGTTTATTCCAAACCGTAAGCCAAAAAAACAAACACGGGAAAATTGTAGACAAAATATATTTGGCTTCTCTCAATAAGAATGTAGTGGATACCATCTTCTCTTCCCCTTCAAAAGCTTCAGCCGCGATTAACCCAAACGAGAAAGAATATATGCTTGATGTTGGTCCGGTGAATGGATCTGTATCAGCTAATTATGTATATTCAGCTTTTTTTAACCCAGCAGGATCAGGGAAGACGGTAGCAATAAAAAGGCTCGCTATACGCTCTGATACTGTCTCTACATCTACCGCGTCTAACTATGTCAACCTCTCTGCACGTAGAATCTCGGCCTCCTCACTGGGCACTCAAATTTTAGCTGCAGACTTTCCACAAAAAAATGCGAGCTCAAGCAACTCCATAGCTGAGATACGTCATTCTGGGCCAACGGTTACTTTTTCTGGAACTGCTGATTCTCGTATTCTTGGACAGCCTCTTTCTGGAGCTGTGGGCGCTTATTATAGTTCTCGAAATATTACTTTTGGAGATCAAGATGAAAAGATTATTCTTCAACCAGGAGAAGGTATTGCTGTATATCAAGAAGCAGCTGGGACTGTCGGTACATCAATTAGAGTGTTATATGAATGGGAAGAGACGGTGAATGCCCCCACGCCCCAAAATGAATTCTTGTTCGCATTCCCAAGAGTAGAAATCACTACAACACCTGGGTATACCTATAATAGTTTTTTTAACCCTTCTGCATCTGGTAAGACCGCGATAGTTAAACGTATTTGGTTTGGTACGGAGACATGCGACGCTGCAGCTGTCTATACTAATAATATTATTCTTCAGAGAATATCATCTGCCACTGGAGGAACACTTATCGCAACCTCAAGTATCCCCAAAAAGCATACAGGTGGAGCTGATTCTTTTATGGAATTCCGGCGCACTGGGGTAACTGTCTCAACAACAACAGCAGGAGGGGTGGATGCTCGTATCGGAAGTGTTACACCTTGTGGTACAACAGCACAGGCAACCGGGTGGAAAGAAATTAATTTTCATCAAAATGACGAGAAGCTAATTCTTCAAGCTGGACAAGGAGTTGCTCTCATTTCAGAAACAGCAGGGGATTTAGATCAACTTGTGCGCATGATTATAGAATGGGAAGAAGTCGATGCGGTGAATACCCCAGCTTCGCAAGGAGAATATATTTGGGCATCGAATCGTATAGAAGCTGCCGCTGCTGCTAACACCACCCATTATTCTTTTTTTAATCCTGTAGGATCAGGCAAAAATATAGTGATAAAAAAGTTAGGAATTCAAGTAGATGCTGACTCAACAGGAGTATATGTCTCGTATAGTTACAGGAGAATTACGACAGCTTCAGGTGGAACGCTTATCGCAGCAGGGGCCCTCCCAAAAAAACATACAGGGACAGCTGATAGTGTTATGGAAGTGAGATGGTGTGGGGCCGCATGTGCATCAGCGATCACTGCTACCTATAGCGGGACTACGGATGCTAACTTCATGACTGTCACTTCCCCTGGGGCTGTTGGACAGACAATAGGTCAAAGGGAGATGGTGTTAGGTAATAATGAAAAAATTATCCTTCAGCCAGGAGAGGGGGTAGCTCTTTATAATGCTGCTCTTGGTGATGTGGATAATTATGTGAGGACTTTTGTTGAATGGGATGAAGAAGGCTCAGCTCCGTCTTCACAAGGAGAATATCTTATAGATATAGGCGATATTAACGGTAGTACAGCAACTTCATATAATTATGCAACCTTTTTTAATCCCTCTGGGTCAGGCAAGACTGCAATCATAAAAAGAATGCAAATGAGAATCGATAGTGTGAACACGGCAGTGTATATCCCGATGCAATTAAGGCGCATAAGTGCAGCATCTGCCGGAACTCAAATAGCTTCTACCAGTATTCCCAAAAAGCATACAGGTACAGTTAACAGTGTTGTCGAACTACGACGTACGGGAGTCACTGCTACATATTCAGGCACCACCGACTCAAAATTATTAGCTGTACAAACTCAAGGTGCTGTATCGTCTGCTGCAGCCGCACAAACTGCATATAAAGAAATTACATTTGATAACAAAGAGCCTATAATCTTACGACCCGGAGAAGGTGTTGGATTGTATCATGATACAGCAGCCGGGGATGCTGACTTTAGAGTAAAAATATTATTCGAATGGGATGAAGAGAGCTCCGCTCCTTCCACGCTGAGTGAATATTTGTACACGAGTGGTCCAATCAATCAGTCAACGACACTTGGGTATGCTTATACTTCTTTTTTTAATCCAATAGGTTCAGGTAAAAATTATATAGTCAAAAAACTAGGTATCAGAGCTAATCGTAGTGGTACTGTAGTTGCTCCTGTGTATCAACCAGTCAGTATACGAAAAATAGGAAGTGCTACTGGTGGAACAGTTGTTGCAACTACGAGTGTCCCGCGCAAGCATTCAGGATCTTCGACTTCGACCGCCGATATACGTACAACAGGTCCGACAATTGGGTTTTTGCAATCCACCTCTTCTAGAGTATTAGGAATAGCCACACCAGGGTTAGTTAACCAACCGTCGGGAGTTTTTGATTCAGATATATATTACGGTGACGAGCTTATCCTTAAAGAAGGGGAAGGGTTGGCGCTTTATAATGAACAGACTCAAGGTGATGCTAACGTGAGGTATCGCATGCTCTTAGAATGGCAAGAGGCGAGTAACTCATCTTCTAGTCCGCAAGTATTTTCTTTCTCTGTGTCCACTTCTTCTGTTTATTTTGGGACAGCGTTGTCCGCTCAAGCGAGATATGCTTCGTCTACATCTCTTTTAGGGAGTGATGTTGAAGTAGAAGCCCACTCTCTCATTGTTAATACAAATGCCATCAACGGGTACACAGTAACCCTACAAGGGGATACATTAACTGCAGGATCTACAACTATTACTCAAATAGGAGGTGTTAACACAGTATCCACCCCAGGTACTGAACAGTTCGGAGTGCGATTAACAGCGAGTGGAGGAAGTGGTGTCGTGTCATCTCCTTACGCGCTTTCTGGATTCGCTTTCGATGCGTCATCTTCAACTCCAAGCACCGTAGCGACAGGGGTTGGGGATAATGCTACTACCACATTCTCTGTCCGTTATCTTGTGAATATTACTCCAACAACAGAGGCGAATGAGTACTCCGCTGCTCTTGTGTATATTGCAACCGCTAACTTCTAATAACCTCTTTCCACTTAAAAGTATTGTTATTTAATGATACGCTTAGAGTATACTGTTACTATTCATGATAAGTGTCTTCAATACAACAACTTCTAAGCTACATAAATTCTTTGCTTTCTGCACCATCTTCTCTATCGCACTCGGAGCTTCTATTGTTCACGTTGAACTCGCTCACGCAGCCGCTCTCTCGAGCCTGTCAGACACTCAAAGCTCTCTTAAGGTCAACACATTATCTAATCACACAATACAATTTGTGACACCAACTGGATTATCCGCTGGCCAGGCTATTAGTATTACCTTCCCTTCAAACTATGCAACAGGGACATTTGCTGTTGCTAACTTTGATTTAGCTACATCAACGTCAGCTACCTGTTCAGGGTTTGGTGATGCTCAATTACAGTCCGGCGCACCGTCAGCTTTGACATGGGGTGTAACTCAAGCAACAGGGACTGTATATATCACCTCAGGTACTGCTGTGATTCCAGCGAATCGTTGTGTTCAAATAGAAATAGGATCTAATGCGACATTTGGAGCAACAGGAGTCACTCAGATCACTAATCCAACCACCCCAGGATCATACGCTATTACCATTATAGTGGGGGCTGATAATGGGACAATTACTCAAAATATCATTACAGATGATACAGTCCTCATTAGTGCTACCGTTCAACAGTCTCTTACATTCACCATCTCTACGACAACAATTTATTTTGGTAACTTGTCCGCAGGTGATGACAAGTTCGCCTCTTCCACAAACACCGCAGGAGATTCAACAGAAACCATCGCACACACGCTTGGGATAGCCACAAATGCTCCCTCTGGATATACGATAACCATACGTGGGGATACGCTCACTTCTCAGCAGTTGGCTGCTAATACGATTACAGCTATGGGGGTCACTGCTGCTTCTTCCACACTCGGCTCTGAACAGTTCGGTATACGAGCAACAGTCTCTGGTGGTACAGGGGCAACGATTGATCCAACCTATATATTCACTACATCATATGGATTCGATGCCTCATCCACAACCCCTTCGGTCTTAGCTACAGGATCTGGAGCAACCAACACAACAACCTATTCCTTACGTTATGTAGCCAATATTTCTGGTTTAACTGAAGCGGGAACATATGTGGCAAGCCTTATTTATGTTGCTACTGCTAACTATTAAGTATTAATAGAATTGTTCGAAGTATCTACCATTTTTAACCGATTTTTTAAGTATATAGTTTTTCTATCCTGTTTTGTTAAGTGTCAATTAAAGCTTTTAAGTAAAGTTTTTCCACATTTTTTGACTCAAATGTGTCTATTTCATTCAAAGGAGTGATACACTTAGAGGTAAGACATATCTTTAATTGTTGTGTCGATTTTATTGAATTAAGAGATTATTATGTTACTTACTACATTATTTAAAAAATTAACAACATTAGTTACTATTGCTCTTCTTGCGATTGGAGCTTCTTTTGTTCACGTAGAGTTAGTACTCGCTGCTTCTTTGACTAGTCTTTCTAATACACAGTCATCAGTACAACAAAGTACATTATCAGATCACACTATCCAGTTCGTTACTCCAACCGGATTAACAGCAGGGCAGACAATAACTATTACGTTTCCAGCTGGGTATACAATGGGGACATTTAACGTCAACAACCTTGACTTAGCTACATCAACCTCAGCTACGTGTTCTGGTTTCAGTGATGCTCAATTACAAGCCGGCGCGGCATCAGCTCTAACATGGGGAACTTCACAGTCTTCTCAGACTATCACTCTCACATCAGGTACTGCTGTGATTCCAGCGAATCGTTGTATTCAAATCCAAATCGGATCTAATGCGACATTTGGAGCAACAGGTGTTTCTCAAATCACTAATCCAGGAACTCCAGGAACATACGAAATCACTATTGCAGGAACATTCGGAGATACTGGTTCAATAAGTACATATATTGTTCCAGACGATACTGTATCTATGACTGGTACTGTTCAACAATCTCTTACATTCACTATTTCTACTACAACAATTTATTTTGGTAACCTCTCTTCAGGTGGTGCCAAGTTCGCTTCCTCTACAAACACAGCAGGAGATTCAGCAGAAACTATTGCACACACACTCGCCATCTCCACTAATGCACCTTTTGGTTTCGCTATAACAGTAAGAGGTGACACGCTCACATCACAACAAAACTCTCTTAATACAATCACAGCAATAGGTGCTGTTGCAGCTTCTTCAACTCCTGGTACTGAGCAGTTCGCGATACGAGCGACTGAATCAGGTGGAACAGGGGTAACTGTCGACGATACGTACAGATTCTCAACATCATACGGATTCGATGCTTCTTCATCGACACCGTCTTTGTTTGCTACAGGGTCTGGTGTAACCAACACTTCTACATTGTCACTGCGTTATTTGGCTAACGTTGCTGGAATAACAGAAGCCGGTATATATGCTGCTAACCTAACTTATGTAGCAACTGCCAACTTCTAAACAATCATCTCATTATTATTATTCTTTATTTTATGAAATCATTTACCAAAAAATTCTTCGCCATTATCTCACTGTTTCTGGCACCTGCACTCGTTCTGAACGCTCTTACTATTTCGCCTGCGCGTGAAGAATTAACCGCTGACAAAGGAGAGGCTATTTCAAAAACCTTCCTTATTATTAATGATCAAGATACTGAACAAACATTTTATACTTCAGTAGAAGCTTTTGACTCTCAAGGTGAATCAGGTACTCCTAATTTCACAAAAGCAACAGAAGGTCTTCCTACATGGGTAACTGTTACTGATAAGGTGACTATTAAACCAGGTGAAAGAGTTTCGCTCCCGTATACAATCAGTGTCCCAGCAGATGCTCAGTCAGGGGGACATTTCGCGGCGATATTCCTCTCAACTGTTCCTCCGTCTGCTGACAGCAGTCAGGTATCTGTAGGTGCTAAAGTCGGGATGCTTATTTTACTCAAGGTTACAGGTGATGTAAAAGAAGAGGGGGGTGTATCGTCATTCACCATAAAAGGTGACACAAAGACACTTAGCTCACTTCCAGTTGATTTTGAATACCGTTTTACTAATAGTGGTAATGACAGAGTAAAGCCATTAGGTGATATTGTTATTACTAATACGCTTGGATTCGAAGTTACAAAAATCAACGCCAACAAAACAGAGGGAAATGTATTACCAGGAAGCACACGAAAGTTCGAAGCTCGTCTAGGATCATATGAAGCACCAGCTGCCTCTGCACCATTCTTTGAACATGTTACCTATCAAATGAATAACTTTGCTCTTGGTATGTATACAGCGACACTTTCACTTTCCTTTGGTAATGAAGGTAAGTCAGAATCATCTATTACCTACTTCATGTTCCCTTGGCAGCTTCTTGTTGTTGTCCTTGTTTCTTTGCTTGTTGTGATACTTGCACTCACTCTAGCGCTTAAGAAATATAATCAATGGATCATCAAACAAGCTCAAAAAGCATCCGGAAAATAGTCGGGCTGATTACACTTGTAACAGTACTTTTCTCTAACACGTTCCCTTTTGTTACCGTTTTTGGTCAAGCGCAGAATCCTCTTTATGAAGGTGTAACTATTACTGCCGTAGTACCAACCCCACCACTTGTATATCCTGATACTCCACCGATTAACCCAGGTCCGATCAATACGAGCTCGTTCGTTAATGTTGCTCTTTTTAGGGGTGTGGCATACGGTGAGTCAAAAGTAAGACTTCTTCGTAACGGTCTCGTAGTTAACGAAGTGAGAGCAAATGGTGATGGCTCATTTGAAATATCATCACCAACACTCAGTCAGGGTGTATATAGTTTTGGTGTTCAAGCGGTAGACACGTCGGGAAGATTCTCAGTTCTCTTATCGTTTAGTATCTTTATACAAGAGGGGGTGATGACATTAGTTGAAGGTATTTTGATTCCTCCTACTATTACATCTGACAAGATAGAGGTGAAGATGGGAGAAAGTATTCTTTTTTTTGGAGAAGCGACACCGCATGCTGATATACGTGTTATGTTCTTCAAAAAAGATAGCGATGACGAAGAATATATTATCAAAACCAAAGCAGACAATAAGGGTATGTGGAAATATTCATTACCAAGTAGTATTCTCGTATATGGAGAGTATGTTGTTAAGGCTAAGTCAATCATCACACAAGCGACGTCCGGATTCTCTTCTCCAATTGGGTTTATTATAGGGGACAAAAATGTAACAAGAACCAATAATTCTCTCTTATTTGGTTTTAGAAAGCACTGCGATTTGAATAACGATAACAGGGTTAACATTTTTGATTTTAGTATTATGGCATTTTGGTATAAGAGAAATTCTTTTCCCAAAGAAGTTGATCTAAGTAATGATGGAGCTATTAATTTGACTGATTTAAGTATCTTGGCTTATTGTTGGACCGGATAACTATGTACAAAAAATTACTCTTTAGTATAGGTATAGTAATAAGCACATGGCATGGTGTATACGCTGTGTCTTTTGAAGTGAATGCACCGACAATAATAAACGGAGTTCAGGTGGTACCAGTTACTGTGTATATGGACAGTGAGGGGAGTGTGGTAAGTGGGGTCTCAGGGAGTATTTCTTTCCCAGAAGAAATGTTGTCTCTTTATACAATATCACTTTATGACTCTATTGTTCCTTTGTGGGTCACTCAGCCCACTCTACAAAAAGATACGTTGAATAAACGAAGTACTATATCTTTCGAAGGTATTTTTATCGGTGGGTGGTCACATACATATGTTGGGTCAGGAAATCCGTTCACTAAAGGAAAGTTATTCACTATACTCCTTACTCCTAAAAGTAATGGCAAAGGTGTTATATTGTTTGATAATGTTCAAGTTCATGCATTTGATGAGAAGGCTACAGTGCTCACGTCTAGAACCAAAGAGCATATGTTCACTATCACAAATGTAGCTAATCAAAATACAGTACCAGCCTTATCGCTCAATAGAAAAGACATTAATTCTATCGAGCTGCTTTTGATGGATGACAGTTCTCTGGAGAGTCAAAAAACGTATATCACCCTCACGGATACTAAACTCTATAGTCCTATTCGTTTCGTTAAATTAATTCAGTCAAATGAAAGCACGGAACCAAATGTTACTTCTTCTTTGTGGCAAGAAATATCATTACCGTATGTCATCAGCAAAGAAAGAGGAGACTATATACATCTCTATATTGAATATATGAGTGGTGATTATACTATCAAAACTATATCTACTGTTGAAAACTTAAATACAAAACAGCGTCTATTCAGTATACTTAATAGTATCATAGTGAGTGTGTTACTTGTGTTAGCTTCTGTTGTTATTATCATACATGCATATCGCCACCCCCTCAATAAAAAATAGTCTTCTTATAGCGGTCGCTCTATTTGTTTGTATCTCTAGTCAGTTATATGTAAGTGCTGCTAACTTAATAGTATCTCCTTCGTCTGTTTCTACGTCAGTTGGGAGAACATTCAAAGTAGATTTTAATGTTACCAATAATACAGAAGCTATTAATGCCGTATCGCTTGATGCGACATTTCCAAAGGATGCTCTTGAAGTTATCTCTATTTCTAAGACAGGGTCTTTTATGAGTCTTTGGGCAGAGGAGCCCACTTTTTCTAATGAAAAAGGCACAATCTCGCTAGAAGGTGTTGCTCTTAATCCAGGGTACAGCAAGGCTACCGGCAAAGTTATAACAGTCACATTCAAAGCTAAAGAAGCAGGGAATGTTAGTATTGTTATTAAAGAAGGCGCTGTATTGTTAAATGACGGGAATGCGACAGATGTACTAAAAACAACAGGTTCTGCGCTTGTTTATATAGGAGAAGAGGGTAATGTTGTTGAGAAGGAACCAGTAGAACTTTCTCTTCCTGTTATAACCTCTCCAACTCATCCAGATAGCACCGCCTGGTATTCAAGAAGAGATGCAAGTTTTGAATGGAAAATCTCTTCAAATGTTACTTCTGTGAGAACGGTATATTCAGACAAAGAAACAGACAACCCTTCAAGGGTCTACACTCCGCCTGTAGCTAGTAGATCATTCACAGTGGATGAAGATGGAATCTTTTATATGAAGGTACAGTTCAAAAATGCTGACGGATGGGGAGCTGTATCTACGTATAAATTTCAAATAGATACACAAGCGCCAACCATTGATCAGGCAACGTTCCCAGATGGATCAGTGACTACTAATATCACTCCAAGTTTAGTGATTAATTCAAGTGACACACTCTCTGGCATCAAGACTATTTCTCTTTCTATTGATGGAGGTCAAGCCATAGAGATGACCAAAGAAGATTCAGGTATTTATAGACTCCCAAGACAAAGTCCAGGCAAGCATACTGTTATCATTACAGTTACTGATCAAGCGGGGAACAGTTCAACAGCGTCACTTGATTACACTATTCAAGCTATTAATCCACCTCTCATTACTGAATATTCCAGAAAAGTAGAATTTGATTCTCAATTAAAAGTAGTCGGAGCCTCATATCCTAATTCTAGAGTAGAAGTAACACTCACCAACAAAAACGGCGAAGCCTTAATAAGAGATGTAACTACAGATGAAGTCGGAGTATTTAGTCTCACGTGGAAAGACAAGATTCCTTCTGGGGTGTATGAGATGAAGGTAAGAGTGTTTGATAGCAAAGGCGCGGTGAGTGATTTCACTAATATCAAAGTAATAGAAGTGGAGAGAATGTTACTTCTTCGATTTGGAATTTTTGTGATGAATTGGCTTTCTGTGATACTTATCATTGTTATAGCACTACTCGCAGTCATTGCTACGCTTTGGTATGCATTTGTTCAATTTAATCTTTTTAGAAGGAACGTTAAGCGTAAGCTTCGTGAGGTAGAGAATACCTTAGAAATGAATGTTTCTGCGCTTCGTAGAGATGTAGAAGAGTTCCATGATGTTTTGGTCAAAGCAGAAAAGAAAAGAGAGTTAACCAAAGAAGAGCAAGCTATTATGAAAAAGTTTAAGAAGCGATTAGAGGTAATAGAACAAGAAATAGAGAAAAAGTTAGAAGAAGCCATCAAATAATCACCCTTCATTATCTTGAGAGTGTTATTTGATTATCATATTTGTTTTGCTACACTCGTTATATATGAGTACTATTAATTACGAAGAATTCGCAAAAGAGCTCTCAGTATCTTTCAAAGGTGACGGGTCTCTTCTCTTAGAAGATAGAGAAAAGGTATCTAAAGATACAAGTATATTTCATGTTGTTCCAGAACTTGTTGTGTATCCAAAAGATGCGCATGATATTTCATCGCTCTTAACACTCGTTAATCAAAAGAAGAAAGAAGGATTTGATGTATCAGTCGCATTCCGTGCAGCTGGAACCTGTATGACAGGAGGTCCACTCTCAACATCAATTGTTATAGATACGACACGATATATGAATCATATAGGAGAAGTGACTAAGGAACATGGAACAGCCGAGCCTGGAGTATATTATCGTGATTTTGAGAAAGCAACGCTTCAAGAAGGGTGGCTTATGCCGAGCTATCCAGCTTCTCGAGAATTGGCAGCGCTTGGTGGTATAGTATCTAATAATTCAGGAGGAGAGAAGACTCTCACCTATGGTAAGACAGAAGAGTATATTGAGTCATTAGATGTTGTCTATGCTAATGGAGAGAGAGACCTTCTTCGCGTATTTACCAAAGAAGAGATGATACAAAAAATGCAAGAAAAAGGTGAAGGAGGAAGAATTCATAGAGAAATGTATACGCTTATCACAGAGAACTATGACACCATTATGAGCGCCAAGCCGTCAGTTTCTAAAAACTCCTCAGGATATTACTTATGGAATGTGTATGACAAAGAGACCGAAGTATTTAATCTCGCGCGCCTCATAGCAGGAAGTCAGGGGACGCTCGCCGGGGTTAGTTCTATAACATTTAATGGTGTAGCACCGAAGACTCATTCGAGAATGCTTGTTATGTTCGTACCGTCCACCGTCCATCTTGGAGAAATTATTGTCAAAATGCTTGAACATAAGCCAGAGACACTCGAGTCATACGATGATCACACCTTCAAGATAGCAATGAAATTCTTCAAAGATATCGCCGTTCGCATGGGAGGCAACATGATCACTCTAGGTCTTCAATTCTTGCCAGAATTCATGATGGTGTTAACTGGTGGTGTCCCTAAGATTATTCTTATGGCAGAATTCACTGGTGATACAGAAGAAGAGGTTGATGAAAAAGTAACCAAAGCGTATGAAGATATGAAGCAGTTTAATCTTCCAATCAAAAAAACAACAAGCGCATCCCAAGCCAAAAAATACTGGACATTCAGAAGAGAGAGCTTCGCACTCCTCCGCTCTCGCATGCAAGGGTACAGAACAGCGCCCACTATTGATGACATTGTTGTACATCCACAAGACCTCCCACAATTCCTCCCTGAACTTGAAGTTATTTTTAGTCAAGAAAAATACAAAGACCTTATCTATACCGTCGCTGGACACATGGGGGATGCTAACTTTCACATTATTCCGCTCGTTGATATTCATAAAGAAGGGATAGTTGAGACATTGCACGCACTCATGGATGAAGTGTATACGCTCATATTCAAGTATCAAGGTTCTATGTCAGGAGAGCATAATGATGGCCTTTTGAGAACATCATATCTTCCGAAAATGTATTCACCAGAGATTATCTCCCTCTTTGAAAAGACAAAAAAGATTTTTGATCCAGAAAATATCTTGAACCCTGGCAAGAAAGTTCATGGAGATAAAGACTTCGCGTGGAGTCATGTGGATAGGGGGTAGATAGAGGGGTAGGGTACAGAATATAGAGCATAGTGTTTAGTGTGACAGAATAAAAAGGTAAAAGAAAATACGCTGATGAATATCAGCGTATTTTTGCTGAGTAGCCCAACCGGCTTCAGACATGTTCAGATTGTTTCTAGGAGTTTCTTTTTCTAAATAGTCTGTGACGGAAGATGATAAGTTCTAATTCTCTTGTTGCTAATATTTCTTCCAACATGTTTGCTTTCTGAGTCAAGTTCCTTAAATACTCTTTTTTATTTTTTATACGAACATTCTTTTCTTTGAAGTATTCCATATTAAAAAGAATTTCAAATAAAACACTTTGAAGTGAAGTTATTTGCCTCGAAAGAGTTTTTACGGTTTTCTTAAGTTCTTTGGTCTTTGCTGTTGATTTCACGGCAACCCTCCTTTAAAGGGTTGATTAAAAAGATCGAATTACTCATTATAATGAGCAACTGCTTTTAGACTACTACATCTTCCTGCTTATCGCGAGTGCTCCATAAAGTCCACCATAATCTTTAAGAGTTCCTCTCACAAAGAGTGGTTGCTCGGTGAACATGGTGAGGTGGCGTTTCGCCTCCTTTTCTATTATTTCTAAATGAAGATCATTCATAACCGGTCCTCCATAGATAATCATAGACGGTGACCAATACATAGCGGTATTGGCACCAAATATTCCGGCGCGTCTGCTTATCTTCTCCCACAACATTACATCATGTACTTCATGCGACGGTTTGCCGAACTCTCTTTCGAGTGATCCGCCGCTTATGAGAGACTCAACATCTCTATCGTGTTCTATATCAATAATTGAATGTCCAATTTCGAATCCAAAAGTATTTCTATCAATCGCACCATCTACTATGCGTACGCCATTTACCCCAGTTGATATAGTGAGATAACTGACTATTGAGTGACCTTTGCCAGCGCCGTATACAGCTTCTCCTAATCCGACAAGAGCTGTGTCATTATAGAGATGGATTTCACACCTGCATAATTTTTCTAGATGATGCCGTATCGGAACACCTTGCCAGAGAGGGAGGTTGGGTGTTTTGATAATCACCCCATCTTTTGTGAAGGTGCCCGGTATTCCTATGATGACACCTCTTAAAGAAGGGTCGTTACAAAGATTTTTCATAACGGTCTGTACTTCCGCCAACCATGTGTCAAATTGTTTATGAGTAGAGAATACTACAGGTGGAGCAATGGTATCTTCATTTCTTCCTACACCTATTCTTGTTTTTGTACCCCCAACATCAATGAGTATGAACATATAATAAGTATACTATTAAAGTGATTCTTTGAATGCTTTAATAAACGGCGTTTGATAAGGATCAACGTTTCGCTTATGTGCTAAGAGTGTTGCGTAAGCGTATCCGATATAGAGCATAGAGAGTACTTGTTCGATCTTTGTCTCATCAACAATAAATGTCTCACATATGAAAGACTTTTCTTCATACAAGGCTTTCATTGTATCAACCCTCTTTGTTATTCGTTCATGGTCAAACGGTGATGACAAAAAGAAGAAACCAAATAAAGCATTATATGACTGCGATTCATTCATAATAAATGACTGTAATTCATTGTGATTAGCCTCCGGAAGAATATTGATAAAAGCAGGAATCTTGGCTCCTTCATTTAATGCTGCTTTGATTGTATACGAAAGGGGAGATAATTTCTCGCTTGAATAGAATACAAGGAAGCTGTCTTTGAAAGTATCTACTAAAGTTTCGGCTATTTGCTCACATTCTGGGGTATTGATTTTGGAAACACTGTCTCTTAATCTCTCGATAAGTGATTGTTGTTCAAGTATAGATAAGAGAGAAATCATCTGATACCCCAAAGAAAAGCGAGGTTCCAGATGAGTATCTTTTGGTAGTTCTATATAAGGGATAGTATCAATCTTTGCTAATTCAAGCAGCTTCCCTCCACAACTGATAATGGCACAAGGAAGAGAATGTTTCTTGAGATGGGTGTAGGTATCGATAATTTCTTCTGTGTTTCCAGAAAATGAAGAGAGTATAAAGAGTGGGTTCTCATATTCTGTCTTTTTAGGTATTCCATATGAATTATGAAATGAAATAGGGAGTTCCGGGAAAAGGAGATTCGTCATCCTAGCTGCGATAAGAGATCCTCCCATCCCGCATACAATCACACCGTCATAGGTATTAGGTAATGTCCCAACTAATGTAGGGTTATACAAGAATTGATCTTTGAATGATCGTAAGGGTTGTAATAATTGATCGATGTTCATAATAGATATTAGCAGATAGAGAGACGCTTTTTTGCTTCTTCGTACATGATAAATGTTCTTACATATTCAGCGTGGCTCCATGTGAGAGGGGTGGCTGATAATTGTTCCCCAGTATATGGATGAAGTTGTTCTGACAAAACTCCTGACTTGCTCGCATGTTGATTCACCCATTTGAGTGTTTGAGTCACTTTGGATAATGTTTTCTCATCTTTGGCGGTGACTGCATAATACTGAGCAAGCCACAATGTAGTGATGAACCAAGGATTAGAAACTCCATCTGCTCTCATGAAATAATAGTCTTTTTGATATCGAGGTACACCAGTTATTCCATCGTGAAGCACAAGCTTACTCTCTATTGTTCGTATGGATTCTTGTACTAATCTATCATCATAAGGCAATACTCCGTAGGTATAAATTCCATAAATACTCGACATGTCTAATGTCATATCTTTTGTATATCCAGAACCATGTTTGTTAATAAGCTTAACAAACATTTTCAAATCTTTATCATAAAGATGTTTGACAATAGCCTCTTTCATTGTAGCTGCTTTTTCTCCAAAAAGTTGCACGTCATGTTCTTTTTGGAATAATGAAGCGAACTTAGAAGCAGCGATGAGTGCGCCATATACAGTAGATGCGGTGAAGGTTGAGATACCGTGTTTCTCTTCCCATAAATCATATGATGGGAGAGGGAGACCTGTTTGTTCATCGATGAACTCTGACATAAAAATCCCCATTTTGCGTATCACATCGTTATAATGCATTTCGATAAAGTCTATGTCTTTTGTTTTCTCGTAATATTGATAGAGCGCTATTACTACAAGAGCCGTCTCGTCTTCTTGAATCGGTAGTATTGGAACGCCGTTTTTTACAAAAGAATGCCATGAGCTACCAAGAGATTTGTCAGCTTTGTACTTATGCATGAGATATCCATCACGTTCAATGACATCATTGCAGAATTTAAAGAAATGTTTCGAGATGTTATATTCTCCAACAAGAAGAAGCGCCATGACAGTGAGTGCCCCATCTCGTGGCCACATATAACTGTAGGTATCTCTTCCTTGTTGAAGAAGCGATGAGTCAGGAGATGCTAATATTGCACCTCGATTATCAATATTCCCGCGTATATAGAATAGACTTTTGTTAAATAACGCGAGCAACTCACCATCATCCTTGCAAGCAATATAATTCTGACGATTAAGCCAAGCGTTCCAAAACTTTTCTGTGCTTTCGATAAGTGGTTCCGGTCTTTTATAGAGAACGTAGTTGTGCAAATCTTCGATTTCGTTTTTTGTTTCTCCGACTACGGTCCAATAAAAGACAGTACGAGTTTCTTTTTTGTGAAGAATCATGTCGACTGCACATACTGAATCGACATGCCCATGCTCTATTGGATTCTTGGATAATATTCCATCTTCTGCATCTTTAAAAGTGCCTACACGGCCCTCTATGCCATAGAGTCCGATACTGTAATCACTAAACGGTATGGCGCTCGATTCTGCATAGACCAAGAACATACGTCTTCCTTCATAGTGAATGATTGCGTTTTTGTTTGGATCATAATATGCAGTATCTTCTTGAGGTGTTCCATAAATAGAAAAGACTTGATGGAAGAATAGCTTGCAAGCGATTTCTTTGTCGCTATGATTGATAACCTGTATATCTCGTATAAAAATATTCTTCTCATTATAGACACAGTCTTTGAAGATAAGTTCTACAGAATGCTTCTCGTTATAACAATGAGTAATTGCGATATAGGTATCTTTTTGTAAAGTACTCGATACTGTCCACTCATTATCAGATAGCCAAGAAAAAGAATTATTGCACATAATACCTATCTTATGAGCGTCTCCACGAACATGATTCTCTACTCCTACATAAGGATAAAAAAAGTCAGTAAGAGAAGCCTTCTCATCAAAAGCTACGAGAATATTTCCATTAGATAAAGTGATTTGGCGAGACATAAGAGATTAGAGTATACCTGCTCTAAGTTTAAGGTCTGTGAGAGCATTTGTGAATGCTATATATGCTTCATATGGGGATTCATATGGAGAGAAATATTTGTGCACATCACCGTCTGAGAACCATTTGGTACACATGTAATACACATGATCAGATGTTTGTAACTTGCGCCAATCATCGATGAGTTTCTTGTCTTTGGTGTCGCGTATCTTTTCTTCTATTCTATAAAGCTCATGCAAAGAAGATTGTTGCATTGTATTCCCGGTCCACGCTGACAAGTCTCGCTCTGTATCTGCCCAGGTGACAATGTTGGGCATAGAGACCACGTCTCTTGCTTCATATCGTTCGCATGTCTCACTCACTGTCAGGAAGCTGTTGTCTTTGTGTTTATATAATTCACGTGGAAGATGTTTTAAGAAATCAAAAATACCAGTATCTGCCCATTGATGTTCTCCAAATGTTTCATAGTCCATGAAGAGATTAATTGTCTCTGCATTGCCATGTGTTTGATTGACCCAAGAAGCGAACTTTTCTGTTGTGAGTGGCCACCCACTCCACCCTTTATTGCTAAATCGAAATGCTATATCGTCCGACAGTCGATAGTTCTTAAGGAGTAATTTTATTTTCTTGGTATTAGGTGGAGCATAAACAAAATTAGGAGATCTCCATCCAAGTACCGGATCCCATCCTTCGGCTATGATTCCTTTATATTTTGCTTTTTCTGCCCATGCGGCTAAGTCGTCTCTATATGCGAGCTCTGTATTTGAGAATACTTTTGGCGTGACATTAAAAAGCCTCTTAATTATTTTTTTGTGCATCTCAACTTGCGCCTCGAATTCAGTCAAAGAATAATAAAAAGAAAGAGAGTGATAATATGTTTCACCTAATATTTCTACCCGCCCTGTTTTGATGAGATCTTGAAATGTTTTTAAAGTCTCAGGGGAGTGTTCTTCTAATTGTTCCAAGAGTGTGCCAGAAAGGGATATGTTTAATTTGAAATCAGGGTAACGCTCGAGTAATTCTAAGAGAACTGCGTTAGTTGGTAGATAAGATTTTTCGCAGATTTTTTTGAGCACATCTTCATTGTTGGTTCTGTGCCCGTGAGGCGCGTTGAAATAATGATGATCTTTGCCTATGTCGAATACCCGATAATCTTTTATTCGATAAGGTTGATGTGTTTTTAAATAAAGAGCTATAGATGGCATATATGATTATAGTAGTTATAGTACAGAATTGTACACATGATGTATTTTGCTAGCCGCTTTATCCCACGTGATGTCTTGTACTTGTCTTCTGCCTTCCTCTCTTAATACTTTATGAAGAGGGGGATGATGAATGACGGCGAGTATTTGATTAGCTATTTTGTCTGTATCCCAAAAGTCTACCTTGAGCGCATGATGTAATATCTCAGACACGCCGGACTGCTTGGAGATGATAACAGGGACATCTTTGGTTATCGCTTCGAGCGGGACTATACCAAAAGGTTCTGATACTGAAGGCATTACAAAGAGGGATGCGTGCTTAAGGAGAGACGCCATATCATCGAGAGTATAATATCCAGTAAACATAAAATTACTAGAGATGCCAAGGTTGTTAACTAATTCTATAATATAACGCTCCATGTCTCCTGTACCTGCTATGATGAAGATAATTTTTGGATTAACTTCCAATGCTTTTTTGGCAGCATGTACGAAGTACTCTACACCTTTTTGTAATGTGATGCGTCCAGCATAGAGCACAATAGAATACCCTTTTTCTTTGAAGGTGATGAGATTGTCGAAGATAGATTCATTCTTGCTCGCGAGATCTGTATTGCCATTATGAATGACTGTTATCTTCTCAGGAGGGATGCCATATTTGTTGATGACCGTTCTTTTTACTAACTCACTCACTGTGATAATGTGAGCAGATTCTTCCATCCCTAACTTCTCTTGTTGATAGACATAAGGGTTAGCACCTTGTCCTCCTGATCTATCGAATTCAGTCGCGTGTATGTGTGCGATAAAAGGTTTTTGTAGAAGCTTCTTGACTGCAACTGCTGCTGGGAAACATAACCAATCATGAGCATGTATAATATCGACGTCTATCGGATTCTCAAGTAGTTCTCGTGATAGTTCAACACCATAAAGTTCAACACATTCTTTTAATGTGCCCGGTACAAACATCGGATCGAGTATATCTTTAGATTGTTCTCTAAAAGAGTGATAACGAGAGGGTTCGATATATGGATTATATAATTCTCGAAGAATAGAAATTTCTTTTCCACCCACTTTCCCACTTTTTTTATTTGGATAGAGGAGAGTGACTTTTGTATCTGAAATAGGCATTTTTTTTGGAAGAGCAAAACATACATAATGTTGTCTATCAGCCAAAGCGTGCGCCATACCCTGGCATGCAACACCAAGACCCCCGCTATGATGAGGAGGATATTCCCAACCAATCATTAATACGCGTTTAGGAGAACTCATTATGTTCTCAGTATAGTTACTAAGTTCTTATTTTGAAAGTAAAAAATGGGGGTAAAGGTGATAATTTTATGGATACAGTTTTTTGGCGATAACTTGGGAAATCATGGCCCCAAAGACAAGGACTACAAGGTAGAGAGAAAAGGCTGTTGTGTAAGAGAGATTGATTTTATCGAGCACCCCTAAAGACATAGCACTTACCCATGAGATAAGTGATACAGCACCAAGAACAAAAGACATCTTCCTTACGCTACTAGTTTTTCTTTTTATTAAAAAATCTTTTTCAGAGAGTCTTGAGAAGATGAATCGGTGGAGCAAGTAACCGTTGATACAGAGTATAAGTACAATGCTCATCTTGGTCAAAAACTTTGCAGACGCCATATATCGTAATGGATCAGAGAGAAATATAGTGATACCAGTAAGTACAATACCAACAAGCGCAAGAGTGACCACCTTAGAGAGTAATCTGATGATTTTTATTTCAAATGAAGACAGAGTTTTGTTAGAAGCAAAAAACGAGAATAAAATATCAGTAACAAGCGCTGCTCCCATACCAATAATGACACAGAGTACATGAAGAATGGTAAAGAGTTGTTTGTAAATAGCAAAGAAGGTGATTGATGTCATGAGATGTCTATAGAATAGCAAGAATACATTTATGGAAGCAACGCTTCGTATTGTTGAACCTTCTGAATAATTCCTTGCGCAGTTTCAGCAACCTCAACAACAGTCTGTAGCTCTTCTGGAAGTTTTTTGGTGGTAGTGGCTACTATGTTTTCTAAGACACTTCCTGCGACTTCGGGTGAGGGGATTGCTCCGTACACCAGGGAGAGAAGAGTGTGTATAAGAGTGAGTAGTGATTGTAATATATCCATTGTTATATAAAATAATGAATCCGTGGTTGGCATTTGAAACTAGCATTATGTAGTCTCTACTATAGTACTTATCATATAGTGATCGATGTGTCCAATTGTATGTTTAGTTATTTTCGCATCCTTAGATATAAGGTCTTTGGTAATAAATATCTTATCAAGCGATAAGAATATGCGGCAGGTTGGTCCCAGCTTCTTCAGTACATCAACATGGTCTTTTATTATTTTGTTATACGATCTTTTATCTCTTCGTGATAAAAAGTTGCCATAGACTATCCAGAAGTTCGTATCCCCCAAGATGACGCCTTTCTCTCCCGGCAGGTCAGGGAGAAGCCGCAGTACCTGTTCTCTGCGAACTTTCGGTGAGAATGCGTAGAGGTGAATAGGGAAGAATGTTATCCCATTTATTATATAATCATGGCTTTCTGAGTGGGGGATATCTGTGATCGGGTACATACTCATAAAAAGAGATGCCGCCTTTTCTTCTTTTATGTGTATGGTGAGAAAGTGTGGGAATTCTGGAAAATGACTTTTGATAAACTCTATATCAGCAGTTTCGACCTCTTGCAAAAAAACAACCTGCGCGTCTTCTTGTTTAATGAGAGCGCATACCGCATCGATATCATCTTTGTGGAACGCATAATGCTTTCTTCCTGGTAGATGTTGTGCCCATATGAAGTTACCTATATTAAATGAGATTATTTTCATTGTTTCTATAGTATCAAAAAAAGATTTTTTGTGTAGGTGTTTTTATTGTAGCGTTTTTTCTTAAGTCAGGAAAAGTAAACAAAAACTTCACACTAAGGAGTGTGAAGTTTTTAAGCGTGGGTGATTACGGTCTTGCGCACCGTAATACTTTTGTTATCCTTTCTGCTTCGAGAGCTAAAGTGTGATACTGTCTTGCTTCTACATACCTTCGAGAATATTCGCAATACGAAGAAAGATCAAAGAAAGATGTACGGCAGATATCTAGATAGTAATCTGCGCTCACGCGAGCCCTCTTAGTCATCTCAGGGAAAAGTCCTGAAATAAGAAGAGAAACTTCAGCAGTTTTTGAAAGCCCTTCTATTTTTGCAGCGCCATTTCTTTGTAGGCTTTCTAAATAAAGCAACGCAACTGGATCCTGTAAGATTGAAACGTTTTTTTGCATTTCTGATGAGTGCAAAAACAGTGTAGCTCTCTGTGTCTTCGGAGAGACTAATGTGAGCCCTCCGCTCTCCGTCTTTCACAAAGAGCACCCAGTCTTGAATACCTTGCCCTATATCCTTAAACATAAGCAATTCTCCTTCTGTAAAAATATAACAACTATAGTTATTCTACATGTTTTATTTGTCTTTATGCAAACTCTCTAAATTTTGCTCTAACTATGAAAGTGAACTCCCTAAAGGGGTTGCGGACTTTAACACATTGAGTACAATGTAAAAAGTCCGGGAGCCTTCGGGTCCACAGAAAAAGTAAAAGCAGTATCTTTTGATACTGCTTTTACTTTTTCTGTGGACTTCGACATCATTTTTCTGAACCAAGTTGCTAAAGAATTGAACTATCTTTCTTGGATTTTGAAAGGAGAGTATGAAAAAATAGAATAAGAAAACCCGCCTGCACGCAGATGGATTTTCCGTTGCGCATGAAGCGGGGGCTATTTGTCAGATGCGATGGAGATGTCAATGTGGATACGCTCCTCGTGGTCGTTACCCATTCCCCGAGTTACGATGCATAAATATCCCTTACATCCGTCAGTATGCGGGAATGTCACGAGCGCGCGCCCATCCATGGTTGCACGATGGTAGACCATGAGCCCAAACGCACGCTGGCCTTCTTCATCCATGGCACCGAGCTGAAGAAAGACATCTTTCGATGTGGTGTTGAGCTTGAACTCACGTTTTTCTGTCGAGAAGGTCATGCTGTAGATATTCACCGGTATACTTCGCGAACGCAGGTACTCGGCCAGGAAGGTTTTCGCACGGGGCTCGCTGTCCAGCGGCTTGGTGATCGTTGCTGCTGTGCCAGCCCCTGCATCTTTCGTACCGATTTGAATGTGTTCCACAAGAACTCCTTGGGCCCGCAGGCGACGTTGCAAACCTGCATGTCAAGTGAATGAATATAGCAACGTCAAATACAGTATAACAATATATACTATGTTTGTCAATAGCTGTGGACTTCGACATCATTTTTCTGAACCAAATTGTAAAAGAATTGAAGTATCTTTCTTGGGTATTGAAAGGAGAGTATGAAAAAATAGAATAAGAAAACCCGCCTAACGAACCACAGATTTTCTTTGGTTACGATGGCGGGTTGGGATGAGTTCCTGTTTTTCAGATGTTTTCTGCGAGATTGTCGAGTCCTTCACTAATGGCATCTGCGATTTCAGTGAGACCTACAAAAAGTGCGAGGCTCTGGGTGTCACTTTTTTCAAGCAAGGCCTTGATCACGAATTCACGTGTCTTGTCTGTGTAAGTCTCGCCACGAGTGTCTTCAATTTTGCCTTCACTGGCCATTTGCATCTCTTCAGGTTGTTTAACACAAAAGCATAATACAATATGTATTATGCTTTTGTTAACCCGAGTGGACCCTAGCGGAATCGAACCGCTCACCTCCGGAGTGCAAAACCGGCGCTCTACCATATGAGCTAAGGGCCCTTATTGTATTTTTAACCTATAAACCTTATATCCTTGCATCGACCCTTAGATCGCGCTGGTTTTGAAACCGTCGGCATTATTTAATCTCAGCTTTCGCCTCGTATTATATGAGCTAATGGTCTCTATAAAACAATAGAAACAATTATATCAATTTTTGGCATGGGAAGCAATAAGCTTATTCGTACCGCTACCCAGTCTTACTATAAGCTCTTTTTTAGATACGGAAGAAGAATGGGGAGTATGTTCTCATCCACCATCTTTTCATAGCCTGCTTTATTTGGATGTATGCCATCGCTTGTATTTAATGAAGGGCGTAATGCTACTCCTTCAAGAATAAAAGGAACAAGAGGGAGCGAGTATTGCTTAGCTAAGTCTTCATAGATAGTATCAAACTCTTTTCTATATGCAGCGCCGTTAGTGATGCTTGATTTCATACCAAGAAGAACTATTTTTTTGTTAACCGCTAGAAGTTCTCGTATCATACTGTCCAGATTAGTTTTTACAAGAGAAGGGGGGAGCGATCTAAGCATATCGTTGGCTCCCAATCCGAGAAGTATAATATCTGGGTTTTGCTCTATAACAAAAGCAACTCTCTCTAGTCCGCCTGATGTTGTCTCCCCTGAGACTCCCATATTGATCACCTTCATAGACAGACCTTCTTCTTTGAGACGTTGTTCTAGAATGTACGGATAACTTTCGCTTAAGTCTACGCCGTATCCTGCTGTGAGTGAGTCACCAAACGCTGCGATGGTGAATTGTTTTGCAGGCTCTTTTGTTTGAGGAGGTGATGAAGTTGTATTGTTTTGAGAAAAATAAAAAAATACTATACCCAAAATGATAAGCGAGATTCCGACGAGTACAAATAGTATGAGTTGACGATTGGTCATGGTGAAAGTAGTTCTACAATATGGTACCATACAAACCACATGACCTCTATTTTAGAAGTGCGTACTATTTCAAAAAGCTATACTCAGGGAGACGAGATAATTCATATTCTCAAAGATGTTTCTTTTAGTGTAGAAAAGGGTGAGACGGTTGCTATTATGGGCCCGTCTGGAAGTGGTAAATCGACACTGCTTTCTATCATGTCAGGACTTGATACTCCAGATAGTGGAACAGTACTCGTAGAAGGGCAAAACATAGCAACATTAACAGAAGAAGCATTATCAACATTTCGTAATAAAAAAATAAGCACAGTATTTCAATCATTTGAATTGGTGCAATTTTTTAACGCCCTTGAAAATGTTAGCCTTCCGCTTACGCTTCGTGGAGATTCTCATGGAGATACAAAAGGAAAAGAGATGCTCAAAAAGCTCAATCTCTCTCATAGAATTAATAATTTACCTAAAGAACTTTCTGGTGGCGAACAACAGCGTGTCGCTATTGGTCGCGCATTAATCGGAGGTGCAGATATTATTTTTGCAGATGAACCAACCGGTAATCTAGATAGCAAAAACGGTCAAGCTGTACTCGATATGTTCCTCGATCTTGTTAAAGAAGAGAATAAAACACTTATCATTATTACCCACGATAGCAGTATCGCAGAGAGAATGGATACTCAATATGAGCTTCGTGATATGAATATCATAAAGAAAGAAAAGAAGCTTAGTAGTCACATATCATAGTTCTATGATTCCACTTCTTGCGCTCACAGCACTTCTCTTTAAAAGAACTACGTCTCTTCTTCTGCTTGCTGGGGTGAGTATCACTATAGGGGGATTTTTGTTCGGAGTTGTTTTTTCTTTTACACAAAGTGTTAATACGTATTTGATAGAAGAAGGAAGAGTGCTCGTAGGAGGAGATGCAGTGATTAGCTCCCCGTATCCGATTAATAAGAACACTCCACTTCTTATATCATTAAAAGAAAAAGGAATAACTACGCTTGATAGTAGATCATTTCAAGGAGTGTTCAGCACAAAGACGGGCACTACATCTCAAGCTGAGATACGAGCTGTTGGAGATGAGTATCCGCTCTATGGCAAAGTATTGCTTCGAGATGATGTTAATTTCTCATACGAATCTTCCTCTCTTTATGCTGAAGGATTATTTTTGGAACGATTAGGCGTATCTGTTGGAGATGTGGTGAGTTTTGCAGGGAAAGATTTCATCATAAGGGGTGAGATACTCAAAGAACCAGATAGTATCGCAACAGGCATCAGCTTCGCCCCAAAAGTGATTGTGTTTTTGGATGATATTGCGACCATTACAGCACCATTAAGTGAATCACGTACGAGATATCGAATGCTTTTTAAGGGTGATGAGAATCTGTTCACCGCGAGTGATAGAGCTAATCTTAAAGCTTACGCTACTGAGAATAAGCTTAGATTCGATGATGCGACAGATGGACCTAATTCTCTTTTGGAAGGATTTTCTTCGCTTGAAGATTTTATAGCGATACTATTAGCGGTGGCACTTTTTTTGGTCGTGATTAACATCGGAGCTAATTTAAGTTATTTACTTGCTAAGTATCGCAAGACTATAGCGCTTCTTAAAATACATGGAGCAACTGAGAATATGGTGAGAAATACATTTCTTTTCTTGCTTGGCATTGTTGGAGTATTCGGAGGATTATGTGGATCCCTGTTAGGAGTGTATGGTGGCAAATACGCTCTTTTGTATGTACAAGAATTGTACACGATCAATGTTATCCAAGAAGGAGAGGTGTATGTAGTACTCTTGGGAGGATTATTTGGATTAGTATTTATTGTGCTTTCGGCGCTTCCTTTTCTGAGACTCGTATCTCAAGTTAAACCAAAAGAATTGCTTCTCAATACAGTTTCACTCAAGCAGTCACTTTCTCTTAGAAAAGTATTACTCTATGTACCGATACCATTATTTGTGAGTGCTGTGCTGTATGGTGTGTCGAATAATCTTTTGATTGCCTCACTTGGTGTGATTGTATGTGGTGTCATATTTCTCTTGTTTATGATGATTGTGTATGGGGTATTGTATATGCTCTACAGCATCAGAGGGAGACTGTCGTTTCTGTTGAGAAGTATCATCTCTTTTTTGTACTTGAGAAAAGCTGAAACACTCGTATCCTCTTCGGCTATTATGACTGCGTTTTTGCTCGTATTCTTGGTACTCGCAGTTGAGAAGAATATAGAGACGAATCTACGTCAGAACATAGCAACAACAGCACCTTCATTGTATTTGATAGATATCACTAAGTCTCAGTTACAAGAAATAAAATCATTCGTTGGAGAGACGTTTAAAGAATATCCAATCGTAAGAGGGAGACTGCTTTTTGTTGATGAGAGGGATATTTTAAAAGAAGATAATAGAGAGCTTAGACGAGAATTCAATCTCACCTATAGAGACACACTCATTGAAGGAGAAAAAGTAACAGAAGGTATTTTTGGTGATAATAAAGGAGGGACAGTAATTCCTGTTTCTTTGGACAAAGATTTTGCTCGTGAAATAGGCGGAGCTACACTCGGAAGTACTATTGTTTTATTTATTCAGGGAATAGAGCTACGAGCAACGGTTACGAGTATAAGAGAAGTAGATTCAAGATCAGGGATACCATTCTTTTATTTTGTATTTCCAAAGAGTGTGCTTGAGAAGTATCCAGCTACCTTTTTTGGTACAGCTGAGGTTAGTGTAGAAAAGAGAAGAAGTATAGAATCATATATAGCTACTAATTTTCCAAACATTATCCCAATCGTTACTTCTTCACTTATAGCGATTGTTACGGAGACGGTTGAGACTGTTGTGCAGGTTGTAACATTGCTTAGTATCCCTAGTGTTGCACTCGGATTGTTTCTTATCATTGTTATGATATTTCAGAATATGTATGAGAGACGAAGTGATGTGCTTATCTTGAGGGCGTTTGGTATGAGTCGTAGAAGAGTCACATTACTTTTTGTTATAGAAGGCTCTTTCTTGGTGCTACTCTCAGGTTTCATTAGTTATGCGGTTGCACATATGCTCGCATATATTCTTAATGTGACATTATTCTCATTTACTTTATTCTCATTTGCTACTGCTCCATTTATTGTTGTTATAGCAGTGCTTGTTTGTGTTCTTGTAATAGCTACGCTCCTAGCTTATTCATTAGCAAAGTCATCACTCAAAACATTGTTGAATGAAAAGTAATATTAGGTACTCTCCACATAAGTCTCTCTAGTTTCTTGTTATACTTTGATTACATGAAAACATTGCATACTATTGTTTACTTTTTTGACAAAATGGAAGATCATATACGCGCTAGACTCGCGAGGCATCCTTTTGTGTATGGTTTTGTTGGAGGAACAGGGATAGTTCTATTTTGGAGAGGGGTATGGCATGGAGCTGACGCTCTTGAGAAGACAACACCCTTCTTTCAAGGACTGTTCTCCCCAGGGGGGTCAGTTATTCTTGGGGCTTTATTGCTTCTATCGACAGGATTATTCGTTTCTGTTTTTATTGGAGACTCTATTATTCTCTCTGGAATCAAGCATGATAAAAAGATTATAGAAAAAACAATAGAAGATGTAGAAACAGAAAAAACAGACCTCGAGAAAATGCTCGTCGCTGTTAATACACTTCAAAAAGAATTAGAAGATATTGAATGTGAGTTGCTTCACAGATGTAAGATAAAAGATGAAGAAAAGATGTCGTAACAGTGTGACCAAAAAACCAATGTGAGAAGATGAATGTGTGAGTGGGTATAGGGGGGGGGTAAGGTAATACGGGGATACTAAAAACGGACGCCTGCGGCGTCCGTTTTTAGTATCCCCGTATTTACCACCAAAGTTTAGTACCTTCTCTGTCATTCGCGAATCTGTGATTCACATCTCTATGAAGCATCTCATCTCGAATTGTGGCTTCTATGACATCGATAAGACGAGCGTCCTCTCGTAGATTCCAATATGACTTAGCAAGAGTAGTCGCTTCTATGTTCTCGTGAACACCTTCGTGCACCAATCGAAGATATGTTTCATAGCTGTGTATAGCTTGTTCTTCAAAATATCCAACAACTCTATGAGCGGTCTTTGGAGAGCATGCGTACAAAATAAAATAAAGAAGAGAGAAGAAGAACTGTACAACAATAATCAAGAATCTTTCAAAAGCAGTAGGTTTGGCTATTTCGCTATAAATAAGCAAGTGCATTCTCTCATTCTCCGCCTCATCTAACAGTGTCTGTATCCAGCCTCTGTCATCTTGTATTCTTCGTAACGATTTCATGTGTTGGAAGAATCCTCCAACCATTCCAGGAACTGAGGCGACAGTTTCAAGTACTATCGCTCTATGTCCGTAACGTTCCCTAAAGAGAAAATCTGCTGACTCAGCTAAGGCGGCCACGAAGCCTTTAGCTATTTTGTCTCGCATGCCTCGACTCTTATATGAGTACGTTTCTTCGTGTTGAGATATTGACGGATGCACTTCATTTAAATTATTGATCATATCCTCACTATGTTCTTCTCGCATATGAGATTAGTATATAGGCTTATCTACAGCTTTTAAAGATCCTTGTAAACATGATAGAATGATTCTCATGTTAGACATTAAATTTATTAAAGAAAATAAAGAACTTATTGAATTAGCTGCCAAGAAAAAGCACTCGTCTTTTAAGGTTTCTGAACTCGTTGCTATAGATGACACTAGGCTCGCTCTCCTAAAAGAGGTTGAAGATCTAAGAGCAAAGCAGAATCTATCAAGTGATGCGATCGCTAAAGCGAGCGCCCTCGAACGACAGACAATGATTGATGGGATGCGTCAAGTAAAAGATAATCTCAAAAAGAAAGAAGATGAACTCGAAGAGATTATGAAATCATGGAGAATGCTCATGCTCCAAGTTCCCAATATCCCAGACATGTCAGTTCCAGAAGGGAAGGACGATAGCGAGAATATTGAGATAGCAACATGGGGGACTATCCCAACCTTCTCGTTCCCTGTCATGGATCATATAACACTCATGGAGAAGCAGAACTTTGTTGACTTTGATCGTGGTACTAAGACATCTGGATTCAGAGGATATTTCTTAAAGGGAGACGCTGCGCTTCTTGAGATGGCTGTATGGCAATATGTGATGAATCGTTGGCAAAAGAAAGGGTTTGAGCCTATGCTTGTGCCGTCCTTGGTGCGACGAGAAGCATTACTTGGTTCTGGATATTTGCCACAAGGGGAAGATGATCTCTACAAAGATGGTAATGATTATATGGCAGGAACAGGGGAAGTCGCGACTATGTTTTATCACAGTGATGAAGTGCTCGATGAGAAGGAATTACCAAAGCGTTATATTGTATGGAGCCCATGTTTTAGAAAAGAAGCTGGAAGCCATGGCAAGGATGTCAAAGGACTTGTGAGGGTTCATGAATTTTATAAATGTGAACAAGTGGTACTTTGTGCCGCTACTCACGAAGAATCTGTCGCTCATCATGAAGCAATCACCAAGCATTCAGAAGAGATGATGCAAGAGCTTGGTATCCCATATCACAGACTTCTTATTTGTGGGGGTGATTTAGGATTAGGGCAAGTTAAAAAGTATGACATCGAAGCATGGATACCGTCACAGGGGAAGTATCGTGAGACACATTCAGCGAGCTATTTCCACGATTTTCAATCACGTCGATTAAATATTAGATACAAAGACAGTAATAATAAGTTGCAGTATGTGCATTCGCTTAACAATACAGCTGCAGCGACACCTCGACTATTGATTGCAATTATTGAGAATTATCAACAACCTGATGGTACAGTGAGAGTGCCAGATGTACTTATCCCTTACATGGGAGGCAAGACAACAATCGGCGTCCCTATCGTATAATATTTCTCTCCTCATGTCACAGAGAAAAAAGAGTAACAGAGGATGGCTGCGTGTGATGATCCTGATTCTTAGTGCTTTGCTTGTGTCATATGGTATCTTTTTGTATCGTACTACTTCTTATTTTTTGATTACATCATATACCGTAGTTGGTATAGATGACACAAAACAAGAAGCGCTCGTCTCTCTTATCAGACAAGCAGAACAAGGTAACAGCTTTTTTCTTTTCCCTCATAACAAATCCCTCACCTATAATCATCAAGCGATAGTTAAAAGTGTGAACACCCTCATCGCAGACACTCAGTCAGTGTCGGTCGCTTTGAAAGATAGGAACACTATAGTTATTTCGATTGAAAGATTCGTACCTCTGTTTCGTGTGAGCACATCCACAGTGATGTCAAAAGAAGGAGTCATCTTTGATTGTGATATCAAAGAATGCAATCTTCCTTTTTTTGAATTATCATTTGCTACTTCGACCAAAAAAATATCAGGATCAGATAGAATCGTTATCAATTCGTTAGAAGAGGAGTATTTAGAAGAATTAGCGATATTTGTGGAGAATATACAAACAACACTATTCAAAGTAGAGAGAATCATTTTAAATGAAGATAATGATATTCTTCTCTACAAAGAGGGGGGTTCTAGCTATGTTATTATCGAGAAGGAAGACTCCCTTAGTAAGACATGGCTTATCCTTTTAAGCGCCATAGATACCAATCCTCTTAAGGAAGAATTGATTAACAAAAAAGAAGCTCTTAAGTATATAGATATACGTTTTGGAAATAAAGTCTTCTATCGTTTCGGTGATAAACATGTTGATTCATTTCAAAAAAACTCTTCCTCTGTTAGAATAGATGACCATGATATACAAGCTACTACAACGCTTCGTTAAACCAAGAATAAAAAGAATACATCAATCTCCGATTAGGGGCTTTTGGCAGCATCTCATTGATACCAAAATTGCTCGTGGCGAGATTATCACCTCCGTTGCTCCTATGGCTGATGTGACTGATGTGGCATTCCGTACCATGATAGCCAAGTATTCAAAGCCTTATGGGCCTGATGTGATGTGGACAGAATTCGTCTCATCAAACGGCCTTTGTAGTCCAGGACGTGAAGTGCTCAAGCGTGATTTGGAGTTTAGTGATATTGAGCGTCCTATTGTCGCACAGCTTTTTACTGCTGATCCAGATAACATGAGAGAAGCAGCTAGATTCTGTCGCGAGCTTGGATTCGACGGAATAGACGTTAATATGGGGTGTCCTTCTGGAACTATTGTTGATCAAGGGGCGGGTGCGGCTCACATCAAGGATTGGCGCACCGCTCAAGCAGTTATTCGCGCGGCACAGGAGGGGGCAGGGGATATCCCGGTATCTGTGAAGACTCGTCTAGGGTGGAACAAAATAGAATTTGAAGAATGGCTCCCTAAGATACTCGAGTGTAATATCCCTGTGCTCACTGTGCATTTGCGTACCAAAAAAGAGATGAGCAAAGTTGACGCTCACTGGGAACTCATGAATGATGTAGTGAAATTAGTGAGAGAGATAACAGGTGAAGTACAAGACGGCGGGACTATTGTTATAGGAAATGGTGATATCAAGTCTGTAACAGAAGGAAAAGCGAAGGCTGTATCAAGTGGGGCAGACGGTATTATGGTTGGGAGAGGGATATTTGGCGCCCCATGGTTTTTTAATGAGGAAGAATTTAATAAGGGTAAAAGTGTAGAAGAAAGACTTCGTATATGTATAGAACACACCAAGTTGTATGAAGAGAAGTTAGGGGATATAAAAAGCTTCGCTATTATGAAGAAGCATTACAAGGCGTATGTGAATGGGTTCGACGGAGCCAAAGAGCTGCGTATGGAATTAATGGAATGCACTAATGCAAAAGAGGTAGAGGAGAAGATACAAAATTTTTTACATTAATTTAATACACACAGCACCAAAAGATGCGAGAAGTATTGCTATGATCTTGTATTTCCAATTAGTGTGTTCTTTGAAAATAAGAATGCTTAATAGCACAGAAAGTATTGCCCCTGCTCGAAGAATTGGATATGCGTACGTGATGAGTAAATCTGGTTGTCTATAAAGGTATAGAGGGGTCATGTAAGCAAAGAAAAAACTTACCCCACAAAGAAGATATATCTTTAAAGATTTTTTTGAAAAATCATGCACTTTATTTTTATATATCAACAAGAAAGGAAGTGTAGAGAATACGATAATGATGAACCCATACAGCAAAGGGTTAAAATATTTTACTAATAAACTATCTAAAAATATCGCCGATGCTCCAGATATAGCAACAATGAGAGTTAGCAGTAACCCTCGTCTCGATATTTCATAAGAACTATTTTTTTGATAGGTAACAAGAATTGATCCTGTAATAATACATATCACTCCTACCACAAGACCAGAGGTTATTGTGTGTCCCAAAAATACTATACCAAGAGTTGTTACTAGTAATATTTGTAATTGAGTCAGAATAGTAAAAACAGAAAGCGAAGTCTCAGTTAAGGCTAAATTATAGATATATCCAAATATAGCCCAACATAAGATTGCTAGAAATAATAACACTAAAGACTGAAAAGATAGTTCGGGTATAGAAATATCGGAGTTGATGATGAGGACCCCAAACAGACTTCCAGTAATAAGATTACCGAAGATGAAGATGCTGAGAGGATCGACTCTCGTTACGGCATATTTTGTCACTAAACGGTTAATTGTCTGAAAGGTAATAGTTAACAATAATAGGATGGCTGTAAGGAGCGAGATAGTCATGTGGTATAATTATAGCATTATGACATCCCACCTCGCGCTTTATAGAAAATATCGTCCAGAATCATTCGATGATGTTGTAGGACAAGACGCTACAATCAATCTTCTTAAGACAGTTGTTAAGAAAGGAACATTCGCACACGCCTATCTCTTCTGTGGGGGGAGAGGAACAGGGAAGACATCAGTTGCGAGAATTTTTGCTCGTGAGATAGGATGTGCTCCAGAAGATATTATTGAGATAGATGCAGCGAGTAATCGTGGAATTGATGAAATCAGAGAATTAAAAGAAGCGATACGTACTCAACCGTTTCGAAGTAATCATAAAGTCTATATTATTGACGAGGTGCATATGCTCACAAAAGAAGCTGCGAATGCACTCCTAAAGACACTCGAAGAACCGCCAGAATATATAGTATTTATTCTAGCTACAACAGATAAGGATAAACTCCCGCACACTATTATCTCTCGCTGTCAGGTAGTTACATTTCAGAATCCAACTATTGATATTCTCAAATCGAGATTACAAAGTATCGCCAAACAAGAAGGCAAACTCTTAGGAGACGACGAAGCTGTACTCATTGCCAAGCATGGCAAAGGGTCATTCCGTGACGCTCTTGGGTATTTGGAGCAAGTGCTCGCTCTTACAAAAGATACAGTTCTCCTTGATGATGTTGCGAGACACTTGGGTGATCCGGAACATGATGCGATTATTTCTTTGATTAATGCTTTTGCTTTGGGTGACAAGAAGAGCGTAATAGAAGCACTTGATCGTTTGTGTAAGACATATCAGAAGACTTATGTGGTGTATGACACATTTTTGGAGACACTTCGTCAGATATTACTCGCTCGTATTATTCAAAAAGGAGATGAAGAATTGATGACATTAGGAGTTACTCATGCCAACGTTATCAACTCCGCACTCGTTCTCTATCTATTAGAAAAGAAGTCACTTCTTACTGTGAGCGATATGACAAGTCAGATAGCGTTTGAGTCCATTCTTCTTGATCATATAGATAAGAGAGATTAATCCACCATAAAAAGCGTAATGAAAGCTTTGTATACAAAAATAAGCAGCCATATCACTACGATTATCTTTCTTTTTGGATTCGTGTTTGACATGCTTATCTTGCCTGATGTTGATAACCCACTGACTAAATATATCGGAGGCGTGTACATAGTAGTCATAGCCATTTTGATAGCATTCCGTGAATGGCTCGTGTCGAGGAATACTGCATCCAAAGCTGAACAAAAGCTCTTCTCTCTCGCGTCATTTGGTATCGCTTATTTCTCTGGGGCTGCGCTGTCGTTCATCTTCGTATATGCATTACGTTCAGCAGCGCTCTCAGTGTCATGGCCGCTTTTTGTGATTCTTCTTTTATGTATGATAGCGAATGAAGGAATCAAGACTCATACCTATCGATTCATGTTAGATATTATGGTGCTGTTTGTCGCTACGGTATTTTATATAGTATTTAATGCGCCATTTTTTGTATTAGAACAAAATGATGGAATATTTTATGTGAGCATTGTCGCGAGCATATTCTTTTCACTTCTTTTTGTAACATCAATTTCAAAATTATCAGAAATCACAGAAGAAGAAACAGGTAAGATGTATTCGCTCGCATGTGGCATACCGATGTTCATCGCCATGCTTTATTTTCTTAACATGATTCCTGCGGTCCCTCTGTCTCTCACAGAAAGTGATGTGTTTCATTATGTAGAAAAAAGAACAGACGGAACATTTTTTGTTAAAGAGGAGGAGAGAGATGGTTCATGGTTTAAGTATATCTATCCAGTTACTCATACAATGTTTGAAGGGGAGGAAGATATATTTTTTATGAGTTCTGTAAGAGCTCCACAGAATATGGAAGCGGCGCTCTCTCATGTATGGGAATATTATGATAGACAACAACAATCATGGATAGCGGTAACATCTATCCCGTTTACTATCTCGGGTGGGAGAAAGTCAGGATTCAGAGCCTATTCCAAAAAGGAGAATATATTCGAAGGTTCATGGAGAGTTACCGTAAAGGTTGGTGACAACCGTGTCGTTGGAAGATATAGATTCAATATTGAACGTGGTTCAAACAAGGAATTACTCACTCGTATTATCGATTAATGTAGTTAAAAAGAATTACGCTATTCCATCCCGTGGAGTAGAGGCGCCTAGTCGTTCAAGTGATGTCGCATTCCTGAGTGTCATATGACTAATATGAGGATGTACTACATATCTAGCATGATCTTTTATCGCATATGCTATGTACAAGAGATCAGATTCTCCATCAATCCATGTTGGAGTATATTGTGTAAGGTAGAATGGTTTAGAATAGGCGCGCATTGTTTTTTTGCCATTATTTATCAAAAAATATTCATGAAAGTAAGACATAGCGAGCTCGCGTAATGTGCTGTATGCAGGATCTCTGAAGGTGAGAACTGAATGATTAGTTTTGCTCAGTGCGCCATAGTATTCTCCTTTTTTAAAGACGGTAATACAATGATCATAATCCTCATCTGTTACATACAGACTTATCAAAAATGGTTTATATGAATGTACAGTAAGAGCGGCATATGCTACGAGCGCCCCCTCAAAGCAATGCGCTTTCTTTTCTTTGAATATATCAAGAAGAGTCATATTGGTTTCACCATGCTCTTCATGATTAAAAGGCAATCTGTCGAGATGGTCTTGGATTTTTTGAGGAGAGTCTAATGAAAGAAGGAGAGCGTATTCTTCTTTTGATAACCTTTTCTTTAATTCTCTTTTGATAGTTATTGACATACAGCGCGCAATTCTTCTTTGTCATGCTCACTCAACGATAACCCCTTTCCTGAATTATAATAATACATAATTGAATCAGTATCTTCGACATGTCCTATACCAAGAGCGTGACCGAGTTCATGAATAAGAACACGCTCCAGCTTCTCCTTGTCTGTGTAAAGAAAAATATCAATGGTATTGGTGTAAGGGGTGAATCTTCCTTCAGTAAATGTCTTCCTGCTAATAGACTGAATGCTTTTTATTTTGACATTGATATATGCTACGAATTCATTGTATCTATTAATCTTCGTGTTAATAAGTGTTACATTCTCTAGAAGTGCTTTGCGTTCTTCTTCCAGAATGGCGCTTTCTTTGTTCAAGAGTTCGAGACGATTCATCATGATCTTATAATCGCTTTCTTGTGCACCACCTTGATCATTATATTTTTTGACATCAGCTTCATATGAGGCGAGTTTGGCCTTGAATGCTAGAGCTTTGTCTTGGAATAGTTTCTCACGCGCAGTGTAGTCTTCTTGGAGGGTGGAATATTCTTTTTTGAGTGCATTTGCGGCATCCTTTGAGTTTTCTACCTCGAGGATGAGATAGCCAATATCTACACTTCTTTCTTGTCGTGCATCATAGATGAGATTGATTGTGAGGTCGCCACCTGTTTCTTTGTGCGAGAAAAGATTTTTGGATGAAGCATCTTCCCATACTGAAATAGCATCCTCAATATATTCTTTGAAGTCACTAGGCTTCAATCCGAATCTCGCATCAAGTGATCCTATAGAATAACTCATAGTACTTTTGCAGGGGTGAATGGTGGGAGTATAGGATTCATCAGTATCCGAAACATATCCGTGCATAAAATGGGATTCTTTTATAGTATCCTTTTTTTCTAATGATATTGGGGTAGCTTCTTTTTTGATTTCGGTTACTGCTTCTGTGGTCGCTTCTTGTATCGTGGTAGACGCAATAGTGTCTTTTTGTTGAAGGGGGGTTACTTCGAGTAGCTTTTCTGTGGCAAGTGATGCTTGAGAAGAAAAGGGTATGAAGTGAGTGTTGATAAATGTAGTAACTTCTTCTTTTTTGTTAGTATATATACCAAAAGCTCCAAGAAATAGCGATAATAAAACAATACTTGTAGAGACTTTTTTGTTCACACAAAAAGTGTATCACAGATTTATTGTTCTTTTTCGAAGAGTAGTGTAGCTTTACCAGCTTCTCCTTTTAATGATAATTGTGTATCTCGTAGAACAAAAGAAGTCATTTGTGATAAACGGGAGAGGAGAGGGGTATCGGCTTGCGCACATGATTCTTTTCGAGTCGTGTCTTCTGCTTGAGGGGTAGATGGAGTAGAACTGGCTGTATTGGTTACAGATTCTTCTGATTGTGATAAAGGTTCTACTTCTTTGGCGCTCACAGTCCCTATTCTGATTATATTAGCGTTAATAAAATACGACATAGAATAACTATCACAAGGGGTGGTGAGAGTGAGTGTGGTGTCATTATCAAATGAAAGTATATGAGAGCCTCTCTTGTCTGGAGTTGTCAAGCTCCTCCCATCGCTAAATGATATCCATCCCCATGATGTATTAGAAAGTGACGCAGGGAGAGATGTTGTATAAGAACTAGACTCAATAAAGAGTGTTGGTTCAAAATAATACGCACCATTACCATAATTCAGGGTATAAAGTAGTCTTCTTTTTTGTATCACTTTTGAGTCTTCGTTTTGAATAGTCGAAGAGGAGGTAGTATCTGAGATTTGATTTTCAGATATCACATCCGTTGTCTGCTCAGATGGTTCAGACGATTCATCTTCAGCTTCTTGTATTGTGAATCCTCGCATGAGAGATTTGTTCTCGATAACGAATATATCCCCACCTCCATAACGCTCAAACAGTGGTACAAGAAGAGGGTCTTCGGTCTTGGCCTCAACAGATGCAATTTCTACAAGCGAGCTTGGGGATGCTGTTGTGTACGCTATTATTTCTGCTCCAAAAGGAGATTCTTTTTGTTTATTAACGATGATAAGTTCTTCGAATGAATCATTATTAATATCTTCAAAATAAACTACGCTAAGTTGATCTATGTTGTGAATAAAAGATGGATTGGTCTCGAATCCAAGTGTGTCGATAAGTATTTTCTTTTTGACGGAGTCGCTACTTAAGGCTTCAGTGATAGTTATCGTTTTTGTACCGTCTGAAGTTGTGTACACCTGAACATTGTTAGGGAGCGTGGATACAGAGACAGCTTCTTTTCTTACGATGAAGAAAATACTAATAGCGATAATAACAAAGACAAAAAGAAAGATGAAGAGATTCTTTTTATTTTCCATAAGAGTGGCGCTCTATACAGTATAACAAGCAATCACCTCAAAAGAAGTGCATACTGATACATAGTATTAACGAATGATCTCCTCCCCCTTATCTTCTGTTTTTGTTTCTTTGTGTGAGGCAATAATAGAATCTTTTCTTATCACAAAGAGTGTAGCGAGTGATATCGCTACTATGATGAGAAAGGTGAGCATTTTGTTTTCTTTAGGCATGTGGTGTGTATGAGAGAAGTGTAGCATTAATCATAATAGCCAAAAGTAGAATAACAAGCATTAACACTCCATAAAAAAGATGATGAGTATGTTTCTTCTCTACTTCTATTAATGTTAGAGCAAGTAACGCTATAATAACAAGCGTTATTAAGAAGAGATACAGATATTCTATATAAAGAGGTGTCATGAAAATAATTCTCTGTAGCAGGCTAGAATAATAGGTCATCACAAGAGTGTTGCTGTAGGCGGTATTTTTTTGAGTTCCAAAATGTTGCACCACAAATAATGTGTCTTCTCTGTCAACATTTTCTTTTATGAGTACCGAGATCCCGATTTCTTTGAAGTTAGGGTCTAGAATATTCTTTCTATGAAGAGGGGAATTCATCCACCCTGTATGCACTTGAGGAGAAGTGAAGAAGTTAAGTGCGAGATTCTCTCCTGCGTAACTATAAGGATAGAGTGCTCGTTTAAAGAATTTCCAGGGAGCGCTCCCGTCCGGAGACTCATGAGCAAAGTAATTGTATGAGACCATCTCCTCACCTTTTAATTGAGAAGAATATTCAAGAAGAGGGTGCTTGATAAAAGGCGGAAGATTATTATCTAGTCTTTCTTTGTTGGTGAGATCTACAAGGACAGAGGGGATAACCAAAGTGCCATATGAAGTTTTGCGCAATACTATATAACTGGTGACAGACACGATGAGAGAAAAGATAATCACTATCACCATAGAGAGTACCACATGCTCACGCATGAAATGTGGTCTGTAATCATTACCCTCATGAGGGACGAATGTATGTTTGAATGCTTTGTGTAGATGACGATGTATCATAATGATCGTGTGAATAATGAGCTTTGATTACCAGTTAAGGAATGTGATAGTGGCTTGAAGTATAGTAGCGAAAGAGACCCAGAGAAGATAGGGGATATTGGCGAGAGCAACAAAGCGGAACTTGGGATAGATGGCATACATCGCCCAGATGAGAGTTATCAGGACCGCAATAATATCAATGAGCGCTAAAAGATTATTTTTTAGTTCGAATTGTATCGGAGTAAAAGCAATATTGAATATGATATTAAGGAGAAAGGGGAGAGCGATTGACTTTGAGAGCTTCCCTTTATAGACTTCATAAAAAACAAAGCTAAAAGAGATAGCGATAATGAGGTAGAGAACCGCCCACACGGGTCCAAAAAGAAACGCCGGTGGTGCCCATTCTGGTTTTATTAATTCAGCGTACGATGTGTAGGAGTTCATGTATAAAATAAGTATACATCAGGAATATCAAGGCAGGGTGTTTATTGGATTAGGTGTGGGCTGGGATTAGTATTAACTTTTTTGGAGCCGCCTATTTTTTCTCTCTGGTGATTTTCTTTTTTCTGCTTTGTGTATGTTTACCATTCATCTCGTTCACCTGTCGTGTGATGATGTTGGTATTCATCAACTATGAAAAAGCTGAAGCTGTTCGCTCTGGCAATGAATCACTAGCGTATGATATTAAACGGCTTAGAGTGGTTCATTTACGGGCAATTAAAAAACAAGCACCTGGTGTACTTGATGTCATCATGTTGTTGATTATCTTCTGCTCTGTTAATGGAGATATCTTCAGCATCTTGTGATTGTTTTTTGTACCTTTCAAAACCACGCGGTTCCCCGTGTGGTTTTTTTGTTTATAACAAGCTACTATAATGTCACCATGTAATAGAACGCTAATAGTAATGAAAGTATCATACCAATCCAAGCGAAGATCACGACACGCTTAGGCTGTCTACAGTCACATGGATATGATTCCATCACTAAATACATTACTCCAAATATAATCCAAGAGAGTGACATATCAAATGTTTTTGTTTTATAAAAATAAAATACTCCAGCTGTGATAAGCGCGATACCAGTAATACTGTTGAGAATAGATAATGTTTTGTGATTGGTGAAAAGAGATAGTTTCATAGTAGTTAGTGTATAGTGTTAGGTATATCATACAAGAGAATTGTTAAGATTAATCTCAACAAACGCAAGCGTCATTACAACAAGAGAGGTCATCGAGATACATAGTTTTGTTGCGATAGAATTCTACAGAGGCTGATGTTTGTATACCCATTCTTGTCGCTATCGCATTAGCGACGATACCAAAACGTTGTCTGTATTTATAAATGAAACAAAAGATGACATTGCTATGAAATACTTTTGGTCCAACGAGAAAAGCATTTGGAACTATTGTAGATTCATCGATATCAGAAATAAGAGGAATCCCATGCTGAGAATTAAATATATTTTTTATAAGCGGAGGCACAGAGATGAAGCCAGAGGCGAGTATCGGTTGAGTGATTGTTGTATATGATTCTCTATTTGTTTCTATTGTATACACGCCTTGGTCTAAGGTGACACGTATCACTTTCTCTTGTGGACTCAGATTGATAGAGCCTGCGCGCATCTCTTCTCGTAATCTATCTAATGTAAAAGGGGACAGTGTGACACTAGGGTCGCTCTCTCTTCTGTCCCATGGGTTATTAGTGTCGAATATGGTGATATGTTTTTTGTTCTTGGATAGATGTATAGCTGCGTCTGTGCCACTTTCATAACCCCCTATGATATAGATAACATCTCCAGTAATAGCATCATATGACGAAATAGTTGCAGTGTGTCGACAGAGCTCTGCTCCCTCAAAAGGTTCTGTGTTAGGGAAGTTGAATTCTCCAATAGCAGTAACAACATAAGTTGCGTGTATCATCCCGTCTTGTGTGGAACATTCAAAATATTCAGATTCTTTTTTGATTGAGAGTATGGTTTCCTTTTTGAATGGGACTTTGAATTCTTTTGCACACTCTAATAAGTATCGCTGATACTCTCTTCCTGAAGGATGTTCTGTGCTTAATGTATATGCCGGAGAGGTGGCATAGGTGATAGCGTTTAAATCTAATCCTCCGAATTGGTGACCAGTAAAAGATGGTGTAATGAGCCGAGTTTCTTTTGGCCACAAGAGGAATGACGCACCGATTGATTCTTTGTCTACAACGAGAATATTTTTGACACCGAATTCCATAAGGGTAATAGCTGTACCGATACCAGATGGACCAGCTCCGATGATGAGAACGTCATACTTGCGAATAGTTTGCATTAAATATATCGTATCATAGTATCGCATACATTTGCAAATTACTCGCAGAAAGATAGTGTAGAGTGACATAAGGTCTTGATTCACACTCCCCGGGCATTAGCCCGTGGGAACTTTGTAGGAAAGTTTGAAAACCTCGGTTTTCAATAATCCTTGCAGAGCTTTCCTAGATACCCCGCCGATACGAATGGAATGAGTGAGGGAAGGTCTCTGACCCGGGGAGCTTCATTGTAAGGAAGGGTATACAGAGGAGAGGGTGCTACTTGCTCAATTAGTAGAGATAATCGATAAGATAGATTTAGACAAATCAGGGTTAAAGAAGAAACTTGAAGTAGAGATTGAAAGACACAAAATCTTCCACTCAAATATTATGGGCAAACAAGAGGAAGATTATAAAGTGAATGACGTAGATATACGAAATTATGCACGGTATATTTTACAGAAAGGGTCTGTGTTTGAGAAGAGGGATATGTTGGGATGTTTTAAGAGTGAGATAAAAATAATAAATAAAGTAGTGGTGATTCAGTAAACTTAAAATTACTAACTACTTAATTTTAATAAGATTTTCTATAAAAGTTTTAGCCTTTTTCTTATTTGGGTTAATTAACTTTTAGTGTTGGTATTTCTGTATTTGTCTTCTTCGTAAAAATCGAAAAACAAGCACTTCTCTGTGCTTTGGTGACATGCCTCTGTGATGACGTAAAAGTGCCTTCATTGGACTATTTAAACCACCTTCAACATCATTCGTTGTCTTGGGTGTATCTGCTACAGAAAGAAATGTAAATAATTCTGGTTGAGCTCCAAGAATAAGAGATCTTACCGCTCGTAGTCTGCGGTGTGTATACCAAGGTCTACCATTTCCAAGTGGAATACTTTTCTCTTTTAAAAAATCATAATGAATACTGCACCAGTGATTAAATATCATGTTCCAGTTATCTCTACCTTTTTGTGTTGTAACAGAATATGGTGAACTAACTATTGTTCTTAACTCTCTTCCTGCGACTGTCTTTGGAAATCTCGTAAGCCAAGCTTGTGCCAAGCGTACAACATGTGTCATGCATCGTTGGTGTGGAACATTAGGGAATGTAGTATCCATAGCTTTAAGTAAGCCTTTTTGACCATCTGAGACTATCAAAGAGAGTGTGTCTACCCCCTTGATGCTTTACTTGTTCAAAGAGTATCACCCACGTTGTTGTGTTCTCTTGTGTGCACTCATACCAAGTAATAGGTATTCCGTCACTGTCTATAGCAATCAAGATACAATGACCTCTTCCAACAAAGATACCGTCGACAATAATACAGAGTCCATTACCCTGATAAGGAAGAGGTATGATTTCTTGGCATATAGCTCCCAATATCTGCTAATCACCCCTTTCTTCATCTAAAGTAACAGACGAATTCAAAAGTATGGCAGTAATCAGCTTCTGCTTCCTTTTAAGGGAAAGACCGTTATGCACTGCCGTGTATCTCTTGATGTGATTAAAGTGACCCTCTAGCGAATTAGAAGTTGCAGGCATGTCTTTGTATTTTGTGTAAGTAAAAAGATATGGTAAAAGATTACAAAAAGAAATGAAGGCTTTACGCAAATCCCTGTGCATAAACCATGATTCTCCTGTTATGGGATTAACAGCTCTCTGGTTAAGAAAGTCTGTGTACATATTTTTGTAGTCAATAACTCTTCTTCGTAACGGCTATATAGCGAAGAAACGTAATATGTTAAAAAAGTTACTCACGAACGCTACAGTGAAAGATAAGAAAATCATTAGTTCTCAATACGTTTCTCTCTATTCTGTTATTGCTAAATCAAGCAAAAATCCTGATTTAAAAAGTTTGCTGGGGTACATGGACTCGAACCACGATACTCAGGACCAAAACCTGATGTCCTACCATTAGACGATACCCCAATAGATACAGTTGTTAGTTATTAGTCAGTAGTTGTTAGTTAAATACAGAGACTAAAAACTAGTATTTTTACTATAATTTACTATAACAAATGTTTTATTAATTTGTTTAGTGATAAAAATTCTATCATAATTATTAATTATTTTCCACTTATTTTTGTTAGTGACAAGAACACACAAAAGTCGCTTGCGTAAGTTAAACAGGGAAGAGTATACTCGCTACTATTACTTACTAATTATTATCTCTGTATGATGTACGCATTTAACGGTTCACCTAAGCCAACTCAAGAACAACCTAAGAAACCATCTACAGAGAAACCTCTTTTGGATATCTTACAGAAAAAAGAAATCTCCCCATTAGAATCTTTTGCCAAGAAAACATATGGACTCGCTCTAGAAAAGGCTGTGGGAGCAGATACAGAGCAAAATAAAGAAACACGTTTAGCAGAAAATTTCATTACTATCCAAGCTATCTGCTCTTCCGCTGTTCTACAACAGGTGGTGGATTCTTATAAAAAATAATATAAACAGCAACCTGCAAGGAAAGAGTATAACTACATTGACATAGTATCTTCTATGTGCGAGAGTAGAAATATAGAATAATTTCCTTTTAAAATAAGGTTATATAGCATAATAATCACATGGCGATTATCCCATCTCTTAGAAAAGCATTACAGAACTCTAGTCTCACATTTGAAGAGTTGAGAGCTTTTGAGCTTGGACTGCAACATCTTGAAGATGAGGATCAAGAAGAGTTCACTCGAGCAATTCTCGAGAATCCAGAACTTATTTATCCAACCTATATCAACTATAAAGCTAAAGTTCATGCGATTAACAATGGTCAAGAAGCCTGGGAAGAAGCAATAGAGAATGAGATTGCACAGCTAGATGCACTCATAGAAAGAAGAAGGGTGGGGGATGAGATGTTTTAGGACGAAATACTATCAATAAGCGGGACCCGAAGGGTCCCGCTTATTGATAGTATTTCGTCCCCACATAGACACCACACTCATGATACACTTAGCATTATGAATCAATCTCTATCTACAGCAATTCGCGTTTTTTCTAGCATGAAGAACACCTGTATAGCATTCATGAGTGCGGGAGTGGTGTTTCTCTTCGTGCTTCTTCTTCAAAATGGAAACTCTGCGTTACAGGTATTGTCATTTGATCAGATTAATTTTTGGAAAAGGATGGGGATGGGGGTGTCTACACTGTTTGATATCAATAACAGCTTCACCACTTCATCACTAGCTGTATCAATCATTACATCATTGTTAACTGGGGTAGTACTCAGCCTTTTCTATGTGTATATCAAGAATCACAGCGAGATGATTATGAAGAGTGGACTCTATTCGGGCACAGGACTTCTCTTGGCGCTCATGGGGGTTGGGTGTGCTGCATGTGGCACAGTTATCATAACGACATTGTTTGGAATAGCTGGGGGCACGTTTTTGACTAATGTGCTTCCGTACAATGGTGAAGAGTTTGGATATGTTGGTATTATCATTCTCTTATTTTCTATTCATACACTTCTCAAAAAAATCAACACACCAAATGTGTGTTAAACTTTTTGTATGTCAGCACATACTTCGTTTTCTCCACCAAAAGTTATTTCTATTCCAGTTATTCTCACAATAGTATTTGGACTTTTTTTTGAACTATCGAGCAGGGGGATTATATCGGTTCCACTTCCTGAGAAAACCCCTAACACTGTCGGAACATTCTTCGATGTTGTGCGCGCTGTTGATGGTGATACTATTATCATTAATATGGAAGGTAAGAATGAGTCAGTGAGATTGCTCGGAATCAATACACCAGAGAGCGTAGATCCTCGTAGACCTGTAGAATGTTTTGGTAAAGAAGCGAGCACGAGAATGGAAGAAATAGCAGAAGGCAAAAAGGTTCGATTGGAATATGATGAGTCTCAAGGGTACAGAGATGCCTATGATAGATTGCTCGCATATGTATATTTAGAAGATGAACAAATGATCAACCGTAAAATGATTATGGAAGGATATGCATATGAATATACGTATTTGACGCCATATCTTTTTCAAAAAGAATTCAGAGATGCTCAGAAGTTCGCCAAGTCTCAGAATCGAGGACTATGGAATGAAAGTGCATGTAATGGGAGTAGAGTGTTACGCTAACGATACATCATATGGATTTTTTAAAAAACATTATCGGATATCTTTCTAGAATAACAATTGTAGTGCTGTTCGCAGCTCTTGTGTGGTGGCTCGTTGGACTACTCTTCCCGATGCTTAGTTTCTCTCAGGTTAAGCAATTAATAGCATTTAGCTCAGTAAATGAAAATGGAGAAAGGAAACCACTACTTCCTTCACCACGACTATACAAAGCATGGCTAGAAAGAGATGCTCAATATCCACCCAAAGAATATCAGAATGTAGCACCACCTTCTTGGGATGATACTATCGCTCGGAACGCTAACATTCCATGGAATAGTTCGTATCAGTCAGTTTCAAATGTTAACACTATGGTAGCTCAACCAAATAAACCTGATTATCTACGCAACCTCTCCCTCTATAGTGGTAGTGTTGTCTATACTAATATGATGGTTTATGGAGAAGCTCACACTACGATGTTTGTGAATGGCAAGTTCCCAATCATTGTAAGTGATAAACAGGGGAGAATGCTCGGAGTTGTCACTGCGTCTTCTACAGCATCTTGGGTAACATCATCATCCTGGTCACGATTTGAAGCGCGAATCAATATTGTACTTCCAACTAACACTCCATGTTCGCTTACATTTCAACAAGCTCGCTCAGTTCCTAACCCTGTGAGCGTCGCCGTTCCTGTGATGTGTAGATAGAATAGACTTGCTTATAATAAGCTGTACACCTCTTAATAAAACAAATCCGTGTAGAATATTTCTACACGGATGAGTTACTTAGAGGTCTTTACCTTGATTCGCTGCTAAGTCTTTTCCGCATGAAGTAATTAGATAATTATGACGACGAGGTTGAGGAGGTCGAGACACCTTTTTTACATGTTGACCACGATTCTCTACACGTACACCAGTCTTTTCTTCTTTGGAAATGATTGCTATCACAGGGGTGGTTTTTAATGAAACAAACTTTCTTAATTCCTCAAGATATATTCTTTTTCTACCAGGTAAGTTTGTTTTTATAACATCTCGATAAAGAGCATTGAAATCTTTTTCTGTGATCTTAACCTCGGTTGAGTTTTTCAATTCTGGTCTTATCTTTAAAAATTCTTGCAAAACAGCTTCTAAACGCAGCCTCTTTTCTTCCGAAAGAGGAACTTCTTTGGTTTCGTTAGTTACCATGATAGATTCTCCTTTCTGTGGTTGAAATTGAGGTCCATTCATAGTGTGTAGCGTCTAGGCTTGAGAGTCAAGTGTTTTAGGCTGTAAGTTTGTCGATAACGCTTTTCACCAATGCTCCGTCTGCGGTACTGCCAAGTTCTTTCATCATTTGGCCAACGAATTGACCTTTCTTGGCTGGATCAAGTGGTGATTCGGCTAATTTTGCTTTTACTTTTGCTTCAATTTCAGCCTCTGACATCGCTTCTGGGAGGAATTCTTCAATGACGGCGAGTTCTGCTTTCTCGTCTTCTGCTAATTCTGGTCTACCACCAGAAACGAATTGATCTATTGAATCTTTGCGTTGCTTAGCTAGTCGCTTAATCACTTTCATACAGTCTTCGTCTGAGAGGGGATCTGTTGGTGGATGACCTTGTGTAACAAGCTCATTAGTAAACGCTGCTAAAATCATACGAATAGTTCCTACACGGACTGCGTCTTTTGCAATCATGGCAGGTTTTAGTTGTGCTTTAATTGTTTCTTGCATAATAAGATAAGTATACCATATATACTATCATTACGTCGTGTTAGACTTATTGTATCTATCGTATGGAAGCTACAGCAATCATTATTATTTTTGGGACAATTATTTCTCTTCTCCTTATTACACTCTTGATAAAAATTGGGAGCAAAAAAGACGATGTACAAGACAAGAGTATTCTTATACTCCAGGATCAGTTAGAGAAAATGCGTAACACAATGGAGCAGAAGCTTGAACGTTCATCATCTGAACTTCATCAGGTGCTTCATAGACAGAATTCGGAATCAACGAAACTCATCACAGAAATAACTAGAGAGTTGACTGAGGTTAAAGAGGGGAATAGACAAGTATTTTCTATGACAGAGCAGTTGCAGGGGTTGCAAAAGGTTCTCACTCACCAGAAGCAGCGTGGCAATCTAGGAGAAGCGGCTCTTGAACAGATTCTCTCTAACATGCTCGCACCTGGTCAGTACGAAATGCAGTTTTACTTCAAAAATGGCGAAGTCGTGGATGCGGTAGTGCATACAAAAGAGGGAATTATTCCGATCGACGCTAAGTACTCGCTTGATAATTATCAACGTCTTATGAATGCAGATGACGAAGAAGACATCGCATATTATCAAACAGAGTTTAAAAAAGATATTCAGAAAAGAATTGACGAGACTTCTAAATATATACGTCCAGAAGAGGGAACATTACCATTCGCGTTTATGTTTATCCCAGCTGAGGGTATCTATTATGATCTTCTTGTTAATCAAGTAGCGCGAGGGGCTGTGAATACTCAGAATCTTATTGAGTATGCATATAACAAGAAGAAGGTAATCATAGTGTCACCTACGACATTCTATGCTTATCTTCAGTCCGTGCTCTTTGGATTCAAGGCGTTCAAAATTGAAGAGAGTGCTAAACATATAGAAAAGAGAGTTGAGGAGCTTGGCCGTCATCTAGGGGCATATGAAGAATATATGAAGAAGCTTGGTATTACTCTTGGTACATCAGTTAATCATTATAATGCTGCCTATAAAGAATTAAAGAAAGTAGACAAAGATGTTCTCAGAATTACTGGGAATGATAATGGTATTGATCCTACGTTTTTGGATAAACCCTCATTTGAAGAAGAGTAAGATTATTCTCAGTTACTATCTCTCGTGAGATAAGAAAAGCTCTGCTTCATAATCATGAGCAGAGCTTTTAGGTTGATGTACTATCAGGTCACATCTTTGATGTAGCGCCTTAGAGAGCGATATATCTTGATAGTGTTGGCTGTGATGCATAACATTGCTTTATAGATGATTCGAAATGTGATAGCGACGAAGCCAAACACAAAACAAAACATATACCCGATAGTCGCAGGGATTGGGTTAGTCTCAAAGTCTGTCCTCATGTGAGAGAAGAGAGCACCTCCGAGCCTTCTTTTTCCTCTTTTGCTTTTGTGATTAGAATAACTACTCCACATAACGAGAAGAGGAACAAGGTAACGGGCGTCATAGTAGTTCCTCCTTTTGGAAATGATTCACATAAAGCGGGGTGGTTCGCTGCTTGCCTCGTGCTTGATGTCTAGCTTTTGCCAGGCACGTCTATTACTTCTTCTAGCCAAAAATATAAGCAACAGTTCATGTATCACATCATATACACATTTGATTAATGTTGGTATTCCAAATGGCCATGCATAGATCATGATAATCAGCATCCATGAATTCAAAAATGGATTGTAGAGCGGAGAAGACAGTCGATACTTGTGAGTAATAACTCCGAATATAAAACAGAGCAAAGCGCTCACTAGTCCAATAACAACGTAATACACGATGATTTCGTAGATTGAAAGCGAGAGCAGATGGAGCACAAGAGGTAATTCAAAGAACTTCATTGTACGTCTCCTTATAAGATAGTTACTGTACATTTTTATACTACAATATAATCATTACTTTGCATATATCATCCCAGGTACATTCAAGAGACACCCCTAAAACATCAATAAAATAAGAAGGTGTCAGAATTATTTTGCTTTTTTGTGAGAAAAGTGTATAATTGTTCTATTATGTCAATAGCTATTGTTCAAACAGGCAGCAAGCAATACAAGGTATCTCAAGGAGATATTATTACTGTAGAGAAGCTTACTGGAGATTATAAAGTAGGGGATACGGTAGAACTTAAGGATGTTGTCTTAACAGATGACGGTACATCTACAACGGTAGGAGCTCCTTTTGTTAAAGGTGCAGCTGTCAAAGCAACTATTAAAGAAATCGGAAAAGGTGATAAGATAATGATAGTACGCTATAGAGCAAAGTCTCGTTATCACAAGCGTAACGGTCACCGACAACCATTCATGAAGCTCGAAATTGGAGCAGTTAAATAATAGTAAACAGTTTTAAGTTTTAAGAAGAATATAAAAGCGCGACCACGAAGTGGTCGCGCTTTTATATTACTAACAACTAATGTCTGAAAGCTAAACACTATCCCTAATTTCTCCTCTCAAGAGCGCTTTTGAAAGTATCTTTGTCTACATATTCAATCTCAAGCCCGCTCGATAGCCCACGGGCGAGATGTGATAGTTTAACTTTGTCTATTCCTACAATTTGTCTTATTGTTTTTTGTATATATTCTTGAGTGTTATCTCCATAATCAGTCACTGGAAGAGCGAAGATGATTTCTTGTAAGGTGTTTTCTGTTAATGATGTATGAATGAGCGCTGTTAGTTCTCGGATACGAATGAGATCGGTTGGCTTATCAGAAAGAGGAGGGACTAATCCCCCGAGAATACAATAGAGGCCATTGTATGAATTTGTCTTCTCAATGGCGTCAATATCAATATCTTTCTCTACTATCATAAGGAGAGACTTGTCTCTAGAAGAAGAGGAGCATATATCACACAAGAGATTACTTGTATTATATTTGTCACCATAAAAACGAAAACATCGTGTACATTGCTTGCCTGTATGTTTGAGCTCTTCTAATGATTTGATCAACTGATCTTTATAATGAGAATTTTCACGAAGGAGGAAATATACAAAACGCTTAGCTTGCTTTGGGCCAATTCCAGGAAATCTCATAAAAAGTTCTGCTAGTCTGTCTGCTTCGTTCATTATCGTTGTAGTTTTGCTTATTTGTAGTCAGTATATCAGAAATCTTTGGATGAATTAATTTTATATTTTAATCCCTACCACTTCTTAATTCATAAAGAAATACTACGTTGCATAAAACTTTTATTTATATAGAATGGTCTATAGTTGAACTTTTTATATAAGGGGTGTGTTATGATACAACAAACAATTCACGGGCATCAAAGATTACTAGAAAGAACAAAAGCAAGAGACGAAGACATTCTGGATATTTTGAATAACAATGCCGCTGTGCTACTTGGTGAGATAGAAGAAATCAAATTTTTCTTGTTTTATTCTCCTAACGATAAAGACTATAAAGTTGCTTTAGTTTCTAATGTTTCTAAAAATCTTGTTACGATTTTGGAGACAAATCATAAGTTGCCTTTCTTTATCAAACAAAGAATTCACAGAGACAAAAAAGAAGCAAAAAATAAACTGCAGCAGTTTATTCTGAAAGAGCTAGCCGCCACCTCTCCTAAAGAAGAAAAACTGCCATCTACCAAGATAAGAGAACAACAACGGATTGAATTAAAAGTTTTTGAAGATATTGTTCCCCAGCATACATTTAGTTTTGCTTTGCCAAATGGTTCTTCTTTTAATAGAAAAGGAAGGGGTAAAGCTCTCGCTTGTGTTAAAGAAGAAATCAAAGAGAAATTAAAGATTGTTGCAAGTTGCTTCCCAGAAGATAAAGTGCCAATAACTGTTTCGTATAGTTTAGCTATCTCTCGTGGTGTAGAAACTCGTACAATTATTTTGTTTAAAAAGAATCTTCGTCACGCTGCGCTAGTCAACATGCTTTCAACAGCCACTTAATTTTTTTAAGTGGCTTTTGTTTTGAACGAATGTAGCTGTATATTAAAACTCAGGTATCTTAACTGAAGGGATGGAGAAGTCGCCGAACTCTGACTTTTCGACAGAGAGGAAGGATGTCTTCTTGTCATCGAAGTAAAGTTCTACAACACCTGTTGGTCCATTACGATGCTTTTCTATGAGTATCTCTACAATATTTTTCTTTTCTGTGTTCTCACCATACTTGTCTTCGCGATGGATGAACATCACCACGTCCGCATCTTGTTCGATTGATCCTGAGTCACGAAGGTCAGAGAGACGAGGGCGTCCACCACGAGACTCTACCGCACGAGAAAGCTGTGACAGTGCGATAACAGGCACATTGAATTCCTTCGCTAAACCTTTTAATGAGCGAGAGATTTCGGTTACTTGATTAACCATGTTGTCATAGTTCTTAGCAGTACTCATAAGCTGCAAGTAGTCGACTATCACGAGACCTATCGGCTTGTCTGTTTGGAGTCGTCGCAATGTACTTCTCATGTTCAAAATAGAGTTAGCCGCAGTGTCATCTACATAAATAGGAGCCTTCATGAGCTCATGCATTCCAGCTTGAAGACGTTCGAATTCCTCATCTAGGGAAAGCTTGGCTGTGCGGAGTTTCCATCCGTCGACTTGGGACTGCGCTGAAAGCATACGGTCTACGAGCTGTTCTTTACTCATTTCAAGTGAGAAGATTGCTACAGGAATATTACTCTTAACAGCCGCGTTGCGTGCGAAGTCTAGCGCGAGAGATGTCTTACCAACAGAAGGTCGAGCAGCTAAGATAATAAGGTCAGATGGCTGGAATCCAGATAATTTATTGTCGAGTTCTTTGAATCCGCTCGGTGTGCCACGCATGCCGCCTGTATGATCTGCGAGTTTCTCAATGCGAGACCAGGTCTCGTCAATCATTTCGTTGAATCCAATCAGCCGCCCTGAGGCCTCACCTTTGGTAGTGATTTCATAAATTGTTTTCTCGGCATCTTCTAAGATGCTTTCAAGCGTCTCTTCTTCTTCGTATGATATTTCTGCAATGTGGTTACTTCCTTCAATGAGCTTGCGGAGCAACTCTTTTTTTCTAATGATTTGAGCATAATACTTTGCATTTGCTGCTGATCCAACTAAGCCGAGTAATTCAGAGAGATATGGGGCACCTCCAATTTGATCAAAGAGTTTCTTGGTCTTGAGAGAAGATGAGACAGTTAATATATCAACAGGTTCTTTATTATTAACTAGCTCTTCAATTGATTCATAGATGAGTTGATGCTTGGCTGCATAAAATGATTGAGTGTGAATAATATCTGAAATATCAAAAAGCGTATCAGAGGAGAGGAGAAGAGAACCAAGAAGCGCCTTCTCGGCATCTAAGTCCTGTGGTGGGATACGCGTACCAGCAAAAGCAGTCTCGCCTATTTTTTTGTCATAGTCTTGATAGCGTTTGCGAGACGTTTTGTTTCTTGAGGGTTGTAATTGATTAAGAGGTAACATGCTATAGAGTGTACCTCAATGAGGGGGAGTTGACGCAAATGATAATTAATTATCTTTTGTTATTTTTCTGGGGAAAGTGGGGATAAGCGGACAGCTATGAGCTTTTAGCTCTTGGCACTAGATGCGTCGCCTACGGCGACGCATCTAGTGTTCGATTATTGTTCAGTATCAATATCTGTTTTTAAAGAGGAAGACCCTGACATGTTCACTTCCATATTTGCAAAAAATTTAACACCGCCGTCTTTCTCATCTTGAACAGTGTATCCTTCTTTTTTGAGACGCTCTCGTATTGTGTCTGAGGTTGCATAATCTTTTGCTATTTTTGCTTTTTTGTAATCTTGTACTAATTTAGCAATAAAAGATTCGAGCGCTTTTTCATCTATAGCATTATCTTTAAATATAATACCGAGCATGTCCCCCATCTCCTTAAGTGTCGCGCTAATATCTTCTTTTTTGTAGTCGCTTTGCATGAGAGACCACATTTGAGCTATTGCTTCAGGGGTTCTTAAATCATGCTGTAGAGCTTCTAGGAATGCATTCAAAGAAGAGGGGATAATCGATCCATTTTTTTTGTTATTGATGACAAAAGAAGACAGTTTGTTGTATGCCATCTTGCTTGCCTGTAATGCTTCATAGCTAAAAGAAAGTTCTTTTCTGTAATGTGCGGTTAATACAAAATAACGATACACCATCGGGTCATATCCTTTTTGAATAATTGAATCAAGGGTTAAGAAGTCATCATTTGATTTTGACATCTTACCTGTCTTGTCATGGAGAAAATTAACATGCATCCAATACTTCACATAAGGAGCATCATTCGCACATACGCTCTGAGCTATTTCGTTAGTATGATGCACGGGAATATGGTCTATACCACCTGTATGAATATCAAATGTGGTCCCAAGAAGAGCTTTTGACATCGCTGAACATTCTATATGCCAACCAGGAAAGCCAACACCCCAAGGGGATTCCCATTCCATTTGACGTCTAAAGCCTTTGGGAGAAAATTTCCATAATGCGAAGTCGGTTTTATTTTTCTTGAGGGGGTTCTCTTCTACACGAGCACCAGACCGTAGATGTTCTATATCTAATTGTGCTAAATCTTTGTATTCTTTGAATGTTGAAGTGTCAAAATAAATACCATCATCATCTATTCTGTACGTGTGGCCTTTTGACTCTAACTTCTCAATAAGATTGATTTGTTCTTGTATATATTCAGTCGCTCTTGGGAATAGATATTCTTTGAGTGGTATGTTAAGAAGTCCGAGATCTTTTTTAAAAGCTTCTTCATAGAACAAAGCTACCTCAAAAGCACTCTTACCTTCTCTTCGAGAGCCTTTTTCTAATTTGTCTTCACCTGTATCCCCATCACTTGTCATATGTCCAACATCTGTGATGTTGATCACATGCTTCACGGTGTAGCCACTTTTAGAAAACATTCTTCGCAAGACATCTGCGAATACATAAGCACGCAAATTACCGATATGCGCATAATGATACACAGTTGGTCCACAAGAGTAGATATGTACAGAATCTTTATTCAAAGGAGTAAAGGTCTCTTCTTTCCTTGAGTTAGTAGTATAGAGAGTAATTATAGACATAATTGTATCCTTTTATTCTATCACAAAGACTTGCTATACTTTTACTATATGCACGATTCTAATCATGTTCATCATAATGGACTACATTCAAAAAACTTTATTATTAAGAGTATTTTTATAGGCGTCCTTATTTTCGCTATTTTTATAGGAGGGTTTTTAATTGGGAATGCTAGTAAAGCAGAGGCGGAGAGTGTTTCTTATGATACTGCACTGTTTCAATCAGTTCGACAGCATCTCGACAAAAAATTCGTTTTTTGGAAATCTTCGTCCACACTCCCTACAGCCAAAGAATTGGAGTATGGAATTATTAAAGGATATGTTGATAGTTTCAAGGATCCGTATACAGTCTTTATGCCACCACAGGAAGCCAAAAGCTTCGCAGAAAACGTGAGAGGATCATTCGGTGGAGTCGGTATGACAGTGGGTATGAAAGATGGCAATATTGTAGTAATAGCCCCTCTTAAGGATTCTCCAGCGATGAAAGCAGGTATTAAAGCAGGAGATGTGATAACAGCCGTAGATAAAAAGAACATGGTGGGGCTCACTTCAGAAGAAGCGGTCTCATATATTCGTGGTGAGTTAGATACAGAAGTCACTATCACTGTTGCAAGACAAGGTGAAAAAGAAACAAAAGATATCACTATTACAAGAAAAGAAATTAAAATACCTACCATCGACACAGAGAAAAAAGATAAGGTTTTCATTATACGCCTTTATAATTTTTCCAGTGAATCTCCTAAATTATTCGATACAGCAATTAATGAATTCATTCAGTCTGGTCTCAAACATCTCGTGATCGATCTTCGTAGCAACCCAGGAGGATACTTGGAAGCTGCAGTCACTATCTCGAGCCATTTCCTAAAAGAAGGACAAGTAGTAGTATCTGAGAAACAAGGCAAGCAAGAAGCTGTCCTCAATCACAGAAGCTACGGCATACGAAGTGTTCCTGCTCAAACAAAAGTCGCGGTATTGGTAGACGGAGGTTCAGCATCAGCTTCTGAGATTGTGGCTGGAGCACTTAAGGATCATGGTGTTGCCACTGTTGTTGGGGTCAAAACATTCGGCAAGGGTTCAGTGCAAGAACTTATCAATCTAGATGAAGGTGCGTCCATCAAAGTGACAGTAGCTAAATGGTTCACTCCAAACGGAGTTAATATCTCTGAACATGGTATTGTTCCAACTGTAGAAGTAGTAGCAACAACTACACTCAAAGCTAAAGATGGATCTGTTCGTGATATACAATTAGAGAAAGCGATAGAAGTAGTGAAGACTACCAAATAGATACACTCTCTTAATTAATTGGTGCGTAGTGTAATAAAGAACGAAAAGCCTTCGGCTTTTCGTTCTTTATACATTTCATTTCCTCATGTATAATAGCCACTATGAAAGTAATACTTCTCAAAGATATATCAAAATTAGGCAAGCGCGGTGATGTCAAAGATGTGTCAGATGCTTACGGTATTAATGTGCTTATCAAAAAAGGCGATGCGCTCTTAGCGACTCCAGGTGAGCTCGCTAAATGGAATATGAAAGAAAATGCTAAAGAGCACAAAAAAGCTATCGCTACTAGTCTCTTCGCGAGAGCTGTTGATATGTTACAAAAAGAACATCTCATAATTTCTGGGAAGAAGCATGACAATAAAGGTCAGTTGTTTGCAGCGATTAGAGAGGGGGATATTGCAGACGCTATTTTTGAAGCGATTGCGCTCTCTATAGACCCAAAGCAGATAACAATATCAACCCCAATTAAGAGTATGGGTATTCATTCGTATAATCTTTCAGAAGGTAAAGATACAAAAAGTTTAAAAATTGAGATTAAGTAGATAGACGACAAAATAAAACCCGTCATATTTACAGAAACAAAAGAATAATAATAAAAGCGTCCCTGCGGGACGCTTTTATTATTATTCAACGTTAGCTACTTTCTTTCTTTTGTTGGAGCCATCGAGATGTTTCATTCTTTTTTCTGAGAATCTGACTCTTCCTTCTTTTAATGCGTAGAGTGTGTGATCTTTTCCTGTTCCAACGTTTTGACCAGCTAAGATTTTGTTCCCTCTTTGGCGAACAATAATAGCACCAGCTGAAGCGGTTTCTCCAGCATAGAGCTTAGTACCGAGGTACTTAGGCTTTGAGTCAGTTAGGTTTTTTGCCGATCCGGCGGCTTTACGGGTTGCCATAGCGTATACTTAAATAATTAATATGGTATTTATTAGAGATTTCAGTATACAAGATATTGTCAGAAATATCAATAGGCGCATTATTTTATTTGATATAGTCACACTTTTGTTGCTGTTTCTTTTATTGCTTGTTTTTCTTATTGTTGTCAAGAATAGAAATAACAAAGAGAACAAACCAATAACCTTTCTCTATAAACAAGAAGAAATAAAAAGTTCACAGAGCTCACCTTCTCTTATCTTTGGGAGCAAAGGAGGGGAGACCTATACCTACACTTGGTGCCAAGGTGCTTCACGTACAAAAGTTTCTAATAGAGTTTATTTCTCTAATGAAAATGAGGCTATACAATCAGGGAGAAGGTTGTCAAAATTATGCAAATAAAAAAAGTTGCGGTAAGTCTTGTGGACTAGACCGCAACCAGATACACAAGACTCTCGCTTTTCTTGCGAGTGTTTGAGCAGATTGAACCACAGGGGGGGCAAACCTATTCAATCAGTTGAACCTCAAACACTCATACTATTATAAGTTGTTAATACAAAAAAAGCTAGATATTCAACAGATGATAAAAGAGACGCTTAGTTATCCACTAGAATACTTATGTGTCTGTCTATATACTTTTTACATATGGCAAAAGAAACAAAAACACATAGAAAAGAAGCAAAGAAACCAAAGAAGGTAGTCGCAAAATAATTACAACAATTAGTAATTAGTATAAATAGTTAATGATAATCAGTTGATCACATAGAGTTAACTAACTGTTTTTTAACAAAAATCCCCGAAAGCTTGCGCTTTCGGGGATTGCTCTATGGGAGTCCTTACTTCACTTACGTGGAAGGAATAGATAGCCGACAGCAACTACAGGGATGAACATCAAGTCATACCAACCGAGATTTCTCCCAGTTATTTGTTGGATGAGCATCATCCCTCCGATCATTGTCCAACCGAATGATAAGACAGCCAAGATAAGGTATTGCTTGCTGAGCACAAGCAACCACTTACCTTTCTGTAGCATTCCTATCAATATCACAATGGCGGCACCGAGTGATGCTCGGTAGAGCGCTACGCCAACGTCATAAGCGTTGTGTAAATTAGGGTCAAATGTCTCCCCGAGATACCACTCCATGACATCTTGAAAGATGTCACCTCCAGAAAGGACGGCCCAAATAGATGGCAGCACTCCAAAGAGTAACACCAATCCTATCGCCACTTTGATGACAAAGGGAAGAGTGTTGCGCTCCATGTCCATGTTTGGATGATCAGAGGGTGGATAGCTTTGACTCCCAACGAATCCCATCTGGAAGAAACTCATCCAGACGAGAAAGAGTTGTCGCACAGTATACATGATGTATCTCCTGTTAGGTTAGATTGATGAAAGATGAAAAAGAACTAAGACAAAAATTCCACTATATTATTATATAACATATTTATATTAATGTCAATGTCTACAAAAAGTACCATAAGGGTAAGGATTATAGATACCCCCATTGCGTAAGTGATGTGTTACTATTGTGATATGAAATTTACTCCTCGTTTGAATAAAGCGATAGAACAAGTGGCGATACTTCACGCCCATCATTATCGCAATGACGCTATGAAGACACCGTATGTTACACATCTAGTTGCTGTTATGATTCTCGTGTCTCAGATAACAGATGATGAAGATGTTTTGATCGCTGCACTTTTCCACGATTCATTAGAAGATATACCAGGATATAACATGGCTAGATTAATTGATGATATAGGAGAAAGGTCTGCATTGCTTGTATCTACAGTTACCGAACCTCTTGACCCCAACAAGGAATTCATCGATCAATTACCATGGCTTACGAGAAAGGAACGTTATTTGAGCCAACTGCGAAGTGGCCATGATGATGCGATACTTATCGCTCTCGCAGATAAGATTCATAATACAGAAAGTCTTATTGAAGGAATACATAAAGAAGGGGAGATGTTTCTCTCTCGATTTCATTCATCGCTTGATAATAGAATATGGTTACATGAAGAGGTGGTATCTATAGCCAAAGAGAAGAATAGCAATGCCGCACTTGTTGATCATTTAGAATCGACTATCACAAGACTCAAAGCATTACGATAGAGATTGTATATATAAAAAGAAAAAGCGTTTGATTAAGTAATTGTTACTTAATCAAACGCTTGTAGTGGTCGGAGTGTTGATCGTCGCGTTTAGGTGACTTGAGGAGTGAGACTCCTCGTTTCCTTGGCTTTCTTCCTAGCCTCCTTCTCTCCTGGTGGGAGCGATGTTGTACAGAGGAGGTATTCCAGTATCAACAATATCGCGTAGCAGAGAGTTCCTAGAATCCAGACGTAACTTGTTGCAAGGAAAAGCAGCAGAAAAATCGTGAACTGAATTAGTCTGTCGCCTCTTTCCTTTCTTCTGGTTATTATTTCTTTAGGTAACGTTATGTCATTTTTTTTCTCCGTGTGGATCAGTTCAATATCATTGGTGATAAAGCTGTCGAAAAAGAAGAAAATAGATAATCTCTCAGCAAATTTACTCACTTTGATGAGTTTTGTAAACAGTCTATCCCTCTTGACTTCAGTGTAGAGTTCGAGTTGTCTCACGACATATTGAGCTATCATGATCAATGTGTTATCTAGTTTTTGAAACATGATGTTTCCTTTCTATAAATGTTTCTGTGAATGTTCAACTGCCAAAACTATACATTAACATATGACATATGTCAACTTGTCGTATACTAGTAAGATAATGAATTCGAACAAACAATTAAGAGATCAAGTGTTACCCCTAAATGAGAATTTTAAGAAGCGTTATAATGCTCTTAATAAAGCTCAACAGAAAGCGGTGGACACAACAGATGGACCAGTTATGGTGATAGCAGGCCCAGGAAGCGGAAAGACAGAACTCTTATCGCTTCGTGTTGGTAATATATTGCGAAATGGTAATGCCAAGGCGTCTAATATTCTTTGTCTCACTTTCACCGAGACAGCTGCGCGTAATATGAGAGAGCGTCTCGAGTCTCTTATCGGGCCAGACGCATTCCGTGTCGCGATTTATACCTTTCACTCATTCTGTACTGATATCATTGGGAGATATCCGGAATACTTTTTTGATCACATTACGTTTAAGCCAGCGAGTGACCTCACCCAAAGTGAGATATTGGAAGATATTTTTAAACGACTACCACATAAACACATACTAGGTGCGTATCACCCTGAGCGCGGATATGCATATCTCAAGGAGTGTCAGGTAAGAATAAAAGATATTAAAAAGGGAGGACTTACTCCGCTCAGGTTCAAGGAGATACTAGATGAGAATGCGAAGAGTTATGATGCTCTGCATAAGATTTTAGATGAGTATCTTCCTGAACGTATTGGTAAGGATTCACTTTCCGCATTTGAAACTATGAAGGATGCTTTTCTAAAGGTGAATACTAATCTTTCACGAGTGCTCGCTTCTAGTATTGAGTCCGCTATAGCTGAAGCCGAAGCAAAGGAGAAGAATACTCCACTGTCTGAATGGAAGAGTTCTTACACCGGCAAAGATGAAGATGGTACTCGTGTGCTAAAAGAATATCTCTCACTTCCTAAGCTCTATGCTCTCACAGATGTGTATGAGAAGTATCAGAAAGCACTCTATGAAGAAGGACTTTTTGATTACGAAGACATGATTATTCAGGTGGTTGAAGCATTGTCTAAAAGTGAGACGTTACGCGCTGAGCTCGAAGAGCAGTATCACTACATCATGGTAGATGAATTTCAGGACACCAATAATGCACAGCTATCACTCGTGAAAGCATTGTCGAGCAATGAAGTGCATGAAGGCAGAGCCAATGTTTGCGTGGTAGGGGACGACGATCAGGCTATTTATAAATTTCAAGGAGCAGAGATTTCGAACATTCATTCATTCAAAGAGCTGTACAAAGATGTTGAGGTGATAGTGCTCACGGAGAACTATCGTTCAACACAAGAGGTGCTCGACTTCTCTCGTATCATAGTTACTCAAGGTGTGAATCGCCTCGAGAATCACTATAAAGAAATAACTAAGACATTAGTTGCAAAGAACACAACGCTTCCTAAAGGTGCTATTTTTAGTTATTCATTTAAAACAGAGGAGGAAGAGTACGCATATGTTGCTAAAGAAATTAAAAAACTTTTAGATTCTGGAATAGACGCAAAAGAGATTGCGGTAATTAGTCGTGAACATAAGGGGCTTACGACGCTCCTCCCTTATTTAGATAATCAACATATTCCTTATACATACACACGAAAGGAAAATGTGTTCGATGAGCAGCATGTAAGAGAACTCATTACTCTCTGTAGATTCCTCGCGAACGTTGGAAGTGTCACCTCCATGAGAGATGATTTATTACCAGAAATACTTTCGTTTAGTTTCTGGGGGATCGATCGTATTACTGTGTGGAAGATAGCAGAGCAGGCTAAGCGAGAGCATATATCATGGCTAGAAGCCATGCAGCAGTCCGAAGAAGACAAGGTTAGGGATATTGCATTATTTTTGACAGAGCTTGGTGTTTTGTCACTCACTACACCTCTAGAAATTATTCTAGATACTCTCATCGGTAGCAAGGATATGCCTCTTACTAGCGAAGATGAAGAGGAAGACTTTTTGTCGTATAGCACACTCACTCTTAGTACGTCATATACATCACCCTATAAGACGTATTATTTCGGAGAAGAAATCTTGAAACATTCGCCGAGTAAGTATATTCACTTTCTTTCTTCTCTGCGAGTCTTTATGCGCGGGTTAAGAGAGTGGCGTCATGGGAGTATGATACAGGTTAAGGACGTTGGAGATTTTGTCGATATGCATATTGCGTATAACATTCCGCTTACCAACACAACACCTTTTGCTCATAATGAAAACTCTGTAGAACTGCTCACCTCTCATGGTGCTAAGGGATTAGAGTTCGCGTATGTTTTCATCATCTCTCTTAATGATGCAGTTTGGGCAGGTGGAAGAAAGGGGAGTAAGATTAGTTTTCCTAGTAATTTGCCTCTGGCAAGCGCAGGGGATAATGAAGATGATTTCATTCGGTTACTCTATGTAGCTCTGACGCGCGCTCGTCACACGCTCTATCTCACTCATCACGAAGCACTTCTTAGATATCTTCAGCATGAAAATCTTCCTAAGAGTGAGATGCAAGAAGTGAGTGAGTCATCTCTTCATATCGCAGCTGGTCTTTCTCCATATCATGCGCCGCCTTTTGCACAAGACGAGCAGGCGCTTCTCAAAAAAGTAATAGAAGGGTATAAGCTATCACCGACGCACCTTAATAACTTTCTCGATGTGACTAAAGGTGGTCCAATCACATTCTTAGAGCAGAATATACTGAGGTTCCCTCAATCTAAAACACCAAGCGGAGTATACGGTTCGGCGATACATAAAGCGCTTGAAGAAGCACAGGTCTGTGTTACAAAGACACGGAAGCTACCACCGCTTTCACTTTTACTCGATGCGTTTAGAAGAGAGCTTTCGTACGGGAGACTGCTATCATATGAAGAAGAAAAGTTACAAGATAGAGGTGAGAAGGTGCTTGCGAGGTATTACGAACTTTCAGGCTCTACGTTTGATGGTAAAGCAATAGTAGAAGCTAACTTCGCTAACGATGGTGTAGTGATTGACGGTGCACATCTGACAGGGAAGATAGACAAGATGATTGAAAGAGAAGATAAAGTACTTTCTGTGATTGATCTAAAAACAGGTAAAGGATTCTCTTCTTTTGAAGAACCTAAACTCACAGATTATGATGAGATTAAACTTCACCATTATAAACATCAGCTACTTTTTTATAAGGTACTCATAGAGCATTCAAGAACATACGAAGGGTATACCGTAGAGAGTGGCGCACTTGAGTTCGTAGAAGAGGAGGAAGAAGGAAAAATACAAACACTCACTCTTTCTTTTGATACAACAACAAAAGAAGAAGAAAATTTGAGAAAGCTCACGTCTATTGTCTATCACAAAATAATTACACTCGACTTTCCTGATGTAACTAAGTATGAAAAGAGCATTGAGGGAATTAAGCAATTTGAAGATGATTTAATTAAGGGGAGAATATAGGTCGAACACTTTATATATTTAGGGGTTGATACTTTTAGATATCATAACCTAGTCACTCACCCTTAATCACTATATACTTATCCTATAATGCCAGACAAATATACAGCGACATGGGTATCACATTCTTCAATGGGAGACTTTCTCAAGTGTCCAAGATTATACTATCTTCACAATGTATACAAGGATCCGAATACTGGGAGGAAGATGACACTTGTTACACCATATATGTCTCTTGGAATTGCTGTACATAATGTTGTTGAAGGTCTCGGAGATTACCCTTCAGAAGAGCGAATGAGTAGAGATCTGCGTGCTTGGTTTAATGAAGAGTGGGATAAAGTAAAAGGAAAAAAGGGAGGATTCGTAGATGAAGAACAGGAGGCAGTATTAAGAGGGAGAGGAATAGACATGATAGAGACAGTGATTAAGAATCCGCGCTTCTTGGTGAACAAAAGAATCAAACTTCCCCGCGGTGAGATGCCGTGCAACTTCTATCTCTCAGAAGAAGATAATATTATTTTAAATGGTCTTGTGGATTGGATTGAATATCTGTCTGATGACACGCTTCATATTATTGATTTTAAAACTGGAAAACATGAAGAAAAAGAATCTTCGCTTCAGCTCCCGATTTATCTGCTCCTATGTCATGCTCTTCAGAAAAGAAAAGTAAGCAAAGCGAGTTATTGGTATTTGGACGGAGATACGGTAGTAGAAAAAACGTTACCAAGCTATGAAGAAGCATATGATGCTGTCTATGCTGTCGCTAAGAGAGTAAAAGAAGTAAGGGACAAAAAAGAGTTCACATGTATCAATGGTGATAAAGGATGCATTCATTGTTCTTTATATGAAGAAATGTTACTTTCCAAGAAAGGACAAAGCACAGCCGTTGAATATGTTGGCGTAGGCGGCTTCAATCAAGATATCTTTATAGAAAAACATAAACGCTAGAAGGTAGATATCTCCCTATACAAAAATAGAATGATATTGTGTTACACTTTAGGCATATGACATTATTTGGGAAAGTAATCGTTTCTATTGTCTTCATAGTTATTGCTGTAATTTGTTTTCATTATGTTGGGATAGTTATGAAAGAGGATAGTCGCATCTCTTCGAATGGTACACAAGAACCTATCACCACAAGTAATCTAGAGGAAGCGTTCAAAAGCGGTGAATCACATGAATGTGCTTTTCATTTCGATATGGCTATGGCGAGTACTACGGGGGTTGTCTATGTTCGAGATGGTATGATAGCAGTTAAAAGTACTGTCACAGGCGCACAAGGAGATATCTCTTCTCACACGGTGATAAAGGAAGGGTTTAGTTACTCATGGTCATCATTAGATAGTGATAATGGAATTAAAGCGAAGATTCCTCACGATGTAGAATCAGCTACATCGTCAGACGTTTCTTTGTCATCTAGCTCAGTATCTAGCCTACTTCCTCAAATTAATTATGCTTGGAATAACAATACACCACAACCGACGTCATGTATCAAAAAACTTATACATACATCAGTATTTGAAATTCCAACCACGATAACATTTAAAGAACTACCATAGTTTTTGTGTTAGTATATACATCATATGTCTAATGAAACTCTGTATATTTATGGAAAGAATCCCATAAAAGAAGCAATTCTTTCTAATAAGAATTTGATTAATAAAGTGTATGCGACCAAAGAGACCAAGCAGGATAAGGATATTATGGCTCTACAAAACAAGTATCAATGTGTGTTTGAAGAGGTGACAAAAGAAGAGATTGCTCATCGTGTTGGGAAGGAGGTGGTACATCAAGGTATCTGTGCTTCTCTCTATGGAGAAAACCTTTTCATGTCACTTCAAGACGTTATTGCTTCAGCTAAGGATAATGATTCTATAGTAGTATTAGACGAAATTGAGGATCCTCACAATATGGGAGCTATTATTCGCTCTGCGCTTGCTTTTGGTGCGTCAGCTGTTGTGTTTGGTGAGCGTAATCAGTCACCTGTTACAGGGACTGTAGTTAAGAGTTCGTCAGGAGCATTGTTCCATATACCTCTTGTTAAAGTTTCTAATATTAGTAATGCTATCGAGACTCTCAAGAAAGAACATTTTTTTGTCTATGCTTTGACTGGGGATGGTGAAGTGTCATTAGAGAGAGCTGTTTTTGATACTAAGACAGTGTTTGTTGTTGGTGGAGAAGGGGCAGGGATTCGTTCAAAAATAAAAGAGCATGCTGATTTTAGATTATCTATTCCTATTAACCCAGCATGTGAGTCATTGAATGCATCAAATGCAGTCGCGGTCGCTCTCTATGAATGGAAAAAGCAAAACAAAGCATAATGATTATTGATGTACGAACACAAGAGGAGTGGAGTGATGGGCATGTAGAAGGAGCAATCAATGTGCCACTGCGAGATATTGAAGAGGGTAGATTCCCTTTTGATAACGACTAATCCTGTCGTGATAAAGAAAGTGATACGACCGATATAACCATGTCTTTCTGACGCATAGACCTCCGTCGTATAGTGCGACAATCTATCATATACACTTTTTGGTGCCGTGTGTTGTTACGATCCCATGAATGATGACAGAAGCACCTGTCGGGATGACTCCCTCGCTCCTTGTCATATAGGTTTTGATTTGTTGTAACACTCTTTCGATACTGGGGTGGTTTTTGTGATGGGTGGCAGGGGTTACCATGATGATTCCTTTATGCTGTGTGTGAATGAACTAACTATGATCACCATACTACATACTATTTTTATTCTGTAAAGTCATGTAAATGGACAGCGTTCTGTGGTATTATGTTCATATGTTAGAACGCTTTTTAGAAAAATTCTCAAATGATATTGGTATTGATTTAGGAACCGCTAATACACTTGTTTATCTGCGCGGACGAGGGATAGTGATTAATGAACCTTCTGTGGTTGCTCTTAATCAAAAGACTAATCGCGTTGTCGCAGTCGGAATAGAAGCCAAGAATATGATGGGTCGCACCCCAGGGCATATCAGAATAGTGAGACCTCTTGTGGACGGCGTCATCTCTGATTATGAAGTAACAGAAGAAATGCTCAGTTATTTAATTAACAAAGCAAATGAAATAGACAAAAAATTATTACGCCCACGAGTTGTCATCGGTATCCCTGTTGGGGTAACTAATGTTGAAATGCGTGCAGTATATGATGCCGCCAAATCAGCTGGAGCAAGTAAAGTATATATAGTAGAAGAACCCACAGCTGCAGCGATCGGGGTTCATATGCCTATTCATGAACCGGTTGGTAATATGATTGTTGATATAGGAGGAGGTACTACAGATATCGCAGTGATTGCCCTTTCTGGAGTAGTGAGATCAAAAAGTCTTAAAATAGCTGGAGACAAAATCACAACCGATATCATCAGTTATATGAGAGATGAATTCAAGATGTTAATCGGAGAAAAGACAGGTGAGAATATCAAAATGGAATTATGTTCCGCGCTTCCTCTCCTAGAAAGAGAAGAGATGAATATCAAAGGAAGAGATTTAGTGAGCGGACTTCCTCGAGAAGTTACTATTACAGATGGAGATATACGTGAGGCAACTCACGCATCTATTATGCAATTAGTAGAAGCAATACGAGAAGTATTAGAGACCACTCCTCCTGAAGTATTGGCAGACATTATGCAGAAAGGTATTACCTTAGCTGGAGGAGGTGCTCTCATTAAGAGACTCCCAGAGTTTTTGGAGACACAGCTTAAGGTTCCTGTTACGGTAGCTGACGACCCTCTCACAGCTGTTGCTCGTGGTACTGGTATTATCTTGGAAGACATTGATATTTATAAAGATGTTTTAGTAGAAAACACCGATGACATATCATTTCGTTAGAAGAGAAAATAAAACAAAAAAGAAACTACTCTTATGGCTTGGAGTTGTTCTCTTGCTGATTACATTTTTTTGGCCATCTATACGACCTTTTGTGTATTCACATACAGAGCCTATACATCATAGAATCTTTAGTTTATTACATGAGAGCCATATGATACCTGATTTTGTATATACATTTTTTGTATCACGCGCACAGCTTTTAGAACAACAAAAGAATTTAGAAAACAAAATTATTGATCTAGAAAATCAACTCACCTATGTAACCTTGCAAGAGGTTACGATGATCAGCGCTTCAACATCACAGGCTAAGACTATTGTCATGTCGTCGCTTGTAAAAGATATGACAAATCTTTATGGGACCATGATCTTTAATAAAGGATTTGAAGATGGAGTCATGGTTGACGCTATGGTCTATCTAAGAGAAAGAGGGGTTGTGTGTCAAATCAAAGAGGTATACAAAAATTCTTCCTCATGTGCTGTATTCTCTTCATATGGGAACACTGTCGAAGGGGTCACTTCAACAAGCTCCATACCACTTACCCTCTTAGGGCGCGGAGGTCACTATTTAGCTAATGTGTTGCGTGATATTCCAGTCGGAGTCGGTGAACGTGTTCTTTTAAGAGATGATCAGACATTTGTTGTAGGTGTGGTCACAGAAGTGATACGAAACAATCAGGATACATTCATGAGAGTACTGGTGCGACCGTCTCATAATCCAGCCACTGATTCTCGCTTCTTTGTAGAGATCAAATAACATCCACACATAAAATTTATTATATGAATAAAAGTAATTTTTATAGTTTAATCATCTCCTTTGCGCTGCTCTTTGATTTGTTATTTGCTAGTGTTAGATACCCTGTAGTACTGATTGTTGTATGTGGTATAGTAATAGCATATGAACTTGTTTCGCCATATCTCTACAAGACGCGCTAGAGTTGCAGCGTCTCATGAAATTGATCCAGAAGATGTTTTCCTAGACTCCACTAATCTCTCCGACCTTGATACTAATCAATTCCAGGGGCAGTTAGAGAAACCTCTTCATGTAAGATCGTTTTATGGATCATTTATTATTGTGATGATGGTGATGAGTGTGTTCTCTTACCGACTCTTTTCTATGCAGATTGTAGAAGGGGATGTTTATAAAGAAAAAGCCGACAACAATCATCTAAGAACCATACCACTTTTCCCTCTTCGGGGGACTATTTCAGACAGAAATGGTCAAGTGCTCGCATGGAATAGTGTGTTCTCAAGTACGAGTACTACGAGTATCGCTTCCTCCTCCCAAGAGATTCCTAAACGAGAGTATGTAAAGACGCCAGGATTCTCTCATATCTTGGGATATGTGAGTTATCCCAAAAAAGATCAGTCAGGAGTATTTTGGCAACAGGAATATGTAGGTAAAGATGGGGTAGAAAAATATTATAATACCAGACTATCCGGCGTAAAAGGCGAAAGAATTATCGAAGTCACCGCACGTAAGCATATAGAATCTCAAAATGTAGTTGTGTATCCAACAAATGGTGAGAATATTACTCTCGCTATTGATTTTAATCTTCAAACCGCTCTTTATAATAGCATTGCTTCTTTGGCACAAGAGGTTGGATTCTTGGGAGGAGCTGGAGCAGTAATGGATATTCACTCCGGTGAAATTCTCGCACTCACTAATTATCCAGGATATGATAACAATCTCATCACTAATGCTTCATCAGAAGAAGAGAATAAAAAAGTGGCAGAAGAATTAACAAGTAAAAAAGAAAAGTTCCTCGATCGCGCGGTGAGCGGGCTATATGTACCTGGTTCAACGGTTAAGCCTTTTTTTGCCTATGCTGCTCTTATGGAAAAGGTAATAACTCCAGAACAGTATATTTATAGTTCAGGTGCTCTTGTTATTAAGAATAAATATGGCGGTAAAGATACAGTATTTAAAGATTGGAAACCTCACGGCTATGTGAACATGAGAGAGGCAATCGCTGCATCATCGGACGAATACTTTTATCAAGTGGGGGGTGGATATAAAGATCAAAAAGGTGTAGGGATAGTTAAACTAAAACAATATGCAGAATTATTTGGATTCGGGACAACGACAGGAATAGATTTGCCGGATGAGAATCACGGAGTAATACCTGATCCAGAGTGGAAGAAGAAACTTTTTAATGAAGATTGGTTAGTGGGGAACACCTATCACTCATCGATTGGGCAATACGGTTTTCAAATGACGCCGCTTGAATTATTGCGTGCAACAGCATCGCTTGCTAATGGTGGATACTTAGTAACTCCTCGGGTGATTCTTGGTGGTGAATCAAACAAGATAGCGCTTAATCTAGACCCTAAAGCACTCAAAGTGATACAAGAAGGGATGAGAATGGCGGTAACAGAAGATATTGGTACAGCTAAAGGTCTGCGAATAGATGGTATAGAAATTGCCGCCAAAACAGGAACAGCAGAACTAGGAATCACTAAACAACAAGTTAACTCTTGGGTGACTGGGTACTTCCCTTATAAGGAACCCAAGTATGCTTTTGTTGTAGTAATGGAAAAGGGTAAGCGCTCTAACTTAAAAGGAGCAACATTCGCAGCAAGGGAGACATTGCTGTGGATGAGAGATAATACTGATTATCTAAAAAAGTAAGTCTAGCTAAATAAAAACCTTTGGACTTTTGTGTTGAAATATTGTATAATGATATTTATATGGAATATCTAACAAAAGAAAAAAAGCTCGAATTAGAATCTGAGCTTAAACAATTACAAACAGTTCGCCGTAAAGAAATAGCTGACGCCCTTGAGTACGCTAAGTCTCTCGGTGATCTTTCAGAAAACGCTGAATATCATCAAGCGCGCGAAGAGCAAGCTCATTGTGAAGATAGAATTTCTCACATAGAACAGATTCTCAAAAATGCTGTCGTGATGGATACTCACCAAACCGGTGTAGTAAGTGTTGGTTCAACGGTAACTGTTTTGAAGAAAGGAGATAAAGAAGAAAGAACATTTGTTATTGTAGGAAGCGAAGAAGCTAATGTGAGAGAAAACAAAATCTCTAACGAGTCACCACTTGGTTCAGCTATTTTAGGAAAACAAACAGGCGACAAAGTTACTGTCACAGCTCCAAAAGGAAACGTTGAATATTCAATCGTTGCCACAGCGTAAGCTCTATAAAAAGTTAGTACACTGTCTTCATGTACATCTGAGATAACACAAAAAAACTTCTATCAATCCGATAGAAGTTTTTTTGTGTTATACTTTCTGATATTACAGCTAGTTGATTATTCATTATTTTATTATTATGGCTTCTCTTTCAGAACTAAGAGATGAGCGAATTAAAAAGCTCACCCTCCTCAAAGAACATCATATCGATCCGTATCCTGCCTCTTCTTCACCAACCCATACTATACGGCTATTGCAGCAAGTGTTCAGTGAATATAATGCTACAGCAAAAGAAATAATTATTTCAGGACGTGTCATGTCATCTCGAGGTCAGGGAGCAATTTCTTTCTTCGATGTTTTTGATGGGACAGGGAGAATGCAAATGGTGATTAAGCTTCCAGAATCCGATGAATCTGTAATGGAATATATGCGGACCTATGTTGATGTCGGAGACTTTGTAGAAGTGAAAGGAAAAGCCTTTGTTACTAAGTCAGGACAAGAAAGTCTCTTGGTGAAACAGATTCGCATGCTCACTAAGTCTCTTTTGCCAATGCCTGATAAGTATCATGGAATAGCTGATGAAGAGCTGCGTATGCGTGAGAGACATTTAGACATGCTCACAAATGAAGAGCTTCGTGATCTCTTTTACAAAAAAGCTAAGTTCTGGAAAGTTGTCAGAAATTTTTTGGATTCAAAAGACTTCTTAGAAGTTGAAACGCCAACTATAGAAGTCACAACAGGGGGAGCAGAAGCGAGACCGTTTAAGACTCATCACAACGACTTTGATTTAGAAGTGTATATGCGTATATGTGTTGGAGAATTGTGGCAGAAAAGATTGATGTCAGCTGGATTCCCAAGGACATATGAAATAGGGAGAGCGTATCGCAATGAAGGTTCTTCTCCTGATCATCTCCAAGAATTCACTAACTGTGAATTTTATATGGCATATGCTGATTATGAGAAGGGTATGAGTATTGTCCAAGAACTTTATCGCACTATTGCGCAAGAAGTTTTTGGTACAACATCATTTACAACACGAGGGCATACATTTGACTTAAGTGATGAATGGAAAAAAATTGATTATAGAGAAGAGATTATTCGTCAAACTGGAATCGATATTAATAGTGCTTCAAATGAAGAAATTGAGAATAAGCTTAGAGAGCTTTCTGTTAAATATGACGGCAACAATAGAGAAAGACTTACAGATACATTATGGAAGTATTGTCGCAAGCATATTGCAGGTCCAGCATTTCTTGTTAATCACCCGTCTGTTGTGGCGCCTTTGGCGAAGAATAACCCTGACGGCATAACAACCCAAGTATTCCAACCGATTCTCGCTGGAAGCGAACTTGGTCGTGGTTATAGTGAGTTGAATGATCCGCTCGATCAACGCGCGCGATTCGAGAAACAACAAGTGTTATTGGATAACGGGGATGAAGAAGCAATGATGCCTGATTGGGACTTCGTCGAAATGCTTGAGCATGGTATGCCGCCTACATGTGGATTCGGATTCGGTGATAGATTATTCGCATTCTTTTCTGACAAACCAATTCGTGAGACGCAGATGTTCCCGCTTGTTAAACCGAAAGAAGAAAAGTAAAATCACCAAAGTAAAGAAGGGTCTAAAGGTAGGACTAAGATAAGCGGAAGGTACGGAGGTGCTTGACTTTTGCAACAATATATGATACTATAATTTAACTTAAAAGGTTTTAAGTTATATCAACCATGTGGTTGAAGAATTTTTGTACCTTCCATTTGGAGTTTTTCATGACTATGTCATTCTGGTTAGCTGGAATTTTGTTATTCTTTATTCACCTCACCTCATTTCTTGGTCGTAAAAAAGAGGGAAATGAGGAGAAAGAAAAATTAATCTTTTTCATCTCGACAGTTTGGTGCCTGAGCATTATTGTTACGACACAGTTTTTGATTGACCCTTTCTTGATGTTTCAAGATTCTGAGCCGATTAAGATCTTTGCAATGATTGCTGCTTACGTTGTTGCTCGATTAGCTTTGTCTTCTGTCGAAAAAAAGTTGACAAAGTTAAATTATGAAGAGTATCGAATTGCTCTTGAAACACATCACAGCTGCGTGGAAAGGAGTATGCAGAAGCGATTATTGCGAATCGAGACCGAACAGAATTTATTTCTCTTCGTCAAAAACAGCTTGATGAGCTTATGAATGATGAATTTGAAGAAAAACTGAAGAGTGCTGTAGCAAAAGCAATCGCTGAGGGTGGTCGTGAAGATTTTGTTCAACATTTGAAAAAATGCGCAGCAGCAGAACGCCAAGGTGATCCTAAAAAAGCAATTTGGATTGGACTTCAAGGGGGCAATAAAGTGGTTGCGAAAGCGCTCAACATGACCGAACCCCCAGCTCACCAGGTCATCGCAGTTCCTTATTGGGTCGCATACGACCCTGAAACTGGAAATCCAGAAATCTTGCGACAAGACAACTACCAGGCAAAGGTGGTTGATGCGAAATTGGTGCGTTTTTTTACCGGTCGTTGGAATTCGGTGAGTGAAACAAATCAAATCGTACTTGATGGAGCAATTGTCAGAGCTTCTTGACATTTTTTTCTCCAGTCTAACCTTTGAAGGATAGTGTGCCACAATAAACCGAGAGTATTCACGCTCTCGGTTTTTTCTTTTTCTTTAATTTCACACACGCTAACCAGCTCTACTAGATTGCCTTGTAAGAAAGTTTGAAAACCGGTTTTCAAATAGTTAGAAATGCGGCCATTCGTGTCATACCCTCCAGCTCTACTGGAGGGTCATTGATTTATAGTTTTTCTTTCAAAAAGTAATATATAGCTATCCACATCTTTTTTTGCTATTTTTGTAATTAAGTGGGGTATAATGGGGTCTAGTGGGGGGAAGTGGGAGCTTCTCAAAAATATGCCAAATATGTCCCTGCTACAGAATTATGCTAATCGGAAAGTACACTCACGACCTCGATCCTAAAAAAAGACTAACGCTACCTTCTAAGTGGCGTACAGATCTCGGCAAAAAAGTAGTAGTCACTAGTGGTCTTGATTCTTCGCTCTTTGTCTTCGGTGTTAAAGAATGGGAAGTTGTCGCAGCTAAGTTATCAAGTGCAAGCTTCGGTAATATAGATGGTCGCAGCTTCAATCGCTTTATTTTGGGTAATGCGTATGAAACAGATGTTGACGCTTCTGGGCGTATTGTTATTCCAGATTCTCTCAAAGAATTCGCCAAGCTTTCTAACAAAATTGTCTTAGCTGGAATGTATTCACGTATAGAAATTTGGGATGAAGATACGTGGAATAAAAATATAGCAAAAGTAAATGGAGAAGCAGACGCGCTAGCTTCTAAGTTAAATGATTTAGGGATTATCTAAAAAAGTATGCATATTCCTGTACTCCTTAATGAATGTTTGGAAGGTCTCTCTCTAAAAGAAGGGGGTATCTACGTTGACTGTACGACCAATCGTGGAGGGCATAGCGTAGAAATTGCTAAACATATAGGGAAAGAGGGTACGCTCATCTGTATTGATTTAGATAATCAAGCACTCAAAGAAGCACGCGACTTGATGGAAGGATTAAACGATGGACCAAAACTTCATTTTATCTGTTCTAACTATCGTCACATTGAATCAATTCTTAGTGATTTAAAAATAGAGCATGTTGATGGAGTGTTGGCTGATCTTGGTCTCTCAACACAGGAGCTTGAATGTTCAAAACGAGGATTCTCTTTTCAAAATGATGAACCTCTTATTATGACATTTTCTGATTCTCCTGATGAGGGGGCAACAACAGCATATGACATTATCAATTTCTGGAGCGAGTCGACGATTGCCGATATTTTGTACGGTTTCGCTGATGAAACATATTCACGCAGAATAGCAAAAGCAATCGTAGAACATCGTATCAATTCTCCAATTCAGACGACGTTTGAGTTGGTGTCAGTCATTAAGTCAGCTACCCCAAGTGCTTATCATCACAAGAAGACACATTTCGCCACTAAAACATTTCAAGCATTGCGTATGGCGGTGAATGATGAATTGGGTGGAATCAAAGATCTCTGTCAATCATTCCCCAAGATATTAAAACAACAAGGAAGAGCATGCCTCATCACTTTCCACAGTACCGAAGACAGGATGGTGAAGCAGACATTGCGTGAGTACAAAGAATCACTTATCCCAATAACTAAAAAACCAATTATTCCAAGCGAAGATGAGATAAGCAGGAACCCAAGATCTCGTAGTGCCCAATTAAGAATCGTAGAAAGAACATAATAATAGTAAACATTAACACCATGAAATTACATTACAAACAAATTCAAACAAAAGGGGTACATGCACTACTTGGCATGTTGATTGCTTTTGCATTATGTTATGTCCTGGTTCTTCTGTCGCTTATTTTTGCCGTTATAGAAAGAAAACAAAATCTTTCCCTTATCAAAGAATATTCTTCCGAGATAAGCTCACTTGAAAACGATTATGCTACCTATGTAGCTACTATGTCTCCTTCATATCTCAAAAATACTTCATATAAGAAAATAGACACCACAACTTTCGCAGTTCGCAAAGATGAGATAGCAAGTTACACTGTGCTGTATGCGCGATAAGGAGATCCCTTTAACAGACAATCAAGAAGCTCGATCATTATTTCGATTAGATGTTGTTATTTTTGTATGGAGTTTGATAGTTTTTGTGCTTCTCTTGAGAGTTGCTTATATTTCGATAGTCAAACATTCTCATTATAGAAGTTTAGGGGATAAACAATATGTATCTCATACAAGTAGTTATTTCGACAGGGGAAGTATCTTTTTTTCTGATTATAAAAATACTTCTGTTCCTGTGGCTAAGCTTTATACCCGCTATAGAGTAGCTATTAATCCTAATCAATTACATGAGAATGTAGACAAAGAAAAGCTTTATAACGATATTGCTTCTATTATTACACTCGATAAAGAATCTTTTTTGGAAAAAGTTTCTAAAGAAAATGATCCTTATGAAGAAATAGCTAGAGATGTAACCGAAGAGCAGATGTTGGCGCTTAAAAAACTTTCTATAAAAGGATTATCCTTTAGTAAGGATAATAAAAGAGCATATCCTCAGAATAGTATAGCCGCTAAGGTTATTGGGTTTGTTGGGAATACTGGTCTTGTGGTTAAAGGCCAATACGGTTTGGAGCGATATTATGAAGCTGTTTTAAATAGAGGGACAGGGGGCATGTCTGTTAATTTTTTTGCTGAATTATTCGGAGATATAGACACCTCTAAAGTGTCTAATAAAGATACACAACAAGGGGATGTGGTGCTCACATTAGACGCTGAAGTATCTCGTGCGCTCTATGCGACACTTGTAGAAACCAAAGAGGCTTGGAATTCAGAAACAATAGGAGCGATTATTATGGATCCAAAAACAGGGAGAATTCTTGCTATGGAATCTCTTCCAACGTATGACCCAAATACATATTCAAAAGTAAAAGACCCGACTCTATTTATTAATCAAAACGTTTCAAGTGTATATGAAATGGGAAGCATCATAAAACCTCTCACTGTAGCTGCGGCGCTTGATGCTAATGTAGTAGACGAGAATACAACGTACAATGATACCGGGTTTAGAGATCTCAATGGATACAAAGTTCGCAACTTCGATGAAAAGGCGCGAGGAATCGGTACTACAATACAGCTTATTTTGGATAAATCACTGAATGTCGGTATAGTCTTTCTGGTTGAACAATTAGGAGTAGAAAAATTTCAAACATATTTTAAAAAATTTGGACTAGGGGAAGAAACTGGGATCGATTTACCAGGTGAAGCTGGAGGTTTGGTGGACACTATTAATAGTTCTGTTTTTGTTGATAATGCCACAGCTGGGTTCGGTCAAGGTATGGCGATTACTCCCATTCAAACAGTGAGAGCGCTAGCTTCTCTTGGGAATGGCGGGTATTTGGTTACTCCTCATGTTACCGATAGTATTGTATATAAAAACGGTGAGGTCAAAAAAATCTCTTACGATCGAGGAGAGCAGGTGATTAGTGAGAAAACAAGTGAGACTATTTCACGCATGCTTGTTCACGTTGTCGATAATGCTCTTAAGAATGGAACATATAAAATGGATCGTTACTCTATTGCAGCAAAAACAGGTACTGCTCAAATGGTGCGCCCAGGAGGAGGATATTACGAAGACAGATATTTGCATTCGTTTTTTGGATACTTCCCTGCGTATGAGCCAAGATTTATTATCTTTCTCTTTCACACTAATCCAAAAGGTGCAGAGTATGCCTCAGCAACCCTTACGGAGCCGTTCTTTTCTATTGTAAAGTTTTTGATTAGTTATTATGAGGTGCCACCGGATAGATAGGAAAAGATAACAAACTAAAAGACATGTACACTAGACATGTACACTGTTTATTTTTTAATAAAAGAACGTAAACCCGAATCTTTTGGTGTGATGTATACTACAAGTCATGTCAGTTAATCCACTTCGTGTTAAAAAACACACCACTCAAGAATATACAAATAATACAGTTGTATACCAAATGTGTCGTGATATTAGAGCGCATGATAATGACGCACTTTTATTTGCTCAAGAGCTTGCTAAGAGTAAAGGTGCACAACTCATAGTGAATTATGTGATCTGGAACTATGAATGGGAAGGGGCTACGCGAAGATTCTATGATTGGGTACTCCCATCGCTTCAAGAAGTTGAAAAAGAGGTACGCTCAAAAAATATCCCACTTATCATTGCATTGGATAACGAGAAGCTTTTCACAAAGAAACATGGAGGAGAGATTCCTTCTTCTCTTGGGGCTGTGGTTATTGATCAGTTACCACTTCATTTTATGAAAAAATGGAAGGAGCTTTTTATTAAGCATCATCCGGATGTCCCGCTCTATGAAGTTGATGCACATAATTGTATCCCTGTTTGGGAGCTTTCACCAAAACAAGAGTTTGCAGCACGTACTATACGAAGTAAAGTACATGCGAAGTTGCCACTTTTTTTGGAAGACTATAGTGAGCTACACTATCATGACGCTAATAAGAATCTTTTAGAGACCATCCCTGCTATCAGTTGGGATGAAGTCACAAGTAAGATTATTTGTAATGAAAAAGTAAAAGGTACAGGCGCATTCGTTCCAGGTACACAAGAAGGACTAAAAACTCTCGACATCTTTTTGAGGAATAAGCTTGCTACGTACGATACTGATCGCAATAATTTTGATATCGATGGACAGAGTAATCTTTCTCCCTATATTACTCACGGTAATATTTCACGCAGAAGGATTCTTCTTGGGCTTTTAAAAAAGACTGGTGTAAACACTGAGGAAGCTTTTGACTCAGTTCAGAATGGTTCAAACGGAAGACTGGGAAGCGTGGCTGCGTTTATAGAAGAGTGTGTCGTCCGTGCTGAGCTTTGTGATAATTTTTGTTTTTATAATCCGAACTATGACTCATACGAAGGATTTCCGTCTTGGGCAAAAGAGACACTTAACAAAGCAAGGGCTGACAAACGCGAATACCTTTATACCTTGGAAGAATTTAAACAAGCTAAGACACATGATAATATCTGGAACGCTGCGCAACTTCAAATGGTAAACACAGGTAAGATGCACGGATATATGCGCATGTATTGGGCAAAGAAGATTCTCGAGTGGACATCTACCCCAGAAGAAGCAATGAGAGTCGCGGTCTACTTAAATGATACATATGAATTAGATGGAAGAGACCCTAATGGATATGTTGGATGCGCTTGGTCAATCGGAGGCGTACATGATAGGCCGTGGTTTGGTCGGCCAGTATTTGGAGCTATTAGATACATGGCAAAATCAGGCGTAGAGAAAAGGGGAGACATAAAAGCATATGAACGTAAATGGTTAGGTGGTGAGCAGAGTTTGCTGTAGAATAAAATCATGAATAAAAAACCTATGTTTAATGGCCCTGAGAAAAAGGATCTACCAAAAAGCACCTCACTAAAAAAAGCTCCAATTGGTGCAAAAATTAGATATCAAAAACCGAAAGAAGAAAAGAGAGATAAGAAGCCTGCTGCACCAGGTGCTTCGTCTACTTCGTGGGGATCAGTTGCTTCTTGGTATGATAATCACTTAGAAAAAGATACAGACTCATATCATGCAAAGGTTGTACACCCGAACCTTATTCGCATGATCGGGGATGTTAAAGGAAAACATGTTTTCGATCTTGCTTGTGGTCAGGGAATATTTTCTAGGTCACTTGCTGAGAAAGGGGCTTTTATTATTGGAGCAGATATTAGCAAAGAGCTTATCACTCTTGCAGAGAAGAATAATACAGAATATAAATTTAAGGCACATTATTTTGCTACGCCTTCTCATGACTTGTATATGGTTAAACCAGGCACTCAGGATGTTCTGGTGTGTGTGCTTGCTATTCAGAATATTGAGAAGCTTCAAGAAACTGTAGGAGAGATTTCTCGTGTACTTAAAGATACTGGCAGGGTCTATTTAGTTCTTAACCATCCAAGTTTCCGCAACCCAACACACACACATTGGGGCTACGACGAACATGAAGATAAGCAGTACAGAAGAGTAGAAGAGTATATGAGTGAGTCAAAGATAAAGATCGACATGACGCCAGGATCCAAGAGTGACAAGAAGTTCACTGTATCGTTCCATAGACCTCTGCAAGTGTATGTAAAAGCATTTGCTAAGTATGGTTTAGGAATTACGCGACTCGAAGAGTGGGTAAGTCATAGAGAAAGCGAGAAGGGTCCTCGTCAGAGAGCGGAGAATAAGTCACGAAAAGAAATACCTCTTTTTATGGCAATAGAATTAATGAAAATCAAAGCTTGATTAATCCAGGCTCTCCCAAAGAGTTTAATATGCTATACTCATAGTCTATATGAAACACAAGCTTCACATGCCTAAATTTTTGCGAACAACAGAAGGTGTTTTCGCTACGATATTCGTATCATTTATTATTGTTCTCTTTGGGTTTTATTTTTATTCAGGAGCGAATACTAGTTCTTCTGTTAAAGAAGATATAGCTATTACTGCTCAAGATCATGTGCGTGGTAACCTCGAAGGGAAAGTAACTCTCGTTAAGTTTGCTGACTATCAATGCCCTGCCTGTGGAGCTTATGAACCTATTGTTAAGCAATTATTAAATGATAATAAACAAACACTCAAAGTCGTGCATAAGCATTTTCCTTTGACTCAAATTCACAGAAACGCTCTCCCTGCTGCCATGGCCGCAGAAGCTGCTGGAGTACAAGGTAAGTTCTGGGAAATGAATGATATTCTCTACGCTAAACAATCAGAATGGAGTGGGGCGCTTAACGCTCGAGATTATTTCCTAGCATATGCTACAACAATTGGTCTGAACGTTGCCACATTCGAAAAAGATTTGTCTAACAAAACATTAGAAGAAAAAGTGTTAGCAGAATTAAGAGAAGGGGTTAGATTAAAAGTACAAGGGACACCGACATTTTTCTTAAATGGTCAAAAAATAAACAACCCTCGAGATTTGGCATCTTTTGATGCTTTGATCAAAAAAGCTGCACAAGAAACTACTGAAGTACAATAACATTATGATAAAAGAATTTTTACTTAAACAAGCTGTTAAACACGGAACCAAGAATCTTCCAAAAGAACAAGCGGAAATGCTGCAGTTAGCAGTTGAGAAGAACCCTGAACTTTTCGCCAAGATAGCCAAAGAAATAGAAGCATTAAAGAAGTCAGGCAAGCCAGATATGTATGCAGCGCTTGATGTGATGAAAAAGTATCAGAAAGAACTGCAGTCTCTTTTTAAATAAACAAGAGAACAGTTCGCACGGATTCCATAAAAAAGGAAGAGGGCCAAGAGCTCTCTTCCTTTTTTATGGAATCCGTGCAGTATGTTATTAAAGCTTTTGTTCTTTTATTTTTCTAAGGAGACTCTTATGAATGATGTTGTTTGTGAAGTTCTGGATCATGCTCCGCCAGGCACTGTTGATTCAGTTGCTATGACGGTTATGGTCAAAAAGGGATGCATTAGGGCTTGTCTTAAGAATCCTTCAGTCGGCCTCAGTGTCGCCGCTAGTGTGTTTGATATTCATGTTCCTAAAGATCGTGGAATCACTCTTCCACAATGTAGTCATTGTGGTCAAAAGACAGTCGAAGCGATTCCGAATGCTCGTCATCAAGGTGAATCTGATGGGAATTGGATACCGAGAGATCGCCCCGCTCAGCCTTGTAAAGAACGTGGGAGTACTTTAACCTTCGAAGGCTCCCCCGTGTTTCGTGACGAAGGCGGCGGTATAGCCACTGTTGGCACTGAAGAAGTTGGAGTTAGTATTGAGTTGACTCATGTAGGGTCTCAGGCACCAGATGATCATTCTGATGGGTAATCACAGATCCTTTCAATTAAAAAGTCGCGCTCATGATATGAGTCGCGACTTTTCTTTTTTATAGATTGCTCTTCTTGTAACTAGTTTTATATACTATCTAATGTTGTATTCTCAATAAGATGCAACACGTGTACGGTTCCCTTACATAAGGAATGGGCTCCTTTCAAAAAGAGCTTTCAACATCTTTCAAGTTTTTGCTTTTTAGTAAATTCTTGAAATGAGATATAGATGGACTGTCGTGCTATACCGAAGCTTTCGAGCCTCGGTATTTTTTTATAAGAACTATTGTAAAAAGCTCTCACATCTTGAGCTGCTTATATCACTTTAAAAAGTAGAGCAAAATAATAAATCATGGTAGTATTCTTTCTATTATGTCACTCTCTATCGGAATTGTTGGTCTCCCAAACGTAGGCAAGTCAACGCTCTTTAACGCAATTACAAAAAAGAGTGTACCTGCTGACAACTACCCATTTTGTACAATCGACCCGTCAGTTGGTGTTGTTCCTGTGCCTGATGCGCGTCTTGAAGTTCTTTCTAAGATATCTAATTCAAAGAAAATAATTCCAGCGATTGTAGAGTTCGTCGATATAGCCGGACTCGTAAAAGGAGCATCAGAAGGGCAAGGTCTCGGGAATCAATTCTTGTCTCACATCAGAGAGACTGACGCGATAGCAGAAGTAGTGCGCATCTATGAAAACGGAGATCTGATACACGTGGAGGGGACTGTAGACCCGCTTCGTGATATTGAGATTATCAATATGGAACTTATCTTAGCTGACATGCAGACAGTTGAGAAGCGTATGCAGACTATTGGGCGTGATGTGAAGAGAGGTGACAAAGACGCTATTAAGTTACAAGAGATGCTCGGGCGTCTTAAGGTTCAGTTAGAGGGAGAGAAGCTTGCGAATGGATTGTCGTTTACAGAAGACGAGCTTAAGCTTGTGAAAGAGCTACACCTTATCACCATGAAGCCATTTCTTTATGTACTTAACAAGCAGCATGGCGGGAAGAATCTAGATGAGATGAACGATGAGCGCTTTCAAAAGCTCATCGCATATTTTAGTGAGAATAAGTTTAATTATGTAATTGTAGACGCGAAGATCGAGGATGAATTAAAAGAATTTGAAGGCGAAGAAAAAGAGATGATGCGCCACGAGCTAGGTGCTCATGATAATGGGGTGGATGGTCTTATTAAGGCGGGCTACGCGCTTCTTGGTCTTGATACTTATTTAACTACAGGGGAGATGGAGACGAGGGCGTGGACTATTAAACGAGGCTCCACTGCGCCGCGTGCCGCTGCTGCTATCCATACTGATTTTGAACAGAAGTTTATTAGAGCAGAAGTTGTTGCGTATGACGATCTCGTTGAGACTGGGAGTATGGCTTCCGCAAAAGAAAAAGGGAAACTAAGAACAGAAGGAAAAGAGTATATTGTGAAGGATGGGGACATCATCGAATTTAAGATTTGACAAGGGCAACCATCGGCTGCTCCCTTGTCAAATCTTAAATTCGATGACTTAGAAACCTCTCTCACAAAGAGAGGTTTCTGTACAGTTGCTTTTCTTGCCAATGTGTTTGCGTTATTGTAATGACGGTGTTACAATCAACCATTCATTTAGAAACATCGCTGTTTTTATGAAGTTCGTTGTTCTTTTTGTTGAATAGTACAAGGAAATAAGATGGAAGTTGTTGTAACAGTTAAAGGCCCCGATACTGTGCCCGTATTCATAGGTTTGGTTAAGTGTTTTCCTCCGGGAGCTGTGTCATCTTTTATACGAGGCACGTTGAGACATTTCTCCTCAAATGAACCTCTGGTTGCTCTTTGTCGAGTATGTGACGCAAGAGAAGGAGTGTGTGATTGTGGTTTTGATCAAACACCAGGACGTTTACTCTGGTGAAAAGTCTCACAGCTAATTAAGTACTCATGAAGGGGTTAGGATCAAATTATGAAAAGGATGCGAAAAGCGTCCTTTTTTTCTTTTTAAATTATCGAACCCTGTGATTATGGTCCCATCTATAGAGTAGTTGATTTATGTGTCCAGGATCAGAAAACGCTAACGCTTGAGCATTTTTTATTTCCAAATGTTGGTATATGTGTTTATTCTTGAAAGGGGTTTCTGATATACTAAGAAGCATGTTTTTTGGTGCGATTAGTTTCTCACTATGCGTTAGACGCACGGTGAGCGTTTGCTAAGCAGGTGAAGCCTTGCAGATGACTGAAGGTGTACTAATTATAGTCAACACATGTGTGTAGAAATACACGTAGCGAGTTCACATACCGCGTTGATGTTGGCCTAAAAGATGCTGCGAGATTGTATTATCTCGCGGCAGAATCACAGCATTTGAGATGTATGCAAAGTGCAATGGCCGCAGCGACGTTCCAACGTTAAACCACAGAACACTTCAAAACACTCCACACATTGGAGTGTTTTTCTTTTATAGAAGAAAGAGGGTTATTGAATAGAAACAACAAATCCCGTTTACCTTGCGGTAAACGGGATTGAGTGTTCTAGAAAAGAAGAGACACCCTTCTGGATGTGATGGCTTTTAGTGGACAGGCTTCCTGTCGGCAATGTTGTCACGACCTTTCGCTGCGAAGCTGCCGAGCATCGCTTGCTTGACGAGCTGTTCGTTGACAACATGACCCGGAGCTTTCGCCTTGATCGCTGACGGGCGTTTGTCGCTCTTAGCGAAGCGAATGGTGTCCACGCTGATATCGCCCGAACCGTCACCTATCGAGCTTGACCATGTGACTATTCGTCAACTATGTAATAAACAAGATTGCAAAAACAATTCTGCTTAAAATAATAGCATATGCTTTACCGTCATGACTACTTATATAATGAAATGTGCGAGCACAATCGCTTGACAGGAGTATTAATTTTGTTTATAATATAGATCCAACTATCGCAGTTGCCTTAAAGATTGTTGGTTGAGGCGGTGTTGCACTGTGTGACCCGCCTCTTTTCTTTTTTTTGCGACCTGTATTTGTTTACAATGTTACTTTACCGTAGTAGATTGAAGCAGAATCTGGTAACCAAGGGTGTCATTACCCAAGCTCAGGCTGATAAGCGCTTAGCTACTATGCAGACTAAGTCTACAAACAAAAAGGAGGGCAAGCACGGAGGTCATGGCATGAAGGGAATGATGGGCGGATTCGGTTTTTAGACTTCATCTAGACATTGCAGACAAGACAACATATAGACAAAAAACGACCCAAACAATCTATCTTTATAAAAACACTGGAGCAGGCCCCAGTGTTTTTATTTTGCAAATAATAATAAAAAAGTATAGAGTTTGTTTCAGGTTCACGTAGGTCGTGGAATGGAAGGATTGTCATGGGAAGTCGTACAAATTGGTTTGTCGTCAACGCGGTTATCGCCCTTAGAAATCGAGAGCTGGTCCAGTATGAACAAGACGACATGAAAATCGAGACCCTCCCAGGCGTCTCGGAACATTTGATCACCTTCATCTTGGAGGCGGATGAGCATTCGAATGAGGATCTCCTTCGTGAGCTTGTACTCATCAGACTCAAGAGCGAATTTCATCATTCTCCGAAGCTTGAAGACACGGCGACCTCGCCGACTTTTGAGGTGAAGGATCTCTCTTTCACTAAAGCTAAGTTCGTTTTTCATGTCGTTACAAGACGGTGAGTCAGTTAATATTCATTTCAACTAAAATGGACAAGCCGCGTCTAACAAACGCGGCTTCACTCTTTTAGAAAATTATGAGCAGTAGAGTGTTACTTTTATTTTTGGTATAATCGAGAAATGTTACAATTTCTCACTGTTAATCAAATTAGATCTAAGTTTCTTTCCTACATGAAAAAGAAAGGGCACGCCGTTGTCCCGTCAGCTTCTCTTGTACCTGAGAATGACCCTACAACACTCTTTACCGGTTCTGGTATGCAACCAATGCTTCCATATCTCTTAGGGCAACCACATCCACTTGGGAAGCGTATAGCAGACTCACAAAAGTCATTCCGATCACAAGATATCGAAGAAGTGGGGGACAACCGCCACACTACGTTTTTTGAGATGCTTGGTAACTGGTCATTCGGAGATTATTTTAAAGAGGAAGAAATTACTTGGATGTGGACGTTTCTTATTGATGAGCTTGGACTTGACCCGAAGAATTTTTATGTAACATGTTTCTTTGGCAATGACACGCTTGGTGTTCCACGGGATATCTTCTCAGCAGAGCTGTGGCAGAAGCTCTTTAAAGAAAAGGGGATTACAGCGCTTATTTCTGATACTCCAGAAATGGGAATGAAAGAGGGTGAAAAGATATTTTATTATTCTGAAAAGAAGAACTGGTGGTCACGTATGGGGGTGCCTGCGAATATGGGAGAAGGTGAGCCTGGTGGACCAGATTCTGAGATGTTCTATGACTTTGATCCAGATGGCTCTAAGAAGATACATGAGAATAGTAAGTGGTCGGCTGAACCATGTCATGTGAACTGTGACTGTGGACGATTCCTCGAAATTGGGAACAATGTCTTCATGCAGTACAAGAAAGTTGGAGGGAACTTCGAAGAGCTTCCACAGATGAATGTGGATCACGGTTCTGGACTAGAGCGATATGCTGCAGCACTCCGCAACGACCCAGATGTATTTAATGTTGATGTATTTGATATACCAAAAGATACGATCAAAAGGTTGTCAGGTAAAGTGTATGGTGAAGATGAAGTGAGTGTCTATGCATATCGTGTAGTTCTCGATCATATACGCTCAGCTACATTTTTAATCGGGGACGATGTGTTACCTGGAAACAAGGACCAGATGTATTTCGTCCGTCGCCTTATTCGCCGTGCTGTGCGCTTCGCTCGTAATCTAGGTGTGATGGAAAATTTTACAAAAGAAATCGGTGCGGCGTTTGTTGATGTGTATAAAGATGAGTACAAGAACTTAGAAGAGAAGCGAGAGATGATTCTAAACGAGCTTGATAAAGAAGAGAGTAAGTTTAGGAAGACGCTTGAGAATGGGATAAAGCGGTTTGAAAAAGTGGCTAGTAAGAATATCTCGGGCGTAGACGCTTTTGACCTACTTCAGTCATACGGCTTCCCGATCGAACTCACCGAAGAGCTTGCTCTTGAGCGAGGGATCACAGTTGATAGAGCAGCATTTGATGAAGAAAAGAGAAAACACTCAGAAGAATCTCGTACAGCATCCGCTGGGAAGTTCAAAGGAGGTCTCGGTGGAGACGGTGAAATGGAAGTGAAGTTCCATACCGCGACACACTTACTCCACGAAGCGCTCCGTCAGGTACTCGGTGACCATGTTCTACAGAAAGGATCTAACATCACAGCTGAGCGATTACGATTCGACTTTTCTCATGGTGAGAAAATGACAGATGAACAGAAGGCAGAGGTAGAAAAGATTGTGAATGATGTTATCGCAGAAGACCTCCCAGTTCATCGTGAAGAAGTGAGCTATGATGAAGCGCGAGCGCGTGGTGCAATCGGAGTGTTCGATAATAAGTACACAGAGAAGGTGTCTATCTATACAATAGGGAGCGAGATCGGAAAGCGCGGTGAAGCGAAGCTCTTCTCAATGGAATTCTGTGGTGGCCCTCATGTGAATTCCACAGGTACGCTCGGAAAATTCAAAATTCAAAAAGAAGAAGCGGTGTCCGCAGGGGTCAGAAGAATAAAAGCTGTTCTTGAATAATCTCGCATGAAACTTTTTTCTTGGTTAGAAGGCAGACAACAGGGAACAGAATACAAAAAATTTTGTTTTCTTTTTTGTAAAATTGGGCACCTCGGATTAGATGGATACATTCTCCGCTATGAACCAAATACAACGTTACCTCCACATAGAGACACGATAGATGGGAAGCATTATCGTTTAAATATTGAAATCTACGGTAGAGGTGATTTTATCTCAGAAAAGATTATATTTTCTGTTTTTAAAAAAATATATTTATTTCGCCCAGATATCAGTACCCACAGTGTGGTTAATCATTCCACAAAAAGATATGTCCTTAGTTTCGGTGTTGCGTTTTTTGATTAACATTAGTTTTTTAATTCATCCACTAGCAAGTATTAACCGTTAACTATAAACTATAGAGCATGGATTCACCCTCATACCTTTCCGTAGCTGTGGCTGATGAGTCGACGCTCATTAATTATGTTGTCGACGGTCATATCATTGTCTCACACGTGCACCCATTCGGATACAAAAACATTGAAGCAGAAGGAATGAATCAAGTCGCTGCTTCAAAGTTTATCGATGGGATTCTCTATACACTTGAATTCATTTCTTTACACGATAGAGTACCAACAGATGTTAGATTACTTTCCAAGAGACATTCCATGTGGATAGGAGAAGTTATAGAAGGAACATCTTATACACAGTTCTTTACCCGTGGAGCGAAGGTAAGTGTTACACTAGAAAAAGTAAAAGACACATCTCTATCGTATGCAAGACATTCGCAAACCATACACTCGTTCAAGGTCTAGCGAAGATTTACAGACAAGGCTGGAGCGTTTTCAATCTGGGTCTCGTTTCGAGGAAGACGATACTTCTGTTCGTATCCCAGTGCGAGGCGTAAAGTCTCTCTCGTCAAGAGACACAAGAGAATCTAACGATTATGAAGATGATTGGCAAAGTCCTTCATCAAGCAGTTCATTCTTTGACAACAAGAACATTTCTCGAAAAAAACTATCACCAAGTCGTGGCGGTGGTAAGAGGAAGTTATCTAAAATTATTTTTTCAACAGGCATCCCTCTTGTTGTTATAGCTTTTCTCTTTGCATACACATATATTTTTAATTCAGCAACTCTTTTAATCACTCCAAAGAACAAAGACATAGAAGCTTTTAGCAAAGTCGTCACTTTTACTAAAGATGCTAGCACCAAAGATACTGTTTCTTTCACAACTGAATCAAGAACTTTATCACGTTCAAAGACACTCACACTTTCTGAATCAAAAAAGGTAGAAACAAAAGCCTCAGGAAAAATAACTATATACAATAATTATGACGAGAATCCTCAACGTCTTATTAAAAACACACGATTCGAATCTCCTAATGGCCTCATCTATCGTATAGGAGAATCAGTAGTTGTCCCTGGTAAACAATCAGGTACACCAGGACAAATAGAAGTAACAGTTACAGCAGAAAGTTCAGGTCCTTCATTTAACCTCACAGAAGGCAGACTCTCAGTACCTGGTTTCAAAGGATCAGACAGATTCGAGGGTTTTTATGCGACAGTATCTTCCCCAATCAAAGGCGGCTCCTCAGGGAATAAATCAATAGTCTCTCTCCCAGACATCAACGCAGCTAAAGATTCTCTTTCAATAGAATTGGAACGCGATATAAAAAAAGAGTTAGTTACACTCTCAAAAGATGGATATATACGTATGGATGACACTATTCAAATTGTCTTCTCTGACAATCAGGAAACGTTAACCAAAGAAGGGGGTGAGGTCTACACAATCACAGTAACAGGATATATTATGTTCGCTGAGACAACATCACTTGCCAAAATTTTTGCTCAGACATTACCTGACTATGATAATGACAATGTTACTTTGCGCCAAGTTGAAACACTTGATTTTACAAGAAGAGAGAGTAATTCTCTCCTGAATGCCACATCGCTCCCAATCCTCATTGAAGGCAAGCCACAAGTAGTTTGGAGATTAGACGAGGACCTTATTATCAATTCTATTTTAGGTAAGAGTACTAATGATTTCAAGACAATCATGAAAAACTTTAAAGCGGTTGATAGCGCAGAGATAGACTTTTCTCCCTTATGGGTCTCTTCATTCCCTAGTACTCGCGATAAAATAACCATAAAAGAAAAACTTTTGAACAAATAGATGTTTTAGATAAGAAGATTGCAACCCTCTGAGTATTTATCATTAGTTTTGTATTAAAAAGTAAAGTATTAATACGTAGATAGGATTTCTTTACTGCTCCTCTCTAAGAGTAAGTCATTGTTAAGAGTTACAGTTTTTAATTTCACCATTTTTTTGTTATACTTATTCTTTCATAACCATATGAGTAATCAAAACAACGAAGAAAGTCTAGATGACATAGAAATAATAGAAGGACGTGTCGTAGAAGCCCTGCCAAGTACTCTCTTTAGAGTAGAAACCAAAGAAGGAACTATTATCTCTTATTTGGGAGGGAAGATGCGTGTTAATAAAATCAAAGTGTTAGTTGGAGATAAGGTGTCGATACAGGTTGATCCTTATGGTGGAAAGGGGAGAATTATCAAGAGATTGTAGTTGAGCTCGGTGCATACAGTTTCAAGTTTTAGTTAGAGCACAAATCAAAATCAAGCTATATGCCTACAAAAAGTTTGTCTCAAGAATTAAGAACCAAGAACCAAAAATCAGACTGTAGTTGCATTATTTATTAGATTATAGTATAATTATACGCATTATTTTTCATGAAAGTACGATCATCAATTAAAAAAATTTGCGCAGATTGCAAAATGCTTAAACGAGGTGGCGTGCTTCGTGTTATTTGCAAGAATCCTAAGCACAAACAAGCTCAAGGATAGTTTAATCATTTATTTATTATTTTTTACGACCTATGCGTATCTCAGGTATTACACTCCCAGAAAATAAACGTCTCGAAATATCTCTCACTGCTGTGTATGGTATTGGTCGCGCTAGAGCTAAGTTTATTCTCGACAAGCTTGGTTTGGACTGGGGATTAAGAACTACAGATCTTACTGCTGATCAAGAAAATCTCATCCGACGCGAAATCGAAATGTTTAAGACAGAAGGTGACCTCCGTAGAGAGACACAACAATCAATTAAGCGCCTAAAAGACATTAAGAGCTATCGCGGAACAAGACACACGAAGCGTCTCCCTGCTCGTGGACAAAGAACTAAGACCAACAGTAGAACAGTACGTGGTAACAAGCGTGTAACGATGGGAAGCGGTCGTCGTAAGGTTGAGAAGACCTAAAATTAAAATTTAATATCAATTACTCTTATGGGAAAGAAACGTATCGTAAAAAAGAACAGTTCAGGAATAGATAGTGCTCTAAAAGCTCGCTCTTTAGCTCGTGCTGTTAAGAAGAAGATTGTAGAAGGGACTCTTTATGTTGAGTCTTCTTATAACAACACAAGACTCACTCTTAGTGATAAGACTGGTAATGTTTTGGCATGGTCATCATCCGGCGCGCTTGGATTTAAGGGCGCTAAGAAGGGGACACCTTTTGCTGCTTCCAAGATAGGAGAACTCATTGGAGAAAAAGCTCAACAGATCGGAGTGAAGGAAGTGAACGTTATCGTGAAAGGAGTTGGGTCCGGTAGAGAGTCAGCTATCAGAAGCTTCTCAGCTTTTGGTGTAGAGATTTCAGCTATTTTGGACAAGACGCCAGTTCCTCATAATGGACCTAAGCCTCCAAAGCCTCGTCACGTATAAGCTTTAATTTAAATAAAAATATGTCAAGAATTAGTTGTAAAATTTGTAGAAGACTTGGTGAGAACGTTTGCGGACGTGCTAAATGTGCCTACATCAAGCGTCCTTACGCTCCAGGTAAGCTAGATAGCGAACGTAAACATCGTTCTGGAGTTTCTGAATACGGTGAGCAGCTTCGCGCTAAGCAGAAGATGCGCCATACATATGGTCTCAACGAGAAGCAATTCTCTTCTTATGTTAAGAATGCGATTCTTATGAGGGAGACAGGTGAGGGTGCTATTACTCCATCTCTTAAGTTGTACCGCAATTTAGAGGCTCGTCTTGATAACATGGTGTATCGTTCTGGATTCGCTAATTCAAGAGCTCTTGCTCGTCAAATTGTGTCCCACGGGCATATCACTGTTAATGGACGTCGTCTAAACATTCCTTCATATCAAGTGAAGATGGGAGATATTATTGCTGTCCGTGAGGGTAGTAAGATATCAAAGCTTTTCACTTCGTTGGCGGAAACATTAGAAAAGATGTCACCTAATTACACTTTCACAGTTAACCCTAAAGCTCTTGCTGTAGAAATGAAAGAAGCTCCTAGAGAAGTAGAGCCTGTGTTTGATACTCAAAAAGTATTGGAATACTACTCTCGTTAATCTTAATTACTTTAGAAATGGTATTTTATATACCTTTTCCACTGTAGAACCCTTGCAAAATCTTTAATTGTGAGTTAGAATAATACAACTTTGTTGTAACTGCAAAGTGCGCACTCCTCACCCTATAAAGGTAATAACGTTAAAGTATATCTATTACTATTGTTTAGCTAATTCAATTTTTCTATGTCTTCAAACTCTATTATTTTGCCTTCAAAACCAAAAATCATAAAAGAAGATGCTACTACAGGTATCTATGAGATAGACGGTCTTTATCCAGGATACGGTCACACTCTAGGTAATTCACTTAGACGTATCATCCTTTCTTCTATTCCGGGATCAGCTATTACAGCTCTTTCTATTGATGGAGTAAAACATGAATTTTCGGCTATCGACGGTGTAAAAGAAGATGTGATTGCGATTATTCTCAATCTTAAGAAGACAAGATTCAAGCTACACGGAGACGATGCACAAAAAGCAACACTACATATCAAGGGAGCTAAAAAAATAACAGCCAAAGATATCTCTCTTCCTTCTCAGCTCGAAGTGATGAATGCTGATCAATATATCTGTGAATCAACAACAAAAGATATAGATATTGCTATTGAAATCACTGTAGAAAAAGGATTAGGATATATCTCTCGTGAAGTTCTTCAGAAGGAGAAGGCTGATATCGGTACTATTTTCCTCGACGCTTCATTTACACCTATTCGTCGTGCTTCATATGAAGTAGAGAACATGCGTGTTGGAGACAGAACAGATCACAATAGACTTCGTGTGACCATTGAAACTGACGGTACAATCAGCCCTCATCAAGCTCTTGAGTCTTCCATTCATACAATGATTACACAACTTCAATCAATTGTAGGTTTTAGAGAAACTGTCATTGAAGTTCCTCAGTCAGTAAAAGATGACGCAGAAGCAGGGAATCAAAAAGTTGAAGATGATGAGAATGCTGCTACTAAAGTAAAGATCGAAGACATGGGTCTTTCTACCCGCACCGAGAACGCACTTGTTTCTGCTTCTATCAGAACATCAGGAGGTCTTGCTCGTAAGAATGAAGATGACCTACTAGCTCTTGACGGGTTAGGAGAAAAAGGTGTACAAGAAATTAAAAAGGCGTTGAGTGATTTAGGGCTTTCGCTTAAAGCGTAGTTATTAGTTAAAAAGTTAGTAAAGATATGAAACACCATAAAGCACAAAGAAAGTTCGGACGAGAAAAAAATGAAAGAAAAGCTTTTATTAAGAGCCTTCTTATTAACCTTATCCGTCACGGAAGTATTGAAACAACCGAAGCAAGAGCGAAAGAAATTAGACCTCTCGTTGAGAAGCTTGTAACACTCTCAAAAGAAGACACAGTGGCACGTCGTCGTCTTATAATGTCTCGTCTCCTTAATCAAGAAAATGAGGTTTCTAAGCTATTTAAGGAGTACGCTCCTAAGTTCAAGGAAGTAGAAGGAGGATATGTAAGAATTTTGAAATTAGAACGCCGTCTTTCTGATGGTGCCAAGAAAGCTATTATTGAATTTGTGTAATTTATTTCAAAACTTTTATATGAAAAATCACGTAATTGACGCAACAGGAAAATCTCTCGGAAGACTCGCATCAGAGGTCGCTGCTCTTTTGAATGGAAAAGATAGTGTTACCTTTGTCAAAAATGCAGTTGAAAAAGTTACTGTTACTGTAGAGAATGCCAACAAAGTAAAAGTGACAGGCAATAAGATGAGCGAAAGTGTTCACAAGTCTTATTCTGGTTATCCAGGTGGTCTAAAAGAACAACCGCTTAAGCACGTTGTTGCCAAGAAGGGGTATTCTGAAATTATTATACACGCAGTTAAGGGGATGCTTCCTAAGAATAAACTTCAGGATATTCGTCTTAAGAATTTGATTATTAAAGATTAATAAAAGAGTATGTCAGAAACAAAGAACCGTTATATTGAAGCCGTAGGTCGTCGCAAGACTGCAATCGCCAGAGTGAGAATAACTCCTGCAACAAAAGGCAGCTTTATCGTCAACGATAAAGACGTTAAAGAATACTTCCCAACAGCTGATCTCCAAGCGATTGCTCAAGAAGCTATTTCAAAGTCAGATATTGGCGAGAAGTTCACAGTAACTGTTAAAGTGTTAGGTGGCGGTATTCATGCGCAAGCAGAAGCTGTACGTCATGGACTCTCAAGAACTCTCGTTATCAAAGATGAGAATGTCAAAATAGCTCTTAAGAAACTTGGATTCCTTAAGCGTGACCCTCGTCAAGTCGAACGTAAGAAGTTCGGGCTCAAGAAGGCTCGCAAAGCTCCAACCTGGTCTAAGCGTTAATTCAAACATCAAAATTGCACAGTATGTGCAGTTTTTTTGTTTCTTAAAAAAGTTAAAAATAAATCGCGTATAAAAGAAACACCAGTACCGCTTGACAGGAAGCGTGACTTGGATTATAAAACTATATACACCAGTAACGATAGAAAGACCGACACGAAAGAAATCAGGAATGTCATGAAATTGTTTAGATTATTGAAAATTGTAATATTTGTTTGAAAACTCTTATGAATGATGAATATAAAGAAAGTGAGGTAAAGGAGGAGACAAATGAAGAAATAACCTTTGAGGAAACAAACGAAGAAGGAGAAGTCGATATACGTGACACTGTCAAAAAGTTACGCCAAAAAATAAAACTTCTTGAGAAAGAGAAACAGGAATACTTGGATCTTTCGCAGCGTACAAAAGCTGACTATATTAACTTCAAAAAAGAAGTAGAAGAAAAGCGTGCAGATGATAGAAAATACGCCACAAGAAGATTTATAGAAGATATTATTCCAGTACTCGATGCGTACGACGGGGCAAGGAATAATACACAGGCGTGGGAGGCAGTGGATGCTAATTGGAGGATAGGAATCGAATATATTTTCGGACAGCTACTCTCTGTTCTTGAAAAAGAAAATGTAACACGTTACGGAAATGTTGGAGATGCTTTTGATCCGCTTCTTCATGAGACTCTTGAATCAATAAAAGTCACTGACGAACAATTAAATGACACAGTTGTAAAAGTCCTTCAAAGTGGTTATAAGTTACATGATTACATTTTGAGACCAGCTCGTGTCCATGTAGGTGTGATAGAAAAGTAATAACTCATAATAAACTATTAGCTATTTATAATTATATATCTTATGTCAAAAATAATTGGAATCGATTTAGGAACAACAAACTCAGCAGTAGCAATTATTGAAGCTGGGCAACCAAAAATTATTGAGAATATCGAAGGTAATAGAACTACTCCGTCTGTAGTTTCTGTGAACAAAAACGGAGAGCGTTCTGTGGGGCAAGTTGCTAAGCGTCAAGCGGTAACTAACCCAAAAGATACTATCTATGGAGTGAAGCGCTTCATGGGGCATTCCTTTGATGACAAAGAAGTGCAGTCAGATATTCCAAAAGTTGCTTATGCTATCAAGAAGAGCGATAACGGTGGAGTGTCTATAACTTTGGGTGGTAAGGATTATCGTCCTGAAGAAGTATCTGCTATGATTCTTCAAAAAATCAAGACAGATGTCGAGTCTAAGCTTGGAGAAAAAATCACAGAAGCTATTATTACTGTGCCTGCTTATTTTAATGATACACAAAGACAGGCAACAATCGACGCCGGGAAAATCGCTGGTCTTGATGTGAAGCGTATTATCCCAGAACCAACAGCAGCCGCTCTCGCGTATGGTTTCAACTCACAAAAGAATGAAAAAATTGCAGTATATGACTTCGGAGGAGGAACATTTGATATTTCAATCCTTGAGGTAGGGGATGGTGTTGTTGAGGTGAAGTCAGTAGACGGCGACTCTCATCTTGGAGGTCGTGATATTGATCAAAAGTTCGTGCGCCATATTGCAGATGAGTACAAAAAAGAATCAGGAATAGATGTTTCAACTGACCCTCTCGCGCTACAGCGACTAGACGAAGCTGCAGAAAAAGCAAAGCACGAATTATCAACTCAAGTTGAAACGGAGATTAATCTCCCGTTTATCACTTCAGACGCAACAGGACCAAAGCATCTTTTGCTAAAAGTTTCTCGTGCCCAATTAGAAACAATAGCAAAAGAATTCGTAGACAGATCAATTGAGATTACTAATAGAGCGCTCAATAACTCTCCATTTAAAAAAGAAGAGATCAACGAAATAATTATGGTTGGAGGTCAGACTCGTATGCCGATGATTGTAGAAGCAGTTAAGGCACTCTTTGGGAAAGAGCCGAATCGTTCTATCAACCCAGACGAAGTAGTGGCGCTCGGTGCTGCTGTACAAGCTGGAGTTCTTCAGGGAGATGTGAAGGATGTGCTTCTTCTTGATGTTATTCCTCTCTCGCTTGGAATTGAGACTATGGGAAATGTTGCGACTAAGTTAGTTGAAAAAAACACAACCATTCCAACATCAAAGTCTCAGGTCTTCTCAACAGCCGCAGATAATCAAACCTCAGTTGAGATTCACATTACTCAAGGTGAGCGCCCAATGGCAGCCGACAACAAATCACTCGGGCGTTTTATTCTAGATGGTATTCCGCCAGCCCCACGTGGTATTCCACAAGTAGAAGTAACCTTTGATGTTGACGCTAACGGTATCTTGAATGTAAAAGCAAAAGACAAAACGTCAGGAAAAGAACAATCTATTCGTATAGAAGCATCTTCTGGTTTATCTGATGAAGATATTAAGCGTATGCAACAAGATGCAGAAGCACACGCCGATGAAGATCAAAAGAAGAAAGAATTAGCAGAAGAGAAGAATATGGCAGACGCGCTTATTCATACCGCAGAGAAAGCATTACGTGATGCAGATGGGAAGATTGGTGACGACATCAAAAAAGATGTTGAAGATAAAATTAAAGCGCTAAGAGAATCTCGTAATGGAGACAATAAAGATGCTATCAAGCAATCGTCCCTTGCATTGTCTGATGCGATGATGAAGATTGGTGAAGCAATGAAGACTTCTAACGATAACGCAAAAACGACAGAGGATGGAGCGCAGAATACAGAGAATACAGAGACAAAGACTGACGGGACTACAGGCGAAACAAAATAATAATATCTGTGTTAGAATAAGCTATTATCTATGTCAAAAGACTATTACAATGTGCTCGGAGTAGAGAAATCAGCTTCAAAAGATGATATCAAAAAAGCTTTTTATAAGCTTGCTTCAAAGTACCACCCTGACAAAAAAGGTGGAGATGAAGCAAAGTTCAAAGAAGTGAATGAAGCATATCAAGTACTCTCTGATGAAAAGAAGAGAAAGGAATATGACATGTATGGTCAGACATTCAACGGCGCAGGCCCTCAAGGTGGAGGGTTCGGTGGTTTCGGAGGCTTTAATCAAGGTGACTTCTCTGATATGCAATTCGATTTCGGAGATCTTGGAGATATTTTTGGTGACATGTTCGGAGGTGGCTTCGGAGGGTCAAAACAAAAGAGAGGAAGAGATATTTCTCTTGAGCTTGATGTACCTTTTACTGAAGCGGTATTTGGAACAGAAAGAAATGTACTCATTTCAAAAGTAGCCACATGTTCTTCATGTAAGGGTGATGGTGCTAAGCCAGGAACAAAGAAAAAAACATGTACCACTTGTAATGGTCAAGGAAAGGTGAGAGATGTGAAGCGAACATTTATGGGTAATTTCCAAACAGTTCGTACCTGTAACGCTTGTCATGGTCAGGGTCAAGTTCCAGAAGAGAAGTGTCACGATTGTCGAGGTGCTGGAGTCTTGAATAAACGAGAGGAGATTAATATCTCTATTCCGGCTGGAATATCAAATGGAGAAATGATGCGTATGGGGGGTATGGGGGAAGCTGTACAAGGAGGAACAACAGGAGACTTGTATGTCAAAGTGAATGTCATCCCTCATAAAATCTGGAAGAGAGAAGGAAATGATCTCGTTATTAATCATGATATTAAATTAACAGACGCTCTACTTGGTGTGAAGCATTCAGTTGATGGACTAGATGGACCAATTGATATAGATATCACCCCAGGAGCAACTCATGGAGAGGTGATGCGAGTGAAAGGACGAGGTGTCCCACATGTCCACGAGAAGGGGAGAAGAGGGGATGTTCTTGTTAGATTACATATCGTTATGCCAAAGAAATTATCCAGAAAAGCGTTAGTGTATGTAGAGGGATTGAAGGAAGAAGGGATGTAGCTAAGCCCTAGAATAACCCCCCCAGAATATAAGAGTATAGAAAAAAACAGAAGTGAGGTTAATAGCCTCACTTCTGTTTTTTTATTCTCTGCTCGATTACTTGCTTTACTTTTGATATATATACTTTTTTGTATATGGAAAATATAGATCAAAATCAAGCTAATCAAGCTCCAAAACCAACAGATACTCCTGAAAAGCCAGAACGTCATAATGCGCCTTTAACCCAAAAGGAACAAGCTGTTTTAAATGCTAAGTTTTTAGTAGCGAATGGTGAGCGAATGGTTGATGAAAGTGCCAGAAATAAGCTTTTAGATAAACTCAACCCTAGCACCATAAACCCAGATATGCAAGTAGAGGGGTTAAAAAGTTAGATTTTCTTAAAGAGTGGGTTACTCCAGACCCTAATAAGTATAATTCTCTTTTTGTTACAGGTGAATATTTTGGAATGTCAAACGATCATTTAAGAGCTATGGCACGTCAAGAAGATGGTGAGTTCGTTGTATTGCGGAATATACTTAGTAAAATAAAATCATCAAATTTTATAAAGAGGCTCTTTTTGAAGAATTCTCTTCGTGAATTGACCGGTTGGTCATTAGAAGAAGCTGAGCACAGACTAGATCAGTACAATAAAGAACAAAAAGGATTTAAGGTTCAGACAGGTAATCAGTAAAGAAAAACTAACACAGATAACAAAAGCGCGACCGAAGGTCGCGCTTTTCTTTTTCATACAAAAGAGTAGAATACGGTTATTTATAGGTAATTAAGAAAGTATGCTACTTACTATTTCTATTGTTTTGTATGCTGTTATCATGCTCGCAGTTGGGTTATACGCTGCGCGTAAAGTAAAGAATTCAACTGATTATGTCTTGGCGGGCCGTTCACTTCCGTTTTATATGGCGCTTGCCACGGTGTTTGCGACTTGGTTTGGTAGTGAGTCGATATTGGGGACATCCGCAAGATTTGCAGAAGGGGGGTTCTCGAATATTGTCGAGGATCCATTTGGATTCGCGCTCTGCCTTATCATTATTGGTATTTTCTTTAATCGAAAGTTATACGGACTGAATTTCTTAACCATAGGGGATTACTTCAAGCATAGGTATAACACCCTCATCGCTGTATTCTTATCGCTTGTCATCATCGTTAGTTACTTTGGATGGGTGGCTGCGCAATTCTTGGCGCTTGGGATAGTTATCTCGACTCTGTTCGCTAGTATTAGTCTTCCGCTTGCTATTCTTATCGCAGCTGCGCTTGTGGTTGTCTATACATACTTTGGAGGAATGTATTCGATCGCAACACTTGATACCTTGCAGTCGCTAGTTATTATTATTGGTCTCTCTGTCATTGCTTTCTTTTTGGTTGGAGAAGTGGGTGGATTCTCGACTCTCATTCAAGGCACACCGGACACATTTTTTACATTTTCTCCTGGGACATCAGGGAATCTTACTGAGTGGTTAGTATTCATCACAGCGCTTATGACGGCCGCATTTGGAAGTATTCCTCAACAAGATGTCTATCAGCGCGCCATGAGTGCCAAGAGCGCTACAGTATCTATGTGGGCGTCTATTGTTGGAGGGTTTGTATATTTTGCAATTGTGATGCTCCCTATTACTATTGTGGCTTCTGCGCGTATCTTATATCCAGAATTAGCAGCGACAGATTTAGAGAATCTTCTTCTTAGAACAATACAAGAGCATACCCCGGTTGTATTACAAGTTCTTTTCTTCGGTGCGCTTATTTCTGCCATTGTTTCGACTGCATCTGGTGCTCTTTTAGCTCCAGGTACTCTTCTTGCTGAGAATATCGTTAAGCCGTTTTATAAGAATATTAATGACATACTTCGTCTTAGAATTATTCGCATAGCTGTCATAGTAGTTGCAGCCGTCGGCACCACTCTTGCTCTTAAAGATAATGCAAGAATCTACGAATTAGTGAGTAGTGCATATAGTGTGACTCTTGTTGCTGGTTTCATCCCGCTTGTCTTTGGGCTATATACCAAATGGGTCAATCCGTTCGGAGCATTCTTCTCCGTGATATCTGGTATTACATTTTGGCAGATGGCAGAAAGAGTAGGGACCGATATCCCTCCGACACTTATCGGCTTCTGCGCGTCATTTATAGCTATTATTATCGGGTCGTGTGCTGGCTATTTTATAGATAAAAATATACACAATGAGTCTTCAAAGTAATATTTAATGTGCCTCATAAATAATAGATAGTATGTGGTAGAATAGAACTATATGGAACTATTATTACCTTTTATTGGTGTTCTCTTTATTCTCACGATTATAGGTCTTCGTGTTGTTGATCAATATGAAAAAGCTATAGTGCTTACCTTAGGTAAGTTCACCTCTATGCGAAGTGCGGGGCTCACATGGATATTCCCAGGAATACAAGTGATGACAAAAGTAGATATGCGTATCAGAACTGTTGATATCCCTCAGCAGGAAGTTATCACAAAGGACAATGTCCCGCTTAACATCAATGCAGTAGTCTATTATCAAATTGAGAACGCAGAAAAAGCGATACTCAATATTCAAGATTATCCAATAGCGGTCGCTGACTTTTCTCAGGTGGCGTTGTGTGATGTTGTTGGTAACTTCGAGCTTGATCATGTACTTTCTGAGAGAGAGGTGATAGCTAACAAAATAAAAGAAATAGTAGACAAGACAACAGAGGAGTGGGGTATCAACATCACTGCTATCAAGTTACAAGATATCGAGCTTCCTGAAGACATGAAGCGTATCATGGCCAAGCAAGCAGAAAGTGAACGAGAGCGTCGCGCGGTTATTATTCGTGCAGATGGTGAGCTCGAAGCGTCAAAGAAGCTGGCAGAAGCAGCTAAGTTATTAGCTGATACTAATGGAGGTCTCGCTATGCGCACACTTCAGACTATTGAGAAGTCGAGCAATAATACAGTGTGGGCAATCCCAACTGAAATATTACAAGGCTTTGCGAATTTTAAAAAATAACTATGTCACAAAAAGTTCTACTTTCAGGAATTCAAGCAACAGGTAAGCTTCATTTTGGTAATTACTTTGGTGCAATGAAACAAAACATCGACCTCGCAAATAGTGGTGACTATGAGGCGTATATTTTTATCGCTGATTATCACGCTCTCACTACAGTGAAGGATAAGCGGGCGCTCCGTGAAAGCGCGCTTGAAATAGCGGCTGCATATATCGCATGCGGACTCGACCTCTCCAAGGCTACACTCTTCCGTCAGTCATCAGTTCCGGAGCACACAGAACTCACGTGGATATTTAACAATGTGGTGACTATGCCATACCTTATGCGCGCGCATGCATTTAAGGACCATGAGGCGAAAGACAAAGAAGTTAACCTCGGCCTCTTCGATTACCCGGTTCTTATGGCGGCGGACATCCTTATGTATCAGGCAGATGTGGTACCAGTAGGCGCAGACCAGAAACAGCACGTAGAGTATGCGCGTGATATCGCGGGGTTCTACAATCGTGCTTTGAACATAGAGCAGTTCAAGCTTCCAAAAGAAATGATTCTCGACTCTGTTGCAACTATTCCTGGGATAGATGGTGCGAAGATGAGTAAGAGCAAAGGGAATGTTGTATCACTTTTTGGCTCAGATGAAGAGGTGAAGAAAGCCGTGATGGGAATCGTCACAGATTCTGCTCGTCCAGAAGACAAAAAGAACGCAGATGAGAATAATATTTTTAATATTCATAAACACTTCCTAGACGAAGCGGGCCAAGTAGCACTTCGTGTCAAGTTTGAACAGACAGGAGAAAGAGAAGGTGTTTCGTATGGATATAAAGAAGCAAAAGAAGATCTGCTCATAACCATTATGAAGTGGCGCGAAGGCAAGAAAGAAAAGTTCGACGACTTAATGAATAATCAGGATCAAATCGTTGCGATTCTTGAAGAAGGGGGGCAAAGAGCCCGAGCAAAAGCACAGATTACGATGTCTCAAGTAAGAGAGCAGGTAGGGTTGACAAATTAGCTTGTTTGATGTATATTCTACAGTAGAGTTATTTTTCAAGCTCATTTTTAAAGAAAGGAGGACATTATGTCCTTTGTTCGTAGCATTGTTTTTCTCATTGGTTTGCTATTGACGCTTTCAGCACATGCCGAAAAGTTGTCTGAAGCCGACTATCAGTACGGGGGACCAGCCCCCACCAGGATAGTTCTTTATGACGGACAGTCTAAGGAGTTGTCCCCAAGAAGGTGTGTGACACTTGAGAGGTCATGGTTTCACAAGAAGGAATTGTGTACTGCTGCTGTGATGATCACTGCAGACCCGATACAAAAAAAGCTGGTGGAAAGTGGAGGTGAACAAGAAGAGCTACAAGAAGTTTTTCAAAAAAAAATTATCTTTGTTTTGGCGGGGATGATCTTTATGTTCTTGTCGGTATGTTTCTTTTTGATTCGGTGTTTCTTCACCCTTACCACCAACGCCTTCGCCTTCGTCGCCTTCGCCTTCGCCGGCGTCGCCTTCTGCGTCACCTTCGCCGCCTTCGTCACCCTCGGCGTCACCTTCGCCGCCTTCGTGACCCTCGCCGCCACCGCCTTCGCCTTCGTCGCCTTCGCCTTCGCCGATTCGTCTTTTGCAAGAACGCCCACAGCTTTGAAAGGAAGAAAGGTTTTCCTGTGGTCATCCTTTATCCATGAGCTCCTGATGGTTTTGGTTTGGTTCTTAATCACGCATTAGTGAACGATCAGGATCAGGGCACTAGCTATCAACCCCCCCCGCGTACTCGCGGGGGCTTCTTTTTTTAAATACAAAAATCTGCTAGTATACATAGATAACTTTATGCGTACCTATATTAACACTATTTCTTCATCTGTTGGACAAGAAATTATTATCAAAGCTTGGGTGGATGTGAGACGTGATCAAGGAAAAATGGTGTTCCTAGACTTTCGTGATGTGACAGGGAAGGTACAGGGTGTTGTCCTTCCATTCCACACAGAAGCCCTCGAGATAGCTCAAAAGATTCGTCCAGAATGGGTAGTAGAAGTCAAAGGCAAGGTCAATAAGCGCCCGGAAAAGAATATAAAGGCGGATGTCGTTAATGGGGACGTTGAGCTAGAGGTGCTCGCTATTACCGTGCTTAATGAAGCCGCGACACCTGCGTTTGATATCTCAACTGATGGGTATGAAGTAAGCGAAGAGGTAAGATTAGAAAAAAAATATCTTGACCTTCGTCGTGCGCGTCTACAGAGAAATGTGCAGATGCGTCACAAGGTTATCAAGCTTGTGCGTGACGAGTTAGACAAGCAAAACTTCTTTGAAATCGAAACCCCGCTCCTAACTAACCCTACGCCAGAAGGGTCTCGCTCATATCTCGTACCATCTCGTATCTGGCAGGGAACATTCTACGCCCTTCCACAGTCACCACAGCAGTACAAGCAGCTTCTCATGTCTTCAGGATTTGAACGATACTTCCAGATTGCTAAGTGTATGCGTGACGAAGACACACGAGGTGATCGTCAGCCTGAATTCACTCAAATGGACTTGGAGATGAGCTTCGTCGAAAGAGAAGATGTCATGAAAGTAAACGAAGATCTTTTGATAAAAATAGTTACAACACTTTTCCCAGAGAAACGTATTCAGCAGGTACCGTTCCCACGCTTTACATACAAAGAAGTGATGGAAAAGTATGGAAGTGATAAGCCTGATATTAGAGAAGACAAGAATGATCCTAACTTACTAGCATTCTGTTGGGTGACAGACTTTCCTGCATTTGAAAAAACAGGGGAAGACAACGTAGATGACACAGGTGCGTGGACATTCACGCATAATCCGTTTACAGGCGTGCTCGATGAGTACAAGAATGACCTCTTAGAAAAGAAAAATATCGAAGCCATTATCTCAACCCAATATGATATTGCACTTAATGGTTATGAGATAGGGGGAGGAGGTATTAGACTTCATGACCCTGTCGCATTACGTCGTGTATTTGAAATCATGGGATATAGTGAAGAGAGGATTAATCAGAACTTCGGTCACATGTTAGAGGCACTTGGATCGGGCACTCCGCCACACGGTGGTATCGCCTGGGGGCTAGATAGACTACTCATGATCCTTCTTAATGAGCCTAATATCCGCGAAGTGATGGCATTCCCTAAAACTGGCGAAGGCAAGGATCTTCTTATGCAAGCGCCGTCTGTTGCAACAGCAAAAGTTCTACGTGAGCTCGGAATTGAAACAAAGAAGAAAGTCTAAGGTTGACACAAAATAAATAGGAATATTTAAAAAATTAGTCAATATTGACTAATTTTTTAAATATTCTATACTGTATTTAGTGTAACAACAGGAGTTCATTGTGAAAAAAGTAATTATTTTGTTTTCTATTGTTTTTTCAGCGATTTCATTTGCTGGCAAAACTGATCTGAAAGCAGAAGACGTTGGTGTGGCACTCGGTGTTGGCTACTTTGTGCCAGTTGTTAAAGAAGGCACAACGTTGAAACACGGCACATTCACCTTTGTGAAAAAAGGGGAATCATGTATCGCAGCGTTTCGTCGAATTGGTGAGAAAGTAACCGTTGCTCAGTGTGTTGCAGCCGCAGGACGGAAAGGGGCTAACACCGTCGTCTTCTGGGAAGGAAATGTCGGCAAGCCAGATGTGTACATCGTAGCTCTACAACCTGGGCAAAAAATTGGTATCGTTGAAGCATACACAGATGGTGTGATGAAGAAAATACCGACAATTTTCCCCGTTGAGGATTACAGATCAACACTCTCTTATCCACTTGGGTCTCAACAAGTCGGGAAATGAGGTGTTGATGTTGATACCCGAAGCGTAAGCTTCGGGTATTTTGTTATATGGTATAGTGTGTACATGAAGACAATACTTTCATTATTAATTGTGGTTACATGTTTTGAAGCTGTGGTTGCCTCAACGTTTACTAAGGCTGCCTGGATACCGTATTGGAGAAAAGATGCTGGAGCAAGCACGACCCTTGCCAACCTTTCGTCATTCACAGAGATAAGTCCTTTTTCATATGAGGTAACAGAAACGGGGTCTCTCAAAGATGCTGCCAAGATACGAGAAGAGCCATGGAAAAGTCTTCTTATCGATGCGCAGAAAAAAGGAATCAAAGTATATCCTTCTATTCTCTGGATTGACCGCAAGGCCATGGAGACTGTTTTGAATAATAAGACTGAGCGTAAGTATCATATTGAGGAAATAGTATCAGAAGTTGTGTATCATAAGTTCGACGGAATCGATATTGATTATGAAGGGAAGAGTGCAGAAACGAGAGAGGGATTTTCTCTTTTCTTGAAAGAGCTAAGTAAAGAACTTAAGAAAAACAAAAAGAAACTCATCTGTACCATAGAAGCACGTACCCCAATTGATTCTCGTTATTCAAAAGTCACCAAAGAATTACTTGCAAAGATAGAATACTCGAATGATTATAAAGTGATAGGGAAGGTCTGTGATCAAGTGCGCATCATGACCTATGATCAGATAGACGGAGATGTGCAGTTGGTTGGGGTCAACAAAGGTAAGCTCTATAGACCTGTAGCTGATATAGCGTGGGTAAGAAAGGTGCTCACGCTCACCCTTCGTGACATACCTGCGAGTAAGATAGTAGTAGGGGTTGCGACCTATGGATATAAATATGAGTATAGTTATACAGAGAGTGGCGCTATTAATTATAGAAAAATAGGTTCAATGAATTATAAATATGCAGAAGAGCTGGCACAGTCGCTAGGAATTACTCCAACAAGGAATAAAGCAGGCGAACTTGAGTTTTCATACTCCACGTCAACGGATTTGAGTAATAAGACGCCAGGCACACTCAAGAACTATTATGTTACGTATTCAGACAGTGAAGCTATCAGAGATAAGCTCAAGCTAGCTAGATTATATAAGTTGGGTGGAATTGGTGTATTTAAAATAGACGGAGCCCAAGACCCTAAGATCTTTGAAGTGATAAAGTAAGGTTATAATCACTAGAGCAAAGGACAGGCCGAAGGCCTGTCCTTTGCTATTAACTAGCAACTACTAACCAGTAACTATATACTATTCTTATGGAATTCACTGTTAAGTTAGATAGATTCGAAGGACCATACACCGCACTCCTTGAACTCATAGAAAACAAAAAACTTTCAATCACAGAAATATCGCTTGTCTCAGTGACTGATGACTATATTGCATATGTAAGATCGCTCAACGACAAAAACGTGATAGATATATCACAATTTGTGGTTGTGGCATCGACGTTGATGCTTATGAAGGCGAAGTCACTTTTCCCAGAAATGGTCTATACAGAAGAGGAAGAACGACAAATAGACGATTTAGAAAAAAAGCTCGAATTACATACCATTTTAAAAGATGCAGAATTGGGAATAAAAAACACATTCGCCAAATCGGTCTTGTATTCTCGAGCGTACAAATTACCTGAATCGGTGATGGTTTTTGTGATAGATACTAGACTCTCTCTACAGTTGCTACAGTCTATTGCTTCAATGACATTGGTAACCTTTTTGGAACCAAAAGTTTTAACCAAGATAGCAGTAGAAAAAGCTATTAGAATAGAAAATGTTATAGAAGATATAATGACCAGAATAAAATCCGCTCAAACTCTTTCACTACAAACGATGTCTCAATCAGCAGGCACAGTAGAAGAAAAAAAGAAAATACTTATCACAAGCTTCATGGCAATACTTGAATTATTAAAAAACGGCGCCCTCTCTGCAACTCAAGATGAAAAAGGGGGAGACATTATTCTTTCCAAAATATAACAGAGTCACTTGTGCTACACTTATTCAAACGTCTTTATGTTAATAGAAAAAATAATAACAATACTATATCTCTCTGGCGATCCGATTAGTTGCGATAAGATAGCTTCACTTTGTGAGGTGAACAAAGAAGAGGTGGTAGCTGCTATCAAGGAACTTGAAGAGACAGCGAGTAAGGCATCGCTTCTGATTGTCTACGATGGTGAGAATCTCTCCTTGGTAACAAAAAAAGAACAAAGCGCTCTTGTGGAGAAGTTTAAACAAAAAGAATTAGAGGGTGACTTAACTCCAGCTAATCTCCAGGTGCTCACTCTTGTAGCTTACTTGGACACTCCGAATAAAGAAACTATTTCATACATTCGAGGAGTTCAGTCTTCTCAATCTATACGCGCTCTCCTCATTCGTGGATTAATAAAAAAAGAAGGAGAATCTCTCTCTTTGACGACAGAGGCTTTCAAATATTTAGGCATTACTAAAAAAGAAGAACTTCCAGATTTTGAGCGTATTAATCAATCATTTACCAAAAAATTAAATGAAAAAGAAGGACAATGAAACGCAAGAAGTTTGTTAAAGAATTAAAAAAAGTACGATTACATGAAGCATCACACTTGCATATAGTGATGGTGAGCATTATTTTCTTTTTGGCGTCTCTTCAGTTTCCGTTATTCACATCTCAAACAGCACATAAGCTTTCTAGTTTTGATTATCTAACGCAAGATTCTCATCCAATTTTTTTGCCAACATATGACATAGAAGGCAAAGCTTATGTAGTCTATGATATTCACTCCAAAAGAATACTCTCTTCAAAAAATGCTACTACTTCACTCCCACTTGCTAGCTTGTCCAAGGTCGCAACTGCTCTTACTGCGCTTTCGCTTGGATCAAGTACTGATACGATAGTCATATCTAAACGTTCTATAGAAGGTGGTTTCGATTTAGGATTAAAGGATAAACAAGAGTGGAAGCTTGGAGAACTATTAAAGTATATGCTCGTTTTTTCTTCTAATGATGCAGCATACGCTGTTGCTTCTCATTATGGAGGAAGAGATGTTTTTATTAGCAAAATGAATGAATATGCCAAAACTAATAATCTCGACTTAACATTCACTGACCCGGCAGGATTAGACGTTGGCCAATCTCTAGGAGGTTATGGGAATGCAGAGGACGTAGCGAAGCTTTTCTTTTTTGCGTATAGGGAGATGAGAGAGATTATGGACTCAACAACCAAACATAGACAAAAGGTATATGCAGTTCGAGGTCCGATATCTGGAGTGCCTAATACTAATCAATCAATACAGCTATTAAGTGGGGCTGAAGCTTCTAAGACCGGGTTCACTGATCTTGCGGGCGGTAATCTTGGAGTTATTGTTGATATGAGTGTCGGTAGACCGATGATACTTATAGTTCTAGGTTCAACAAAAGAGGGGAGATTCAGAGACGTGAGTCATATCTATTCTTCTATAAAACAAAATCTCTCAGTCTTCAATACACCTTCTACAGCTATAGAAAAGTAGCGATACTCTATACATTTGAGGTTGATTCTTCTGTGTTATACTAATCAAAATGTATAATCTCGACTCATTCAAAGTGCTTCTGCCTGCGATACTCGCTTTTTTGATCGGGATTATTATTGCTCCCCATATTGCTCGATTTTTGCATAAGAATAAACTCTGGAAGAAAAAAAATGTCATCAAAACAATTGATGGCAAAGAAGCGAGCATTACAGCGAGCATTCATAATGATGAAAAAGCCCCAGTCCCAAGACTTGGAGGTGTTGTTGTATGGGCATCTGTATTTATTACTGCTCTTTTGTTTTATTCAATATCAAAAGTATTCCCAATAGCGTTCACCGAAAAATTAGACTTCATCTCTCGTAATCAGACATGGCTACCATTATTCGCCATGTTCGTAGGTGCGGTCGTTGGCGCGATAGATGATCTCCTGGTTGTTGAAGCTTTTGGTAGTAGATTGAACTCATATATTGGTGGAGGGCTATCATTTCCAGTGAGATTGGCAGCAGTGTCTTCTCTTGGTGGGTTTGCTGGATGGTGGTTCTTTGCGAAGCTTGGAGTGAGTTCTGTCTATGTCCCTTGGTATGGAGATGTGAATTTGGGAGGTCTTTTATTTATTCTATTTTTTATCACGGTGACTCTCGCAACCTTTTCAACTGGAGTTATTGACGGAGTGGATGGATTATCGGGCGGAGTTATGTCAGCTGTATTCATAGCGTATGGAATGATTGCGTATGTTCAAGGGCAAGTGGATATAGCCACACTTTGTTTTGTTATTGTTGGGGGGCTTATTGCTTTTCTTTGGTTTAATATACCCCCAGCATCATTTTATCTTACAGAGACCGGCATGCTTGCATTATCACTCTCACTTTCAGTGATAGCGTTTCTCACAGATGCGGTTATGTATCTGCCTATTATCGCGTTTCCGCTCCTTGTTACTACCGCTTCCGTTATTTTGCAACTTTTTTGGAAGAAAGTATTCAAGCGAAAGCTATTTCTCGTCGCTCCGCTTCATCATCATTTTCAAGCTAAGGGGTGGCCTGCATATAAGGTCTCGATGAGATATTGGATAGTTTCTTATATGTGCGCTCTCTTTGGAGTGGTGTTGGTATTAGTGAGCTAAATTATATGCTTAAAAAAATAGATAAACCGCTATTTTTTATCATAGTCACATTAGTTATTAGTGGACTTGTTTTCTTTGGATCTGCTGCTCTTGGTGTACTCTCGGTTAACGATGTTAAGTTCTATGCAGTAATAAAGACACAGCTTATCTATGCATTACTTTTAGGGAGTGTGGCACTTCTTATTGGTGCTACTATTCCATACACACTTTATTATAGATTCGCGTATTATTTGTTCTTCCTAGGATTATTTGTGACTTCTCTTGTGTTTGTCCCTGGGTTATCTCGTTATCATGGAGGCGCCCATCGTTGGATAGATATAGGGCCACTTAGTTTGCAGCCTAGTGAGTTTTTGAAATTCGCTTTTGTTGTCATGGTCGCATATTGGTGCAGTACGTATCGTAATTCTTTTAAGGATGTTAGATACGGACTCTTAGCGTATGGGGTTGGTCTTATGTTGGTGACTATTATTCTTTTGCTACAGCCTGACTTTGGAACATATTTGGTCATCGCTGGAGCATCGTTTGCTGTGTTTTTTGTTGGAGGAGCGAGGAAGAAGCATATGTATATTTTAGCTGCATTAGGAATAGCTGGGTTCTTGCTGCTTATTTCCGTGAGACCTTATATGTTGGAGCGAGTGAAGACTTTTTTTGACAGCTCACAAGACTTACATGGCTCATCATGGCAGGTGAATCAATCATTGATTGCTTTGGGTGGTGGTGGAGTGTTCGGAAGAGGGTTAGGTCAAAGTGTTCAAAAATTTAACTATCTACCTGAGCCAATAGGGGATTCTATTTTTGCTGTGATAGGAGAAGAACTTGGTTATGTCGGCGTTCTTTATCTCTTCTCGCTGTATTTATTGTTAACATGGAGAATATACATCATCGCTAGATATGCATATTCTCAATTTGGGAGATTGTTGGTGATAGGAATATTGTCAGTTATTCTCATACAATTAACCCTAAATGTCGGTTCTATGATAGGAATATTGCCATTAACTGGGGTGCCGTTACCATTTGTGTCGCATGGAGGTACAGCACTGATTGCTCTCTTGTTCCAAATAGGTGTAGTGCTTAATGTTTCAAAATCTTCATTAAAGGAGTAAACTCTATACTATGAAAATTGTTTTAACAGGAGCAGGTGGGGGTCACTTTTATCCACTCATCGCAGTGGCAGAAAGAATAGAAAAGGAAGCTTTTTTGCAAAAGATTATGCAGCCAGAATTTTATTTTTTTTCTGATAATTCATATGACGAAGAAGCATTGTTTGGTATTAGAGCAAAGTTCGTAGAGATACCTGCAGGTAAGCTGCGTTTATACCCCTCATTAGAAAACATCACAGATATACTTAAAACATTCTACGGTTGTTTCTTGGCGCTTATTAAATTGTATTCTCTTTATCCAGACGTTGTGTTTGCCAAAGGTGGGTATGCTAGCTTTCCGACGCTTTTGGCGGCGAGGATACTTTCTATTCCTGTAATCATTCACGAAAGTGATTCAGTACCAGGAAGAACCACATTATGGGCGAGTACATTCGCAGCAAGAGTCGCTCTCTCATACAAAGAAGCTTTTCAGTATTACAAAAAAGAAGTCACCGCAGTCACTGGCCAGCCCATACGAGAATCTTTGTTGCCAGATGAAAACTTCTCTAGAGAATATTCATTGAAAGAACGAAGTGAGAGACCTGTTATCTTAGTCCTTGGAGGATCTCAAGGTAGTCAAAAAATAAATGACGTTGTTGTTTCTGTGTTGCCGAGCTTGCTTAATCAGTATGACATTATACATCAAACAGGGGAGAACAATATTGAAGCAATCAAAGAAAAAACAAAAACCATACTACATGATCATCCGTATAAAGAACACTATTATCCTCTAGGATTTCTCGATCTCAGCGTTTTTTATCCTAAGATTGATTTTGTTGTGACGAGAGCAGGGTCTTCTATGTTTGAGATGATTGAATGGCAACTACCTTTTGTTGTTATACCAATACCAGAGTCAATAAGTAGAGATCAGCGTAGTAATGCTTATGCTATGGCGTCTCATGGTGTAGCTTCAGTGATAGAAGAAGATAATCTTGGTCCGAATATTTTAACCAATTCAATTGCTCTTATTCTTGAAAATAAAGATGAATATATGAAATATGTTATCAAAAGTAGAGAGTTCCCATCGTCTAGAAACGCTTCCAAAATAATAGCTTCTGAGATTATTCGTATAGCGCTTAGTCACTCATAAAATAACCGTTCTAATGATATACTTCTCTCTATACTAGTAATATGTCATCAATAGTCACACGTTTCGCTCCTAGTCCTACAGGATTACTTCATTTAGGTAATTACAGAACCGCTGTTTTTGCTTATCTATATGCCAAAAAAATGGGAGGTTCTTTTATTTTAAGAATAGAAGATACAGACAGAGAAAGAAGCAAAGAAGAGTACAAGGAGAATATTTTAGAAAGTCTCACATGGCTTGGCCTTGCTCACGATAAGCTTTATATTCAAAGTGAGAATCTTAATAAGCACACTGCATATCTCAATCAATTAATAACACAAGGTTATGCGTATATTTCAAAAGAGGAAGCCAAAGATGGTAGCGGTGTGATGAGAGAGCTGGTGCGCTTTAAGAACACTGGAGAAGTTGTTGTGTTCGATGATTTAATTAGAGGAAGAATAGAAATAGACACGACTGATCTTGGTGACTTTGTTATTGCTAAGTCAGTCACAGAGCCATTATTTCATTTGGCGGTTGTTGTCGATGACTATGAAGCGAATGTAACTCATGTTATAAGAGGGGAGGATCATATTCCTAATACGCCACGTCAGATACTGATAGCCAAAGCTTTGGGGTTCAAGATACCACTCTATGCCCACCTACCACTTGTTTTATCGCCTGATAGAACTAAACTGTCTAAGCGTAAAGGCGCTCTCCCTGTGACGTACTATAGAGACAAAGGATTTTTGCCAGAAGCGCTCATTAATTTCATGGCTTTTATTGGATGGAATCCAGGAGGGGAGAAAGAAATATTTTCAACACAAGAATTAATTGAACTGTTTGATATAGCAAGAATTCACAAAGCTGGAGCTATTTTTAATGAAGAAAAGTTACTCTGGATGAACAAAGAGCATCTCAAGATGGAGAATGCTGCTGCTGTCAAAAAAATGATTGCTCCTTATTTTAGAGAGTATGACGAAGAGCTTCTCGATAAGATGCTACCTTTTGTTGTCGATAGAATATCTTATTATGGACAGCTTTCAACACTGGAGCAAGAAGAATTTGGTTTCTTGAAATCACGCCCAGAGGTTAATGGTTCTTTGATTCTCTGGAAAGATGACACAAAGGAAGATACGAGTAAACATCTAATCTCTGTACTTGAATTATTGCTCTATTCTGACTTCTATTCTCCTGCTACTATAAAAGAAAGTGTCATGCCTTATGCCACAGAGCATGGCAAAGGTAATGTGTTATGGCCATTACGCGTCGCACTCTCAGGGAAAGAAAAATCGTTAGATCCGTTTACTATCTGTTACCTTCTCGGTTATGATGAAGTAAAAACAAGAATAAGAAATGCAGTCGTACAACTCGAACAAACAACATAAAAGAAATATAGCCATACAGTCTCTGGCGTTCTTATGCTTTTTGACACTTGGAATATATGGAAGTTTTTTCTTCCCCGTGACGCACCTAAAAGCTCAAACAGCCGATGAATTGCGCCAAGACTTAGATGGACTATCAAAACAAATTACTGATCTTGATAATGAAATAAAAGCATTCTCTCAAAAGATTAACCAAACTAAAGGTGAGGCTAAAACATTAAGACAGGCATTGTTGGTGTTAGAAAACAAAAGAACTTTACTGTTAAAAGAAATCAAAAATACGTCTCTTCGAATAGAAAAAGCTGAACAGAATATTTCTTTCACTGAAGAAAAGATACATGCAACAGAGTCAGTGCTTGAGAGGAATAAGAAAGCTCTGAGTGAGTCTTTGAGACGGTTCTATTATGATGATGTGGCTATCCCTAAGTATATTTTTGTGTTAAAAGATGGTGGGACTCTTTCGAGCGCCATTGATTCATATACAAGAAATACAGAAGTTTCAAATGCTATTTCTGAACGAGTACAAGCTCTTGTCGATACCAAGCTAACATTAGATGTTCAAAAGAAGTCATATGAACAACACAAAGAAAATTTAGAGGTGTTAAATAATCGTTTAGCTAATCAAAAAGAAACAGTAGAAATAACTTCTAAAGATAAAAATAAATTACTTAAAGATACTCAGAATAAAGAATCTGTATATCAAAATCTATTAGCCGAAAGAAAGAAAAAGAAAAATGAGTTAGAGTCAGAAATGTCTGACATTGAAGCAAAATTAAAGACAATAGTAGATGTTAGTAAGTTACCAAAATACGGTAAAGGAATATTAAAGTATCCACTTGATACCGTGCGTATTACTCAATATTTTGGCAATACTCCATTCTCGAGCAAGAATCCTCAGGTTTACAATGGAGCTGGGCATAATGGTATTGATTTTGGTGTTCCTACAGGGACAACATTATATTCTGCTGAGTCAGGTACAGTCATAGGAGTAGGGGACACAGACACTGCTTGTAGTGGTGCGTCATATGGTAAATGGGTACTCATTAGGCACAATAATGGTCTCTCCACGCTTTATGCGCATATGTCTTCTATACATGTAAGAGAAGGAGACTCGCTCACACAGAGACAAAAAATAGGCCTCTCAGGCAATACTGGCTACAGTACCGGACCGCATCTACACTTCACAGTATTTGCTTCTGATGCTGTTCAAATAACTAATCATAGGAGTCGAGCGTGTGGGACCATTATGCGCATGCCAATAGCTCCACGATCAGGTTATCTTAACCCGCTTAGTTATTTGTAATATACTATAAACAAAATTATATAGATATGATCACTTTCACTTTACCAGGAGCCATATTACTACTCAGTGCTATTTTTATTTTTGGAGCACTAACATCAAGCATTGGAGTTTATCTTTATTATCTTAAAGTGAAGTAACTTTATAGTCTTAACACTACTTACGTATATGATAACTTTCACATTACCATCTTTTATACTCCTAGCTGTTGCTTCATATATTGCTGGACTACTTCTAGGGCTTTGGATTATTTTGAATAAGATAAAGTAAAACACCCCCCAGTATAATCCAAAGAAGATAAGGATAAATTATCATAGCTTTTTGGTTAAAAAATTAGTAGATGATACATAAAGAGCTGTGTCTTAATAAAATCTAAGCCAGTAGAAAAGGGGTTAGAGGTTTAATCTCTTATTTCTTCAACTTCGTTCTTTCATGTAAAAGATATTATGCTATCTTGCGTACAGGTGTATTAAACCATTTATATAAAGAGAAGTCTTGGAAATTAATTTTCTTTGTATATTAACCGTAAGGACTTTATGCATACAGGTTGCTATAGTGTAAGTACTCCCAGATAACCTAGTCTTACTTGGTTGTAATCTTTTCTGTTAATCAAGTTTAATGTGAGCGAAATTAAGCTAACGAAGTTTAGGGGTAAAGCCTTATTATAGGATATATAGTCGTAAAAGATATATTGTGCGACATTAGATATATAACAAAACCCCTTTTAATAACTATATATCTAAAGCACTTTTAACATTGTCTCTTATATTAAAAATAATTCTGTCAGCCATACAGTTCTACTTCTCTATATCCCTACTCCGTGACCCATGTTTGATCAGTGTCTATTAATAGAATCATTTCAAAAAGTTAATTCTAAAAGTATTCTATATCGTGTGCCTTCCTATCAGCCTCTAGTTAACTTTTTCGCATAGGTCTTATCATGGCCTTCTTTAATGATATATACCCTTACAATCCTTGGTCTCGATATTGTTGGCTACCTATACTCTCTTCTTTGTATTCATGGATGGATATATCCCTTTAATTAGATAGCTTCTATAAAGATTATATATAAAAAAGTCTGAACAAATATAATCTTCAAAATCTATAAGCAATAGAATTGATTTTGTGCTCAGCTTCCCTTATATAAACCTTTGTATATTTTTGAATAACTCAGTCATCATCAAAGCGGTGTATGAGTAATAGACACGCTTTTCTATACTATGAGTAGATTTTAGATGTTAATTTGCATCCCATTTTAATTATTTATTAATTGATATTATGGCATTATAAAACAATGTATTTTTAACTATTAGATTAATTCGATACTTATAAATAAACAATTATTTAAACCTCTTTTTATTCATATATGATCATATGTATACCATTTCCTCAAAATAAAAATCTCCCTCTATTTAATTTATTAATAAAGGGAGACCTTTGCCTTCCGTAGATAATTAGTTAACAGTTTTTGTTGTATGTTGCTAATAATTCTTCGATAGTGATTATCTCACTTAACTCACTTGTTCTTTCTTTTATCTCTACCCCACCCTTTTCTAATGACTTGTCTGAAATAACAACTCTGATTGGAATACCTAACAGATCGCTATCTGCGAATTTTTCTCCAGCTGATACTTCTCTATCATCAAAGAGTACTTCGACCCCTCGTTCTCTTAAGGTGTCATAGAGTGAGACTGCTTGTTTAGAGGCTTCACTTTCTTTATCTTTTGAGAGTGTAATGAGATGAAGAGAAAATGGCGCGATAGACGCAGGCCATACGAGCCCCTTTTCGTCAGATAGCTTCTCCACCACCACTCCCATAAGTCTGCTTGGACCAATACCGTAGGACCCCATATAAATTATTTGTTGCTCTCCGTGTTCGTCTGTGTACGTATAATCAAGTGCTTTACTAAAACGAGTATCAAGCGGGAATATGTTACCTACTTCACACGCTTTTATTTGTTCCATCTCCTCGAAGTTAACCCCTAGTTTCTTAGCGTTCTCCTCATTGACCACTTCTTTGTTGTAAGCAATTTTATTTTTTTTGTCTACATAGATCAAATCTTCTCCAGCTTCAGTGAGAGTTTGGAATTCATGTGAAAAGTTGGTCGTAAAGTCTCCACCTGATGCTACGGTTAAATAGGTATCAGCGCCTATTCCAATATCATTGAAGACGTTAGCGTAGACTGTCTTCATTGAGTCATAAAACTTCATAAGATCTTCTTGATCTTTATGGAAACTATAAAGATCTTTCATCCTAAATTCTCTCCCTCTTAAAATACCTGACTTTGCACGTGCTTCATTTCGGAATTTGGTTTGTATTTGATAGACAGACACAGGTAAGTCTCTGTATGAGCGAGCAACATCTCTCACAATTGGTGTGATAACATCTTCATGTGTTGGGTTAAGGACATATGAATTAGAGCTACGCTCCTTCGAATGATCATTTGCTGGAACTGTCTTCATGAGCACATCAATAGTGTCTAACCTCCCAGTTGCTTCCCATCGTTCAAGCGGTGAGAGAGCTGGCATAAGGAGTTCATTACTCACTGTATTCATATGGAAACGTATAATATCTTCGATTTTTTTGAGAACACGAAGACCAAGCGGTAGCATTGTATACACCCCAGCCATTTCTTTGTGAATGAATCCGGCACGTGTTAATAATATTGCATTTTTGGAGACTTCGTCTTTTGGCGCCTCCTTCCTTGTTTTTGTAAAAAGATGTGATTGTCTCATAGATATTATAGTAAGTATCTCACATTTATAAGCCTATGTCTTTAATGGTTACAACGATAAGTAAGAGCAATAATGACAAGAATCCTATTGTGTTGAGCCAAGCATAATACACAAAAGGAATCTTTTTTCTTATCACTGACTCGATAAGAACTACTAATATTCTTCCCCCGTCAAGAGCGGGTAACGGTAATGCATTGAAGATTGCGAGATTGATAGATAAAACAGCCACAAGGGTAAGTAAGGCGATGTATCCATACGATGATGTCTCCCCTACTATTTTGGCTATACCAACAGGACCAGAAAGTGATTCAAGAACGCTTTCACCTTTAAATAAAGAAGTAAGAACTCCCGTTAATCCTACGAGTGTTAGTTCAGTCATTTTGTACGTTCTCTCCACCCCTAGGAGAATAGCTTCTCCTGCAGTGAGTTTAACGTTACCTACCATATCAAGACTCACGCCGAGAGCTTTTTTGTCCGGCACTATTCCATACACCGCAGCGACGGTTACTTGTTTTTTTATGGAATCAGGTGATAGAAATGTTATATCAAAAAAAGCATTCTGATTAGCCGCAATAAAAGCGACAGCAGATGTTGCTGAAGAAATGTTAGCTACTTTTTTCTGACTTACTATAGAGAGGAGTATTGATCCAGGCACTATACCTGCTCTATACGCAGGGCTTTCCTGTGACACTTCTGTTACAACAAGAGAAGGATTCTTCACCCTTGATCCATACTCTATGTCATCAACACTTATGTTCACTTCTCCAAAAGAGATTCCTATAAAAATAATCAAAGCCAAAACCATGTTCATAATCACTCCAGCTGAGAGGACAAAAAATTTTGCCCAAGTTGACTTATTGCCGAATGCTCTTGGGTGATGCGATGCGCCATCTTCTTTTTTGTCGTCGTCACTACCGTTCTCTCCCCAAATAGAAACATATCCACCAAGAGGGGTAGCGTTGAAGGCATACATTGTTTCGCCAATTTTCTTACCGAATAATCTCGGTGGAAAACCAAAAGCGAATTCATCGACTCTCATTCCTGTTAGTTTCGCGGCAATAAAATGCCCAAATTCATGAACAATAACAAGAACAATTAGAATAACAATAAATAAGAAAATTGCAGATACTGACATGAACAAAAGTATAGCATACAGCTAACAAAATATTGACATATTGTTTTAAATTATGTATAATATTTTGTGGTAGTTTTTTTCACACAACCTTAATTTATTATAGGAGATCTCACTATGAGAAAGTTTCCCGTCCTGCGTGCTGTTTTGTGCGCACTGCTTCTTTTTTTTAATTGGGGGCTAACAAGTGCCCAAAACAGTAACACCCCGTACTTTAGTGCCGTCCCTCCAGCGCCTTACTTCTCAACAGGCATTATTGCCCCCAAAACATCTGCTCGCCGCATGTGGAGTGTGCCAGGCATCTATTGCGACACATCACGTGCGGACCAGGTATTTGAACTGGTGTCTGTCTCTGCGCGGAACAAAGAGCGGTTGAGCATGAAAAACATCAACAACTGCTTACAGCGTCTTGAGGAAGTCAGCTACACGGAAATTGACCGGTATCCGATGCCGAGCATGGTGAGGGCCTCTGCAGGAAATCTGCACTGCTCCTTCGTCCCCTCTTTCGAGGGACCAGGCATGATTACGCTGCGTTACGCTCTTGATGACAAGGTTAGCCAGGCAGACATTGATCAATGTTTAAGTGATCTAGACGCTAAGCAGAAAAGTCTAGCTGATGAAAGTCAGCGGCAGTTCACACCACGGCCGTGCGCGACCTGTCAGCACAACAAGCTCTAAGCCGCTGCTGTGTCCTCCTGGGTCAGAGGACAAAAGTGCCGCATCTTTTTTAAAGAGTGCGGCACTTTTTTATTAACTACTCAGAAAATAAATGATTTTCGCTTACTCCCCCATCACTTCTTGTTCTTTCTTGTGGAAGAGAGACTCTAATTCTTGATTAGCTTCGTCTACAATTCCTTGCATCTCCTCTCTATAACGCTTCTTCTCATCTTCGCCGTATTCTCCGTCTTTCTCTCTCTTGTCTATGTCTTTATTAGTATCTTCTCGTAATGATCTAATCTTGATACGAGCATCTTCTAATTTTTCTTTTAAAACTTTAACAAGGCGAGATCTTGATTCAGTTGTTAACATTGGGAAGTGTACACGTAATCCGTCACTATCTGATACCACTGAGAGACCAAGATCGGCTTCATTGATTGCTTTTTCTATAGCACTCACAGAAGATTTGTCCCATGGGGACACTCGCAATGTTTTAGGGTCTTCTATTGTGATGCTTCCTGTATGAGCAATCGGAGTTCGTGATCCGTAGAGGTCTATTGCTATATTGTCTAGCACGATTGGAGTAGCTCTTCCTGTTTGAACAGATTTGAATTCACCTTTGAGCCAATCAATGATTGAGTCTTTTTGTGATTTTGTTTGAGTGAAATTATATGCCATATTGTGTAATAAATAATGCTAAGTATAGCATAGGTATCTTGGTGTGGCAGATTTTGTTTATTTTTTGACAGCTAATAGAAATGATAGATATTCGAATATATACTTGATGCTTGTACTCGGAGAAGAAAGCGCAGATGATAGATTGATCACTTCCTCGATATGGGTGTGAGGATAATGATAGAGCTTCATTTTTTGTAACAATGTGAACAGGAAACGCTTTGCGCCTTCTCTATCTTTTTTGCCATCTTCGGTCTCCTGCTCCATTATCGAAAGCAGCTCCTTGTTTTTTAATCGTTCTGTAGTATCTGTTGTCAAAAAAAGCTCAACCAGTGAAGACATCTGGTCACTCGCTTTTTGTGAAGAAGTGTTAGTCTCTAGGGTATCCTCATCATCTATTAATGAAAGTCGAGACAAAAATGTAGGCAAGAGTGTTTCTTTGCTTGATGTTACAAAAATAAATGACACCCCAACTGGCGGCTCTTCAACTATTTTAAGAAGAGCGTTTTGAGCTTCTCCTGTGGCTGTATGAAAAGAAATAACAGCAGTCTTCTCTTTGCTCGCAGGAGTTATGGCCCAAGAGATAATAGTTCTCGCTGTGTGTATATCAAGAGATGTTAGATCATGTAAGACATGAGAAGAAAAGGAAGTGTTCAATTGTTCAAACAGTGAAGAAGCAATTTGTTTTCTTTCTATGTTGATTATTAAACGTGCGTGATGAGACATGTAGTATGTAGTGTAATCGTTCCCTATACAATAGTATCATTTTTATGAATTACTTTTTGGCAAAGATACTCCTCTTATAAGTATCAAGATGTTTGAGGGCAACACCAGTACCTTTGGCGACACAAAAGAAGGCATCATCAGCAAGTACGGCCTTCACCCCGGTGCGCCTCTCTACCAGTTCTGGGAAATGACGTAATTGAGAAGAGCCTCCAGACATAATAATACCGTTATCTATAATATCTGAAGCAAGTTCTGGAGGGGTTTCTTGGAGAACATCTTTAATAGCTTTGACCATTATCTTGAGTTCTTTATCTATAGCTTTCACTATTTCATTTGTTTTGATTTCAACAGTTTTTGGTAATCCAGCTACGAAGTCTCTCCCCTTAACATTCAAACTGAGCTCTTCTTCTATAGGAAGCGCTGAGCCTATTTTTATTTTTATTTCTTCTGCTGTTTGATCACCGATTGCTAGATTGTACGTTTTTTTAACATAGTCGATGATGGCTTGATCTATTTTTGTACCAGCACATTTAACCGACGTGCTGCATACTATACCCCCAAGAGAAATTACGGCAACATCCGTTGTCCCTCCTCCAATATCTACGATCATCCTGCCTTTAGCTTCATGAATAGGAATACCCGCACCAATCGCAGCCAAGATAGGTTCCTTCACCACATAAGCATTACGAGCCCCAGCTTTGAGTGCAGCTTCTATCACCGCCCGTCTCTCGGTTGATGTTACTCCGGCTGGAACTGATACCATCACATCTGGTTTGAATATATTCCAATTACCTACGACTTTGTGAATATAATATCTAAGCATCGCTTCTGTTACTCTGTAATCAGCGATCACTCCATCTCTCATAGGGCGGTATGCTGTGATGCTGTCGGGGGTCTTACCTATCATATCTTTAGCGTCTTGACCTACGGCTAAGATTTTGTTCCCTGACTCTGAAATGGCAACAACAGAAGGCTCGACAAGCACAACCCCTTTGTCGGGAACATAGACAAGCGTATTAGCAGTCCCTAAATCGATGCCGAGCTTTTTAAAGAAGAATTCCATAGTGTTATAAAGAGAAGTATAGCATAGTTTTAAATAATATTTTTTGATTACAAAACACCCCGGAGATGCTTTTGACAATGATTTGAGGTAGTATATAACCATGAATATCGTGACTGTATGTCCGCTCACTTCTTCTATTCCTTATGAGGAGTTGACTTACTTTTCTTCAATTGCATTATCCCCTGGAGATCTTGTTGAAATAGATATACGGAAACGCAAAGTAAGAGCACTCGTCATCAATCTAGAACCTCTTATTGAACAAAAGCAGAGCATCAAAAATGCTTCCTTTGTCACAAAAAAAATCACTATCTGCCTCGTGAGATCTTTTCTTGCTCCGAAGTTGTGGCAAGGAATTGTTTATGGAGCCTCTTGTACTCTCAAAACTCCCGGTGAGATTATTTATGATTTTTTGAGTGAAAGATCATTCGACATCCCACATAAACTTTGGAAAGAGTCCAAAGACCAAACTGAAAACAAAGAGATATCTGTTCTACTTGAGTCACATGAACATAGAATGACTATGTATAGAAGTCTTATAAGAGAAATGTTTTCCAAAAAGAAAAGCGTTGTATTATTTTTGCCTACCATAAAAGACATAGAAAATATCACCACCCACCTCATCAAAGGAATAGAAGAAAAATTTGTCGTCCTCCACAGTGATCTCTCCGATAAAGAGTATGCATCATCCATTGAGAAAATTTCTACCATCAAGACCCCATTACTTATTATCTCAACTCCGTCTATTGTGCCATTTATTAAGCATGATGTTGGCTATATAGTATTAGAAAAAGAAAACAGTAATCATTATTATCGATATGGTAAGGTTTCTTATGATATGCGTGTCATCATAGAATCTATAGCGCAGCATATTAACATCCCTTGTCTTTTTGGTTCATCGTTTTTGTCGCTACGAGCACATGTACTTTATTCACAGAGAGAAGCTTTTGCTCTTATGCCGCCAAAGTATAGAAATGATGCATATGTAACAGTTGTCGACATGAAGGACAATAAGAGCAAGAATCCATACTTTGGAGAAGAAGCTCTCTTGTTACTTCAAGCCTCTCATGACCGTAAACGTGGGCATATCGTCGTCTTCTGTCATCGCAAGGGTATGTATCCCACAACGGTCTGTTCAGATTGTGGAGCGCTTTATGAATGTTCTTCTTGTAATAGACCATATGTGTTACATAAGATTAATAATGTACGCACGTTTGTGTGTCATTCCTGCAATGATTTGAAACGCATAGAAGAAGATAAGAACATTATCTGTAGTCATTGTGGTAGTTGGAGACTGTTCACGCTTGGCGTTGCTAGTGGAGGAATAGAAGAAGCTCTCAAAGAAATACATATGCCGGTATTTTGTATTGACGCTGAGAGAACTAGCACAAAAACCAAAGCATTAAAAGTCTACAAAGAATGGAAGAAGGCAGAGTACGGGGTTTTGCTTGGTACAGAAATGATACTCCCCTTTCTCAAGGAGTCTGAAGCTGACGCTGTCATAGTTTCTTCACTTGACTCATTGTTCTCTCTCCCTGAATATAGAGTCGACGAAAAGATATTGTCATTAATTACTGAATTGTCCGAGAAGGTAAAAGAAAGAGACCCTAAGTATATGACATTCATCTTGCAAACAAGGATGAAAACATTACCGATTATTTCGCATGTAACCACGCCTTCCTTTAGAGATGTGTATGATATTTTGCAAAAAGAAAGAAAAGAGTTCTTACTCCCCCCTTATTACACTGTAATCAAAGTTTCTTTTGAGAATATGGAAGAAGCGTACCGTGCTCTCTTGATAAAAGAATTATCTTCATATCATCTCGATTGGTATGAGCAAGGACGAGGTATTACATTACTTTTCATTCATGTCAAAACATCTCTGTGGGAACATGATGAACATGTTAGGAATACTATGAAGCATCTCTTTTTTAATAATAAAAAAGAAGTCAACCCTCTTAATTTCTTCAATTAAGTTAGTGCCATTTGCTATACGGGAACTATAGAGGGTTTGTAATTTTTGTGCTAGATTAAAGACATGAAACCCCAGGCAATACTTCAAATAGATAAGAATCCATCAAGTGTTCTTCGTCTACAAGCAAGAGCTGTGACACAAGAAGAATTCGGCTCTCCTCTTTTGAGAGATGTAATACGTGATATGCAAGACGCTCTTAAAAAAGAAGAAGACGGTGTAGCATTAGCTGCTCCACAGATCGGCATCTCTCTTAGGATTTTTGTTGTCGCTTCATCATCGTATGAACCAGGAGCCAAAGATACTCCACTTGTCTTCATTAATCCGAAGATTATTAAACATTCCAAAAAGAGAGTGACAATGCAAGAAGGCTGTCTCTCTGTGCGATGGATATATGGGAAAACGTATCGCTATACGCAAGCCACAGTTGAAGCGTATGATGTAGAAGGCCGCAAGTTCACCTTCGGAGGCTCTGGTCTTATCGCTCACATATTCCAACATGAAATAGACCATTTAGACGGTATACTTTTTATTGATCATGGTTTTGATTTAGAAGAATATACAGAAGAAGATATTAAAAAGAATAATAAGAAATAATTAATCACATCATGCAACCACTCAGATATGCTTTTTTTGGAACGGGGCCGCTTGCTGAAAGTGTACTCGCTACATTATATCGTAATGGATATATACCTTCTCTTGTTGTAACCAAGCCAGATAAAGAACAAGGTCGACATATGGTAGTCACAGCCCCATCTATTAAGACATGGGCATCCTTAAAAGGGATAGACGTCTTCCAGCCTGAGTCATTAAAAGATCTCAGAGAAGACTCTGTTATTTTTAAACAACCGTTTGATGTATTTATTGTAGCCTCATATGGCAAAATTATTCCAGAATCTATACTCACTCTCCCTGAGCATGGTGTCTTAAATGTACACCCATCACTTCTTCCAAAGTATAGAGGACCATCTCCTTTGGAGTCAGCGCTTTTAAATGGTGATATGAGTATAGGTGTTTCTATTATGAAGTTAGACAATGAAATGGATCATGGACCGATTTTGGTTCAGAATAGTTTCATGACGCCAACAGAAGCAACGGCCGGAACTCTCGAAGTAATATGTGGTCAAATGGGCGGCGAGATGCTTGTGCAGTGTTTGTCGCATTATATAGAAAAAACATTACTACCACAGGAACAGAATCACGCCGAAGCTACAATCTGCAAGAAGATAACCAAAGAACTTGGCCTCATTCATCTTCATGATGATATTCGTGAAGTAAGACGTAAGTATAGAGCACTCTCCCCTTGGCCTGGATTGTATTTCTTTATTACCCATAAGGACAAAGAGATACGAGTTAAAATAAACGCACTTGATCTTGTGACTACAAAAAATGAAATAACAGCAGATGCTTATATACTCTCCGTAACCCCAGAAGGCAAAAAACAAATGGACTTCGAAAGTTTCAAGCGAGGATACATGAACAGCAATTAGTCGTTGACTGTTAGCAAATAGCAAAAGTCATTGTAAGTGATACATGACATCAGTAAAAATGCGAGACAGAAGTCTCGCATTTTTATTAGGATCAAAGTTAACAGCTTAAAGTTCAATACCTCCCTTATTTCATTTCTATTGTTTCGATTATTACATCTTCCAGTGGTTGATCGCTCGAATTAGTTGGTACATTTTCTATAGAGAGTGCTACTTCTAATCCTTTTGTCACTTTACCAAAAACAGTATATGAAGCAGGAAGAGGTACCCCAGGTTGCGCGGTTACGATGAAGAATTGACTTCCGTTTGTATTAGGTCCAGCATTTGCCATTGCTAATGTTCCAGTTGTGTACTGTTCATTACCAACTAATTCATCATTGAACTTATATCCAGGCCCTCCTGTCCCCCATACATTCTTGTTGGCAAGGTCTTTTGAGAGAGGGTCTCCGGCTTGAATCATGAAGCCTTTAATAACTCTGTGGAAACGTACTCCATTATAAAATGAAGCATCAGCGAGCTTGCCGAAGTTTCCTACTGTTAATTTTTTATTTGTATCGAGCTCTACTTCTATTACACCCTTGTTTGTTGTTATGACTGCACGAGTATAATTCTTTACTTCAGAGGTTGGATTCATAGGTGGTTGAGGTGATGATGTGTTGTTAATAGGAGATGATGATTCCCCGGTTGCGCTTTGATTAGTAGATGAAGGAGTCGTGGTTTGTGTTGTACCAGATACAGCAATAGTATAAACAAGTGATACAACAACTACGACTAAAGCGATACCTCCGTAGAGCATTTTTTCATTCTTAGACATGAGTGGCTTATTCGTTGTTATTTTTTAATAATGATTTTATTTTGGCTTGAGCTCTACGAATAATAGAAAGCTCTTTGTCCTTGTAGGAAGAAAGTTCTCTTAGGAGCTTATCTTTGACTACATCTATTGCCTTATACATATTATCTTCAGTTGCTTTGAGTGTCATATCCTTTCCGCGAATATGGAGCATGGCTTCAGCTAGGAAGAAGTCTCCATGAACATGATGATTACTCGTTTTTGATAATTCAAGAGTGAGAGATGCGCTACTGTCATCACGTTTGATGAGCTTTTCTACAGATTGAAGCTTATCTTCTGCATACGTTCTCATTGCTTCTGTAATATCAACATGTACCCCGCTTATTATGATATGCATAGTGTAGGAACTAAAAATTAATATTTATACTGCTAATACATATCAGTATACAACATAGTAATGTCGTATTAAAAATCAAAATACAATCTTATACACATCTAATACTTCTCATAAAATGTATACTCATAAGCATAAGTATATTTATGTCAAAACATCATTTTTCATTCAAAGAAGCTTTTGTTTTTGGTTGGAACAAAACAAAACAACATTATTGGTTTTCTTTTTTAACGTTTCTTATCGTCGCGATTATTACTAGCTCAGTAGAAAGTGTCCCTATCTTGAGTACTATTGTTGGATTCTTGATAGCGCTCTCAATAACATACGTGTCATTACTTGTGGCGAGAGATCATCATTTTGATTTTTCTTCACTTATAGAGCCTATCTTGTCCCCAAAGAAAGTAACAAAACTTCTTATTCTGGGAGCTATTTATATGCTTTTTGCTATCATCGTAGGAACATTATTATATCTTGTGCCTGCTAGATGGTTCAGCTTGCTTATCATTGCCCCTGCTATTTTTGTTATGGTTCGTTTTCATTTTTTCACCTACACATTGGTTGATAATGAAAATGACTCAATACAAGAGTTGATCAAAAAATCATACAAGCTTACTGACAAGCATTTCTTTATGCTATTTGCTTTCCTTATTCTCATCGTGCTTCTTAATGTGGCTGGGGCATTACTATTCTTGGTTGGTCTTGTTGTTACTGTTCCTGTATCAGTATTCTCTTCTGCATATGTGTACAATCGTCTAAAAGAACATTCTATATAACTATATTGGTTAACTATCGTTAACTATATGTTCAAAAAATCTCAAACGAATTCGTTTGAGATTTTTTATTTGTTGATTACCGATTGAGTTTTAATAGATAATAAAAAGTTACCATGATTGTATATTTTAAGACAATAAAGGATACAGTGATATGCTAAGAGTTGTACTATAATGATTATCTTATAGCTTGCAGAAACAATCTTTTTTTAGTACAATTCTTTTTACGTTTACTTATATATTCCGTGGTAGCTCAGCGGTAGAGCAGCTCGCTGTTAACGAGTTGGTCGCAGGTTCGATCCCTGCCCACGGAGCCAGTTAGGGGTACTAGCAAGTTCTAGTACTAAATTATAAGGAGAAGCTATGGTAAAACATAGCTTTTTCTTATTTACGGTCGGGTTCTGAATTAGTGAATTGATAAAAGCACGTTTTCCGGCAACATCAGAACTCTTCTCAAAAATATCCTTTGCTTCTCGAGATATTGTAATTATTTGAGCTACGGTATCTTGATAGCTAAAATCCCCCTTTCTGTACTCACTAGCTTCAATCTCAAGTAATCCTGTCTGACGAGAATACTCTTTTTGCTTTTGGCTAAATTGTTCCTCTGTAACACGCTCATCTAGGTATGCGTCTAGAAGCTTATCTTGCTTTATTTTGATCATATCAAGTTCACTGTTAATTCTGGAAATCTGCGCTTTATGAAAATCAGATTCTACTTGATTGGTTGATTTGAGTTCCTTAATTAGTCTGTCCTGTGTCTCTTGGGATATAGATTGGAATCTGTCTAGAATGTCATAAATTGGCTTAAGAAGCTCCTTCTCATTAACATATATCCTTTCGCATATCTTCTTGGCATTGGTACAAGAATAGAATACATATTCCTTACCACTAGGTTTCCTTTTTATTTCTGGTGTCATGGTACAACCACAACGATCACAAGTAATAAGTCCTTTAAAGAGAACTTCCTTAGATACAGACTTATGTTTACGAAGGTTGCGTCCATTTCGTATATCTTGACATTGATCAAAAAGTTCTCTTGAGATAAGTCTTGGGTACTTGTGGTGAAAGTTTCCATATTTAGGAGACATAGCAACACCACAATAAAAGCTATCCTTAAGAAGATTCTCAATACCGCTCTTTGAAGGCTTGTTACCTTTGAGTGTCCTTAGTCCGAGATCGATCATTTGTAGACGAATAGTTTCTAGTGAATATAGTCCTGTAGCGTAGAGTTCAAACATTCTAACTATGAGGTGCCCTCTTTCAGGGTCAACAATAATATCCTTTCGAAGTCTCTTGCTTTCGTCTAAGGTAACGTTAAGATACCCGAGTCGTACACTACCAGTCCATTCACCATTTCTTCGCTTTTGTTCAAATGCACGCTTCACGTTATCGCTGATCGCATCTGAATAGTATTTAGAAAGACCAAGCTTCATTCCAAAGGCAAATTTATCACCCGCAGAGATGTTACTGTCTATCACCTGACCATCAGAAACAAAGTGAAGTTCAATATCATTATTAATAGCTTTCTCGTACAGCAAAGCTACTCGCTTGTCGAATATGTTTCTAGAGAGTCGGTCAACTTTGTCAAAGCAAATAGCAACTCTTTCTTTTGTGCTCTTTACCGATGATAAGATTTTATCGAATTCATCACGTTTAGTTTTGTAAGCGCTCTCAACAAAGCTGAACCTTTCAATAATAGTTAGATTTTTATTCTCGCAGTATCTCTCCATTCTGTATATCTGAGCATCAGGAGAATTTTCTTTCTGTTCGTCTGTGGAGACTCTTGCTACGATAATTGCTTTCATTTATTTTTTGCTACCAAAAACTATATAAAGTATTATTTTGTAATAAATAACTAGACATATAAAAATAGAAATAAAATAAAAGAAAACGCCTATTACAATTGCAAGTAACAAAAGTAATTTACCGTCTTCATATCTGAAGATCGAGTAATCGTATGTATTGACCGGCCTCAAAAACTTATATGTAGACTCTGTGCTGTCATTATTAACTATTGTATAACTATCAACCATAACACACTTGATAGTAAATGATTTACTGTCAAGATAGGAAATAAAAGAATCAATATTATTTGTGAGCTTATCAAATCTTGGGTTCTCATCTGAAAAAAATTTAATGTTGTTCATTAGAGCAATATCTTTAACTTTTTCAGGAAGTTTGTCTGAACAGAAACTTTGAACTGGAGGGTTGCTCACTAGAAATAGCGATGAATAAGGTCTCAGTGTTTCTTTTGCTTCTAAACTCGGACTATATCCATCTTTAGAATATACCTGATCTAGTGTACTTATTACCTCGTTGTCTTTTTGTAGTTCATAGATAGAAAAGACTTTGCCTGTATACTCTGGTTTAAGTAATCTTGAAGATAACACATCAGCAAAAACCCATCTATTAATTATACTTGAGTATGAGTTTGCAAGTAGATTCAAAAAATAAAATGCTACCAATAAATAAGATATTATAAAAAGAACCTTAAGTAATCTATGCCACCATTTAGCACTAAGATCGAGATCGTCTCTTACAATCCAATTTTTAATTTTCTGAAGCTTTGTTTTCATAATTTCTAATTATACTCCTTCTTTTTGTATAAGTCAGGATTTTGCTTTTTGTGCTCCTTTATAAGCCATGCATACAGTTTTGCGAGCTTCTTGATATCTTCATCTGTAACCACACTAGAAGTCGCTTCAGTTTTAATAACTTGATTAGGAAATGTCATACTTCTCAAGCAACTCCCTAAACTCAGAGGAGATATGCTCGCCTATATGCTCCTTCTCAGGAAAAGAAAATAGTTCCTTTGTTACACTGCCAAGTTTCTCAGTAGTAAAGTTACTCACCTTAACAGTTACCTCTGTAGGTATGACAGACTTAACGATTCTGTACGCTTCCTCTCCTGCATACGTCTTAGGCTTGATAAGTCCTCTACTTGAAAAGTATCGTTTATGTCCATCGAGTCGAGGGTCTTCAAAATTCTTAGACATATACTTAGAAACATATAGTCCAATCTTCTTAACCTTATGTACTTTGTTGATATTAATAGAACCTTCTCCCCAGAGATTCTCTAGTGTTGTACTTCGTATAAATGGCAGATCATAGAAAAGAGTATGGTAATGAATTACCCCTTTACGATTAAGATCTTGGAACTCGATAACAACAGAATACCTGAGTGGGTTTCTGATCTTTTTGTTTACATGGTAGTTCAGTCTTTTTATGAAAAGAGTAAACAGTCTATTGGCTTCTTTTTGTTCTCGTACGTCTTCTTTAAATGTAAGCGTAAGAAAGACAGGAAGATAGATTCTTCCTACGGTATTTTTGTATTGATATACATTACAATCAATCAGTCGTATGAGTGTTTTACTTGCTCGTATCATGGCTAGTTTTCTGTTTCTTTTTCTTCGTTCTTGCAATTGTTGCTCTGATAGGTTTGCTTTAGCCGATAACTTCGCCAGTCTCCTCTTTTCTCTCCACTTAGGAGATATTTCAAAACCATGTGTTATCGGTATCTCGTATGAAAGAATCTCAACTGTTGAGCCAGAGATTATTATTTTCTTTTTGTAGATTATTGGATTTCTCATTTCTCCGTAAGTGTATGTTTAGTCGAGTCAACAGATGCAAATACGCACTGCGCGCCGTCCTCCGGATGTCACTTGTGCACGCGCTTCGCGCACAAGATCATTCCCTTCGCTTTAATCGGTCGCTCGGGAATGCTCTCGTAGCACACAGCTTTTATCCTTATCAAACTCACTCCGTAAACTCCGTTCGAGTTTGACAAGGCAAAAGCCTGTGTGCTTAATGCTGTACGCTAGAGACCTTTCCGCTCCGCCGAAAGGTCTGCTTATATAAGTGAGTAATCGAGAGTATCGTGCCAAATGCAAACCCCTCAATAAATCACCCTTAGTAAAAGAAAATCATCCTTGATTAGGATGATTCAACTTTATGACACACTGTTACCGACATCTTTCCCGGAACATGTCGGAATGGTTATTTGTCGGTTATATTTAAAGAATGTTTTGGATTAATTCGAACATACATATCTTCTCCGGTGTTGTAATCCAAAAAGTCAGGTATTCCAGTATTTTCCAAAACTTTTTTTTGAATATCGTTACAAATGTGTAGACATGCTTTTGCTGATTTTTCATCAAGAAAAACATTGTTATCATTGAACTCATAATAACCATGCTTTTCAAATGGCTTATTCTTAACAAGGTATTGTAGGAGTAGGTGTGCGCCTACTGTCGGTGAATTTTTAACCCGTATTTTTATTACTTGATCATTAAAATATAAAACACCATTTTCATTATCATATTCAAGATATTTGTTTAATGGTTTTCCTCTTTCAAGTTCATTTAGCGCGTTAAGTAAAAAAATGTGAAGATGCCCTGGTTCAGGGTATCTGAACATGGCCAGGTTTAATAATCCATACCCATAAAAATTACTTGTGGAGTTACCGTATGGCGATTCTCGTTTTAGTACGATTGGAAATTTGCGCATTTCCTCTTCTGTTTTTAAATCTTTAATTATTTCAAAAGATTCATATGCATCAAGAAGAAGCCCGTAGTTATAAATTGGATCTTGATCAACCTCATCGTTGTTTCTTTTTTCTTCCTTGATATGATCTTGAAAGATATCAAAATGTTCATGAGCGTGTCTAGACTCCATGGAAGATTTTGCAAGCTTAATTAACTCTTGCGCTTTTCTTTCTTTTTCTACAGTAATTATTTTTTGTAGTAACTCCTTGTTCTTAATATAGTCGACATAGTTATATAAGGTACGAAGAAAATCTATCGGTTTTTCGACGGCAAAATCAAGAGGAGGTTCAGCTTCTCTCTTTATTTTTTCAGGAATCAAGCTATAGAGTTGTTCCAATTCAGTTTTAATTTTACTAGCCTCCATTGCCCTGTATACTACTTAATTTCTTTTATTTTGTCATTTTCTACGTTATTATATAGATACAACTGAATACAAGTAGCCTAAACCAATAGCAATATTGGCATGGTGAAAAGCCCGTTCAAAATAAAAAACCCATCATGTGGGATTTGTCTTGAACGGCCGTACCTGGAAACGGGTATGGAGGGCGTAAGCTCTCACTCACGTGGTGGGCTTTTTGTATTTCAGTTGTTTATTTTTTATGCCACTAATACAATCAACACCTCAAGCATTATTACTAGCAAGTGAGCTTAAAGCACTTGGTGTTGATCTAGAACTTGAATACTGGGATGGACACAAACATATTGATATTTATATACCAAAGGCAAAGATTGCTCTTGAAATTGATGGGGCGCAGCATTACCTTAACGCATCACAAATAGATGCAGATTTTCATAGAGACTACTTTTCAAACAAGGAAGATATTTTTGTAAAACATATACCGAATATACTAGTGGAAACACATGCAAAAGAGATTGCAGAAGCGATAGTAAAGGTTATCTCAAATAACCACTAAAACATTATGTTTCTGTGGTTAAAGATGAGCGTCATAAACCAAAAGACATCCTTGGAGGTAAGGTACATGTGGATTACCATAAATAGGAAATACTTTTAGTTAACGCTGAAGTACATCGATTTGCGATCTTTCACTATAAACCTTTATAGGATAAAGGTTTATTATATATGCAACAGACTTGACGTCAAGTCAAACTATTGACACTCTTGTATAAGACAAAAATAATGGCTTTTACCTTACATTGTGTACACTTGAATTGTAGAAAAGAAAACAAGACCCCTGCGACAACAGAAGTCTTGTGATCATATATTTTAGTTTAACTAACTTAACTCTATCATGATTTATATCTTTTTTACAGTCTTATAAAATTTAACTGTGAATATCTTAAATGCAAGAAATACAATTTAATACCCAGCAAGCAACTTGGTCTGGGACGTGTAGTAGGTGTGGAAAGGATAGCTATTTTGAGGTAAGGTCTAGCTTTACTCCAAGAAATGGCATAAGTATTGAAACTCTTTACTGCCCGGGTGGGCATGTGATTGTTGCTGAGTACACTAATGGAATAAATGGAACAAGAAATCTAAAATCAGTTTTCCCAAAAGAGTATGTAGGCACTATCCCTTCATGGTTACCTGACAACTATAAAGATACTTATATGGAGCTACTTAAAGCTAAGTCAGCAAGTTTAAATAGAAGTGTTGTTGCTTTATGTGGTGTACTTCTAGAAGCCCATGTTAATTCTTTGATTAAAAACCCTGGAGAAAAAAAGTTAAGTCTTTTTAAAAGATTAGAACTTCTCTATGAAAAGAATATAATAGATAAAGATCAGTTTTCTAATGGAACAATAACAAGAATCACACGAAATGAGGTTCTTCATCCAGAAGAAATTTTGGAAGAGATAACGGAATCCGATGTTAATTCAATTTTTGAAGAAGTGACTGGTTTTTTCGAAAGATCGTTTCGTTGGCGTTCATCAAAGGCGTTAGGGTCACCAAAAGAAGTTATTGAGGACTCTGTGTAAGAAAACTATTTTTTACATTAGCCCAATTAAAAGTTCTGAACCTGTGTACCATTTGGACCTAAATTGTCACCCTAACTGACCCCGTGGCTTTCATTGCACGTGACCTGGCAACAGCGTTTTACGCAAAGGTCACAAATAGCGCAGAACCGCATTTGCAAAGTCTTGTCCCGGTTTCATTATCTGACAAAGTTCTTCAATTGCCTTTTTGTGGCCCGTAACTTTAGGTTCATTAGAATCTTTTGAAGCTGTATCGTTTACTTCAGATTCAGTATCAAGTATTTTTTTCTTCCTTCTGGACTAAATGGTATAACTTTCCCCATAGTTTTGTTTACGTAATTATACCATAGTATAAGTTGATAATTTATTTTATTAAGAAAGGTCAGCGTGATTCAGTGGATTTCTTTTTATGCACTCACCGCATTCTCATACTTCCCTCTGGCTAACTTACTTCTTTACACGAGATGTTGCAACTAAGGAGTAAGTCGACTTATTGACTTCCTCTTCTCATGTTTGATAACATTAAGATGTCTTTAGGCAATAAAACCCTATTTTGACACAAATCGCGCGAACGAGAACCTCTGTAAAGGTTAGCCGAATACTCGTCCAAATGCCAGCTCCGCGGAGCTGGCATTTCTTTTTTTATAACTTATTTTCTTCAGTAATCTTTGAGATGAAAAATAAATACTGTAAACTGCATTGTATGAAGGCAGTTATTGTAGAAAAATATGGTGGACCAGAAGTTGCTCAAGTAAAAAATATAGAAGAGCCAATAATCACAAAACCAAATCAGTTACGTATTAAGATAATAGCAGCTGGCGTTAACAGTGGAGACGCAAGGTTAAGAAGAGCTGATCCTTGGTTTGTGCGACTGGTGTTTGGTTTTATGGGTCCACGTAAGCGTATTTTGGGTGCTAACTTTTCTGGAATCGTAGAAGAGATTGGAGCTAATGTGTCCACATATACTGTTGGTGATCGTGTCTACGGAATGACTGAAAATTTTGTGGGCTGCCATGCTGAATACTTGGTTATTAATAACACTACCCCAATGGGTAAAATCCCGGAGAAAATGAGTTATGTTGACGCAGCGGCACTTCCTTTTGGTTTTACTACCGCTTTACACTTTCTTGAGGGTGTAGATCTTGCCAATAAAACGGTTTTTATTAATGGTGCTTCAGGGGCTGTTGGTGTGTCCTTTTTGCAACTTTCAAAAGACAGGGGTGCTCTTGTAACCGCGGTTACAAGTACTGATAATGTAGAACTGATGACTCAATTGGGAGCAGATATGGTATTTGATTATACAAAGACTGATATCCTATCTCTTGGTATAAAGTATGATGTAGTAATAGACTGCGTAAACGTTATACCTGTGAAGAGTATTCATCTGCTGACCAAAGAAGGAGGTGTTATTATTCTCCTCTCGGGGTTGATTAAAGAAATGCTGCAAAGTCTTTTTATCAAAAAATATAAAGTTATTATTGGGACAGCGAGGGTAACCTCTGAGCAATTTTTAATCATATCTTCACTCTATACCAAAGGTGTGATCCATCCTGTTATTAATAAAACGTTCACTATAGACGAAGTCGCTAAAGCGTATCAACTTGTCGATAGTAAGAAAAAAGTAGGGAATGTTGTACTTAAGATTCAAGAAGAATAAAAGACCTTTCGACTTTCTATAAAGTTAATTCAGTGGACAAAGTATGTTGGTAGTTTTTGTTATAGTCTTTCCCTTGCTATTCTTAGCACGCTACATATACTTAACAACATATGCTACAAGTACATAATCTTACAAAAAAATTTGGAGACAACAAAGCGGTATCTTCTGTTAGTTTTGAAATAAAAAAGGGAGAAATATTCGCTCTCATCGGACCGAACAGTTCTGGTAAAACAACTATTGTGAAAAGTATTTTGGGATTATTGGAGCCAACAAGTGGAACAATTACTGTGCTTGGTCACGATGTTGTCAAAGAAGGAGAAAAGACAAAGTCTCATATTGGATATATACCGGACGAGCCTTCTATTTGGTCATATATGACCGGAAAGGAATTTCTACTCATGATGCAGACCTTCTTTAAGGTGCCACAGATAAAACGAGAAAAGAAAATAACAGAATTACTCCCCATCTTTCACTTAAACGGCATAGAGAATAATTATTTTGATGACTACTCTCGAGGGAATAAACAAAAGTTTAGTATCCTGTCTGCTATTTCTCATGATCCAGAACTTCTCGTAATAGACGAACCTATTGTTGGATTGGATCCAGAGGGAGCTAAGATCGCAAAGCAATTATTCGTGAACCATGCTAAAAGTGGAGGCGCTGTACTACTCGTCACTCACACACTCAAAGTTGCTGAAGAAATAGCGACGAAAATAGGAGTGCTGAAATACGGAGAATTGATAGCGGTTGGCACGTTACAAGAATTAAGAGAAAAAGCAAAGCTGGGAGATGATACATCGCTTGAAGAAGTGTACGACTCGCTCGTGCTTCAGTCATAAATAGAATTAACTATGAATACCCTTATTCCCTTTCTTGTTTTTCAATACAAAAAGACAGGAGCTTATTTTAAAACAAATACGCTTGCTAAGACAGTCACTACAGGACTCTTCGTAGCACTATTCTTAAGTATCGGTAGTTTGATCTACGCTTTTATTGTTTCTGGACTTAGATATGTTGACATTCAAATAGAAGAAGAATTGATACGTCAGCCACTTCTTTTGTTCCTCTATAACATGTTCTTCCTCGTATTGTTTTTGTTGATGTGCACGAGTGCTCTTATAAGTGGCATGTTCTCACTTTTTTCAACACGACGAAATGAATGGTTACTCGCCTCGCCTTCTTTTAGAGATTTTCCCTATCATCATTTTACCAAAGGGGTGGGAGCGAGCATGTTACCGTTCCTCATCCTTTTTGTTCCAGCTATTGTAGCGTTTGACAAAGTACACTCTCTGTCACTCCTCCAAGTTTTATTGGCTATGTTCATACTCGTAGTATTGCTCATAATAAGTGTCGCTCTGTCACATGCGAGCATATTTTTAATTGGGAAATGTTATATGAGTATAACTACGCTCTTTAAAAGAAAAGCTAATTTCGCTCATTTTGTTGTGATTATTGGAGCTTTGGTTCTTGGGCTTATGATGACCGTGTATGCAAGTATCAAAAATTTGAAAATTCTTACTATTTTTAAATCAGCCGAGGGAGATACTCCTGTCACACTTCTTGACATAACATCATACTTTTATCTCTCACCAAGCTCTCTTATCTCAACAATGTTCCTAGAGTGGCAATATGCCTTATCAATGAGTTGGAACAATATTGTAGCTATTGTGGGTATCGCAGTGGTTTCCATCTTTATCTATATTCTGGCAACTAGATTCCACCATGATCTCTTATTGTCATTTCAAGAAAAATTAAAGAAAGGCGCAGATACAACATCTACTCTATTTAATCATGTGCGAGGTACTACATCGCTTCTCTTTGTAAAAGAAATAACATCTTTTATGAGAAATACTAAGGGAGTTCTCTGGTTTTTGTTTTTATTTGGATTATGGATTATACAAATAGCTGTTATTGTTTCAGTGAGTGATTCTGTGGTGACAGACGGTACAGACATATCTTCTAAGACTGCATTTCTCCAAGCATTTCAATTCGTGATAGCGATGTACTTTGTGGCAGCGTTCGCACTCAGATTCGTGTTTCCTAGTTTTAGTGTAGAGAAGAAAACACTTTGGATATTAGGAACAGCCCCTATAGCCTACAACAAAATCTTTATTGGCAAACTAGTATTCTTCTCTGTTGTTTTCTTGTGTCTAGGGTTCGTGATGAGTCTCGTTAATAGTATTGTACTTCAGTTTGGATTAAAACTCTCTTTTGATTTTTATCTACTCTTCTTAAGTACTGTGTTTTTTATTGTGAGTTTCGCATTGTCGCTCGGTGCGTTATTCCCTAGCTTAGAAAGTGATGAACCTGAGCTCATAAGCACTACAGGGCAAGGACTATTCTTCACGTTAACCACACTTCTAGTTGCTAGCATGGCTGCATTTAGTTTTTATTATGAATTGTTGTATCAGAATTCGACAATTCTCTATCTTGTGAGTTCAGGTCTTGTGTTAATAAGTATGATATGTGTGATAATTGTCTTAAAAAAGAAAAAGTATCTCGGCTTTAGATTGGCATAAGTATCGAATCATCATCTTTAGAGTAAGATAAAAACAAAAGAACCCACCAAGCGGGTTCTTTTGTTTAGATTCTATAGAGCGACACAGACTGTCCTTTGCACTGAAGTTATTGTGTGTACTTATTCACTTTTTTATCTTAGCATGCTAAGATAAAAGATGCATGACAACAAAAGTAGTGTCAAAAAAGACAAAACAAGAACCTAATTCCTGCTTGCTCTTATCTACAGTATCTGGAGAATTGATGCATAAAATGCATCGTTTTCATGAAGATGTAACAAAGAGAGTGGAGACTCTTGTTGTGAAGAATGCCAATCTTACATTCTCGCAATATATTGTCCTTATCAGCTTCCTTAGCCCCTGTAGAGATTCCTTCTCCCAAAAAGACTTAGCTGAACATCTTAACATAAAAGAAGCAACAGTCAGTAGACATATCAAAACATTAGAACAAAAAAAATTACTAAAAAAAGAGAAGCTTCGCAATAATAAAAAAACTCACATCATTACCATCTCCCCTTTAGGAAAAGAAATATTCACACAAGCAGAGAAAGTGATTCTCCAAGAAATCAAACGCTCACTCTCCCCTCTTAAAGATAAAGAGCAGAAGCAATTACTCGCATTATTAACAAAACTTTCATAAAACAAAACCATGACAACTACAGATCATCTACAGAAGATACGCTATCATTTAGAAAAAAGTTATAACGAAGTAATACGTTTACACAAAGAGCTCCCAAAGAAAAAGGGATACGCACTCATCGCTTGTGAGATAATGCTTATCGGAGGAGTGCTTATAGCTGTCTTTGGTGGCACTTCTTCAAAAGAAGCAGTAGCGTCTGAGCGTGTACGTTCTGTCCAAGTTGCTTCACTCTTAGAATTATCTTCAGACAGCAAAGATATACCTCTTGTTGGTACTGTTACCTCTGTAAGTGAAGCGACAATTCTTTCTGAAAGTTCAGGTAAGTTAACACGTGTCTACAGAAAAATAGGAGATCAGGTAGTTGCTGGTCAAATTATTGCAGAATTTGAGAATAGCGCAGAAAGGGCTTCGACGTTACAAGCAGAAGGCGCGTATGAACAAGCTAAAGCTTCACTTCAAATCGCTAAATTAAACAGCGCTCAATCTGGCAATAGTTTAAATGATGTCAAAAATCAGGCACTTAATACATTATATTCTGCTTATACCACAATGGATGATGCGATTCGAGGCAAGACGGATATAGCATATAGAGATCCTCGTTTTAGTGAAGCTAAATTCTTATTATCTGTGCCAGATTCTTCACTAGTACTTAATCTTGAACAACAGAGAAAATCTCTTGAGAATCTTATCGTTTCAAGAAGCGAGAGAAATAAAACAATCACAACATCAAGTGACTTACAGGCAGAATTAACAACAGTTATAGCAGAACTCAATACTGTCAAAAATTATTTAGATAATCTATCTCTCGCATACAATAAAGCGATACCAGATAGCACCTTCAATCAAACCTTCATCGATACGCAAAAAGCAGTAGTCCAAGGAGTGAGATCAAGTGTGACTGGCACCATAAATGGAACTATAAGCACCCGCACTGCTCTCACCTCAAGTCAAACCGCTACACAAATTTCAGGTAATAATGCCGATATTACAGGAACAATAGCTCAAGCAGAAGCCCAGGTGAAGCAAGCTTTGGGTGCATATAACGCAGCTCTTGCTCGTTATCAAAAAACAATTATACGAAGTCCTATCACTGGAACTATTAATTCTCTTTCATTAAATTCAGGAGATTATATTGGCGCATTTTCTCAAGTTGCTATAGTTTCTAACAATAAAGCTTTAGAGGTGGTATCGTTTATTAATGAAGATGACACGAAACGAATAGCGATAGGGTCGAAGGCAACAATTGTTACCTCTAACGGAGTATCTGTTGAAGGGATAGTTACCAAAGTAGCTCAAGCTATTGATCCTCGCACAAAAAAGATAGAAGTACGTATAGGGATAATCAAAGATCAAAATACATTGATTAATGGTCAGTCAGTAAGAATATCGGTAACGAGTGCCTTGAAAGATACTAATCCTCAACCAGTCACTGCAGGGAATACTTTTAAAATATCTATCCCTCTCTCTGCGCTTAAACTAACACCAAGCGGAGCAAATGTCTTCGTTGTTAATGCATCTAACACACTTCAGTCTGTAGCTGTGAAAGAAGGAGCGGTCTCGGGGGATCAAATAGAAATCCTAGAAGGATTGTCTGGGACTGAAATTATAGTAAAGGACGCAAGAGGACTAAAAGAAGGTTTTGTTGTTAACGTTATTGACTAATTCCCACACTGCTCAACCTTTATGATTTCTCTCTGGCTATTCTTTTTAAGAAAAAAAGTATTCACGTATTTAATAATGGTATCTTTGGTGTGTGCTGGGGCATATTCTCTTTTGGCTATACCAAAAGAATCCTCGCCGGAGGTTATTATCCCCGTTGGTGTTGTGACAACAGTATTACGTGGAGCCTCTGCTGCGGACGTTGAAGAATTGGTTACTAATCGTTTGGAAAAAGAAATTATTAACACAGAAAATGTTGAGAAGGTAACATCATCATCACGAGAGGGGCTCTCTGTTATTACTGCACAATTCGAGGCATCTGCAAACATTGATGAGTCAATTGCAGCGCTCAAAGAATCAGTAGATAAAGTTAAGAATGAGTTACCAGAAGATGCAACGGAACCATCTGTTAACAAAATCAATTTCTCTGAACAGCCAATTCTTATCTTCTCTATTTCTTCTGACTCAGCTCCAGCTCAATTAAGAGCGCTCGGTAAAAGTCTAGAAAAAGAATTAGAAAAAATAAAAGGAGTATCTAAGGTGGAGCTTTCTGGGGTAAGAGATAGAGAATTCCAGGTAATCTTACGCAAAGACAAATTAGCAAGCTATAATGTCTCAATCCCTCAAGTCTTACAAGCTATCTCTGCAGCTAATAGCTCTCTTCCTGTTGGAACTATTACCGTGTCTTCAATTGATTACCCTATTAAGTTTTTTGGATCAATAGAAGATATTGATACTGTGTCTCAAATACCTATATCAACAACAAATGGTGCAACAATTTATTTGAAGGATATTGCTACCACCATTGATGGTATCGCTCCACCGACTACATACTCTCGAATTTCATTGGATGGAGAACCTTCTAAATACGGTATCTCTCTTAATGTGTACAAAAAATCAGGTGGGGACGTGACAGTCATCGGTGAAGACGTTAAAGCAAAAATCGAAGAACTTAAGTCATCTCTTCTTATTGATTCATCTGTCGTTGTCTCTTTTGATGCTGGTAAAGAAGTGAAGAAAGATCTCACGCAGCTATTCCGTGTTGGTATAGAGACTGTTATCTTGGTGATGATTATGCTCTTCTTGACAATAGGATGGCGAGAAAGTATTGTAGCCGGGCTCTCTATTCCGCTTTCTTTTGTGATTGCATTCATTGGCTTGTATGCATCTGGTAATACTATTAACTTCTTGTCACTATTTTCTCTTATCTTGGCGATAGGAATATTAGTGGACTCAGGTATTGTAATAGCAGAAGCCATACATACAAAGAAAGATAAATATGATGGGGATATTTATAAGGCAGCTGAAGATTCAATACGAGAATACGCCTGGCCTCTTATAGCAGGAACAATGACTACTGTTGCTGTATTTGCCCCACTATTTTTCCTCTCTGGAGTTGTAGGACAATTTATCTCTTCAATACCATTCACTATTATTTTCGTTCTCATTGCGTCTATTTTTGTTGCTCTTGGAATGGTCCCACTTCTTGCTATTTTGTTATCTGACAAAAAACACACAACAAGTGAAGTGTCAGAAAATCGTTTGATTAGGATTCAAGAAGAATATTTCGTTAAAGCTAGGAATTGGTACAAGGATTTTCTTCGAAAGATATTACAAAATAGTAATTTTCAGAATAAGTTTTTTAATTTTCTAAAAATATCTCTCTTGACTTCAATTCTCCTACCAGTCCTTGGATTTTTAAACGTAGAGTTCTTTCCACAAGAAGAGCAGAATGCGATCTATGTTTCTGTTGAGCGACCACAAGGGACACCGCTTAAGGATACTGATCTTTATGTGAGACAGGTTGAAGAAATTCTTTATGAGGAGCCTTATATTGAATCGTTTATCACAACAGTTGGTGCGTCATCTGTATTCTCTAATAACGGAGGAGGACAGAATACAAAGTTAGCTAATATCACCGTTAATCTCAAACAAGAAAAGGAAATGACTTCAACTGAACTCATCCCCTATCTTGAATCAAAACTATCAGTTATTAATGGTGCATTCATAAAAGTAGAACAAGGTAACAATGGCCCACCATCAGGCGCACCTATTGTTATCACTTTCAAAGGAGATTCACTCGAAGAACTTTCACTGTTAGCAGATAAGGGTGAGACATTATTAAATGATATAGGCGGAGCAAAAAATATCGAAACCTCACTTAAAAATGATGGTGCTCAATTCAACATAGAAGTAGACAGAGCAAAAGCTTCACAGGTAGGGTTAAATCCTCTTACTGTGGCTCAAATATTAAGAACCGCAGTCTCCGGAGTGAATGCTACAACGATAACAAAACAAGAAGAAGATATAGACATTGTCGTCAAAGTTGATCTCAACAATTCTTTTATTAATCCTGAAGATACTTCAGTTGCAACAATTGATGCTATTAAGCAATTGCCAGTAACGACAAATAGTTCTCAAGTAATTCCGCTTGGATCACTGGTGAGTGTATCTCTTGGCACAAGCAAAAATGAAATCAATCATGATAATGGTAAGCGTTATACGAGAATCACGGCTGGGTTAGAAGGTGGGGCTAATGCAATAGAAGTTGTGAATGCTTTTCAAAAAAGAGAAGCCGAGCTTGATATCCCTTCCTCTGTTGAAGTTGTGTATGGGGGAGAAAATGAAGATGTACAGAGAACGTTCAAAGAAATGGGGCTAGCACTTATTGTTGGGATGCTAGGGATGCTCGCTATCTTGGTTCTTGAGTTTAACTCATTACGATATTCAATGTACCTTCTCCTCACTATCCCCCTCTCGCTCATTGGTGTATTGTTCGGTCTCACATTAACCGGGCAGTCATTGTCATTCTCTTCTATGCTCGGTCTTGTTGCTTTAGCTGGAGTGATTATTAATCATGCGATCATATTATTAGACTCCATCTTGAAACGATTAGCTCTAGAGAAAGAAAGCCAGAACTTCTCCCTCTTGGAAGCTATTGTTGAATCTTCCGCTGTTCGTTTGAGACCTATATTTTTGACAACAGTAACGACAGTGGTTGGGATGATACCTCTTGCAACTGTATCGACACTTTGGGGGCCGCTTGCATTTACTATCATGTTCGGACTCGCATTTGCTATTATCCTCACTCTCATCCTTATACCAGTATTATTCTATCGTTTCCCAGGAAAGGAATATGCGCATCTAACAGTAGCTTTTGAGAATAAGCCTGGGATTGTTAAGACAGCATGTATTTTTGTATGGAAAATACTGAGGGCCGGAATTGTTATTTTTAAAGAATATCAACAAAATAGATAAGATTCGTTCGTCATTGTTGATATACTGTAATACACTTGCTACTTAATAATAATCATGCCTCTCTATCATTTCCTCAATAAGAATAAGATCTTTTTAATTACTATTACAGTCTCGTCTTTTGTTGCGTATAGTTTTTTTGTGTCACTTAAAACAACATTCACCGATGTCTCTTCTTATGAAGAGTGTGTTAAGGCTCGTTTTGTGGTCCCAAAAGATTATCCTTATTTGTGTAAGACACAGACTAAAATCTTTGTTCGTGAAGATATGCAACTTAAAGCTGGTAATATAGAGAAAGTACCCTCCCTCACATCCCTTGATGGTCAATACATCGTGTCTGGCACCTCGACATATTTAACATTCAAGGATACTCTTACGGCTACTAGCACGCTTTCAGTTAAAGCTTTTGTTAATGATGATAGTTTTAAGGATATTATCTTTGTAACACAAGAAAATACTACATATTATGTAGCCTTAGCGTACGGACTCTCTGATCTCACCTATGCTCGAGCTAATGCTATAAAGCTAGGTACTACCACACCCACGTCTCTCTCTTATGCTTCAAGCACTGTACGCGTTGTGTATGGGAGTAGCACAAAAAGTATTTTTATTAAGGATTTAATACTGTCAGAATAAAGACACATAGTATGGACTACTTACGCAAATTACTACATATCACACTCGGCTCAATATTTGTTATTTTAGGAGTACTAGGAATGATATTTCCTATAGTGCACGGTACAGTATTTTTGATTATTGGGGTGATTATTCTCTCTTTTGAAAGTGTAACCTTAGAGAATAAAATTCTCTCTCTTGTTAAAAAATATCCAAAGTTAGATCATCTTTATGAGAAGTTCAATAAAAAACTGCGACGACTTTTCAGAAAATAATAGCTTCAAATATTGATTATTGTAATAAGGCAACAGACTCGGTACTCTAAGTTTAACTATAATTATCAAACCCTTTATCTAAAAAGATTCTTCTTCTGTTGATGAATTTTTTTGTAAGTCATTTGAAACTCTCGTAAATGTTGGATTCTTGATCCATTCAAAGATGGTAGCTTTGGATGAAATGTTTTTGATTTTTAAGGTATCAATGACGCCATATATTGACTTAGGCATATGTTTTGCTGAACGTTGTCTATCCACAATGAGAATCAGTTTGTTATTACTTCCAACACCCCAAATTCCTTCCGCTACCTGTACCTCTTCCTGTGTTTCTGTATTGTTATACAACAATTCAAAACTAGTATCATCATAGAGCTTGAGCTCAACCGGGAATGAGCAGCCATCATCTGCTTCACATTTATAATTCCCAGAAAATAGTTGAATAAGAGTGACTCCTTCTTGTTTTGAAATTGTTTGAGTGACTGCTCGTTCAAGCATTAACCCACCATCTCCAGTTTTAAAATAGTAAAAAGCGCTCCCTAAAAGAAGTGCAGCACAAAATACAATAAGAGCTTTATACATAAAAAAAGTATAGCATTTAATATTTTTATAAGATGTTTATAGTGACTAAATGACTATATTGTAGTATAATGCTTGAGCTTAATCTTAAGAATTTCTATAGTTATATGGCCGAAAAAATCAATCCACTCTCAGGTGAAGTAATACTTCGTTTTGACGATGTGACTTTTAAATATGCAGAAAACAAACCGATTCTCGTAGAGAGCAACTTCGTATTAAGAAAAGGAGCAAAGTTCACATTGATGGGTCAGAATGGGGCTGGTAAGTCTACACTCTTCTCTCTTATTATGAATGAATTGAAACCAGAAGAAGGGAGAATTATTTTCCAAAAGGATCTCAAAATAGCGATCGCTAAACAATTCATCCCTCACAAAAAATGGGAAATGACAGTGCGAGAGTTTTTGGAAGAACCGTTTACTACCAAAATATATGATATAGACAAGCGAGCCGAGAAAATATTCAAACAAGTAGAACTCTCTGTTTCATTAGATAAAGAAATACGACAATTATCAGGTGGACAAAAAGGGAGATTACTTATTGCTCAAGCTCTCATCCAAGAACCAGATCTCTTACTCTTAGATGAACCGACGAACAATCTCGACAAACAAGGGATTGATCTTTTGACTCGTTTTATGAAAGAATATGACAGAACTGTACTTGTTATCTCGCACGATGCGCAGTTCCTGAATTCATTCACTCATGGGGTATTGTATGTGAATGCTCAGGATTACAAAGTAGAACAATATGTCGGGAACTATTTCAAAGTAGTAGAAGAGATTAAAAGAGCTGTCGAAAAAGCAGAACGAGCAAATGCGCAATTAGAAAAAGAAATACAAGACAACAAAGATAAAGTGAACTTCTTCGCCCTAAAAGGTGGGAAGATGCGCAAGCTCGCAGCAAAATTAAAAGAAGAAGTGGAAGAATTAGAAGATAGTAAGACCGAAGTGCGTAAGGAAGACAAGACAATCAAACCATTCACTATCCCCTGCCAAGAAGACATCGGGAGCGTTATAGTTCAATTCTCTTCTGTGTCTGTACTTCATAATGATAAACCGGTGACAAGAAAAGTGAACCTCGAGCTTCGTAAAGGAGATAAGTTACACATCATCGGTCCAAATGGAATTGGTAAAACTACACTGTTAGAAAAAATAGCAAAACGAAAAGAAGAGGGTGTCTCTATCAAAGATGGTATAAAAGTTGGATATTATCGTCAGGACTTTTCTACATTAGATTTTGAAAAGAGTCCATATCAAGAGCTAGCTAAGGTCTTCGAAAGAGTAGATGATCAAAAATTACGTAGCGTCGCTGCAAGCATGCTCTTAGGTGGTCAACAATTAGCCTCAAAAATAGGTCTCCTGTCCGAAGGTCAAAAAGGATTACTTATGTTCGCCTATTTGAGATTACAGCAACCAGGACTCCTTATCTTAGACGAGCCTACTAATCATATTAACTTCCGCCATATCCCTGCTATACAGAAGGCTGTTCATGACTTTAATGGTGTGGTTATCGTAGTTTCTCACGTACATGAATTCGTAAAAGAGCTTGGTATCACTCATACTCTTGATCTCGGTAACTTGTAGAAAAAGGGTATCTATCCCCAGAAAATTTTCTTTTGGGTTGTAATTGTATTAAATTATACCCAATAAACCTATTCGGTAATAACTCCCCAGACACACTTCTCTCATCTTTTAGTACTTTCAATCTACATCCTTATATGATAATTATAGAGTCTATCAGAAAGTTCTGTTACATGGGAAGAGTTACAATCAACGCTGTTTACCTTAAACCATAAGTATATAAAATAAATTAGTTACAAGAATACTTACGAAGCATCACTTGAAAGTGATATCATTACCAAAGTTCCTCCATTATCAAGAAAGAAAGTAATTGCATTTCGGTAGGGAATTTACCACTACATTTACTTGACTATTACATATAAAAGTGATACTATAGATAATAGACAATGGATAATACTGCTCTTTGTCTCACAAAGAGCGGTATTATCCATATAATCATTCTTTAAAGTAGTTTCAATCTTGAAAGGTTCCTCATGAATACAAATCTCTTTGCTGTTACTCGCTCATTCCAAGGTGGTGCAAGTTTTGCAACTTTTAATAAAGAGAAGTGTGATAAGGGGCTTGTTGCTCCAATTAAAAAATTGTTTGACACTGCTCCTCCAGAACTTAAGGGGCTTGTTGTGGTAACTTGTGCTGAACTTGGTTCAAAGTATGCAGAAGAATTGCGAGAGGGTGAAACCCCAACGACATCTCGTCTTCAGGAATTCTTTCCTGAAGAAATTGCTAGTGGAAAACTTGTACCAGTAGTGTCTCATAGTTGGGGTCTTAATGCTGGGTCAGCTACTGCTATCAATGCTGGTATTGTAGTTGCAAACGAGCGTAATGCAGACAAACTACTTGTTTGGAGTCCCGAGATTGATCTTTCAGGGCATATGGTTTATCTTATGTTGTACTACATGGAAGCCCAAGCGCTGGAGCTTGTTGGGTACTTACGCAACCAGTATCACCAGCGTCTTCAGTGGAGATTTGCACAAAATACATGTGCAATTTGGAATCTTAAACTACTTAACCAGATTGGTGGCATGAATCCTGAATGTAATGGAGATGGTAAAACCACGGTAAGTACTCTTGAGTATGGCGAGGTTCCACTCGCAGGCATGGAGGACATTGAAGCCTACTTCCGTGCGTCTAAACAACAGGGTGAGTTTATCCGTTGGGGTGGGGTAGGTGTATTGAAACCTGCAACATGGAGCTTTGCACTTAAACGGCCCGGCACAAAGGAGTATAAAGATAATCTCGAAAAGATTGCACGTCAAGGGCTTGTGATGGATGTGTATGCACGACGCATCTTCTCAAACCTTGAACCCATAGAGGTTTATGATAAGATGATGCGGGCGGCGTCATTTACATGATCAAGAAAATAAAAGTAAGTAATATAACCCCGCGAGGTAAATCGTGGGGTTTTTCTTTTGTTGTAATGATTTTTTATTCGCGCATAATACCCTACGGCGTCAGCCTGGGGATGTAGCGTCACCCAACCTCTTCCTTTCCGCATGTTAGAATACCTTGAACAAAAATTCTATGAAGTCACAGAACACTACCCACGACTAAGAATCAAAGAAATCAATCACGACATAAATCATGTACACATACTCATCTCTATACCACCACAAGTATCAGTGGGTAGTGTGGTGAGGCTACTTAAAACAAACACCTCAAGAAACATCAAATCCAAATTCCCATTTCTCAAACATCTCTGCTATGGCACAGACGGAGTGTGGTCAGATGGATACTTTGTATCCACGGTCGACGTAGATGAACAAACCGTACAACGTTATATTGAAAACCAAGGAAAGGAAGATGTTGGACAAACAGCAAAACTGTTTGAGTAACGCAACCCAATAGATTATATCTTATATTCCACAGCGTTATGAAAATTCTCTTTTTAATTCAAAATTGTATTAGTGTTATACCAAATTCAAAAAATAAAAAAGAGTATATTTACAAAATTTAAAGAAAAACACAAAGACAGAATCTGTGTCTTGTGCCTATACGAGCACAAGCAAAAACATATAGCATAGAAGTATTTAGAGTTGATCTGGGGACCATATATCGAGAACTGCACCGCTATAGTAAACCAATGTGGTGCTATTAGTTCTCTACGAGCGCAGAGAGAGACAGAGTAGAAACGCACCTGTAGTAAATGAGGGTGAGTAAACATCATCTACAAATGGCCGTAATTATCAAAAAAGAAAGCAGTTGCATTTCGGTGGAGAACCTATCCCCAGAAAGGGTGGACTTTATCCAAAGGATGTGGTATACTTTCTTTAGTAAGAACCTCATCCTATTTGTGTTCGTGTCTCACGGGTATAGCTTGGATTCTCGGCTCTTATTCTTAGTAAGTTTAGTTAAAACGTAAATGAATACAAAATTGTACGTGGGTGGAATCCCTTACGCATCATCTAACGATGATCTTAAGAATCACTTCTCACAAGCAGGAAACGTTGTTTCTGCTCAAATCATTATTGACAAGATGACTAACCGATCAAAAGGTTTTGGATTCGTAGAAATGGCATCAGAAGATGAAGCTAACAAAGCTATATCAATGTTCCATGATCAAGAATTCCAAGGACGTCGCCTTACTGTTAATATTGCACGCCCACTAGCCCCTCGCGAGGATCGTCCTCGTCGTTCATTCTAAATAAATGATTAAAAAATCGCACTTGTAATAAAGTGCGATTTTTTAATTACTTTCTGTTTTTTATTGTAATGACTATTCTACAGCTTGCGCTTACTGTGTTGTATGAGTAGAGCCCATCTTGTACTAGATGGTATATTTTACTATACATCTATGCTTTTTTGCATACTAAAAAATACTCTTGATTACCATCCCCACCCTTTATACTACAAGGTTGTATATCAATTTCTATAAAACCCTTATCTTCGAACAATGTTCTATAGTCTAAAAAGAGTGGTTCGAGTAATGCCTCGTTTTTTAAAATACCCTTCTTCAGATTACCTTTACCAACTTCGAATTGAGGTTTGATAAGCAAGAAACATAGTGTACCCGACTGAGATAATCTGGCAATGTCATCAACTACTTTTTTGAGCGGTATAAAAGAAAGATCTGCAACTATTATGTCATATGAATGCCGACTATCCGAAAACGAACGAATATCAGTATCCTCAAATAGTGAAATTTTAGGGTTAGTTCTGAGTGTCGAATGTAGTTGATTATTACCAACATCAATACACGTAACATGAGATATACCATGTTTGAGCAAAAAATCGGTGAACCCACCTGTTGAAGATCCAATATCTAAGGCGTTTTTTGAAATAAGATAATTAATGACAGCTTCTTTGTCCTCAAAATAATAGTAAAGTATACCTTCTAATTTTTCACCACCTCTGCTGACATATTTTTTCTCCCAAGAAATTGTAATAGCATCTTCTGGTTTAACCTCCTTTGTTTTTTTGGTCACAAGAATATTGTTAACGAGTACAGAACCTGAATCTATCGCTTTCTTGGCATCTTCTCTACTTTCTACCAAATGACGCTCCACAAGGGCTAGGTCTAACCTCATGACTCTTTAGGCCTCTACCCACTTCTTAACAACAAGCGCTTTACGAGCCGCTACAGTTTCTGCTTCTTGTTTGCTTTTGCCTTCACCTTCTGCGATTTTGTCATTACCAAAATAAATACCTACCACAAACACCTTGTCATGATCTGGGCCTTCTTGATGAAGTACCGCATAGGAAGGAGTGATGCCGTATATTTCTTGTGACTTTTCTTGGACGAAGCTTTTAGCATCTCGATATAAACCTTTTCTGATAATGTCTGTTGTTTTTATGAGTACGGTTTTTGTTATAAAATGTTTTGCCTCTTCATATCCTAAGTCTAAATAAATGGCACCAATCAAAGCTTCATAAGCATCAGCCAGAATAGAGGAGCGCGCCCTATGCAAATCTTTAGCTTCACCTTTGGAGAGCTTAATATAGGTGTTAAAATTAAGCGCAGAGCCTATCTCTCCTAAGGTGATAGCATTCACAAGTGCTGATCTATAGGCAGTCAAATCTCCCTCACTATGATCCTTGTATGTTGTATACAAGTATTCTGTAACTACAAGCTCAAGCACGGCGTCCCCTAAGAATTCTAATCTTTCATTATGATGAAGTGTAGATCTCGGATTCTCATTAATAAAACTACGATGAATAAACGCTTGTTCTAAAAGCGCTTTATTCTTGAAATGTAAATTATGTTCATTAGCAAAATCAGTTACCGTCATTTATTTTTTTCTAAAAAAGGAAGAAGGATGGACTTGATATCATCATACATTCTAAGCGTAGCAACCTCCTCAAATGAAAACCACTTAATATCATCAAGACCACCTTTCTTTTCTAAAACAAGATCTTGATAGACGCTCTTTGCGTGATAATAAATAACGTGTTTTATTACTTTACCTATTTCTGGCTTGTTGGCTATATATTCATTCTCTGCTATCTTCTCGACAAGTTCTATACTAAGTCCGGTCTCTCTTTTGATTCCTTCCTGAGCTGAAGCTTCTACGAGAGTCTGATCTTTAATATGAGTCTTAGGTAATGTCCAATAGCCGAAGACATCATGCACAAAGGCTACATACTTTTTGTCGTTGAGGGTGGAAAGTATGATAGCTCCAACCAACATTTCACGTTCATTTTTGATTGAGTCTTTTGGTTTTGTGGATTGATTCTTTTCTGGCTCCCCCATCTCTTTATAAATACCACCAAGAACACCGTTGATGAACTTGCCTGATGTCTCTCCACCGAATGACTTTGCTAGTTCAATAGCTTCATCGATAGCTACTTTTGGAGGGACTTGTGTTCTGTCACCAAAAAGGAGCTCAGCTAAGCCAAGTCTCAGAATGTTTCTATCGATGACACTTATTTTTTCTAGAGGCCAATCAGGAGCAGCTCGCACAATAATATCGTCTATTGTTATTTTTCTTGAAATAACCAAGAGAACAATGTTCTTAGCAAAAGAAATATCTTTAACCCCTTCACCAAACTCAAGCTTATTTCTTTCTAAAATTAAAGAGGCCTCTTCTTCCTTTATGGAGAAGTTGTCTCGCATGTCTAACTCAAAGAGTGTTTGTAATGCAATGGTTCTAGCGATGTGACGCGTACTCATATTTTTTAATTTAGAAAGAGCTTAAGAGTTGAAGTATTACTTGTTGCTATTTTTTACTGTTACTACTTTTTTACCTTTGTAATAGCCGCAAGCGCTACATACTGTGTGTGGTGCGTTAAGAGCGCCACAGTTTTTGCATGCAACGAGATTAGAAGCTTTTAATGCGTGATGACTGCGACGGTTCGCAGTATGTGCACGTGTATGTCTCATTCGTACTACCATAATTGTTTAATTATACATTAAAAAACGTTATTTTGCAATCCACAGAAAAAGGTAGTGTTGGGCTAGTTTTCTGAGGATCCCCTTACTTTATGAACATATTGATAAATCATATCAGATATAGCTATCATGTGACGCTTAGCTTCATTTTGATCACCTTTTACAAACAAACAAAGCATATACGGTCTGAGTGGTTCGTAGATAATACCACAATCAATAAAGATATTTTCTCCGGTTGAAAGCTCAGAAAATACGCCAACCTTGTGCGAAACTGGAACATGTGTTGGGATAGGATTCGTGATACTATCGTCAAAACTTGTATCACTTAACACAGAGAGTAGGTAATGAGAGTTCTCTTCTGATAAGAAAGAAGATAGGTACAGGCTTCTAAAGATTGAAGAATAAGATTTTGGTGACACAAAAGGATATCCTTCATCAAAAGAGACCTGTATCTCAAGATTTTCATACACAGCATTAACTTCTACAGGTGTTAAAAGTCTAAAGAGTGCTCTATATGCAGTATTATCGGAATGTTGAAGAGATATCTCAACCAAGTCTTTAACAGTGAGCTTAGTCCCTGCTCCACGCTGCCAAAGATCGCCAAAAGCTTGATCAATGTCTTGATTAATAAGAGTAACCTCATCGTATAAGTCAATCCTCTCCTCTTCTACTTTCTTTAGAATAGCCATAGCGAGTGGTACTTTGGATAAGCTGGCTAAACGCACTTCAGTTCTGTCGTTCACCCCTATCGAAATACCAGATGGAAGATATTCAAAATAAACACCTAACTTATTAGTATTCTTGGAAACATACTCCCTTAAGGCTAATCTAAGTGGTACGAAATTAATCAAAATATCATTCTGATTTTCAATAAAAATTCTCTTCGATAGTAGTGGATATTTTTTATTAAGCTCCACTTCTTTAGACGGAGACATGAGAAAATTAAATACGAACATAGCAACAAGGGAGGACGTTGTGGCTGTTATGATGAGACCTAAAAAAATAAACCAAAAGTATTTTTTATTAATAGACATTATGATTTAATTTAATTATCACATAGTATAATAATTCATTTAATTAAAAACAACCCTTTTATACTGGGTTGTTTTTTGATTAAGGGTTAACGACTTCTGTAGGAGACTCTTCCGGAGGAGGTGTAACAACTGGGAGCTCTTCAGGTAGGCTTATTTGTTGGTTTTCTTCAACGTTAGCTGGTTCTGTAACAGGAGATGTTATCTCTTCTGTGGTTGTTGAGTTATTTTGAGATGAGGTTGCATTCTCTTCTGTTTGAGAGTTTGTTGAAGAGGCTGAGCTTGACGAAGTTTCTGTAGTAGAAGTTCCTAACGTGAGAGGATTTTGACCTGAGATATTAAGAATATTAGTGAGAGTAGTCTTGTCTATACAAACATCTTCGAGACAAAGCACTTTGGCAACAATTCTACCATTTTCATCAATAGACCATGTACCATTTGCTGATGCTATAGACTTAACGTTCACGATAGCTACACCGTTAGCGTTGAGGTCGATATTCCCTGCCGTTAACATACCTGTTGTGGTTGCAGTTTTACCTTCCATATCTAATTTTTGGAAACTGTTCTCTACTAAGACTAGTACTTTATCTCTACCTTCTGTGTAATCAGAGAGTGCTCTACCGAGAGCTTTACCATCTCCTGTAAGCTTCATAGCATACCCTGGCATAGTCTTTGAAACAGTGATATAGTCCCCTCTCTTTATTTGACCATTTTCGGTTGTCACTTTGACTGGAACACGTCCTTGGAATGCTACTGGTACACCGTTTGGCACATCTTTTCCTAACACAATACCAGGATTGGTAGACACTATACCTACCGCTTCAAATGAATCGTATGCACGTCTCACTTTATTCATTGAATAGACATCATCAGTCGAAGTACTATTACCTATAGACCACTCAACTGTTGAGGTGCTAAATGCAACTACTGTTCCAACAGGGAGAGCTTCTTCTGCTTCGAACTTTTCAGCGAGATCAGCTGCTGTATCGATGTCAAATCCTGTAGCTCTTACACGTCCGGCTACACGGAGGACTTCTCCGCCTGTCCCACCTTCTTCAACGCTAACATTTCCTGTACTAGAGATGGTAATGAGGCCGTCGAGTGAATTAATAGTACCGAGTGATTGATTGAGTATATTTATTTGTGATTGTATATCGGTAGTAGAAGCGTTAAAGACAGCAAGAGCTGACGTGAGAGATGAACTAACTCCCTGTAGAGATTGATCTACTGTATTTAGATTAGAGAACAATGTTGCCAAACTAGATGAAGCAGTAGCTATGTCAGCAGTCATTTGATTAGCGATGGTTACTAGTGTTGAAGAAGATGTATCCACTCGTTCTGTGAGTTCTTTAACTCCTTGAATAGCGTAGAGTTGTAGCGCAGAGTAATTAACTTCAGTGAACCCTTGTTGATTCTCTGTTGTTAATTCTGGGAAGAGACTTTGTACATTTTGAGCTACGAATCCTGTATTGATTGAATTCATATCATTACCGAACACATCATTAGCAGTTTGATTCCAATTAAAGTTGACCACTCGAAGTGAGGTGAGCCTATCGAGAACATTAGTAATGTCGTTAATATTTGTCTTCAAGCGTTGGTCAGAAATACAAGTTCCTGTAAGAGTCGCACCACCGTTACCTTGTATACAACCGTTAGTACCCGAGCTACCTATACGCACATCTCCAGCAACACGAAGAGGTACGGTAGTTGTGGCAGACACCGGAGTTGTAGTACCAATACTCACATACCCTGCTGAGTTAACAACAAACGCAGGGGCACCAGATGATGAAGCAACTAGGAATGCTATTTCTCCAGCACTTGGAGCAATAGCAAGACGAGCTGAAGGAGTGGTTGTACCAATCCCAACTCTACCTAATCTATCTACATTGAACATAGAAGCACCAGTAGAAGAGGCCACTAGGAAAGCGATTGGTTGTGTAGATGTGCCAAGTATTGAGAAGTTAGCAGCTGGTGTGGTTGTTCCCCCTACTCCTATGTTTCCGTTTTGAAGTACAGTAAGCATGTTAGCTCCAGTAGATGACGCGATAACAAATGGAT